>NZ_JBJETK010000021.1:0-2644 GCF_051883275.1 Treponema sp. | reverse complement strand
TATAATGATTACAGAAAATCAAGGGAGGAATAAAGATGATTACCAGAGACGATTTCAAGGCACTTCTGGCTAACCTCGGTATTACTAAGAATACCAGTAGGCGACAAGTTAGGGAGATGCTTACCAATAAGGGATACTCTGAACCTGAGTACCGGGTACATGATGGAGCAAGCAAACTGTGTATTGTTCCTAAGCACGCCGACTTTGTTATTAAGTGGTCTACCACCTGTCTTACTGTTGGGGACTACGATGAAGCCTATGATGAAGTTCTGATTTATCAGAAAGCTATCAAGGCTGGCTTGGAAATGTTTTTCCCTAAAACCGAAGTCCTCTGCATTGTCAATGGCGTAATCTTTGTAGTTCAGGAAAAGATTGATTTTTCTGTTCTGAACACCCCCTCCAGCAAAGAAAATAAATATGAATATAAGACAAGAACTGCTTCAAGAGTGATTATCGATAAAATGGATACTTGCTTTTGCAGTATTGCCAGAGGGCGTGACCTCGATGAGACATGGGCAAGCATGGCTATCGTTGTCTATGGTAAAAAGAAGTGTAAAGCCCTATGTAAATTTGTCATTGAAAATGGCATCAATGACCTTCATCGTTCCAATATCGGTTATCTGAAAGACAAGCCCATTATTCTGGATTTCAGCGGTTATCATAGAAATTAAAAAAAGTTCTTGACAAACTGCCAAATCCATGATATAATGTGAGTACAAAAGAAGAAAGGAACTGATTAGTATGGCTCGACCCCCTCCCATCTAAAAAGGGAATGTATTCTAAAAGATTAAATTTTTTATCAAACTTTGTTTCTTGTTTTGTTTCACTCAAAAAAATGCCACTGGTATAGTCATGTTATAGACATACATTTTAAGGTGTCATTTATAATGCGACTGAAATCAGAAACAAGTGAGGAGATTTAGTTAGTCATTTACTGTTGCTCCAATAGACAGAATAACAACAGAAAAATCCGGTAATTCGGTGCATCATTTACCGATAAAATCCAGTGGGCGGGGATGGCCACCTCGCCCACTCTAATCTAAACCTAATTGTAAAATTAGGTATTGACAAAATTATAAAAATATGTTATAATATTTATAGAAAACAAAAGGAGTGAGATAAATGAAACAGAAAAAGCATTCTCGTGAATATCTCAAAAAAGAGGGTGCGGAACTTCAAGATTATCTGAACTTCCGCAAGAGGGGAAGCAAGGTCGAAAGCAAAAAGAGGTATAACCGCCAGAAGATGAAGAAGGAGTGGTAGAAATGGCAAAGAAAATGAGAGTTCTGCGGGATGGATGCGGAAACCCTGTTAAGGTGGTCACTACCGAGGGTAAGAAAGTTCTGCGGTGCGGAATGGAATTTACCACAGATTATGGCCTGCGTATGATGATTGCTAATTACGATGATACAAGCGGTCTGTGGCTCTGCGAGATTCCCGGCCAGAACTATACAAGATACTTCGATGGATATACTATTGAAAAATATCTCGGATGGAGGTAAAAAAAATGAATGGCAATGAATACCTGCTTGGGCGGGTCAAATGGCTGAAAGGAGAAAAGGCTCGTCTTCAAAAAGAGTTGCTCAAAATTGAGAAAGAACTTGCTCAAATTGAGTTGAAAATTCAAAAACAAAGTATTGACAAATCTGCCAATCAGTGATATAATATCATTACAAAAGAAAAGGAGGAAGCAAAAATGAAAATCAAAAGAAATCTTTATAGATGGTTCCGGCGTAGACGTAGAAATCTGGCTCGGTTCATCCTTGGCTTTGATGACTGTCCTGTCGATAACCGCAAGAGTTTCAAGGACAAAATCCTGTATGGAATTGCGGTAACTTTTATTTCAGCCTGTATTATTTTCGCTTTTGCTTTCTTCGCAATAGCCACCATGTAAGGAGGATCTTTTAATGAAAATGATTTTGAAAGATGGCGTTATCTATTCCGTAGGTAATTGGGACAGTGGAAAAAACCAGTGGGTTTGCCAGAACATCAGAACCGGAGAAAATCGGCTTTTTGAGCCTGGCGAAATTATGAGAGCCATTGATATAACTCCCACAGTGGCTGCCGACTTGAAATATCAGATTTGACTTCAAATTTTGGGCCGGCCGCGCCCAGTCAGTGCGGCCGGATTTTTCGCTATAACATATCCCTACCATTTTGTCAAGTAAATTCTATTGAAAATCTAACTAAATTATTTATCCCAATTTTGTATATCTTGACAATTGATTTCCAGTAAATAGTATGATATAATTAAGGCACAAAAAACAAAGGAGGCTAAATTAATGGCACAACGTGGAGCACACTACCATTGTCCTGTGAATGGATGGGATTGCCCGTACTATAAGGACAGCGAAATTATTGAGGGGGACGAGGAATTTTGCTTATGTAAAATCCCCGGCAACCCTTATGAAGAATGTGGTGATTTCTTCTCTATGTACGGCGAAGGATGTAAGCCTGATGACTACACCGACTACTGCCAAGAGGACAATTAAAATAGGGGGTTGACAAACAACCCCTTATGTGATACAATATCTATGAACCGAAAGAAAGGAAATAAAACACATGAAAGCACAAAGAATCACCGCAAGTCAACACATTTTGAATGATAGGTCAAATCGCTTGACTTTCATTCTCACTCATACTG
>NZ_JBJETK010000020.1:0-87942 GCF_051883275.1 Treponema sp. | reverse complement strand
ATAAAAATATAAATGAAGAAGAAAAAAACGTCACCAAAAACGACCGTTTAAAGTGGCAGGGAGGGGAAAGCCTTCCCCTCGCTCCAGCCGGTGAACCGTCTTCCGCTACCCCTTCTCCTAGGGGGACGCAGCAAAGCTGCTTACCCCCTAAGACCCCGAAAAAATTAAATTTCATAGATCTATTTGCAGGTTGCGGTGGTCTGAGTGAAGGCTTCTTGCAAAGCGGAAAATATAAAGCTCTTGCCCATATTGAATGGGAAACCCCAATGATAAATACCCTCCGCAAACGATTAGTTGAGAAATGGGGACATTCTGAAGAAGAAGCAGAAAAACGAGTAATTTGTTTTGACATTCAAAAAACTGATGAACTTATAAACGGTTCCTGGTCAGAGGAAACAAGAGAAAAATACGAAAAAGAAAACCACGCATCAATAGTTGAACACGGATTAAAAGGTCTTATTGGGAATGAAACCGTAGACCTTATTATAGGCGGGCCTCCTTGCCAGGCATATTCAATTGCAGGCAGAGCGCAGTCGCCAACCGGAATGAAAGACGATTATAGAAACTATCTTTTTGAAAGTTTCGTAAAAATCGTTGATTACTTTAAACCAAAAGCATTTGTGTTTGAAAATGTACCGGGTTTATTAACGGCTTGTCCCGGGGATATTCCTGTACGGATTCGCATATACGAAGCATTCAAGGCAATCGGTTATGTAATTAGAACTCCTGATACTTTAAAAAAATCTGTTTATTGTGCAGAAGATTATGGTGTTCCTCAAAAAAGAAACAGAATAATCATTTTTGGAACAAAATCAAATTCTGCTCTCTTACCTGAAGATTTTTATTCTTGCCTTACAAAGAACAAAACTACATCACCACATAAAACTGTTAGAGATGCCATTGGAAACTTACCGGCTTTAATCCCCTCAAGAGAAATCACAAAAGTCGGTAATGCACATATTTCTCATCATCAGGTTTCTGGTGAAAAAATAAATCTTCACATACCTCGTTATCACGGTTTAAGAGATCAAAAGTTATTTAAAGAATGGCTTTCAAACAATATGAACACTTTTTCCCAAGACGAGAAAAAAGCGTTCTATACAAAAATAACAGGGCATTCTTCAAATCATATCAAATATAGAAATCTTGAATGGGATAAACCGTCACCAACAATAGTTGCCCATTTATACAAAGACGGCTATATGTTCATTCATCCTGATATAAAACAGCTCAGGACAATTACAGTTCGCGAAGCAGCATTACTTCAGTCGTTTCCCCTGGATTACAGCTTTCCTTCTTCTAATTCATATAACTACAAAATGATTGGAAATGCAGTTCCTGTACTTTTTGCAAAGGCAATTGCAGAAACAGTCTATGAAGTAATCAGCAATAAGGAAATTGAAAAATGAAGCAAGTAAATAAAAGACTTGCTCAAGATTTCAATATTCTTGTTGCATGTGAAGAAAGTCAGAGAGTCTGCTCAGAATTTAGAAAACTTGGATTTAACGCTTATAGCTGTGATTTATTGCAATGCAGCGGTGGGCATCCTGAATGGCATTTTAATTGTGATGTTTTTGAAATTATAAAAAACAAAGGTGGAACTCTGCAAAACGGAGAAAGAGCTTTCATCAAGGATAAATGGGATTTGATGGTAGCTCATCCTCCATGTACATTTTTGGCAGTAAGCGGTGCACGTTGGTACTATCACCCAGAAGATAAAGATTTGCCGTATGACCAGCGAAGACCTCACCCTCGTTTTCCAAATCGCAGAAAAGACCAAGAAGACGGTAAAAACTTTTTTATTGCACTTGCAGAAACGGATATTGAACACATTGCTATAGAAAATCCGATTGGGATTATGAACACCCAATGGCGAAAACCAGAGCAAATAGTTCAACCGTATTTCTTTGGTGATGAAGCGTCAAAAACAACATGTCTCTGGTTGAAAAACCTTCCATTGTTAAAACCAACAAAAATGGTTGGTAAAGGTGAATGGATAACCCTCAGCAGTGGAAAAAGACTTCCAAAATGGTATTCAGATGCACTTACGAAAGCAAAAACACCAGAAGAAAGAAGGAATTTAAGAAGTAAAACATTCCCGGGCTTTGCAAAAGCAATAGCAGAGCAATGGGGAGAATTTTTAATAAACGAGAAAAATAAAGAAATAGAGGAGAAATGAGATGGGAAAACGCGAGCCAAACTTCATTTACATCAGAAGAATTGCTACAGAGCATGATTTAACTCACGAAATTAATATCGGAAAACCAGCTTTAAACATTTTTTTTGAGGGAAATTTACATCTGACTTTTCATCATATAAATAATTATGAAAAGAAATATGCAATTGATATCAACTCTTTTAACGACGACCCAAGATTTGGAAAAGAAGTTTACAACCTCATAAATGATGAAGGCGGAATTGAAATCGGAGATTTGTTCATAGTATATAAACAATCAAAACAAGATTACTTGGCAGAAGTAGTAAAAACAGGAAACAGCAAGTTTGATTTTTTCAATCAATTATATACAAAACCCGATTCAAATGAGAGACACTCTTTCATTATCACGGAAGATGGTGAGAATGCAAATTTTTCCTACACTCCCAATTTCTCCCAAAAAATCTACTACGGAGTTCCTGGTTCTGGCAAATCAAACGAAATAAATAATACTCTCAAAAAAGAAATCGACAATGATAAAGATAGGGAGTTTCAAACTTGCCGAGTAGTTTTTCATCCTGAATACACAAATGCAGATTTCGTTGGACAAGTGTTACCTCGTGTAAAAGGTGGCGATGTTAAATACGAATTTAAGCCAGGGCCGTTTGCTAAAATTCTTTATAGAGCCTTGCATAATCCTGAAAAAAAATTCTTTCTTGTTATCGAAGAAATAAATCGTGGAAACGCAGCAGCAATATTCGGTGATATTTTCCAATTACTTGATAGAATTACATCTGAGAACGATAAAGAAACAATTGGTAATAATACATTCGGTATTGGATGGAGTAAGTATTTTATTGAAAATGATTACATCAACAATTATATCCGAAGCAAAGTTGAATACTCAGTTGATTCCTACACAGAAGAACATGATAACAAACCAATACCGCTTGGCGAAAACATCGTTTTTTCAACAAACACATCTCTCCGCCTTCCCCCAAACCTTTCACTTCTCGCCACAATGAACACAAGCGATCAAAATGTCTTCACGCTCGACAACGCTTTTCAGCGCAGATGGGAAATGGAACTTGTTCCAAATGTGGTTGATAAAACCGTAAAAGATGAAAAAGGTATTGCACATGGAAAACTTCAGATGGAAGCAAAAATCGAAGGAACAGAAATCACTTGGGAAGATTTCCAGAAACAAATAAACAACATAATCGGCGAAAAATCCAACGAAAGCGGACTTTCAAGTATGGAAGACAAGCGCCTCGGCTGCTGGTTTGTAAAGGCTGAAAACGGTGTAATTTCAAAAGACACTTTTGCAAACAAAGTGCTTAAATATCTCTGGGACGATGCGTTTAAGTTCTATCATCAGGAAATCTTTGGAGCAGAAATCAAAAATTTTGAGGAATTGCAAAAGGCATTCTTTGAAAAAGGTTTTGATGTATTCAGTGAAAGTTGTGGATTGCAGTATTCAGACAATAGTCATGCTGAACTTGATTCAGCATCCAATGAAGGAGATTCCGAAACGAGTTCGGAATGACAGGTTTTAAGTCCGTATGGTTCCAGCCGAACAAATAGATTATGAAAGCAAACGAAGCAACGCATCTTACAAAAAACAAGAAACAGTCTCTTTACGACCTTTGCATTTATTTTGACAACAATTCTTTTAACGAAGAAGAAGGTCAGGTAGATAAATTTGTAGGTCTTAGATTTATTGACGGGAAGCTTTCAGTTTATTTTCCTGTAGGCTACAGAAAGCCAAATAAGGCTGACGAAAAGGAAGTCCGCAGAGATATTCTTAACTTAATCAGCGTGCTTTCAACCTTTACAAGCAGGGAATCTGCCATCAGTAATCCAGCATTTCTGAACACCAAAGAAGTTGATTTTCCGATACACGCGTATCTTTACATCATCAATGATTTTTTGAATCACGGCTATTTTCAACAGAAAGAGCAGATTTACAGGCGTTCAACTTCGGGAAAAATTTCCTGGGCGCGTACCATAAAACAAATTCGCCCGCAGATTATAGATGGAAGCGCAGTTTATCTTGATTTTGTTACGCATCACTCGAATCACAACGAAAATGAACTCATAACGCTGATTCACAAATTCTGTGTTCACGAATGTTTTGAAAAAATCGGCTATCTTTTCAGTTCTTATATTCCGCAGAAAAGTCCGCTTGCATTCAACAAAAATCTGTTTACGGCTGTCATAAAAACAAAAGCTTCTTCAACATTTAACGAAAGCGAGCTTTTGCTTTTTAAGAACATGCTCAATGTCATAAACTCAATGGATTCCAATGGAGAAAAAAAGAATTTTATTTTTGGAACTGACAATTTTCATCATGTCTGGGAACAGCTTGTTGATTCAGTTTATGGCGAAAAAGACAAGGATTCATTCTACCCGAAAGTTTACTGGAAGTTTAAAAACTCAAAGACATTCAGTTTCTCAGAAAAAAGGAATTCCCTCCGCCCTGACACAATCATGATTACAAATCGCGGGAACGAAAATCAAAAGATTTTTGTTCTGGATTCAAAATATTACCGGTACGGTGCAACAAAAAATCCGAACCATCTGCCGGACAGTGCAAGTGTCGTAAAGCAGCTGGCTTATGCTCAATATATTGACAATACTGAAATCCGAAGCAAATTACCGGAAGACGTACGCCCCTTTATAAAAAGCAGAAATATTTACAATGCTTTCATAATGCCTGCTGATAATGAAAGTCCTGAAAACATCGGCTTTGTTTCCGCAGAATATGTCCTGCCACAGGATTCTGAACAGGCAGAAAAACCTTACAACCAAATCTACGGCATCCTCCTTGATGTAAAAATAATTATGTACTGCCACATCCCGCACGACAAAAAATTGATTGACGAACTTTCAGAAAAAATTTACAGGCTGTAAATGCGCAAATCTGTACATATTATTTCCAGTTGTTGTTTTTATATTTTTCTAAACCCTCTTGGAACATCAATTCCCACAACCCCTCCATCAAGATGACGCCAAACATTCATCAAGATGACGGCGGATGTTTATCTTGATGAATGTGTCTGGTTTATCAAGATGAATCTATCCCATTTATCTTGATAAACGCGGGGAATTCATCTTGATGAATCTTCTTAAAAAGCGGGATTAATCTTGATAAAATGATGCAAATTCGGGATGAATTTGAAAACAAAACGGGATAAAAAAAGGAGTCCGGCGTGCCAAAAAAACACCGGAACTCCCAGATAATTCATTCATAACGGTTTTCCTTCTGCAAAGCAGATTTTTTTTCAAGTAAGCAAAACCCCGTTATTCAGTTTTGTTTACACCGTCATTTACTCGCCCTGACTGTCAGGTTCTTCTTCGTCTGTCAGATACCTGGCGTCAAGCTTTACATATTCAGGCTTTTCAAGTTTTGTGCTCAGCATTGTATCCGGCGTGTACAGAACTTTTACGCCGCCGATGTCATTTGCTGTAACTTCAGTTGCCTTTTCGTGACCTTTGCAGGCCGGGGCGGTTTTAAGCCCGAGCTTGAAGATTCCGAAACTGTCCAGGCGCACCTTGTAGCCCATCAGCATATACTTTGGAACTGTAATCAGAAAGCTCCTTATTACGCCGATGACTTCTGTAGGCGTGAGCGTTGTACTTTGCGAGATTTCATCTGCAAGCTGGTTCACGCCGATTTCTGAGATATAAGCAGCAGCCGGATAAAACCTGCCTTCTGCTTCCAAATTACGCGGATTCAACCGCTTTCTACTAACGAATGGTACTGCCATATTCGTGCCTCCTATTAAAACTCAGACCGTTTTGCATTCCCTTTGGAGCAGGCAGCGCAATCTATTTTCAACGAACATTAGACTTGCGCTGTTTTTGGCTGCAAAATTCAGTCTTACTAAAACAAAACTAGGTAAAACATTCGATATTTTCACCTGTTTTGATACTTTGAATATATCACAGGAATATTTTAAAGTCAAATTTTTATTCGATTTTTTCACCTGAAAATGTAAGTTTTTATTGCAATTTGCCGATAATAATCATATACTGTACGGTATAAACGAGAGTAAAACTTAATTTTACGGATAAATCAATGTTAGTTAATTTCAGCGTCACCAATTTTCTGTCTTTTAACCAGAAGACTACATTTTCTATGGAAAGCGGACGCGTAACAAAAAAACTTGACCACCTGCTTGCTGACCAGAACACAGGCAAAAGCCTTTTAAAATTTTCTGCGATGTACGGAAAAAACGGAGCCGGAAAGACAAACTTTATCCGCTCTGTTTCAGTCCTGCGCAATTTTATCCTTACAGGAAAACTTCCACAGCGCGCGCCGATTCTCTGGTGCAGGATTCAGGACGAAAACGAAACCAGGCCTACTGATTTTGAAATTGAATTCATTGCAGACGACAGACTGTTCAGGTATAGAATATCAATTATATTTTCAACGGGAGTCATAACGAACGAAGAGCTGATTTCTATTTCCGGAAACAGGCACACAAAACTTTTTTACAAGGAAAATTCAGAAAGTCCGTATGTCTTTCATCATTCCGTCAAGGGAAAAAACAGCGACATCGAGGTTTTGAGCCGCTCTTTCGATATGAACGGCGCTCCGTTTCTGTTCAGCATAAACCACAACACCGGCGGATTTTTCAATGCAAATCCACAGGCCTCTCCCCTTCAAAAGGCATTCCTCTGGTTCAAGGACACTCTTGAAGTAATTTTCCCCGACCAGCCTATTCAGGAAACTTCGCTTTTGCGCTACAAAGTCTGCAAAGACGAGTTTTCTAAATTGCTAAAGGAATTTGACACTGGAATTGAGGAAATAAAGCTTGAGCCTGTGAGCAAGGAAAAAGTTTTTGAAAATCTTGATCTGCGCATACAGCAGAAACTTAATCTTGAAATGGCGCTGATTTCTCCCTTTATGCAGATTGTAAATCTTCCGCCCCGGAATGAACAGCAGAAAGACAGCCTTCTGCCGAATGAAAATTTTTATTCAACTGTAATCAGAAACAGGCAGAATATTTTTATAATTACATTCGAAAAAGACAATACATTCCATTTTTATGTTATGAAATTCGTTCATAACATAGGCAGAAAAAAAATCGAATTCAGTATGGAAAGCGAAAGCGACGGCACGCACCGGCTTTTTCAGCTTCTTGAAATTCTCATAAGCAAAAAAGAAAAGGTCTATATAATGGATGAAATAAGCCGGAGCCTTCATCCTAAGCTTACGATTCAATTTGTAAAGAAGTATTTTTCAAACGCAAAAGACAGAAGAATTCAGCTTGCCACGACCACCCACGAAAGCCGCATTATGAGCCACGACATTGTCCGCCGGGACGAAATCTGGATTGCCGACACAAACGAAAACGGCAGCACAAAACTTTTCAGCCTGGAAGACAAGCAGGTGCGCATAGACAAAGTGCTTGACCAGAACTATATGGACAATGTCTGGGGCGGTGTGCCTGTGTTTGAAGATGAGGAAGATGCCTGATTTAACCTGACTTTAATGTCTCAAAAAAGTAATTAAAAGCAGTTTGTAATCGCAGAACTTTATCAGTGGAACTTTCTCTTTAAAAACGGGTTAGGCACTGGAGGGCGGCTTTGCCGGTCCGAAGGACTGAGCGTAGCGGAACCCGGAAGCGCCGACGGCTTTAGCCGGAACCCCCAAATTCCTGAAAATATTTTTATGATGATCCGATTTGCTCTCCTAAAACAACTCGGTTTCCTGCTCTTTCAACTTCGGGACTGGTCTGTCTGTAACTTTGTCGGCGGCGGTAAGTTCGGAGCACAAGAGGGGGCTGGACGGATTTTGGTTTGGGTGCGAGGGGGATTTATAATTTTCTATGGCATAGCAATATGCGCAGTTATGCAGACAGGTGTTATACGCGCCGACATCTATGCTTCTGGCACAGCCGCATTCTTTTCGCTGGGTTTTGTCTTTGGCGTGGGCGAAGTTTTTTTTGCAGATGCGGTTTATCAAGTCGCCGTCTATGCAGTGTCCGTGCGGTATTCCAATGTCGTCAAGACTTATTTTTTCCGAGCAGGATTCTATCATAAGGTCATATTTTCGGGCAATCGCCTTGAGTTTTTCTGCAAGATTTCGCATCTGAGCTTGGGTCAATTCACTAATCTGTTCGGGCGCAAGCCTGTTTTTGATTTTTGGATAGCAATCAACGAAACTGATTATGACTTTTTCGGTGTATTTGCACAGTTTTTCGGCAATCCAGGCAAAATATTTTTTGTGGTAATCCATATTGTATTTTTCTGTCAGGATTATGGGGTCGTAGCGCCAGATAATTTTTTCCCTGCCGATTTGTTCTGAAAGTTTTATGAATTTTTCTATTATCGCTTTTTTATGCGGAACGTTTTTTTCTATGTCCTGCGCATAAGATGAAATTGTGAACTGGAAATAATAGTTATAGCCCATACTGTCCAGTTTTTTTAAGTTCAAAATAAAATCGTCAGAGGGATTTTTTGTCCAGAAAACAAGGCACTCGACATTTTGCGGAGAAACGGAAATTTTCGACACCTGATGAACGTTCATCGGATTTCTGACCATAAAAAAACCTTCTTCGATTCTTCTATAAAACCAGTCAGAGAAAAAAGCCGGAATGTCAGTTCGCCGCGACACGCTGAGTATCATATAAAAAAATTGTAGTGATTTTTACTGGTGGTGGAAAGGGTTTAGGGGAGAGGGGTAAATTAAGTTTGTTTTTGCGGTATTTGTGTGAACTGTTCTAAAGTCATTTTTCAATGTATTTACTGACCGCACTTTTTATGGTCTGCCAGAAATCAGTTAAACCTAAAAACAGGTGTGAGCATTTTTCCCATTTGATTGTATAACCGTAAGTGTGGCGGTAGAAATGGCGGAAGCCCATGTATTCAGTAAGCAAAAGCCTTAAATCATAGGGCAGAAAATCAGGCTGTGAAAACATACAGTCAATAAGATTTCTGTGCCACTGCGGAGAAGTTCTGAAATCAAAATTCAGAGTTTCTGCTATAAGCACGAAAATGTTTTCAATTCCGTTATAAAAAGAATGAAGAATTCCTCCGATTGCCGTAATTTCTATAAAATCGGGTTCTTTGTTTTTTACCATCGAAAGAAGAACCTGCGACTTGTCAACTAACTCATCTATTTGGGAAATTTCGTAATCAATTTTTGCTTTTGCAGTTTTATCCAATTTTCTGAAGTTCTCCTAAATCACGCAAAAGGGCAAAGAACTGGGGCTTTTCGTCAAAATCAACCAAGTCGACTGTTTTTCCGGTGGCATCTTCAAGCATTGAATGTGTTGCAAAAAATTTCTGTGGAGGAAGTCCTTTTATGCCGATGTCGATGTCGGAATATTCGTCAGCATTTCCGTTAACCTGAGAACCAAAAATATAACTTTCGGTACAGCCCATATCAGAAAGAACGCTTGAAATTTTTGATGTCATTTCTTGACTCAGCATAGCTCGACCTCCTTTTATAAATATACCATACTTCTACAGAAAAATCACTGTTCTTTGCTGATAATGCAGTTTTTCTTTTTCTGTCGCAAAAACACATTTTCCGCTCACAAAATCCTCACCAGCCTCTCTTCCTCGCTCTTCATCTGTGCCTTAAAATCCTGATAATTTTCTGCGTTCTGCGGAATTTTCACGCCGAAAACACTGAGCGTTCCGCCCATTCCTTTGACAGTGTATGATTTTGGCACGGCGGAAAAATCCTCGTCGTTTGGTTTGTGCGGATAAATGAGTCCTGCACGTTTTGCTGGAAGAATATGCATATACGTTACAATTTGATGTACGTCCTCACGCCTGACTGAATGATTGCCGAGCGGCTTGTACTTTGCGTCAAGGATGCAGTTTTCTTCAGGGATTTCATCGCCGTATGTGAAATTGGGATTTTGTTTTCCTTTGTAAAAATCAGGATATCGGGGGTTTCCACTCCACAGGTAGATTGGGTTTTTGTCGGTTTTATTTTCCGCGTGAACATACCCCACATCCTTCAAAATCGTCGCCAGATATTCTTCCCAAAGCCAGGCGCCGTCAAAGAGAATTCCATAAATTTTGTCTGCGGAAGAATCGTACTTGATTTTTTCCCGAAGCAAAATCATCCGGCAGATTTTCTGCAAACTCCGGTACTTGAAAAAATACGGCGACTTGATAGCCTTTGCAGTCTTGGAAAGAATTTTGTTCCGTTCCATACGGTTGTAAGACAGCGTTGCACTGTCGATTACAGCGACAGCTTCCTTCATTTTTTCGCTCGAAGAAAGAATGTATTTAAAAAGACCGTCCGCCCTCATATACTCAATCGTGTGCCGTACAAGCTGCATAACAGGATTGTCATAACTGTATTCTCTGGCACGGTAAGCGATTTTTCCGTTCGCCGGAACATTCAGCCTGATATGCCTGTTAATGTCGATGACACCGCGAACGTTGGAATCGTTGTATTCGTGCGTCTGATATTCCTTGTAAAGCCCCTGACCAAGCGCGTCAAACAGATACTTCGGGAACAAAAACGGAAGAAAATCAAAAATCCTGTCCCTCACCCTCGAACTCTCTAACTTCGCAATATTTATGTGGCAGACTTTTTCAAGCATATAGTGCAGAAAAAAATCCCCCTTCCCGTTTTCCGTAAACCGCGAACAGATATTCACTTCAGTGCCGCCACAGCCGACAAACCCCATAATGTTTCCCGTTTTAAGAACAACCTTTCCGCCGCTTTCACTCATATAAAAAATGACCGAATCCGCAATCTTGTCGACCGTTTTTTCCGCCGACGGAGGAAACACAAGAATTTTCAGTTCATCGATAGTTTTCCCAGCAATCTCCCCAAGATTTTTACACTCCTGCACCGAAAGAGATTTTTCCTCATTTGAATTGTCATTTAATAAAACAAGGCTCATAACTCAAAACTCTAATTTCTTTTTTTATTCGGGCGGCTTTTTTCTCCATTCCACTCCGTTCCATTCCGCAAAAATGCGAGAAATGCAATGCATTTCTCGTGAAGAGTTTGCAATGCAAACTCTCGCTATCCGCCCTTCGCTACCGCTCATCCTCTTCCCTCGCTTCGCTCAGTCCAGTGGACTGCTCCGCAGGGGCTCCTATCCTTGCCGCAAAGCAAAATCACATTCAATTCACTTTATCATAATGCGTCCACATTCTGATTATTTTTACAATTCCTTCATATTCAATTTCGTTTTCTGTAATTTTTGCATCTATAATTTCGTAGACAATTCTATGCTTGATATTAATTCTTCTGGAATATAATCCTGCTAAATTACCCACAAGTTCTTCGTACGGAGGAGGATTTTTCCGCGGATTTTCTTTCAGTGTTTCAATAATTTCTTTAGCCTTTGCATCTAATTTTGCAGCCTTCAGATTTTTTACATCTTTCTGAGCCTGTTTATAATATTTTATCAGATACATCGGCTACCACTTAAAATCTTCTTCTGAAATACATTTTTCAATAGGAGTATTCTTTCCCTTTATCAAAGACTCTGCCATTCCCGGAACTGAATTGAGGTAAATTGTTTCTTGAATGGCATTCCAATCGTCTTCTCCAATTAAAACGGCATTTTTCCCCTTTGAATTCGTAAGGGTTACAGGCTGGGAATTTTCATTTACAAAAGCCATGATTTTAAAAAGATTTGCACGAGCTTTTGTTGCATTTATTGCATCCATAATTCACCTCCATTTATGTACATTATAGCGTACATAAAGAAAAATACAAGCAGGAATACGGTCTTTTTATCATTAATTTCCCTGCACAAAATCGTCCTGACTTTGATTAAAATAGGCATTTTCAATACTCTTGAATTTCGCTTCCCCATCATCGTCCAGACCGCGCAGATATTCTTTTACAAGCGAAGAAAGTTTCAATTTCCACAGTTTTTCAAAATCAATCACATCACGGAAATATGCACCGCCGATATGATAGGCACTGCCCAAACCTTCAGTTTGTGAAATCTGGTCATTTATTCTTTTCATTGTTTCCGTTGCTTCGTCCGAAAGATTCATATTTTCGGCGCTTTCGTCAGCCGTAACTTCCTTAAAAAGGAACCGTCGGCGCATAGCAAAATCCATACTTTCAACAGAACGGTCAATGTCATTCATTGTGCCGATGATGTAAACATTATCGGGAACAAAAAAGCCTTTTTTAAAAGGATCAGTATCTTCAACAAGATTTTGATACTGTGTTGTCACCAGTCCTTTCGGCGTTCCATTCTCGTCCAAACCTCTATATCCCGGATCGATTGAAAAAAACAATTCCCCAAAAATCTTGGAAAGTTCCCCGCGATTGATTTCATCGATGATAAAGACAAAATTTTTCTTTTCGATTTTTGAAACAGACTCAAAATCTAAATCAGATATATTTTTCTTTTTTTCTTTTATGCCTTTATATATCGCAAGTATATATGAATATTCTGCACTATGGTAACCGCCTAAATACTTTTCAATATCAATTGGCTTATCAAATTCTTGTTCCGCATTCAAAATCTTCAAAAGTTTTGAAATATGAATTTTATCTGAATTATGAGCCTCGTTATTTGGAAGTAAAATATCAATAATATCATCGTGATAATTTTCAATAATAACAAATCCATTATTTTTTAATTGATACTTTGTTTTATTCTCCATAGCTTCATCAAGAAATTTTATAATCTCATCTTTCCAAGAAAGTTCCTTTTTAATTTGAATAACCGTTTTCTTACTATCTTCTAAATTTTCCAATGCCTTCCTGCAAAATTCCTTGAACACACCGTCCATTCTTTTAAAACAAATCTGACCGCTCTCGTCAGAAGAAACCGGGCGCAGACCTTCCACAAAATCCGTATAATCATACGACGGATGGAACTGACAGAAGCCGACTTCCGCGTTCATCGCTTCTGCAATCTCCTTTGCAAGATGAGTTTTTCCCGTTCCCGGCGCACCGTGCAGGATAAGGTTGTGGTTCTCTAAAAGAAGTTCTTTGTATTCGGTAAGTTTTTCGTTTGTCATAGAGGAAGCTCCTTGTATGTGATTGCGAACTTTGTAATCATCCCAAATCTGCTGAAGTATTTTATCAAATTCAAAAAGAGTTTTTCCAGATTTTTTATTTATCAAAAAATTTTGAAGTTCTGATGTTGAACTTTTTTCATCTGCAGGATTTCCAAAATATTTTGAAAATTCAATCAAAGCTTCCTTGCTGAACCAGTTTATCAATTTTTTTTCTGAATATAAAAACGCAACTTTCCATTTGAACATTTCACTAATATCTATTTCGTCAATTTTTTCATATTCACCAGCTCTTGAATAATTTGCAATTCTAATTATATTCGAACGAATGACATCAAAAACTTTTTCCGCTGTGTTTCCATATTTTGAAACCCAAGCATATTTTTCATCAGAGGAATATCCGCCATCTTTTCTTGGTGTTTGATTATACTCATAAATTCCGAATTTATAGGATGTTGAACCTTTTATATTTCCTAATTCTACTGTTTTTGTTTCAACCCAATAACAGAATGAATCTTTTTTCAGATTTGAATATTCATCAAGTTTCATTTCTGCTAGTTTTTCAATCGGAAATCTTTCATTAAAAGAATTATAAATTTTATTAAATGTGTCTTCATCCAATGTCATTTCATTTTTCTCCATAACCTCAATTTCTTCCAATGCTTTTACTTTCCTATTATTATATATTCAAAAACATAATTTTTTCAATTTTTATCCCCTCACCTCAATCTGGCACATCTTCATTGCGTTGAGGGCGTTCTGGTGGCTTTCTGGGGTGACGCCGGCGCAGAGGGAACTGTCGCAGGTGATTTTTACTTCCGGGAGTTTTGCTTTTAAAATGAAGGCGTTGCTGATTACGCAGATGTCGGTACAAAGTCCTGCGATTTCGATTTCTGTAAGGGAAGGAATTGATGCGGCGTATTCTGCAAGTTCAAGCGAGCCGAAAGTCTGCTTGTTGAAAATCTTGCTGTCAGCCGTGTCGAGTTTGTCTGAAATCTGCCAGCCGTGCGTATTTTCAAGGCAGTGTTCGACAGGAAGATTTTTTCCTTCCTGCGTTGTAAGATAATTTTTCTGATGAGTGTCGCGCGTAAACACGACGGGATTTCCGGCAGCGCGGTATTCAGCAATTTTTTCTGCAACCAAAGGAACAATCGCAACTGCCTCTTTTGTTCCAAGCGCACCGTCAATAAAATCGTTCTGCATATCAATTATAATTAAAAGTTTCATAGGAATATTTTATTGCAGAAGAGAAATTTTTTCTATAAGGGATTAATTAGGATTGTACAGGGAATTTTTTTCCCACTGCTCTCTAGTAAGAACATTTTTATGTCCTATTCGAGTTTCGTTCATCAGCGGAACCGGGACTGAACTGCAAGTGCTGTGGTAAACAAATCCGAGTTTTTGCTGAACCCGCTTTGATTTTAGATTTCCGTCGTAATAGCCGCACCAGATTTTATTCATCTTTAAATTTTCAAAACCATAGCGAATAATTTCTGCACCGGCTTCGCTCATAAAACCCTGACCCCAGAATTTTTTCCCGAGCCAGAATCCCAGTTCACATTCGTCATCGCGGTCAGTCATATCAGTAGTTCCGTTCAGTTTCAGTTCAATACAGCCGATTGCAAGATTGTCAGACTTTAAGCAGATTGCAAAACACGCAGAACCGCACAAAACGTTTTTTATAACTTCAAGACTTTCCGAAACACTATTGTGCGGCGGCCACCCGGCAATCGGGCCTACATCAGGGTCTTTTGCGTATTCAAATAAATTTTCAGCATCGCTTTCGTTCCACCGCCGCAAAATCAAACGCTGTGTGTAAAGTTCCATTTTTTCTCCTAAAATTCAGTATAACACTCAGAAAACCTGTGAACAATATAACTTCGATTTTTCAAAAAACATTTATTGAATTTTTATCCGCAGATGGGATATAGTCAGAATATGAATTCAATTCTAAAAACGGCGGCTGTTCTAATTTTCGCGCTGACTTTTTCTTCCTGCAAGAATGAAGAAAATTCCCCTGACACAATAACAGACTGCCCCGAAAGCATTGCGCAAAAAGCGTACGAATATGCCGTGAAATACAAGGATTCCGACACAATCTACGAATGGGGCGGACAGGATGCACTGCGAGCAATAAAAATTGACTGCTCGGGTCTTGTGGTGCGATGCTATCAGTATGCTGTTCAGGACACAAAGTTTTTACTTTGCTTCGACGACTGCACTTCTTATGGAATGTTGAATTATTCAACTCCCACGAGCAAGCCAAGAACAGGCGATTTGATTTTTATGGGAGAAGCTGACTCCGAGCAAATCACTCATATCGCGTTATACAACAAAGAAGAAGACGGAGAAATATATTTTATCGACAGCACAAGCAACGAAACTGTCTGCGGTGTTTCTGAGCGGCACTATCCCAGGGACAGTAAAAAATTCAAATCATTTGGAATAATGCATCTTAAATTCTAAAAGCTTTTACTTTTCGTTTTTGCCGCCTGCTGATATACTGTATTCGTTATGAGATTTCATCACAGAATAAAATCGGTTCAAGTACGGCTGTTCCTTTATTTTTTTACGCTGGCAATCATCGGCACGGCGCTGCTTTCACTTCCGTTCTGCTATAAAAACGGAATGACTGTTCCGCTAATCGACTCGCTTTTTACGACAGTTTCTGCAATCTGCGTTACGGGGCTTTCAACAGTTGATATGCGGCTTTACAGTGGAGCAGGCCTTGCCGTCATTCTGATTTTGATTGAAGCAGGCGGACTGGGGCTTGTTTCGTTTTTTACTGTGTTCCTCGTGTTCTCTGCAAAAAAAATATCGCTTTTAAACAGGAACATTATCCGCGACTATTTTACGGAAGATTCCGCCGTTGAATCACGCCAGATTATAAAAGTCATTCTGATTACAACTCTTGCGTTTCAGGCGACAGGAGCGCTAGTTCTTGCACCACTTTTAAAAACCGCAGGAGAAAGTCACTGGATTTTCTACGCAATTTTTCTTTCCGTTTCAGCATTCTGCAACGCAGGATTTTCGCCGTACGCAGACAGCCTTGCACAGTTTTCAGGGAACGGCGCAATCTGCCTCTGGCTTTCTGT
Source organism: Treponema sp. (assembly GCF_051883275.1). Classification (GTDB taxonomy): domain Bacteria; phylum Spirochaetota; class Spirochaetia; order Treponematales; family Treponemataceae; genus Treponema_D. The sequence continues at coordinate 71,718 of NZ_JBJETK010000020.1, read as the reverse complement.
TTTAATCATCGCAGGCGGACTTGGCTTTATGGTGATTGCAAACGTCATCGGCGTGGCAAAAAGCCGGTGCACTAAAAAATCAAGGTGCATTTTAACCCTTCACTCGAAAATCGTTCTTCTTATGACTTTTGTACTCATCACGGCAGGAACGCTCGTTTTCTTTTTTGCAGAAAAAGACGGCGCATTTTGCGGAATGAGTTTTTTCAAGGCACTCAACTGCGCGTTCTTTCAGTCTGTAACGCTCCGCACCGCAGGGTTTGAAACTGTTTCGCAGGCAGATTTTTCACCGCTTTCAACATTTTCTTCTATTATATTAATGCTGACAGGCGGAAGTCCCGGCTCGATGGCAGGAGGACTAAAAACAACAACACTCTTCCTTCTCGTCTGCGTTGCCTACAAGCGCGCCTCAGACAAAAACGCTCCGTCAGTTTTCCGCCGCGACATCGCCGAAGAGTCAACGGAAAAAGCACTCGCCGTATTCGTAAAAGGAGTTTGCCTTCTCTGCGTGATGTACGCACTTTTGCTCATCTCAGAATCCGCTTCGCTCAAAGCCGGAACATTCAGCGCAGGAGAACTCTTCTTTGAAGCCGCCTCCGCATTCGGCACAGTCGGACTTTCAAAAGGAATAACCGCCGCCCTCTCGTCCGCAGGAAAAATCCTCGTTATGCTTTTGATGTTCGCAGGGAGAACAGGCATTACCTTCATCGCACTCGGAAGCCTGCACAAGGAAAAGCCGCTTGACTCGCTCGCAGATTTCCCGAAAGAAAGCGTGCTGATTGGGTAAGGGAAGGCGGTGGCAGACAGACTGCAAGATTTGTCAAAGTTCGTGCAAATCTTGCAGTGCGGTGCAAGATTTGCTTGTATCAATACAAATCTTGCAGTATAATTTATACAAGGTCAGTTTATGGTACGCAGAGAAAAGTATATTAAAAAAATCCGTCCGTTTTATGAGTCTGATTTAATAAAAATTATTACAGGAATCAGAAGATGCGGAAAATCTATTGTTCTGCAACAGGTTCGTGATGAAATTTCAGCATCAACAGATAACATCATCTTTTTGGAATTTGAAAACCGCCGTATTCAATCTCAAATTCCTGATGCAGATTCTCTTCTGGCTTATGTAGATTCACACAAAAAAGAAGGCAAGTGTTATATTTTTCTTGATGAAATTCAAAATCTCGAAAACTGGCAGGAAGCATGCAAAACTTTAAGGCTTGAAAATAATTCTGTTTTTATCACAGGCTCAAATTCAAAACTGCTTTCCAAAGAATTCACAAAAGAATTAAGCGGACGATATGTTTCTTTTAGAATCAGACCTTTCGTTTATAAAGAAATTCTTGAGTATTCAAAGGAATTAAAAAAAGATGTATCAGTTACGGACTATCTTGTGTGGGGCGGTTTTCCCAAACGGCTGGAATTTGAAAATGAAGCAATGAAAGATTATCTTTTTGACTTAAACGAAACAATAATTCACAACGATATAATGCTGAGATACGACATTCAGAAAGAAAAACTTTTTAGAAGTGTATGCAATTTTGTTTTTCGCTCAAATTCAAGAATAGTATCGTCAAAATCTATCGCAGATTTTCTAAGTTCAAATAATGAAAAATGCTCTGTACATACAGTTTCGAATTACATCGGCTATATTGAAGAAGCGTTCGGCATTGATATGATAAAACCATTTTCTACCAGAACAAAAAACGAACTTTCCTATTACAATAAAATTTATAATGCCGATGTGGCACTCAATTCCATACGGTGTCCTGATTTACGATATGACTTAGATCACAATCTTGAAAACATAGTTTACAACGAACTTCTTTTTATGGATTACAGTTTAAAAGTGTTCAATGATTCAGAGCGTGAAGTAGATTTTGTTGCAGAAAAAGAAGGAAAAAAATACTTTATTCAGGTTGCCTACAGCGTACAGAATGAAAAAGCCTATGAACGGGAATTCCGCGCCTTTGCAAATCTGGACAATCTTTCTCAAAAAATCCTGATAACAACTGATGAACTTGACTATTCAACCAGCACTGTACGGCATATTAAATTAAAAGATTTTTTGTTATTAAACGATTTGAGCTGACAGGGAAAAGTCATCAAAAAATATTATTTTTTTACAGATTTAACATCAGCAAGCCTTTTTGCAATATACAGAAGGTGACTTGCATCTTCTTCGCTTAAACTGTTCAATGTTTTTTCAAGTTCATAAACACAAGTGTGGTCGCCTGTTTTTTGAGAAGGTGCAGTTTTGTTAAGTTCCAGAAGATTTTCAAGAGGCACACCTAAAAATCCTGCAATTTTCAATGCCTTATCAGCAGACGGAATGCTGTTGCGTGCCTTTCCTTTATCAAAATTGCTTGCATTTATCCCAACAGCCGCCGCAAGTTCTTTTTTATATTTACCTTGTTTTTCAAGTTCAAATTCAACATTTTCCCAGAAATTCATAAAACATACACTAGTACAAAAGTCTATTTTAAACACAAATAATAGACATTAGTGTTATTATTTGCTATACTAAATAGACTATTGTCTATAAGAATTGAGTATTGTCTTATGTACCTATCACTAATTGACGAAAAATTGTTAAAATTTATTCTGTCTGGAATTATCAATACGATTGTCGGATCTCTGGTAATGTTTATTTTATATAACGTTGCTCATCTTTCGTACTGGATTTCATCTGCCGGAAATTATATTGCAGGCGGATTATGTAGTTTTTTCCTAAGCAAATTTTTCGTATTCAAAAACAGCAAAAGGAATACTGTCCAGATTTTGCTGTTTATAGTAAATCTTGCTGTCTGTTATTTTGTAGCTTACGGTGCTGCACAAAAAATCATCTATAAAATTTTATCGGAGCACACTGAACAGTTTCGCGGAAATGTCTCGCTTATTGTGGGAATGGTACTGTATACATTTTTGAATTACATAGGGCAGCGGCTTTTCGTGTTCAAAGTTTCTCCTGTGGAAAAATCAGAAAAAAAAGGCAAGGAGAGTGTAATAAAAACTTTGCCTAAATAGCGTCAAAGTTTTTATTCACAAGTTCGCGTTGCGAACTTTCTTATCAACTGCTGCCCCTCATTGCATTACGGAGCAGCGTAAAAAGTCAATCGATTGTTGAAACAATCTTCTTGACTTTTTATGGGAGAACTGAAAATGAAAACTCTTTCTATTGTTGTTCCCTGTTTTAATGAAGAAGAAGCAGTTTTTCTTTTTTATGAAGAAACAAAAAAAATCCTTCAAAAAATGAAAAACGGTGAAAACGAAAAATCAAAAATCGAATCGTTTGAATTTGTTTTTGTTGATGACGGCTCTTCTGACAAAACGCTCGACGCTTTACGGCAAATTTCTAACAAAGATGAAAATGTTCACTATTTAAGTTTTTCACGCAATTTCGGTAAGGAAGCCGCTTTGTTTGCAGGACTTTCAAAATCTGACGGTGAATATGTTGCCGTTATGGATGCAGATTTACAGGATCCCCCGTCACTTTTGCCGGAAATGCTTTTTGCTATTCAAAACGAAGGTTATGACTGTGCAGCAACCCGGCGTGTTACAAGAAAAAACGAACCGCCTGTCCGCTCATTTTTTGCACGACGTTTTTACAAAATTATGGGAAAACTCAGCAATGTTCCTGTAGTTGACGGTGCAAGAGATTTCAGACTGATGACAAAAAAATTCAAGGATGCAGTCCTTTCACTTTCAGAACGAAACCGTTTTACAAAAGGAATTTTTCCCTGGGTCGGATTTAAGACAAAGTGGTTTGATTATGAAAATGTTGAACGTGTTGCTGGCAAAACAAAATGGTCATTCTGGAAACTCTTTTTGTATTCTATTGATGGTATTATAGGCTTTTCTACAAAACCGCTTGTTTTTTCGGCAGTGGTCGGTGTCGTTTCGATTTTTGCATCGCTCGCCCTCATTCTTTTTATTATTATCAGACGAATTATTTTCGGCGATCCTGTTCAGGGCTGGGCAAGTCTGGTATGTTTCATCACCTTTTTTGCCGGTCTGCAACTGACGGCGCTTGGAATAGTCGGACTATATATTTCCAAAATATACACAGAAGTAAAACAACGTCCGCTGTATGTCATTCAGGAAGAAAAATAAGGGCACCTCAAAAAACTCGTCTTTGTCGATTATTTCGAGGTGCTGGCGAGTTCTAAGTCGCTATAATATCGCAACTTAGAACATCGCATTTTAAAGTTACCTCTAAAAACTGAAGTTTTTAGAGGTTCCCATAAATCTGCTTTGCCGGCATAAAGGCTGTTATAGGGAGAATAGATTATGGAAAATGAGAAAAATAAGAACGTTAAGAAAGTAACTATCATTTTGTGTTCTATCGTTATGGTTGTTTCTACAATGATTTTCGTTCCACAAATCAGAGAATTGATAATGATGTTCGGAGATAGAATATCAGGAAAAACAATACGGCAGGACATTTTGTCAGAAAAACTTATTTTGTGGGAAGTACAGTTTCTTTGTATTTTAGCATTTATACTTTTATCTTTATTGTTTGAAAATCACTTTCAATCATTTGCAAAAATAGATACGTTCATAAAAAACAGTATTGCATCCTGGCTGTTTGCAGTTGTTTTTTCCGCCGTTTTAATTGCACAGGCTTTTCAAAGCAATGATGTCTGGCTTGACGAAACTTTTTCGTTAGGACTTGCACGTCATTCTGTAAAAGATTTGATTTCATTGACAGCGCAGGACGTTCATCCTCCTCTATATTATTTGATTTTAAAGGCTGGACTTCTTTTTAATCCGAATTCCGTTGTGCTTGCAAAAATTGTTTCCGTAATTCCTATAATTATCATTATGTGTGTTTCTGTTGTCTTTTTTACGAAAGAGTTTTCAAGCGTATATGCAACAGTATTCAATCTGCTTTTAGTCTGTACTTCAGGGGTTTTTCAATATGGTGTTGAAATAAGAATGTATTCCTGGGCAATGCTATTCTGTATGCTGTGCTGTATTTTTTCATATTACATAATCAAAAAAGGTTCGTTCAGATATTTTTTGTTTTACGTCATTTCAGCAGTGTGCGGTGCGTATTGCCATTATTGGACAGCCGTTACACTAGCAATCAATTTCATTCTGACTTCCATTCTTTATTTTGTAAAATACAAGAAAGTTAAAAATGTAATCTTTAGCGCATTAATTGGAATTATCTTATATTTCCCCTGGATTTCTGTTGTAATAAAACAGGTTTCAGCGGTTACGGAGAATTACTGGATTCCTCTAATCACATTAAAAACGTTTATCTCGTACATATTTACAGTAATTCCAGTTCTTGGTGTAGCAAAAATAGTAATGATGTTTATGGTGGTTGTTTTTTTTATTAAAAATGTAAAATACTGTATAAAAAAAGATGAAAGTTCTCTTTTTTCCCTGATTTGCCTTCTTACACCACTTCTCCTTATTATCTGTGCAACTGTAATTTCTCTTGTTACCAGACCAGTTTTTATTTCAAGATATGCTGTTCCGACAATCGTCTTTATGATTTTCTATATCACAATCAATCTTTATTCTGTCAAATTTCTAAACAAAAGGTTGTTTTTTATTTTTCTTTTGGGAATATCTTTATTCACAATAAACGCAGTATACAATTTAAAAACCGAATGGAACTATTCAAAAAAATATAATGAATTCACAGAAACAATGAAAGATAATCTTTCTGACAATACAGTATTTGTTTTCAGTCAGAATATAAATTCTCACATTCCAATATGCCTTGCATATCTCTTTCCGAAAAACAGAATATGCGGATTTTCAATTCCAAAACTGTGGGCAGACGTTTATTTTTATAATCAGGAGAATTTAATTGAAAATTGTGATGAAGAAACAGACATTTGCCTAGTACTCAATATCGATGAAACTCCGCCAGATGACTTTTTAAACTGCAACTGCTATCTTCTGAACATTCCTCAATATACTGCCAATAAATTTTGTTTTTTGAAAAAGCAATAATCAACAAAACATCAGTATTTACAATCAAATTTTTATGCCAGTTTAAAACACAGTTCCTACTCACAACTTTTCCCCCGAATAAAACAATTCGGGGATTTTTTATTAATTTCTCTAATTACCTTTAAATCACAGTACATTAAACCTTACATTCTTATATATTTTTATTGTCAATTTTCAAATCAATATGGAAGAGTAAAAGATAAAAGCTTATGAAAGCAAAAATATCCGCACCGTCTGGAACGAACAGAAAGAAGAAATTTTTTTTCTGTTGTTGATGTTGTCGCCGTGCTGACGGAAAGTGAAAATTATCAGACTGCACGAAATTATTGGAAAGTATTAAAAAACCATCTAAAAGAAGAATGCAGTCAACCGGTTACAAATTGTAACCGATTAAAAATGAAATCTGCATACAAAAAAATGAGTCTTACTGACGTTTCAACCGCCCCCGTCTCCAACCTTTTCTTTTTCCCCCATGAATGATATTATCAATTTATCAATACGAGGGAACGCGAGGGATACAAAATGGTAACTATTGCAGTCATCGGGCTTGGAACGTTCGGGAGCAGTGTAACTGAGGCATTGCTTGATACGGACACGGAGCTTGTCATTCTGGATAAAGACAGGGAAATTGTTGAAAAATATAAAAATTCGGTGACGAACGCATACATCACGGACGCAATAAGCGAGGCAACTTTGGAAAAAGTCATTCCGCCTGACGTGAATGCCGCAGTCGTTGATTTGGGAAGTCAGCTTGAAACTTCAATTCTTGTTACGAATCACTTAAAAAAACTCGGCGTTCCGCAGATTATCGTAAAGGCGCGTTCTGACGAGCACGGCGAAATTCTAAAACTTGTCGGCGCAACAAAAATCATCTACCCGGATTATGACGCCGCCGTCCACATTGCGCCGATGCTTCTTTCTTCCGCGCTGTTCAACTATATGCAGTTTTCGGAAAATTTTGCGATTGCAGAAGTAAAAGTGCGCAAAGAAATTGAAGGAAAAACGCTTGCAGAAAGTTCGCTCCGCCAGAAATACAGTCTTAACGTAATCGGCTTACGGCTGGAGGATAGCGATGAAATCAAGGCAGCATCAGACCCTCATCTTGTCCTTAACGACCAGATGATTCTGCTTGTCGCAGGAACGCCGCAGTCGATTCGCAATTACACAGACCGCCACGCCACAAGCGAAAAGCAGAAAAAAGACGGAAACATTTTCCGAAAATTTCTGCACAGGAATTAAAATATGAGTACACAGAAAATACAGAATGTAAAAATTGCAGGAATTCCGGCTGTACTTGCCGGAGCAGATACGGACGAGGGATTTTTATTCATTCACGGAAAAATGGGATGCAAGGAAGAAGCCCTTGATTTTGCAGAGCGCGCCGTTCCCAAAGGATTTCAGGTAGCAGGAATTGACTTGCCCGAACACGGAAGCCGCAAAAACGAGGCGGAAAAACTTGTCCCCTGGACGGCAGTTCCGGAAATCCGTGCGGTATACAAAGAACTTTCTGCACGCTGGAAAAAAGTTCACGTGCGGGCAAACAGCATAGGCGCGCTTTTTTCGATGTATGCGCTTCAGAATGAACAGCCGGGAAAAACGCTTTTCGTTTCTCCGCTTGTGGATATGGAACAGCTCATTCTTGGAATGATGGCGCAGTCCGGCGTTACCGAAACAATGCTTGAGCAAAAAGGAGAAATTGAAACTGACTTCGGCGAAACTCTTTCGTGGAAATATCTTTCGTGGGTGCGCTCAAATCCGCTTGTCTGGAACAGACCGTCCGAAATACTGTACGGCACAAACGACAATCTGACCGCCAGAAACACAATCGAACAGTTCTGCGTTAAAAACGCCTGCCGCCTTACCACCGTAGAAAACAGCGAACACTGGTTTCATACGGAAGAACAGCTGAAAGCCCTTCACGACTGGGAAGAACGCGGACTGAAAGACTGATGCTACAAATTTCATTGACTTTTTATCCGCAATTACATACTCTGTTTTCATGAAAAAGATTACTGTAATTATTTTTTCAGTTTTAATTATTTTTTGCGTCTGTGCAATCGCTTTGTGTTCAATCTCAAAAAGAAAATCACAGGCAGCAATAGCAAGCGGATTCTATATAGAAAAGTTCACTAGAAAAAGCGACATCTTCACGCGGATCAAGGGAAAATCATTCAAGGACGACTGCACGCTTCCAGTAAGCGACCTGCGGTATGTCCACGCACTTTGTAAATCAAAAGACGGAACAACCCACCACGGCGAAATGGTCTGCAACAAATATATCGCAGAAAGCCTTCTGGAAATTTTCCGAGAACTGTACAACGCTGATTATCCGATTGAAAAAATGATTCTAATCGATGAATACGATACCGACGATGAAAAGTCAATGAGAGCAAACAATTCTTCCTGCTTCAACTTCAGATTCATTACGCACACAAAGCGCGTTTCAAAGCACGGACTTGGAATGGCAGTGGACATCAATCCTCTTTACAATCCGTTCGTAAAAGAAATTGGCGGAGAGCTTGTAATCGAGCCGGCAACCGCTGTTCCATACACAGACAGGACAGCGGATTTCGACTATAAAATAGATGAAAATGATCTTGCCTACAAGCTTTTTACTGAACGCGGATTTGAATGGGGTGGAAGCTGGGAGGAGCTGAAAGACTATCAGCATTTTGAAGTTCCCACAGAAATCATAGAAAAACTCTATCCACAGAAATAATACAGCAAAAATAAAACAGCAGTTTGCAAAGAATTTTTTTTCTGAACCTGAATTTTCAAAACTGCAAACTGCCGCCGTTGCCTAAAATAAGCACGCCTGTGAAAAAAATTATTCTACAGAAACAGAAGTAAAATCTGCTACCCTCTTCCACCGGTTAAAAGCGCAAAGAACTTAGGGCAGATTTTCTTCAGCAAAATGCCGAGCGCCGTACCGATTGCAACGGTAAGAAGTGTAACGCCGAAATATTCAGCAAGGCAGAAAAACGGATTTTTCATCGGAAAGAATTTCAGCCAGATTCTTTTCAGCATTTCGTTTAAAACTGGTGTATGGATTGCGTAGAGCCAAAATGAAAAGGCTGAAAGATATGACAGTATGCTAAACGCTTTTTCAGAGTGCACAATCACCGCAGAAAGTTTCAAAAACAGAACGCACGCGCACAAAACCGCACACCAGTACATTGCAGATTTTCCAGTTCCATCGCAGAAAGTCCACTCAGAAAAAAAGGACATCAAAAACAAAACGGAAGCCTCGCCCCAGCGTATTTTGTCAATTTTTTCAAACAGCGGAAAATCAAATGTTCCCCAATACAAACCTGCTGTATAGAAAAAAAGCGCCTGTGTCTGCACGAAATAGACATTTACAGGGGCAATAAAAAGAATGCTCACGAACAAAAAAAATCCGCGAGGAAACTTTTTCATAAAAAAGTTAATGACCGGAGAAATCAGCGTAAGAATAACAAGATCTCGGATAAACCAGAACTGATAGACAAATCCCGGAAGTTCGCCAGCACCTTTTTCCGCACTGTACCCGAAAATCTTATGCACCCAGTCAAGCAAAGTCCAGTTCAAAGCGGTATTTTCCGGGTGCTGTACAAACTGCGGAGCAAATTTCAAAACAATCAGTTTCACTCCGGCAGAATAAAAACCGTAAATGACCACCCACAAAAAATACGGCAACACAAGTGACTTAGCCTTTTTCTTAATCAGAACACCGTAGGAATCGTTTTTCCTAGCCTGTAAATACGCAGCAAATAAAAAGAAAAGCGGTACAGCACATCGGGCAATTCCGCTAGAAATAAAAAGCTGCACCCATCTGCCAAACGCATTCTGGTTAAACAAAATCTCCGCACCACCAAGCGCAACAGACTCCGCAATGCTTTCCACCGTAAAATTATTGTGAATAAATACAACAAAAACCGCAAGCAAAAACCTGAGTGACGTAATACGCCTTGAGGTTTCAAAATCAATAACAATCTTTCTCTCTGTGTTTTCCATAAACCCTATTCTACCCCCCATTTTTTGTCAAGGGGGCATTTCATAAAGTCCACTATAAAAATTGTGTTTTAAAAACTAAATAACACAATAGTGTCAAAAGAAAAATTATCACACTTTTGTGTTTTACGCAAGCAAAAGACACAATTGTGCTACGATTTTATTATGAACTTTTGGGAAAACGTTGAAAAAATCAGGGAATATAAAGAAATCTCAAGAAAGGAACTTGCCCTCAGGGCGGACTTTTCCCTGAACAGCATTTCAACGGGAATTGCACGGAACAGCATCCCCCTTGCGGACGTTGCCTGCCGGATTGCGGATGTACTGGGCGTAAGCGTAGAATTTCTTGTAACAGGAAAAACCGCTCAGAAAGGACGGCTTTCCGAAGAGAAGAAAATTGAAGAACAGGCTGAAACAAAAAAAGAGCAGTTCCTGAAATATATGGACGACTATTCTGCAATGGTGGAAGAATTTTCCCTGCTAAGCAAGCCCCTTCAAAAAGCGCTCAAAGAAGTAATCCACGAAGCTTCGGTAAATGCGCAGGGAAATATGTAAAATTATTCACGGCATTTTATGCGCAAGTGTATGGAGCAGCGGCAAAGCCGTTCCGAAACGAAATGGCGCAAGTTTTGTTCACAAAACTTGGGAAGTAAAAACGAAGTTTTTACGCCGAACACCCGACCGCCGGCGAAAGACGGCGGATGCGCCCCGCCCGTAGAAACTTCCTGAAACCTACCCTCTGACAGTCCTTCTTTCCCTGATGCAAAAAAACGCCGTAAACTTTTTTGAACTTTCCGCAGTTTCCGTTTATATTATTGTTGTCTGGCAACAATAAGCCAGCGTGAAATCTGCGTTATTGCAGAGGGTTTCGGGCTCGGCAGCTGCCCAAGGAGCGGGAGCTGCATTTTACGGAGAAAAGATTTATGCAAGACAAAATGCAAGAAAAAGAAGAACTTATTACTGTAGGCTGTCCTGAATGTGGCACTCATTTTTCTTTTAGCAGGAACGTGCTTGATTACAACAACGGAAAAGGCGTAATTCAGTTTTCCTGCACAGGGTGCGGAGATATCGTTCAAATCTTTTATGAACGCGAAAAAGAAATCTTCGTGCAGATTATGTGTCACCTTTATTAAAGCCTTTATTAAAGATTATCGCCCTTTATTTTTTCTGCATAAAAAGCCAGTCGCGCACAGCTTCAATTTTATATCCGTAATTGAATGAAGCGTTGTGTTCAAAGCGCTCCGTGTCAGAAAGGACAGTTCCTTTTTCAAAGCGGATAAAATTGATGTTTTTCTTTTTGGCAATCAGTTTTTTTGCGCGCCTGTTCTGACCGGCTTCATCTTCCTTTGCGCTCCAAGTGCCGAACGAATACGGAACGGAATTTTTCTTAAGCATTTCCATCACCGCAGACTGACCGCCGCTTGCCATAGCATCTCCGCCTGCCGTTATGTAAAAGAATTTTTCGTCTTTTAAACTTTCAAGCACGTCAATATTCCACTGCCCCGAAACAAAAAGCGAAGCCGCAAAAAATCCCGGATTTTTTGAATTCAAATAAAGGCTTATCATACAGCCCATCGACTGCCCCGTCGTGTAAATCCTGTCTGTGTCAACATCGTATTTTTTTGCAATCTCGTTTACAAGCGGAATGACAGACTCGACCTCAACGGAAGTGTTCCAGTCGTCATCAGTCGCAAGAACAGGAAACGCCGGAACAAGAACGATGCACGGATTTTTTTTCTGAACGCTGTCCGACACCCAGATGTCCGCGCCAAAATACTGCTCGACAATTTCCTTCGCACTTTTGCTTACGGAAGACGCGTCCGCAATAAACATCACAAGCGGAAGTTTTTTGCCGGAATGATTTTCAGGAACAAAAAGACTGTATTCAAGCTGCGTTCCGTTCGTGTCAGTAAAAACCGCCTGAACAAATTTTTCCTTCCCCTCGTCAATGACAGAAACAATGTACGGATCAGTTTCAACCTTCACACGCCTGTCGCCCTTTGTCCCGACCTGCATACTCCAGGAACGCCCTTTCGCCTCCGCTCCGTCCGCCGTCTTTTCCGCCTGCACATTCGAATCACAGAACCCCTGCCAGCTCAAAACCGCGCCCAAAACCAGCGCCCCGCAACCTTTCAAAACTTTTTTCATATCATCACCTTTCAGGTTAGTTTATAAATATTTTGTAAAGAAAGCCATTTTATGCCTGACTTTTTGCTTTTCCAATTTCTGTTAAAAACTCTTCTGGAGAAAGCACCTTCAAATTTGAATGATTGTAATCGTTTTTATTCCTTGTGATTATGACATCATATTTATGCGATTCCGCAACAGCATTTTGAACGGAATCTTCAAAATCATTCCAGTCAGAATTCAGCGCCGACAGAATGTCATCTTCCGAAACATCTGCTATATGAATAATCTGAATGAGTTTTAAAAGCAGTTCCTTTACTTTTTCTTTATTTCTGATTTCTTTATAAGCAATATAGTGAATGTCTGTAATGGCAGATGCCGAAACATATTTCTGAATATTATCTTCAGGGAGTTTTAAAATTTGTACCGCACTTTGAACAAAATTTTTTCTGTCCAGAAGCACATCAAGTACGACATTCGTATCAATCAACACTTGCATATTTTTCCAGCCTCTCTGCCCGATATTCTGAAAGCGGTTTTTCAGTGTTCGGAATAGCTCCTACAAGAGAGTCAACGAGCGAATCTTTGTCTGCCTTTTCCTGCGCAGGCTGAATAATAGTGTAAGTGACCAGAACTTCCTGTCCGCGCTCAAATTTTACGGGAGAATCTAATACAATGTGAGAACCGTCAAAATATCCTTTCGCAGTTGCCAGCATATCACACCTCCATACAAATAAAGCGTACGATTACCAAAAGTTTTTGTCAAGTAAGATTTTTTTTGTTGGACAGTCGGGCGTGCCCCTGCGCTCCGCTTCGGGTCGGGCTTTTCGTGGCTCCGCTATCGCTCCGGTGCTCCGCACTTGCCGGGCAACCACTACAATCCCTCACGCAGTAAGCTCGCAGGTGGGCGGTCGGGGCTGCAAGCAGCCCCGGTATTCAAAGTATCTTCTTTTTCAACTTTTGTAATTCTAGAAAATCCGCATTTATCAAAAATATCATTGACTTCAGCAAATTCCTCTTCTGTCATATTGAATTGCTCGTATACAGGTATTCTTGCCGATATTTCACCGTCTTTTCTTTGTTGCAAGAACTTTGTAATACAATCCAAATCCATAGGATATTGCAAAAATTATAAACAACAGAATTAATCCTGTAGAAATTGCATAAATATTCATAGTTGCAAATAATACACCATTAATAATACCTGCAATGTAATACGCAGAAGAACAAATAAACCTTAAAAACAATGAATCTTCCAACGGCAAATATTTTTTGAATATTTTTTTCCAAAGGATATACAGTATTATTCCAGCAACCAAACCGATTAAAGCTCCGATTAAGTATTTCATTAGAAACTCCAATTAAATACAGTTTTCAAAAAAGCTGAAAACTGTATTTAATAATAAAGATAAAATTTCAAACTGTTTTTGAGAAACAGATTACAGCCTTATAGCGGGGGAAAAACAAGCAGCACCGCCCCACGATTGTTTCATACTGTTCAAATTTCCATCCCTGTGAAGCCATCTGATTGATTTTAGCTTCAATTGCAGCACCACGAAGTGTACCCGTACAAAGACCTGCACTTACTTCTTCAACTCTAATAAGCTTCCCATCATTTGTAATAGAAATGTTTTGATTTTCTGCTGATGAACATTCTTCAGTTTCTTCATCTGATTTATATTTTATTCCAGGAACATTCATTGCTATCAATGGAATTGCTATTCTCACTGCATAGCATGTCAGGTTTATAACTGTATATGTTATGGAGTTACCTATTCTGAAAAGTCTAGAAAATTGTCTTAAAAGATCTATTTGAAAACCAAAATAAAAAATCTTTTCAATCAAATAACCTATAGGTAAAAGAGAACAAAGAAAGCCTATTCCCACTATTCCAAGACTTATACAACCACATAGTTTTTTATATTCTTTTGGAATAAAAAAAGTTGCAACAGCAAGCCAAAACGCAATCATTAACATAATAAAATCTCCTTATTGTAATACCAGGTTTCATTTTTTATATGAAATCTGGCATTTGCAATAATAACTTTAGTTTTCTTTTGAAAAACAGATCACAGCCTTATAACGGGGGAAAAACAAGCAGCAGCGACCAATGATTGTTTCATACTGTTCAAATTTCCATCCCTGTGAAGCCATCTGATTGATTTTGGCTTCAATTGCAGCTCCGCGAAGTGTACCCGTACAAAGACCTGCACTTACTTCTTCAACTCTGTAAGTCATATACGACCTCCATTTAATATATTTTTAATGCTCTATGGCACTAAATTACAGTTTTTCGTGTTCCTTCATTACTTTCGCAAGCAGCCTCTCTTTTGCACGTTCAACACGCAGATTTTTCCCGCGGCATTTTTCTCTAAGTTCAAAATATTCTTTTTCGCAGTTATTTGATTTCAGCAAATCTTTTATTATTAGTCTGAAACAAGTTTCGTGCATTTCACATTCAAAATATTCATCTTTATATCCGCGTGTCCGAAGCCTGTATCTGCTTATTTTGAAATAGCGGTATTTATGTTTCGTTGAAAAAACAATTCTGAGAAATTGGGCAAATACAGGAAACGTACAAAAAACAAAAAACGCAGAAATCAATTTTTGTGGAAAATCAAAATTTTTATAGAAGAAAAAAGCGGCTGACAGTAAAATGACAATTCCAAAAAAACATAGATATCCATATAAAAAATACTTAGTAATGAGTTTTAGTATAAAATCCTTCTTTTCTGTTGTTAAAGCCATACCGCTTTCCTGAATAATTACAGTAAAAATGTTTATATTAATAAAGTCTAAAAATGAAAAACTTAGTATAATACTGTATTTTACATTAAATTACTAAAAATTCAAGAAAAAAGTTAAAATATTTTAGTTTTATTCTGTAATATTGTTTCATAGAAAAAGGCATTCTTAATTTATGAATGCAATCAGAGAAACTTTTGTAAATAATTTAAAATACTATCGAAAGCAAAAAGGAATGTCGCAGGAAAAACTTTCATACGCCGTCGGAAAGAGCATCGCCTATATAAATCAGATTGAAAACAAAGACACCTGGCCTCAACCGGAAATGGTAGATAAAATCGCTGTTGCCCTCGAAATTCCGTCATCGGCTCTTTTTGAGGAAAAAGGCAGTCCCGAAAATCAGAAAGCCAGCTTTGCCAGTGAGTTCGGAAAATCTTTGGAAACTGAATTACTTGCACGAATTGAAAAAGACATAAAAGACGTCTGCAAACTCCTTTAACCGTCATTTTTCCCCATATCCAAACCCCAAAAATTGTGCTAAAATAAAACATCCCTCCCAAGGAGAACGAACGATGGCAGAAATTACACGGCTTCCTTACATTTACGAAAGCAAATTTTCCATAAAAAAGGGCGCAAAAAAGACGCTTGAAAAATGCCTTAAATCGCTGAACGAATCTCAGCTTGACAGTATAATTTGCAGTTACGACAACACCGGCACGCTTTCGTTCGGGGCGAAAAAAGAAAAAATCGAATTTCTTTATGCGCAGATTCTTTCGTGCGTTTCGGACTTTTTTGTTTACGACAGTCCGGTTTTGTACGGAACTTTCAAGTATCTTCTGGACACAAAAAACCAAAAGACAGGAATTTCTGACGTTTCGCAGTTCATTCCGATGACGGACGAAAACAAGCAGGAAATTCAGGAATACAATTTTTATTATGATTTAATGGAAGTTCTTTTCAAAAAAGGTTTTGCGTTTCAGTTCTTCAACAAGCGCAGGGGCGACAGTTTTGTAATCCCGGAAGAAATCTGCCAAAAAATCAGCGGCTCTGCAAAAGCTCAGGGCGAAGACGAATTTGGAAAATGGGGGAACATCGACATTTTTGCTTCGCGGATAATTTCGTTTTACGGAATTCTTACGGCAGAAGATTTTGCAATGCTCTGGAACGTTCAGTTTCCGGAAAATCCGCTTTCGTCAGTTCAGGCTGAAAGCCACTTGAAAAAATGTGCGGAAGCAAAAAAATCGTTCGTATGGTTTGATGACATTAAAATCGCGGCAAAAAATTTCCTGCCAAAACCGCAGGCCGCCGATATTCTTGAAAAAAGGCAGGACTTTGAGCTTTATGTTCCGGCAAAAGAAGAAATGAAAGAATGGTGGAACGATTTTTCTTCGTCGGACGACAGTCAGCTTGACTACTGGGACGACTACGAAGCGGAATGGAAAAATCCTGCGTACGGCAATATGAAAACTTTTCTTCAGAACCTGCTCGGAACGGAAAACGACGTCTGGTCAAAAATCCTGTACCGCATAATGTTCTATATAAAAAACAATTTCACGCTCGAAAGTGCGCTTTTGTATCTCCAGAAAAAGTTTGCCCTTCTTGAACGCTTTGACGACAGCCTTTCTCAGCAGTTCGTAGAACTTTACATTGACTTGCACGACAGTTCTCATTCCTGGCTTAACTACGGCTGGAAACCGGACGACCTGCCTGACGAAGAAGAGAGTGAAAGCGATAGTGCGGAATGAGCGGTTGCACTTGCACACATATCGCCGCTTTATATAAAAAAAGCGCACGATTACCGCACGCTTTTGTCAGGGTTTACCTTGTCATTAAGAGTTTTTTTTTACTCCTCTATAGAGTTAGCAGTTTCTTCCTTTAATTTTTCATAGTAATTTATCATAGTTGCATTTATATAAGGTAAAACATAAATTGCAGCAAGACCGAGAGTTATGACACAAAGCAAATACCACCAGAAGAAGCTGAATAAAAGTACAAACAATTCCCATTTATGACCTTTCATCATTTCTTTTGATTTTTTGACTGCTTCACTTCCAGACATTTCAGGATTATCTGCTATTATATAATATGTTAAAGCATATCTAAAACAGGCAATTATTCCAGGAATTATAAGCAGCAAACTCCAAAGAAATATTAAAATAGACATCAAAAGGGTAGCAACAAATGATGTTCCGAACTGATTAAATCCTTTAAATCCTGTATTAAACTGCCCTTTTTTAGTTCTGACTACTTCAATCATAAAAAGTGTTAATCCAAGCTGAAGCGGTCCCTGCAAAAGAAACGGGCCTACAAATGTAAAAGACGAAACTGACTGAATTATCCCAAAAATCAGCAATAATCCAAAAAATGTCCATACATTCCCTTTAATCTGTTCTTTTGCAAGTGTTTTTAATTCACTTCTGCTAATTGACATAAAAATCCTCCTGCGATTTTTTTTACTTCGTTCTGTATCATTCAAAAATGAATTTCCACAGTAAAAATTTAGTATAATACACTATTATTATATTAGGTTACTAAAATTTCAAGAAAAATATTTTAGTTTTATTCTGTAATTCTATTTCATAGAAAAGCCCAACACCACACAGAAAATCAGAAAGCCAGTTTTGCCAGTGAGTTCGGAAAATCTTTGGAAACTGAATTACTTGCACGAATTGAAAAAGACATAAAGGACGTCTGCAAACTCCTTTAAACTCCGCCCCTCACACAATCGGAAAGCAAATCTCCAGTTCCATATACAGGTTCGCACAGTCAATCTTGCGGTAGATGTCGAATGCGCTGCGGTCGTCAAGGCGGTTACCTGTTTCGGAAAGCCAACGGCAAAAAAAATTCTGGTAGGCGGCATAAATCTGCTGGGGAAATCCTTTGTAATGGTAGACTGCGAATTTTCCGCCCTGAATGACGGCAGTACTCGGCATAGAGTTCGTTCCCAAGTCCGCATCTCCGCCGGAAGAGCCGCCGCCAGAAAGCCTGCACTGTGTTTTTAGCCGCGGATCATTTCTGTCCACCGTAAGGCAGATATCGTACATACATGAGTCGCTTTTTGTAATCGAAGGGTCGTCAAAAGTCCGCTCAAGAAAAATCGTTTTATCCGTGATAAAATCCTTGTAGCGTTCGGTAAACTCGCACCAGTCAGACGCAAGGTTGTGATAGTCGCCCTTCCGCCTTTCGTAAAGCACAAAAAAATCGGGGAGCGTTTCTATCGTAATGTGCCGGCAGATTTCCTCATAAGTTTCAAGCTTGTTTTTGACGCCGTGGTAGAACGGATGAAAAACAGACTTTTCCACTATTTCCTTTCTGAACGATGCAGGATTTTTCTGAAAATGCTTTGAAAAAACAGTCGCGTAGTTTGAAGGCGAATAGCCGTAGTCGCTTCCGATTTCCGTAATGGAACGCTTCTGTTCAACTTTCAGACGGAATGCGCTCTGCTCCACCTTCAGCCGCTTGATGAACGCATAAATGCTTTCGCCGGTTTCCGCCTTGAAAAGCCTGTTCAGATAGAATTTTGAAAAACCGCAGACCTCCGCCACATCATCAACGGAAATTCCGCCTTCAAGATGAGAAAGAATAAAATCAATCGCCGCGTTTATAATCTGGTTTTCAATCTGCGCTTCAGCCATAAGAAAATCAGTGTAGCAAAAAACAGGCGAAAGTTAAACAAATTACGCTATTTTTCCACGGAAATCAGTATTTGCATAAAAGACTAGAAAACTGCCCTGATTGCCATGCAGCCTAAAAAAAACTGTCATGCTGCCTAAAAAACTGTCATGCTGAACTTGTTTCAGCATCTGTACTGTATACAGTGCACAGATTCCGAAATAAATTCGGAATGACTTGTCATGCTGTCTAAAAACTCTGTCATGCTGAACTCGTTTCAGCATCTGTACTGTACACACTGTACAGATTCCGAAATAAATTCGGAATGACACTATCAATAACTTCGGAATAACAGCATAAATAATGACACTATGCTTAAAATTTATTAGTCAGCCCCGTGTCATGCCACAAATCATGGCATGTAATGACTGTGCTATTTTTCTCCGCATCCGCAGCAGCAGGAAGATCCGCCGGAACATCCTATGCAGCCAGGCTCTCCGCTTTTCCGGGCATTTTTTTTCTTCTTCAAGATATAACGCACAGCTGAAAAAAGCCATAACAGAAGAACACCGGCGGCAACAATAGTTCCAATCATCCAAAACCTCCCGTAAAACGTCAGCGAAAAATATCAGTGAGCGCTCAGCCGCAAGCAGAGAGAACCGCATCAACGCTTTTTTGAATCCATCAGCGATTTTTTGTCCCTGCGCTTTTTTATTTTTTCCGAAATAGTAATCACCGCAACGCACAGAACATACAGAACTGCCATTGCGGCAATCATTATTCCCATGGAAAATTTTCCTATGGAGCCGCCCATCAGACTAGCCTTTTTTCACATCAAAAGTTTTTCCCTGATAGGGATCTTTTCTGAAAAGCGCAAAGATAAATCCTGCGAGCAGAACAAAGGCAACAACTGTTCCAATTCCAAACTGCCCGTGCACAAACAACATTCCAAGCTGATACACAATCAGTGTCATGCAATATGCAAAGATATTCTGAAAGCAGATTGCAAACCAAAACCACTTACGGCTTTTCAGTTCGTTTGCCATGGTTGCAATAGCGGCCAGACACGGAGAATCCAGCAGGTTGAACATAAGGAAAGCAAAAGCAGCCAGGGAAGTAGCAAACCATCCTGAAACCGCCTCGGCAACAATGGAATCATCCTCCACATCTTCCTCGCTGACATCCGCAAGAACACCCATAGTGGAAACTATAGCTTCCTTCGCGCTGAAACCAGACAAGCTCGCCGCCGCGCTCTGCCATCCGCCGATTTTGTTTCCGAATCCAAGAGGCTTGAAAATATGGCGGATAACATTTCCCACATCCGCAAGCAGGGAGTCATCAGAATCAACAAGTCCGAATCCGCCTTCAGAGGCTTCTTCCACAACCACGCCGTCTTCCACGACTTCATTTTTAGGAGAAGCAAATCCGTACGAAGAAAGGAACCATATCACAAGACAGGCAAGGAAGAGAATTGTTCCTGCTTTTACAATAAATCCGCGCAGGCGTTCCCATGTATGCATCAGGACTGTCTTAAAATGCGGAATGTGATACTGCGGAAGCTCCATTACAAACGGCGCAGCCTTTCCGTGAAACGGCCGTGTCTTTTTAAGAATCACCGCGGCAGACACCACAGACAGAATTCCGATCAGATACATAAGAAGAGTCAGCGAACCGCCGTCCCATCCAGAAACCCTGGCACCGATAACACCTGAAATAAGCGCAATTACAGGAAGCTTTGCGCCGCACGGAACCCACGTAGTAGTAAAAATTGTAAGACGCCTGTCATTGTCATTTTCAATAGTGCGGCTTGCCATTATTCCCGGAACTCCGCAGCCGGAGCCTACAAGAAGCGGAATGAACGATTTTCCCGACAGACCGAATTTCCTGAAAATTCTATCCATTACAAATGCAATGCGAACCATATATCCGCAGTCTTCAATCAAAGTAAGCAGGAAAAACAGAACAGCCATCTGCGGAACAAATCCAAGCACGGCTCCCACACCGCCGATTACACCGTTTACAATGCAGTCAATAAGTATCTCGTTTGCGCCCGCATTTGAAAGACCTTCCTCCACAGAAGAAGAAATGCCGGGAATAGCAAGCCCTTCAATTCCAAGGAAATTCCAGCCGTCACCAAAAAGCCCGTCATTCGCCCAGTCAGTCAGGACAGTTCCAAGCGAAGAAACCGCAATGTAATAGACAATCCACATTACAGCCAGGAAAATAGGAATACCGAGCCAGCGGTTTGTAACAACCCTGTCGATTTTATCAGAGACTGTCATCTTCTGCCCTGATTTTCTGACACAGCGGCTTACAATTCCCTGAATGTAAAGATACCTTTCATTTGTTATGATGGACTCAATATCATCGTCCTTTGCTTTTTCAAGCTCCTGGGAAATCGACTCGGCCTTGGCCGCATCAGCGGAAGACAACGAAAGCTGCTCGAGAACTACAGAATCTCTTTCAAGAATCTTTATCGCATACCATCTTTTCAGTTCGGACGGTATATCCGCAGGAACAATCAGCTCCATTCTGGAAATAAAGCCTTCAACTTCCTTTGAAAAAACCGGAGCTGGAATAAAAGTTTTTTTCATCTCAGCGGCTTTTTTTGCGGCAGCGGCGGCTTCCTTTACGCCGGTTCCCTTCAGCGCGCTTGTTTCAACAACAGGACAGCCAAGCTCACCTTGAAGTTTTTCTGTATCAACAACATCGCCGGTGCGCTTCAGAACATCTATCATGTTCAGGGCTATGACAGTCGGCTTTCCAAGCTCAAGGAGCTGTGTTGTAAGGTAAAGGTTTCTTTCAATGTTTGTGGCATCAACCAAGTCAAGTATCGCATCAGGGCTGTCTTTTATAAGATAGTCGCGCGAAACAACTTCCTCTGAAGTGTACGGGGAAAGAGAATAAATTCCAGGAAGGTCTGTGACAACCACATCCTTCATTCCTTTCATTTTTCCTTCTTTCTTTTCAACGGTAACTCCCGGCCAGTTGCCAACATACTGATTGGAGCCAGTGAGGCTGTTGAACATTGTTGTCTTTCCGCAGTTTGGATTTCCTGCAAGCGCAATTTTAATTTCCGGCATTTTACTCCACCTCTATATTTTCAGCATCGTTTTTTCGGACACTGAGTTCGTATCCTCGGATTGTTACTTCAACAGGATCTCCCAAGGGCGCAACCTTGCGGACATAGACTTCGCATCCGTTTGTAAATCCCATGTCCATGAGGCGCCTCTTCAAAGCCCCTTCCCCGTTTATTTTTTTTACTTTCACAGTTGAACCAATCTGCGCTTCACGCAATGTAGCCATCTATAGTTCCTCCTATATTTTTTTTGCAATTCACTAGAATCCGGATTTTTATGAGAATAAGGGAATCCGCACCCTGATCTGTCTTTTTAGAACTGAGAAACTGCTCTTCCCTTAGGCGGAAGCAAAATATCTCAGGCTGTCCTAAAAATAATTTTTGAAGCCATGCTGCTATCGAGAGCCACACGCGCATCCTTGACCATTACAATCAGCCCGCTTTTTACTTTCTGGACTACAGTAATAAAAGAGCCTTCGTTAAATCCAAGCTCATTCAGATGCTGCTTTACCTGCGGATTTCCAGTAACACATGAAATTTTCACTTTATCACCTGGATTTGCATATAAAAGTGGCATAAAAACCTCCTGCGCCCACAGACGCAAACAAAAAGTTAACAAGTAGCAACATATATTAACTTTATCTAATTAATGTTATCATACACTAACTAAAACACTGTGTCAATAAATTCAGAAAAAAAATACGCCGCATCAAGACACTCTGAAGCTTAAAGCCCTTAGTTCGATGTTTTTAAAGCATAATCCAAAAATAAAAAAACCCCGGAAAACCGGAGTTCTCCAAGGCTTTTTAAAAGCGATGTTTTAGAAAAACAAACAGACAAAGGCAGCTCAAAAAAAATTCCCAAGCCGTCTGACTGCGCAAAAATTCTATACCTGCTTTGATTTTACAAAATTAGCCCACACGCGGTCGGCTTTTGCAATGTGATTTAGCACCCAGCCAACTATGTAAGAATAAAAACGCTGTCCGTCTTCCTTTTTATCCGCGGAAAGCTTTTTTATCTGATAATTGACTTCATTCACAAAATTATCATGGGCAGTCTTGTGCGCATCAGAACCGATATATTCATGAGCGCGCATAAAATTTTCCTCGCTCGAAAAATGATAGACCGTATAGTCTGTAAGTTTTTTTAGAATTTTTTCCATTTCAGAACTATAGTTCTCATCGCTTCCGAGCGCCGCATCATAAAGCTCATTTGCAATCTGGACAAGCTTTTTATGCTGATTATCGATTTCAGGAATTCCCAAAATGTACGAATCGCTCCATTCTATTTTTTCAATCACCTCTTGCCTCCGCGCAAACAAAACTGCCTCTGGAAAAATTCTCAGCTGAAATTCTTGAGTCCTTCAAAATCCAAAGTGGCAAAATAATCCTCCACAGTTTCACGGCGGCGGATTTCCTTGAATGTGCCGTCCTGGCGCAGAAGAATTTCTCCGGCGCGGAGCTTTCCGTTGTAATTGAATCCCATTGATCTTCCGTGCGCACCGGCATCATGGATAATCAAAAGGTCACCTTCCTCAATCTTTGGAAGAGGTCTTTGAACAGCAAACTTGTCGCAGTTTTCACACAGGCTTCCTGTAACGTCATAGACAGAATCTCTGGGAGCATTTTCCTTTCCGCTCACAGTAATCTCGTGGTAGGCTCCGTACATTCCGGGGCGCATAAGATCCGCCATGCTTGCATCAACGCCGATGTAGTTTCTGTAAATATTCTTTTCATGGATTGCCTTTGTAACAAGCCAGCCATAAGGCCCCGTAACAGGACGGCCGCACTCAAAGCAAATCTTCATCGGGTCAAGGCCGGCGGGAACAATCATAGTGTCGTACAGGCTCTTTATTTTATCCGCAACATATTCAAGGTCGACTTTCTTCTGGTCAGGCTTATACGGAATTCCCACTCCACCGCCGAGGTCAACGAATTCAATGTCAACACCGCACTCTTTCTGCACTTCAAGCACAAGCTCAAAAACAATGCGCGCGGTATCAACAAAGAAATCAGGATTAAGCTCGTTTGAGGCGACCATTGTATGCATTCCAAAATGCTCTACACCCTGCTGCTTGCATATCTTGTAGGCCTGAATCATCTGCTCCTTGGTCAGACCGTACTTCGCTTCCTCCGGCTTTCCTATTATGGAATTTCCGCCTTCCTTCAGAGGCCCCGGATTGTAGCGGAAACACAGCGTATCAGGGAGCACGCCTCCAAGCGCTTCCTTTAAAAAATCGATATGTGTAATATCATCAAGATTTATTATCGCGCCGCATTTGTTCGCATAGACGAATTCCTGAGCAGGAGTGTCATTGCTTGTGAACATTATCCTGTGCCCTGTTATCCCTGATTTTTCGCACAGCATAAGCTCCGGCAGACTTGAGCAGTCACCGCCGCAGCCTTCGCTTTCAAGAATTTTCAGGATATATGGATTCGGAAGAGCCTTAACGGCAAAATATTCCATGAACTCAGGAAATTTGCTGAAAGACTTATAGAAATATCTCATATTGCTGCGGATAGCTTTTTCATCATAAATATAAAAAGGCGTCGGAAACTTTTTTGTCAGCTCCACCAGCTGGCTGTGGCTCAACGGAAAATCGCAACTCATAAAGTACCTCCAAAAAACAAAAGCAGTATTACATTTTTTTCAGTTTGTTTCAACACGGGCAGTCTGCCCCAAAATCTTGGACAAGAGCGACAAAAGATATTTTATATCGAATGGCTTTGAGACAAAATAGTCCATTCCGCATTTTAAAGCCTGCTCCTTATCCTCTTCAAATGCATTCGCGGTCATCGCCACTATCGGAATAGAAGCCTTTGACGGGCTTTTCATTTCGCGGATTTTTACAGAAGCCTCATAGCCGTTCATCACCGGCATCATGACATCCATAAGAACAATCTTGTAATAGTTTTCAGGAGAATCAGACAGCATCTGAAGGGCGATTTTTCCGTTTTCAGCCTCATCGATTATAAAGCCTGAGCTGCTCAAAAGCTCGCGCGCAATATCACGGTTCAGGGGGTTGTCTTCAACCAGAAGAATTCTTACGCCGCGGAAATCAATGTTCGTTTCAGCAACCTCGGAAACTGACTTGATTTCGTCCTCGTTTCCGGGGGCATTTTCAAAGTCAAAGCAGATAAGGAATTCCGTGCCGACATTCTTCTTGCTTTTCATAAAAATAGAGCCGTCCATTTTTTCAACAAGGCTTCTCGAAATAGAAAGCCCCAGGCCTGTTCCCTGAATATTGAAATTTTCAATAGTCTCGTCGCGCTCAAAAGGATTGAAAATTTTCTTCTGGAATTCCTCCGACATTCCAATTCCGTTGTCCTTTATCCTGAACTGATAAGACGAATACCCCTTTGAAACGGCCGGCATTTCGCTCGCTGTGAATTTAACGGAGCCGTTTTCATTTGTATACTTCACGGCGTTTCCAAGAATATTGATAATAATCTGCTTCAGGCGGAGTTTGTCGCACAGAATCTTGCGCTTCATATTTCCGTTGAACAGAACAGAATAATTCAAGTGCTTCATCTGAATCTGCGGCTGGATTACGCTGTCAACTTCATTCAGAATTTCCTCTATTGAATTGGGAGTTGGATTTATCTTCATTTTGCCGCTTTCAATGCGCGACATATCCAGAACATCGTTTATAAGGGACAGAAGATAATTTGAGCTGGTCTTTATGCGCGCAAGGTCAGCCTTCACAAGCTCGGGATTTCCAATGTGCTTTTCCGCAATCGAAGTGTAGCCGATAATTGCGTTCATCGGAGTTCTTATGTCATGGCTCATGTTTGAAAGAAAACGCGACTTTGCCTGATTTGCAAGCTCCGCCATTGAAAGAGCCTCCTGAAGTGCCTTGCGCCGCTTCATCTCATACTCGATTTCCTCATCAACATTCATAAAGGCGGCAAGCACATTTCCGGTTCTTCTGATATTTCCAATGCGGACAATTGTAAATTTCATATACGAAACTTTATTGTTGATGAAGGAGCGGTAATTCACATAAAAGCTTTCACGCTTGGAAAGCTGCTTGAAAATATTTTCCCGGGAAAAAGCACGGCGGATCATGTCGCGGTCATCTTCATAAACAGAAACATTTACATAAAAATCAAGCACGTCATCGTAGGACAGCCCTTCCATGGATTCATTGTATATCGCCCCTGCCCTGTCATTGATTCGCACAATCCGAATTCCGCCGGATACAATATTTATCATAAAAACATTGCTGTATTCATTTGTAAGCGCATTTATGATTTCAAGCTGGTAAAGCTTTTCCTCGCGCTGTCTGTACAGGGTGCTAATGTCCTTGACAACGGCAAGCCCTATTATGTCGCCTGTAACTTCATCTTTTGTAAGAATTACAGTAGTTCTGTTCCAGAAAGAATCTCCGTCATAGGAAGCCCTGCTTGAATCAAACTGAATTTCGTACTTCTGCATGATGAATGAATCAATGAGGCAGTCGACATTCATTTTTTCAAGGAAACGCTTTTTTTCGTCGCCGGACATATCCCAGCACAAGGCGGATATGAAATCTGTGTAGGAGCAGTTGTCAGGCAGCCCCATCGCAGGCTTGAGCTGGACAATGCGGTCGCTCATGCGCTGAACGGGAGTTCCCACAATCAGATCCTTGGACAGATTGAATTCGTACAAAATCATAGCATCGGCCGCAATAGCCCGCTTGTACTGATTCGTATTCATGTCGCCTGTGTCCTGCACATAGCTGCCCACGCTTTTTTTTATTCTGAAAAAATCATCGCCGTTATATTCTGAAAAGATAGAAATATTCTGCATTTGCTTTATTGTAATCCCAAATAAAAAAAAACACAAATGAATAAAGGCATTTACCTTTCCAAACGCCACGGAAAAAACAAGCCGCCTGTAGACAAACATAAATCCACAGACGGCTGGCAGTCATCAGAAAAACTGACGAAAATGCAAATTTCTTAAAAGGCATTGCAGCCGGAATTAATACCCCTTATACGATGCAAGCATCAGGGTATCAATTCCTCCGCACGAATAAATTTCAAAAAACAGAAACGGCATTTTTTAGATGCGCTCTGCAACAAGCCGTCCCATTTCCTTTGTGCCGACAAGTTTTCCCGCAGCCTTGAGTTCAGCCGCATGACCGCCGGCAATGTCACCAGTCCTGAAGCCTTCATCAAGAACAGAATTAACAGCGGCCTCTACAGCCTTCGCCTCTTTTTCAAGCCCTAAACTGTAGCGCAGAAGCATTGCGGCAGAAAGAATTGTAGCGAGCGGATTTGCAAGATCCTTTCCGGCAATGTCAGGAGCAGAGCCATGGATAGGCTCGTAAAGTCCCGGGCCGCCGTTTCCAAGCGAAGCGGAAGCCAACATTCCAATGGAGCCTGTAATCTGGCTTGCCTCATCAGAAAGAATGTCGCCGAACATATTGCTTGTTGCAATAACATCAAACTGGCGCGGATTGCGCACAAGCTGCATCGAAGCATTGTCAATGTAAAGATACGACAGGGAAACATCAGGATAATCGCCTTTTACAGATTCGGCTACTTTTCTCCAAAGCTGGCTTGAATTCAGAATATTCGCCTTGTCTACTACGCACAGGCGTTTCTGTCTTTTCTGGGCGAATTCAAATCCCATGCGAACAATGCGCTCGATTTCTTCCCATGTATATTTTTCTGTATCCCAGGCGGATTTTCCATCAGGGGCAGTTCCGCGGTCGCCAAAGTAAATTCCTGAAATCAGCTCGCGCACAATAAGAATATCAAGACCGTCGCCCACAATTTCATCCTTGAGAGGACAGGCATCCTTGAGCTGCTTCCACATAACGGCAGGACGAAGATTTGCAAACACCTTCATTCCGCCGCGCAGACCGAGCAGAGCTTTTTCAGGGCGAATTTCAGACGCAAGATTATCCCACTTGGGGCCTCCGACAGCACCAAGCAGAACAGCATCGCTTTTAAGGCACTTGTCAAGCTCTTCCTGCGGCAAGGGCTTTCCGAATTTATCGATGGCACATCCACCGGCAGTCACAGTTTCATAGTTGAATTTGTGTCCGAATTTTGAAGCGACAACATTCAATACATTTACAGCCTCTGCAACCACATCAGGACCGATTCCATCTCCGGGTATCAGGGCGATATTTTTTTCCATAATAAAACCTCCAGTTCAGCTGTTTTTCAGCGTATCATAAAAGGAAACTCTAAAAACCGCAGTTTTTTATAAGAAATTTCCCAATAAACTTTAGCATAAATAAAGTTTCTAAAGTATTTATAAAATAACTTAAAAAAACATTTATGTAAATACCCCATGCCAGGGAAACAAATCCGCCGGCAGACAAAAACACAGGGCTACATAAATTTCTGGTAGCGCTTTTCGATGTCCTTAATCAGCTTATATTCAAATGAATCCACAAGCGCAAGCCAGGAAGCTTCTATAAGGTCACAGCTCACGCCGATTGTAGTCCAGCTGTCTGTTCCGTCCGTGGACTCTATCAGTACACGCACCATTGCGGCAGTGGCTGATTTTCCGTCAAGCACGCGGACTTTGTAGTCAGTAAGATGAATATCCTGCACACTCGGATAGAACGACTTGAGGGCTGATCTCAGAGCAGAGTCAAGCGCATTCACAGGGCCGTTTCCTTCTCCGGCCGCAATTTTCTTATGGCCGTCAACTTCAATCTTGAGCTGTGAAAACGAATAAAGACCGTCTTCAATCAAAGGAAATTCATCGGAAGTCTTATAGTAGCAAAGCTTGAAGAACGGCTGGTATTTTCCAATCAGCTTGCGCACCAAAAGCTCAAAGCTTCCGTCCGCGCCTTCAAACTGATAGCCCTGATGCTCAAGCTCCTTGACCTTTGCCATGATTTCAGAAACAACCGGGCTTGACTTTGTGATGGAAGAGTCAAATTTCCGGATTTTTTCAATAACCATGCTTCTTCCTGCGACCTCGCTCATAAGGAAGACACGGGAATTTCCCACAGTTTCAGGCTCGATATGCTCATAGGCAAACGGATTTTTCAAGACCGCATCAATGTGCATTCCGGCCTTGTGCGCAAAAGCATTCTGCCCCACATAAGGCAGCCCCGGCTCAAGAGTGATGTTTGTAATTTCGGCAACACGCTTGCAGATCGGTGTCAGAAGCTTCAAGTTTTCCTTGGGGACGCACTTGCAGCCCATTTTCAGCTGAAGATTAGAAATTATCGTGGAAAGATTTGCATTTCCTGTGCGCTCGCCGAATCCCAGGAGCACACCCTGCACATGGCTTGCGCCCGCTTCAACTGCAACAAGCGAATTTGCAACCGCCAGCCCGGAATCATTATGCGTATGGATTCCAATCACTGCGCCCGCCCCGAATTTTTCAACCGCAGCAGCAACACCTCTGCGGCACTCTTCAACCATCGCACCGCCCTTGGTTTCGCAGAGCGACAGAACACTCGCGCCGCCTTCGATAGCAGCTCCAAGAGCCTTAAGCGCATATTCGCTGTTCGCCTTGAAGCCTGTAAAAAAATGCTCAGCATCAAAAATAACATTGCGCCCGCGCTGCTTAAGATATGCGCAGGTGTCACGGATCATCTCAAGGTTTTCCTCAAGCGTGGCATGGAGAATTTCCGTAGCCTGAAAATCCCATGTCTTTCCAAAAATCACAACAGTTTCTGTTTCCGCAGAAAGCAGGCTCTGAAGATTCGCATCCTCCGCGCACGAAGAGTCCTTTCTTCTGGTTGAGCCGAATGCCACAATGCTGGAATTCTTCAGTCTGAGACTTTTTGCACGCTGAAAAAATTCCATGTCCTTGGGATTTGAACCGGGATTTCCGGCCTCAATATACTTTACACCAAGCTCATCCAGCGCCTGAACAATATGAATTTTATCCTGAACAGAATAGCTTATTCCCTCTCCCTGCGAACCGTCGCGCAAGGTAGAATCAAGTATCTCAATATTTCTTTCCATAAGCAATAAATATATCAGAAATATATTTTTTTTAACAGAGCGCAGCCAGCTGAATTTTCCCAGGGCGAAGCGGGCGAATAAAAAAGCGAAGTTTCAATTTGAACAAGACCTATGATTCTGATAAGATACAGGAGCATTTTCAAAAAACATTTTTAGCAAACCCTGAAAACACGGCTTTCCGGGGAATCTTCTAAAAATATGGGGAAGTGCTGGTTCGCTTCCTTACAAAATCCTGAAAATGCAGCTGGAGAAAAATATGTATATCACATGCTTGGATTTAGAGGGCGTTCTTGTTCCTGAAATTTGGATTGCATTTGCAAAGGCTGCTGGAATTCCAGAGCTGACACGCACAACACGCGACGAGCCGGACTACGAAAAGCTCATGCGCTGGAGAATCGGAATTCTAAAAGAGCATAATCTGGGGCTGAAGGAAATCCAGAATGTCATTGCGGAAATAGATCCGCTTCCCGGCGCAAAGGAATTTCTTGATGAGCTGAGAGCTGAATGTCAGACAATAATCATCAGCGATACGTTTACACAGTTTGCAGCTCCGCTCATGAAAAAACTTGGACAGCCGACAATTTTCTGCAATTCCCTTGAAGTTTCAGCGCAGGGTGAAATCACAGGATTTAAAATGCGCATTGAAAATTCCAAGCTGACCACAGTAAAGGCTCTTCAGTCAATCGGCTACGACACAATAGCATCGGGGGACAGCTATAATGACCTTGGAATGATCAAGGCAAGCAAGGCTGGCTTCCTGTTTAAAAGCACAGATAAAATAAAAGCTGAAAATCCGTCTATTCCGGCATTTGAAGAATACAGCGAGCTGCTGAAAGCAATAAAAGAGCAGCTGGCCAAATAAAGCAAAGGGAACACTGATAACGCACCAGTGGATTATCCAGTGTTCCCTTTACATCTGCTGTTCCGTGGTATTCGCTTAAAATCAGAACAAGCCTGAAATAACTCCGTTGTCATCAACATCTATGCTGAGCGCGGCAGGTGTTTTTGGCAGACCCGGCATATCAACTATATCACCGGCAAAGGCAACCACAAAGCCTGCTCCGGAATAAAGCTGGACATCCCGCACCGGGAAAACATAGCCTGAAGGCGCGCCCTGCATCAATTTGTCATGGCTTATTGAATTTTGCGTTTTTGCCATGCAGATCGGAAGACCTCCGAAGCCCTGCTCTTCAAACTGCTTGAGCTTGGACAAAGCCTTTCCTTCAAATTCAACAGAGGAAGCCCTGTAAATTTCCTTTGCAAGAATTTCAATCTTAGTTTTCAGAGAAGCTTCAAGAGGATAAATATTTTTGAACGAAGACGGAGTTCCGCAAAGCTCTACAACTTTTTCTGCAAGCGCAACAGCCCCGTCGCCGCCTTTTTCCCAGCCCTCGCAAACTACCGCGCAGCAGCCGTTTTCCGCGCAAAGCTTCTGCACAAGCGAAATTTCAGAATCAGTGTCTGTGATGAATTTATTGACTGCAACAGCTACGGGCAGCCCGAATTTCTTTATGTTTTCAATATGAACTTTAAGGTTCGCAAATCCAGTTTCAACAGCGCGGATGTTTTCTGCGCCAAGGTCAGATTTTGCAACGCCGCCGTGCATTTTGAGAGCGCGCACTGTTGCAACAATTACAGCCGCATTCGGAACAAGCCCGTTCATCCGGCACTTTATGTCAAAGAATTTTTCAGCCCCCAAGTCCGCGGCAAAACCAGCCTCGGTAACCACATAGTCGCCAAGGGCAAGGGCGCACAGAGTGGCATTCACGGAATTGCATCCATGGGCAATATTGGCAAACGGACCTCCGTGGACAAAAGCAGGATTCTTTTCAAGTGTCTGCACCAGATTCGGACGGATTGCATCTTTTAAAAGCGCCGCCACCGCGCCAGTGCACCCGAGGCTTCCGAACAGAACAGGACGCTTGCTGTAGTCTGAGCCGATTGTTATTTTTGAAATCCGCTCCTTCAGTTCTGTAATTGTCTTTGAAAGGCATACAATAGCCATTATTTCACTTGCAACTGAAATCTGAAAATGCGTTTCGCGCGGAACACCATCAATTCTTCCGCCAAGACCGATAACTACATTTCTAAGCGCCCGGTCATTCAAGTCCACACAGCGTTTCCAGGAAACAGTGCGCGGATCAATACCAAGAGAATTTCCCTGCTGAATGTGATTGTCTATCAGGGCAGCCATAAGATTGTTCGCCGCTGTAATCGCATGTATGTCGCCGGTAAAATGCAGATTTATATCTTCCATCGGAACAACCTGCGCATATCCGCCGCCGCACGCACCGCCCTTTACACCAAAGCAAGGCCCCAGGGAAGGCTCGCGAAGGGCAATAACAGACTTCTTTCCGATTTTTCTAAGCCCGTCGCCAAGGGCAATCGTCACAGTGGATTTTCCTTCGCCGGCAGCTGTGGGAGTCATCGCAGTAACAAGAACAAGCTTTCCTCTGGTGGAAGAATCAAGCGACTTTTTTTGCAGGCTGGCAAGCTTTTCAAATGAAATTTTCGCCTTGTATTTTCCATAAAGCTCCAGGGAATCCGCGCCGATTCCTGAGTTTTCCGCAATCTTTTCAATCGGCTCCATAATATTTTTCTGGGCAATTTCAATGTCAGTCATTTTTTTCCTCTGCATCTAAAAGTCTTATCTCATCCTCTGTAAGCCGCCGGTAGCTTCCCTCTGGCAAAGTTTCATCCAAAAAAAGACCGTTTATCCTGATTCTCTTTAAATAGACAACTTCATTTTCAAGAGCTTTGAATATACGCTTCACCTCGTGGAATTTTCCCTCGGTAACTGTAAGGCAGCATACTTCCGAAGGTGTGCCGCCCGACTTTGTATAATACAATTTTTTATCTTTCCATTCAATTACAGCAGGCCGGCAGTCGGCTTCACCGTCCTTTCCTTCCGCCGCAATGTGAATTCCCGAGGCAAGTTTTTTTTCATAGGAAATTTTTTTGCTGTCGTCCACGACATCGCGCAGGTAAACCAGATACGTTTTTGGAACTTCATACTTAGGAAACGTCACCCGGTGAATCAGGCTGCCGTCGCTGGTAATCACAAGAAGCCCTTCTGTGTCAGCGTCAAGCCTTCCCACTGTGCTGAGCCTTCCGCCGGGATACATCCGGTTGTCCTCGGGAGAAAGATACTCAAAGACAGTTCTTCTTCTATCTGACTTTGTAGAGCAGACTGCGCCGCCTGCCTTGTTCATCATAAAATATGCATTAGGCTCGACATTAAGTTTTTTGCCTTCAACACAGATTTCATCAGAAAAAGAATCCGCATGAAATTCCGGCTCAAAAACAGCAACACCGTTCACAGAAACTTTTCCGCAGCGTATAAGATGCTTTACATCTCTTCTAGTTCCAATTCCATTGTTTGAAAGAATTTTATCCAAACGCTCTTTGTTTTTTAAATCAGACATTTTCAATTCCAGATACAAAGTATTTTAAACTGACTGTATGCGGCAAAACAAAATTCATTCCGCCGCATACAAAGCATTGGGCAAGCCTAACATAGACAGCCTGTTTTTTTAATTTTTCTCTTTCTGGTGCACAGGTTCTCCCATGACAATGCGGTCGCCTGTTTTCAGCTTAAGGCCGCCGCCAAAGGAAAGATTATACAAAGAAAAAACTCCATCAGTCATGGCGATAAAACCTATTGCGACCTTGTCCTTTCCTCTCCATACGGTACAGGGGAAAACACAGTCCTGATATTCAGGGCTGGTAAAAAGACTTCTCTTTGACTGCGCTATGTACACTTCTGTTCCGAATTCTGCGGTCTGCTGGGCTATGACACCGGAAACTGTATTTTTTCCAAGCGGCTCGGAGCATATAGCTTCAAGAAATTCATTGAATCCGGAATAAACATGCTCATAGTTATTTTCCACGGATTTTTTTTCAGCAATGAGCCTGTTGACTTCGGAAACACTTGCAACGGAAATCTGATTGCCTGCTGTATAGGCATATCTTTTCATTGAACGAACAAAAGAGGCCACCGCATTTTCATCCTTGAACGGAAACTGATCAAAGAACACTGATATTTCAGCAATGGAATCATACAAATCCCGCTGGGTTTCAAAAATGTCCCTGAATTCCTCGGAGGCTTCTTCTGAAAGCGGCATTTCAATTCCTTCGTACACAGCGCCTGTATATTCATCAGTGTAATTTTTTGCAACCTGAATCAGGGAGCGGGCGGCGGAATTATCCTTGGCAACAGGAGGATCGTACTGGTTTATAGTAAACGCAAGAAGCTGCTCCTGCCTCTTCAAGTCTTCCGCCTGTGTCTGCTTTAAAAGATTGCGCGAATCCTCAAGCCTTGCCTCATAGTCAAAAATCAGCTTTTCCTTTTCCTTTTCATGCAAAAAACGCTCGCTGTTTATAATTGCCTTTTGTCGCTCCGCTTCCTGCACTCTTTCCGCATCAAACTGATTGCGCTGGTCAGTGTAGAGTTTAAGCTCTTCATTATAATTGGCTATAAATTTATTGTACTTTTCAACACTGGCCAAGTCCGCCCTGTAAGTCTGCTCAATCTGCTGCTCCATCTGGGTGCGGGTAACTCTGTTTTTTACATTCATTGCGGCAAGAGATTTCAGGGCCGCGGCGCGGACACCTTCAATGCGCTCAATTTCAGCATCGCGCTGCTCTTCGGCGGATTTCTTTGCGTTTTCAAGCTCCTGGATTTTCTGGTCAATGTCATTAACCTTGTTGAGCAAAGTTGAAAGATTGAGGCTGTTGAATTCATTGACCTCAACTTTTATTCCGCGGTTCGAATTCGAAACAAAAAGCACAAGGAAAACTGTTATTGAAAAAACAACTCCAAAGCAGATAAGCAGCCTGAGCCACATATTCTGCCACATAAAAGGAAAATCATTTTCCTTTGTTTTTGAAAATTCCTCTTCAATGCTGAACGGCTCTCTTTTTCCGTCCATTGCAATTCTGTTCAGCTCGTTTTCAAGAAGAAGCGCAACTTCCTTGTGAACAGAGCCAACCGAAGCAGCCACAGAATTTATTTTGTTGTCATTGTCCATATTCCACTCCAATTATCCGGTGAAGATTTCATTCCGATTCTTTCAAGGAAAACCTTGGCAACTTCCAGTCCTGATTTCTTGAATTCAGCGCGGGCGGTTTTCCAGTCTCCGCTGTAATACGCGTTCAGGCCAAGCTCAAAAATTTCAAAGCGGCCGCTGCACTCGTCAAAGTTCCATTCCTCAAGCGGACACCGGGTGTCGAGCGGAAAATAAACCTTCACGCCCTCGGTTTTTCCCTTGACCTGAACAGTGTCGATTTCATAGAACTTATAGCGCGAAGAAACTTCACTGTCCTGAAGAACTTCATTCTTTATATACTCGCTCACTATCACAGGCACTTTATAAATTCTTGTAAGACCTTCAAGGCGCGAAGCCGAATTCACGTTGTCGCCGATAACGGTATTTGCCATACGCTTTGATGAGCCGATGTTTCCATAGAATACATTTCCGCCGTCAATGCCGACACCGACATCAAGCATTACAGCCTGATAGACGCGCTCTTCGTTTTCAGTGAGCGGACGCTCCTTTTCAAGAACATTCCTGCGCTCAGACATTTTTTTCCTGAGATCCGAAGTAACAGCCGTAATTTCCCACGCAGTCTTTATTGCATCAAATGATTTATTCCCCGAAACATGCTCTTCAATTCCGTAGCTCGCAAGAATAGCGTCTCCGATAATCGAGCCGATAATTCCGTTGTTTTCGCTGACTTTTCTGATGACCGAATCATAGTGGACATTCAGAACGCCGATGATGTCATTTCCCAAAACTTCAGTTCTATACGTAAAGCTTTTTATGTCGCTGAAAAGAATTGTAAGCTCACGCTGGCTTCCCTCAAGACGGATGAACTGCTCTTCATGAGCCTTGCGCACAACGTTTTCCGGCACGAATTTCTGGAAAATCTGAAGAAGGTTTGTTATCGTGGACGAAAGCGAATTGAAGTTTGCGGCAAGATACGTGATGTCGTCATTAGGCGCGCCCGACAAATCTATGAGGTTGAGCTTTTTGTCCTGCTGCATTTTATACAGCTGACTTGAAAAGTTATTGATGTTCGAAAGCAGCCCGTCAAGAATTTTCGTTCCCATAAGAATAAAGAACGCAGACATTATAAGAACAAGAATAATGGTAATCCATAGAACCTGGTACATTGCAAGATTTGTGTCAGAACGTCTGTTCGCGCGGACAATGTATGTAAGCCAGTCAGGATGATATTTGTAAACACCGAAATACTCATCGCCGTCAGGAGAAATAAATGAAACAGAGCCTTCGTGCATTTCAGCGTTTTCCATCATCTCGATACATTCCTTGTCCGTAAAGCGCGACCATGAAAGCTTTTCGTTTGGAGTCGCAAAGAACAAAAGAGAACCGTCGGGATTTACTCCAAGCGCAACACTGTTTTTTTCATCCTTGGAAAATCCGTGCCTTGCGCTCTGAATTATGGAATCTATTGAATTGGCCGTGTCCTGTGAATATGCCTCAATCTGTTTCTGGCTGTTTGCAACGTTATACAGTTCCGTGAGCTTGTCAACAAGAACGATATTTGAAAGCTGAATCGTCTTTCTCTGTGAAAGCATAATCGCAACAAGATTTGTTGAAAATGTAGAAAGCAAGAGCATTGCCACAAAGAAAATTATAATTTTTAATTTTGTAGGAACTATCGGAGTATCTCCAACATATTGAAAAAACTTCAGATGCCGTTTTCCAGTCTTCAAAATTTTCCTCCTGCTGCTCTCCTAAAAAAATAATCCTTGGTGATTGCTTTATTTTCACAAGCGGATTATGCTACAAATTATATGTTGAATTTTAAAAAAAATAAAGAAGAAAATATACAAAATTCACTTGTTGCAAAAGGATTTTCACTTTCGGCGCTCACCCTGGCTTCAAGAATTCTGGGGCTTGTACGCGAAATGACAAAGTCGCGCTTTCTTGGAACTTCCGCCTTTTCCGATGCCTTTTCAATCGCTTTTATGGTGCCCAATCTTTTCAGAAGGCTTTTTGCCGAAAACTCAATTTCCGTGGCTTTTATCCCGACATTCAAGGCCCACCTCGAAGAATCCAGCCCCGGAAGCAGGCAGAAAACCCAGGACTTTATAAACGCAACTTTCACTCTTGTGCTTTTTCTGACATCGGCTTTTGTTGCCGCCGGAATTTTCTTCACACCTGCCATTCTGCGGATTTTTTACGCGGACGAAAATTCAATGAACGAAGCCGTTATTCTTACAAGGATAATGTTCCCCTACCTTCTTGTGATTTCCGTAGCGGCATTCTTCCAGGGAATTTTAAACGGCCAGAAAATTTTTGCTCCGTCAGGATTTACCCCTGTTCTTTTTAATATAACAGTTATTATTTTTACGCTCGTCCTTTCAAGGTTCACGGCGAATCCTGCGAGGGCAATGGCAATCGGCGTTATTTCAGGCGGCACAATCCAGGCTCTGTTTCAGCTTCCCTTCGTTCTGAAAAACGGCTGGACTGTGGCTCCCGTAAATTTAAAAAGGGCATTTTCAAATGAAGGAAGCAAAAAAGTCTTTGCGCTTATCGGCCCCACAATCATCGGAATGGCGGGCTATCAGATAAACGACATTGTTTCGTCCGCACTTGCCGCAAGATCAGGAGAAGGAATCGTTTCCAGCCTTCAGTATTCGCTCAGACTTCAGGAGCTTATCCTTGGAATCTGCGCAGTAACAATAGGAACTGTTATTCTTCCCGACCTCACAGGATTTGCAAAAAAAAATCTATGGGAAAAATTCAATTCGCTTTTAACCCAATCAATAAAAATCATGGCGCTGATTGCGATTCCCGTTACATTCTATTCTCTCATCATGGGCGAAAATATAATAACGCTTGTTTTTGCCGGAGGAAAATTCAACGCAGAATCAATAAGAATGACAGCGGATGTATTCCACATTCACATAGCAGGGCTTTTCTTTATCGCCGTGAACAGAATTGTTTCGCCTGCATTCTACGCGCAGCAAAACAGCAAAAGCCCGACTGCGGCCGGACTTATAAATTTTGCCGTGAACATTTTGCTCGCCTCGGTTCTTTCCGTAAAATTCAAAGGCAAGGGAATTGCATTTGCCCTGACAGTTGCAAGCGCAGTGAACACCCTGATGCTTTTTATTTTCCTCAGAAAAACAAAAACAATCGATGTGGGGAATATCGTAAAATCAGCCATTTTCTATTCGCTGAAAATCGCGCTCTTTTCCATTGCGGCATCAGTTCCTGTATTGCTCA
Organism: Treponema sp.; assembly: GCF_051883275.1. Classification (GTDB taxonomy): domain Bacteria; phylum Spirochaetota; class Spirochaetia; order Treponematales; family Treponemataceae; genus Treponema_D. Next base: position 34,012 of record NZ_JBJETK010000020.1, on the reverse strand, counting down.
TAAAAAATCCGGCTGTTGAATTTTTCAGCGGAAGGCACAGGCTGTTTTCACAGGGAATTCCTGTAATGATAACCGCGGCAGTTTTTGGAGCGGCGGGAATATTGATGCTCTCATTTTCAAAGGACAGTCTTTTTAAAACGTTTTCAGAAAAAATTCTAGGAAAATTCAAAAAAGGAGGAAAAGAAAAATGAACTTTGATTTAAAACAGATATATCAGGAAAGACGGAAAAAACTCTGCGCATACCTGTATCAGAACAGCATAAAGGCCGCGCTCTTTGAAGACTCGGAGGAGCACAGGGATATTTCAGTGCGCTATCTGTGCGGTCATCCGGGAGATGCACTGCTGATAATTTTTGCCAGCGGAAAAACAATTCTTGTTCCATGGGATGAAAATCTTGCAAAGGACAGGGCTTTTGCAGATGAAATAATTCCTTCTGAAAAATTCAAGAGAAGCTACGTGAATGCCGCACGGGAAATTTTAAATTCAGCAAGCTGCGAAAATCAATCATCCGTCTGCATAAATCCGCAGATACCATACATATACTTTAAAAAATACAGCGAGGCTCTGCAAAAATTTAAAATCCTTGCAGGAGAAAATTCCGCGCACAGCTATGTGCAGATACTCCGCTCTGTAAAAGACCCCTACGAAATCGCCTGCACAAAAAAAGCCGCCGCCATCACAGACAGAATGACAGAAATAATTATAGAAAATCTGCACACAGGAAAAATAAAAACAGAAACAGACGTGGCTCTTTTTGCCGAGCGTGAACTGCGGATTCAGGGAGCCGAGCGCACCAGTTTTGACACACTCGCCGCAGGGCCTGCCAGAAGCTTTGCAATCCATGCGTTTCCCGGATACACACAGGGCGAATGGGGCACAAACGGAATTTCAATACTTGACTACGGTGTCTGCTACGAAGGCTACGCAAGCGACTGCACAATCACCGTTGCAAAAGGACAGCTTTCAAAGGAGCAGGAGCAGATTTTGAATTCCGTGCAGGAAGCAGCCGATGAATGTGCAAAGCTGTACATGCCCGGCAAAAGAATTTCCTGCGCAGTTGAAAAGGCCGATGAAATTTTCAGAAAAATCGGAAGAGCAATGCCGCACGGACTTGGACACGGAACAGGCCTTGAAATTCATGAAAAGCCCTTTGTCAGCATGAGGGCAGGCAAAAATGAAGTTTTTAAGCCAGGAAACATTGTAACGCTTGAGCCGGGACTTTATGACAAGGAGCTTGGCGGCGTAAGACTTGAAAACGATGTTCTGATAACAGAAACAGGCAGCGAAATTCTTACGCACTCAAAAATATTCAGGCTTTAAAAACTGCTTTGAAATTCCGGCTGCATTCAAGCGGCTAGGATTCACCATTCCAGACTGCGCAAAGACGGCTGTCTATCACGGAAATAATATTTTTCCAGGACAGCTGTATTTTTGTTTCCGTGAGCCTTGAAAAATATCCCATCACCAGGGAAAAAACAGAGCCTGCCCTTCCGCGGAAAAACATATTTTCAGAAACCAGAAACTTCGACACAAAAACAAAGCCGCACAGCCTTCCTGCCTTTACAGCTCCAAAAGTCAATGCGCCCAAAGTCACATCAAGCCCGCCTATAGAAAAAAGAATTTTTCCCTGCGGAGAGAATAGAGAAAAAAACACAATAAACAAAGTCACCGCAAGCGGCGGAAGAATCTTCACACTTCCCTTTTTAAAAAAAACAAGCAGGGCGGACAAAAACCCAACAGAGTAAATTTCAACAGGGGATTTTCCAAAAATCAGGACACAGAAAAACACTAATGAAACAGCGGCGGAAAAAAAAGGAAAACGCACGCGGCTTGAAACATCCAGAGCCAGCGCACGTGGACTTCCGCAGGCAAGCTCTTTAAACCAGACAGATTTTTCAGAAAAACGCTCGGCAAAAATTCCAAGTGCAAGCGAAGAAAAAAAAGAAGCGCAGAGCATAGGCGGCGCAATAAAAGCAACATTCGAACCGAAGATAAAAAATCTTGCAAGAATAATCTGAGCCGCATTGTTAAAAAGAGCGCCGCACAAAGAAATTCCTGCAAAAGACACTCTGCCTCTGAAACAAGAAAAGCAAAACATCATTGCAAGAGCTGAAGCGACAGAGCCGGCAAAAGAAAAAACAAACACATAGGAAAAAATCGTTCCGCCCACAACCGCCTGAAAAAATACTTTTAAAAGCACAAGCATAAAGGTTTCCTTTTTTTTCATCAGCGGAAAGCTCAGCATAACGGGAAGATTCGCAAAGCCGATTTTAAAAAAAGGCAGCAGCTTAGGAACCGCATACTCAAGCGCAGAAAGAAAAAAGCAGAGGGAAGCAAAAAAAGCAATTCTGTTCCAGTCGTTTTTTTCCATCAGCGCAGATACACCATCAAAAGCATTATATCGCTGTTTCTGATTCCGCTGATTCTGGATGCCTGCCCGAGTGTAACGGGGCGCACTTTCTCAAGCTTTGCACGGCTTTCAGCTGACAGCGCGACAATTTTTCCGTAGTCAAAATCAGGAGGAATTCTTGCGTTTTCCATACGGTGCATTTTTGCAACCCGTGAATCCTGCTTTTCAATATAATAGCGGTACTTGAAATCTTCCTGCGCCAAAGTCCACTCAAGCGCGGTAAATGCTCCGGGATTTTCGGCATCAGGGTGTTTCCCAAGGAATTCAAGGGCCGCGTCAACATTGCGGTATTTCAGCTCCATAAACTCAAGCTGGCCGCTGGAAATAAGCCCGGCCTCAAAGCCCTTTCTGCGGAGCCTGCGGTCTGCCGTATCGTGCCTAAGCTTCAGCCTGTACTCTGCGCGCGCCGTGAACATTCTGTAAGGCTCCCTCGTTCCAAGTGTAACAAGGTCATCAATGAGAACACCGATATAGGCTTCATCCCGCCCAAGCACAAGCGGCTCATACGCAGGAATTTTTTCAAAGCAATGAAATCCGCTTTCCTCCTGAGCCTTTTTCATTTTGCAAGCCAGCGCGGAAGTTTCCCTTGCAGAAATTTCAGCAAAAGTTTTCTTTTCTTCAGAAGAAAAAACAGGCTTTGGCATAAACCTGCCGCTTTCAGAGCTTGCAGGACATGAACCGAAATCCGCATCAGAAGAACAGAGAGGGCCGCAGAGTTTTTTGTGCTCACGCGCATATAAAGCCGCATTGATTCCAGCCACAAGCCCCTGCCCTGCCGCTTCCTCATAGCCTGAAGTTCCATTTATCTGACCTGCGTTGAACAGACCTGCGACACGCTTTGTTTCAAGCGAAGGAAAAAGCTGCGTCGGCTCAACATAATCATATTCCACAGCATACCCGGGGCGGCTCACCGTGCAGTTTTCAAAACCGGGCATTGTCCTTAAAAACGCGTCCTGTACTTCCTCCGGCAAACTTGAGCTCAGGCCGTTCAGATAAATCTCATCTGTATCAAGCCCCTCCGGCTCCACAAAAAGCTGATGCCTGTTCCGCTCGGAAAACCTCATCACCTTGTCCTCTATGCTCGGACAGTAGCGCGGCCCCACACCGCTTATTTTTCCTGAATACAGCGGAGAACGGTTTATATTTCCGCGGATAATCTTATGGGTTTCCTCATTCGTATAGACAAGATGGCACGGCACCATAGGGCGGTCAACACGCTCATCGTCAAAGCTGAACGGAACAACTTCCTCATCGCCGAGCTGAATTTCGAATTTTGAAAAATCCACAGTGTGCCGCAGAATTCTGGGAGGAGTTCCGGTTTTAAGCCTTCCAGTTGTAAAGCCCAGACGGTTCAGGCTTTCAGTCAGGCCAAAGCTTCCGGCTTCACCGAGTCTTCCGCACGGAGCATCGTATTCGCCTATAAAAATTCTTCCACCCAGAAAAGTTCCTGTAGTCAAAACAACCGACCGGCACGGAACCACACGGCCGCGCTCTGTAACCACGCCGATTACCTTCTGCCTCATTCCGCTCCTGCACGCCTCCGAAACAAAGCCGCCCGACAAGTCCGCCCTTTTTTCGCCGGGAACAGTGCCCTCTTCAATCAGCCCCGAGCTTCCGGGAGGAAGAGGAACATCAGAGGCGACTGTGAGCACATCAATAACAGTGTCCATGAGCGTGGAAAGATTTTCAGTTGTTTCAACCGCGCGACGGGCAAGGGAGGAATATACAATTTTATCAGCCTGGGAACGAGGAGCCTGAACAGCCGGACCTCTGCTTTTGTTCAACATTCTGAACTGAATCATCGAGCGGTCAATGAGCCTTCCCATTTCTCCGCCGAGAGCATCAATTTCACGGACAATATTTCCCTTGGCAATTCCCCCGATAGAAGGATTGCAGCTCATTCTGCCGATTGAATCAACTGACTGTGTAATCAAAACTGTCTTAAGTCCCATTCTGGCGCACGCAAGAGAAGCCTCTATTCCGGCATGTCCGCCGCCACAAACCGCTACATCGAATGAATCATAAAAAGCCATAGTTCCTCTGTTTTCAGAACGCGGAAAACACGCGCCTCATCTGCCGCAGAAAAAAGCCTGAGCTCCAAGCCCGCAGCAGGGTTCAAAAAGTATATCAAATTTAAAGAGTAAATGGAAACACCTGCGCAAAAAACAAAGCACGGATAAAAAGCTAGGCTATGTTCTGAAAAAGCATTGGTAAAAAAGCAGACAAATAAAAAAACATACTATAATCTGCACTAAGGTCGATTACTTTAATGCCTTTTATAACGTCAAGGCTTGTTAAAACTGTTGAAGAACTTTTTACCTGAACAAGGCTGTAATCCTGGTTATCGTCCAAAGGGATTCCGGATTGAAAAATCGAAGACATAAAAAGAGGTTGTTTAGATAATCAACAAGCAAAAAATCACTAATCAAAATTTTTGGGATTATAACCGTTGTCTATTAAATACTGCTTCACAATTTGTATGTCTTCAGTTGGATGGAAGCTTTCAACCAGATAAATTTCCAAGTTATACTGTATTATCCTACGCAGACCGTCTTCCAAAATTAAAAATTTGGTCTTTGGAAAAGTTTTCACACAATTCTTTGATAGTTTTCATAATCTTTGCCTCCATTTCTGGTTTAAATATTATAACCTTCCACAATTTTACCCTGCAAAGTTTATGCCACCAGAACGCTTTGCAACAACAGTTTGTCAAAAGCATTATCACCCCGGCTGTTCTGTCGGAAGCAACATTCATTCACCTAAATTTTTAATAACATAATGCGAATTTTCTAATTGTCAACTAAAAAGCAACCGTTTTTACGGACATAGCCAAAAACTAAAAATCTATTTTCCTTGTTTTAAGGCGAAACATTTTGTATCTTTTTAATAAAGCACAAATCAAGAGGCAAGCCATGAAAATAATAGAAAACCCGGATTCCAAAATCGCAGAGGCTGTAAAGGAAGGCCTTAGAAAAAAAGGCGGCTACTGCCCATGCAGAACTGAAAAAACTCCCGACACAAAATGCATGTGCCTGGAATTCAGAGAGCAGATAAAAGACCCGAATTTTGAAGGATTCTGCCACTGCATGCTTTACTATAAAAAAAATTCGGAAAGCTGAAGCGTTGTCTGCTGCCCACATAAAACAAACGGAGGAAAATTATGGAAGTAAAAATCACAGAGGCGAATTTCAAGAAGGAAGTCATCGACTCCAAAGAGCCTGTCCTTGTGGATTTCTGGGCTGAATGGTGCGGCCCGTGCAAAATGCTTTCCCCGGTGATTGCGGAAATCGCCCGGGAAAATTCATCCGATCTGAAAGTCGGAAAAGTCAACGTGGACGAAGAGCCGGAGCTTGCAAGGCAGTTCAATGTCATGAGCATTCCGATGCTGGTGCTTTTCAAGAACGGCAGGGCTGAAAAAACTTCCATCGGCTACAAGCCCAAGGAAGAAGTTCTGGAATTTATCGGAAAACGCTGAAGCCGACAAAATCCGCTTTTTGCGCATAGCCTTACGGATTTCCGCTGCAAACCTCACTGGTCCAGCGGAAGTTTTCCCTGCGGCTCAAATTCCCCATTTAAAACAGCAAACATCGCCGCAAACGAATAGCTGGAATAGCTGTAGCCGCACACAACGGTGTCCGCCCAGTCAAAGTCATTCATCACAAAAACCGGAGACATGATTGAAAAAACAACCACGCGCTTGTCCATGTACCTAAGCCGCTTTGCAATGTTGGCGGTGTGCCTGTCATAAACACAGATTATTATAGTGTCGTAGCCGTCCGCAACAGAAACCAGCGAGGCCGCATTCCAGTTGTCAAAATTGCTGTTGTCCGCCTTGAGCTCATAGCTGAAATGAAAAGTAGTTACATCCGGGTACCTTTTTCTTCCCTCGCTGAAAAGGGAAATAAACGGGCCTGCTATCAACACGCGCTCTCCCTCCGACGGCTTCAGGGGAAAAGCAGAGCCTTTCTTGTAGACAGTAACAGAGCGGCATGCCTGCTCAAGGAAAAATTTCTGCCCTTCCCTGTCAGGAATATGGTCGGAAATCACATTTTCATCAGGATAAAGCGGCGCGTGGTTTTCGCCCTTAAAATAATTCAGCTTTGCAAAAACAACACGGCGGGCGGCATCCTTTACGCGCTCCCTGAATTCAGGATTTGTGCCCATGCGCTCAAGATTCCGTGTCCACATATTGTCATAGAGCCCTGCTGTCGTAGAAGAAATGATAATGTCGTTTCCTGCCTCAATCGCCATCATCACAGCGCGGTGGAACGAGCCTGCGAACAAAGTAGCTCCGTTCATCATCATGTCGTCCGTGATTATAAGGCCTTCGTAATTCATCTGCCGCCTCAGAATGTCAGTCAGGAATTTTTTGGAAAGGCTGGCCGGAGTTCCGTCGCTTTCTATCTGGGGAAACGAAAGATGTCCGCTCATTATGGCAGGAATTTTCGCCTTTATAAGATACTCAAAGGGAACAAGCTCCCTGTTTACAAGCGTCCGGGCATCGATTTCAATCTGCGGAAGCCTTCCGTGGCTGTCCAGGCTGGTGTCTCCGTGTCCGGGAAAATGCTTCGCCGTGGGAATCACACCGGCATCCATTGAGCCTCGCGCAAAAGCTTCGCCCAGAATACCGGACGAAACAGGGTCTGAGCCAAATGACCTCGGGCCTATCACTGTGGAATTCAGGTTTGTATACAAGTCAACGGTCGGAGCAAAATTCATGTTTATGCCGAGCGCGCGGATTTCACGGTTGATATAGAACCCCGAATAGTACGCGTCAACAGGATAGCCAGAAGCGCCTATTGAAAGATTGCCCGGAGTGTCTGAAGTTTCGCCCTTTACGTGCCGAATCCAGCCGCCCTCCTGGTCAGTAGCGACAAACAGCGGAATTTTTAGCGGCCGCGAGGCAGCTTCCTGCTGCAACATTCTGACAGACTTGGCGACTTTCTTGATGTCATCTGTATTCCAGCCGAAAACCTTTACGCTTCCAAGCCCTCTCTGGGTAACCCAGGAATTCAGCAGGTCGCTAGGCTCGGCTCCTGCCCATCCGAACATAAGAATCTGCGCAAGAAGCTCCTCGTTGCTCATGGAGTCAACAAGCTTCTGCGAAAGAGTTTCAGGAGGAATGTCGCTCCAAAAATCTATCTTGGATGAATCAGAAAAAGCGGGACTGCAAAAAAACAGAGCGCACAGATAAAACGCAAAAATCAGACTTTTCATTTGAATACATTCTAGCCCAAACCGGCGAAAAAAGCAATTTTAGGACATGCCACAATAATTTTATTGCAGCGGAACAGGCACTCTCTCGGTTTAAATGTCATACTGAAATCGTTTCAGCATCTGTGTGTCGTAACCACATAGATTCCGAAATAAATTCGGAATGACCTGCCCCCTCTGTCATGCTGAACTCGTTTCAGCATCTACGCGGAATTTTTCAGAACCTTCCTTTTGTGCTGGGCGACCTTCGGCACGCCGCCGAGCCTTCCCTAAGCAAAAAGTCTGCAACGCAAACTGAAAAAAGCTGTCATTCTGAAATCGTTTCAGCATCTGTGTGTCGTAACCACATAGATTCCGAAACAAGTTCGGAATGACCTGCCCCCTCTGTCATGCTGAACTCGTTTCAGCATCTACGCGGAATTTTTCCGAACCTTTCTTTTGTGCTGGGCAGCCCTCGGCACACCGCCGAAGATTCCCTAAGCAAAAAGTCTGCAACGCAAGCTAAAAAAAAGCTGTCCGGTTTTTACACATTGGACAGCTTTATTGAAATGATGCGGTGATGACCTGCAAAGCAACTGTCACCTCGTTTTATGCAATTAATTTTCTTTTGGCAATCTTTACATTGTACCGCCGTGTTTTATCAGGGCTTTTACAGCACCGGAAGTATCACTGTCCGTAAGCTGGCTTTTTGCCAGGGTAAGGGCAGTTTTTCCGCTTTTTGTCCGGGCGTTTACCTTTGCACCGCACTCAACCAGGGCATCGATTACGCCTCCACAGCCGTACATTGCTGCAAGCATTAAAGGCGTTTCGTCATCGTCTGTTCTTGCTTCTACGTTCATTCCGGCTTTTGCAAGGTAGCGCACTATTTCAGAAATATTGTTGTACCGGGCAGTACCGGCATAGCTTTTTGTATTGGCATATTCTCGTGTGGCTGCTACGTGAAGCGGAGACATGCCGCCTTTTGCCGTAGCTTTTAAATCTGCCTTTGCCTGAACAAGCATCTTTACTGCTCCAAGGTTTTCTCCCCGAACTGCTTCCACAAGCAGAGTAGATTTTCCCCAGCGTCCTTGATCCACAACTTTGTTTACGTCTGCCCCGGAATCGATAAGGAATTTTGTAACTTCGTTAAGGCTTGGAGCACCTACAGGAATATAGGTGTTTACGTCTGCCTTTGCTTTTACCAAAAGTTTAACCTTTGCCAGAGAATCTGCCGGGGTGGTAGGATTTATGGACATAGAAATTGGTGTCGTGTTTCCGTTGGCATAGTTTACGTCTGCCCCGCTGTCAATAAGTATTTTTACGACTTCCGGGGTGGAGTTTTCGCAAGCCCTGTGCAGAATGCTGTACCTGTCTACCGTTGCATTTACATCTGCTCCGGCTGCAATCAAAAGTTTTACGAGGGCAGGAGAAGCCCTGTCTGTTCTGGCAGCGTTCATCAGCGGAACGGAGCCGTATTGGTTACAGGCTGCGTTAGGATCTACCCCTGCATCCAGAAGCACTTTTACAACCTTTGCAGAACCGTGGGTTGTTGCTTCGCCCATCATCGTAATTCCGTTGAAAACGCTGTCCGGGTTTTCTCCTGCGGCAATAAGGCGTTTTGCTTCTGCTTCGTTGTCGTCGATGGCCGCTGCCCGCAGTTCACTGCTTGCCTTTGGAAGGGATTTTATTCTCTTTTTTGCCGCTTCTTTTTTTGCATTTTCTGCGGAAAGTTCCTTTTTTGCCTCGGAGTCAGCCTTGGACTGTTCGGCTGATTTTTTTACACTTTCAACTTTTTTTTCAATTTTCTGGACTTTGTTTACTGCATTTTTAAAATCTTTAAAACCGGGAGTTGCAAAAGTAGAAAAGACTATCGAAAAAAGCAGAAAAACTAAGGATACAGACTTTACATGAAAATTGATTATGTTAAACGAAATTAATTTGTTTGATTTTCTTTTGAACATATTTAAGCTCCTGTAAAAAATAATGAGGAAGCTTGCAACGCAAACTTTGTAGATAAAACTGAGTTATCTCATCAGTTTTTATATTATACCTATGACCTCCCGTAAAAAAATTATTTATAAGGAAGAAAGACTCCCCTCTTGCAGTTTATAAAACCCTAAAATACACATACTTATCTTATACATGTGAATGTAAAATTTGTCTTAGAATTCTGAACTGAGTCCTTAAATTTTAACTTTCAAAATATCAAGATAAAAGAATGCCTCTTTTGCCATAAACATACTTTGATTCTAACACAGGTTTTTACTTTTGAAAATAAAAAATTTTGATGATAAAATTTTTTTTGAGGCAAATTTTGCAAGGCTGGCACAGCAAAAAAAAAGCCGCCCGAAGGCAGCAGTATATAAAATCGGATTCCAGCTTTGCTTGTAAAATCCGTTAGCGCAAAAAAAAGATGCCTTAAAAAAGACATCTCAAATTGCGAAGGCGTCAATCGGAATCGAACCGATGCATAGTGGTTTTGCAGACCAGTCCCTTACCACTTGGGTATGACGCCATAAAGCAATAAAAATATAGCAAAAAAAAAAAATCTTGTCTAGTGAAATTTACAAATTTTCAAGGCGATCTTTCAGAACAATGTACGCCCCGAAAATTCCGCACAGGCAAAGAATGGCGACAACGGCAGTTCCCAGCGGAACAAGCAGCGGCATAATTTCAACAAGCGCGCAAAGCACAAGGCTTCCTGTAAAAGAAGACGAAGCTTTTGGCACAGGCTTTTTTTCCTGCTCAAGAAATTTTTTCCGTGCGGAAATCTTCACAAGATAAAAACATAAGACCGCCGCAAAAAACGCAAGGCCAGCAGCGCAGATAAAAAGACCGGCGTTCATTTTTATTTTTCTCCCCTGTATCTTGCAAGGGCTTTGCGCGCCGACTCAAATGCAAACGGAATTTTTTCAATTTCCTCCATAGAAGAGGCAGGAATCCATTCAAGTGAAACAACTTCGCTCGGCTGCATTTTTAACACAAAGGAAGCAGGAAGAACCGCGGAAAAAAACATATCACAGGTTTTATAAAGAATTCCCTTGTATTCATAAGTGTTTGGAAACGCGCCCACAAACGAAAGCTTTTCAGGGGCAACTCCGATTTCCTCCATGCACTCACGGACTGCGCTTTTTTCAGCTTCCTCATCAGGCTCGCAGAATCCGCCCGGAAACGCAAGGAAATTCCTGCGGGGCTCCTTTGCACGCCGTTCCAGAAGAACTTCATGCTTTTCATTTTCAATAATCACGCCAACAGCAGAAGCCACATTGTTAAAAAGCACAAGTCCACATTCCGGGCATTTCCACTGGCGGCCGGAAAAAAGTGTCTGAATTTTTTTGGAGCCGCAGTCAGGACAAAAATTAAATTTATTGTTTTCCATAGGAAGCTCAGTATAGCACAAAGCCCCGGGGAATTCCACAGCGAAGGTATTTCACTTTTTATAAATTAACAGTATATTTATGCTTCATGGACAACATTCAGAAATTTTATTCAGACGTTCAGAAAATAAAAAAACGGTGCCGCGCAGAAAACCCGAATGCCGGCGCAAAAGAAATCTGCGCTCAGATAGAAATCATGTTTTCAAATGCGAACAGATCATTGAAGCCGCTTGCAGAAGCTTTTTTCAGCTACTGGATGAACAGCCGCATCAGCAGTTCCGCGGATATTTCCAGCGAGCCGACAGATGAGCATATAAAAATTCTCGGCGCAATGCAGGCGCTCATCGACAACGACATTTCACTCACAGACGCGCTCAGCAAAAATGACTGGAAGGAGCTTTGCCAGATTACAAGCTGCGAGGCGGACGGAATTCCGCTTGAAACACTGAACAGCCTGATGTCTGTTTTTCTTGACAAGCAGGCGATGTAAAAAAAATTTATGGAAGAAAACTTATACAAAAAATGCATGCAATGCCCCAGAAAATGCGGAGCAAACAGAGCAGGAGGAAAAAAAGGATTCTGCGGAGAAACTGATTCCCTCAGGATTGCCTCGGCCGGGCTTCACTTTGGGGAAGAGCCGCTTGTTACTGTCTTTGGCGGAAGCGGAACAGTTTTTTTTACAGGCTGCACGCTCAAATGCTCTTTCTGCCAGAATTACCAGATAAGCCAGCAGGAAACAGGAGCCGATGTCGGGGAACAGGAATTTGTTGAAATCTGCCTGAAGCTTCAGGAAGCCGGAGCCGAAAACATAAATCTTGTTACAGGAAGCCATCACATTCCAAAAATCGCAGAGTTCCTGAAAGCTGCAAAAAAATCCGGCCTGAAAATTCCAGCCGCATGGAATTCAAGCGCGTACGAATCCACTGAAAGCCTTGAGCTTTTAAAGGACGCTGTTGACATCTGGCTTCCCGATTTCAAGACTTTGAATTCAAACGCGGCGGAAAAACTTTTCATGGCAAAAGACTATCCAGAGCGCGCAAAAAAAGCTGTCAGCTGGATGATAAAAAATTTTCCGCTCAAAATTAAGACGGTTTCATTGAACGGAGAGAAAAAAGAAAAAATAGAGCGCGGCGTGATTATACGTCATCTCGCTCTTCCCGGAAAAATCGACGACACAATTCTTGCTCTTGAGTGGCTGAAAAAAAACGCGGACGGAAAAAGCTGCATTTCGCTTATGTCGCAGTACACTCCGGTGCCTTTCTGCAACAGCTGCGCGGAAGAAGAACAGTGGCGGTCAGACTCCCTGAAGAATATTGAAAACCGCCTTATAAACACGCAGGAGGACGAAACCCTTCGCGACATAATCGAAGCCTACGATTTTGAATGGCTTTTCTATCAGGACTTGACAAACGACACAAGCTGGCTTCCAGACTTCAACCGCACACAGCCGTTCAGCAATTCACTTGCAAAGCCCCTCTGGCACTGGAAAGAAAAATTTCTTGGCAGCTGAAAATTCAAACGCCGCTATTTTTTCCAGAACGCAATATTTTTTTCGCCTATCAGAAGAGAATCAAGAATTTCTTTTTTTACCGGGGATTCATGGAGCGCAATCACGGAAGCAACTCGGCTGGCATTGCTTGACGGACACTCAGGCACAAAGTCGCCCTTCCGCTTGTAAATAGTCTGCTCGCCCGGCATAAGGCTGTAATTGTCATCACAGATTTTTCCGCTCCGTGTAGGAAGATAATTAAACTGTGAAAGCAGCATGCCGCCTGTTTCCGCAAATGCTGTCTTGCCGCGCACTGCCTGAGCGTAGACATTCAGCGGACATTTTTTTAAAAGCACGTCGATTCCGCCGCCGACCCTGGGAGCAAAATCAAGCAGAAAAAATTTCTCATCCTTTTGAATAAAATCAAACTGCCCGAACGAAATATTTCCGCTGTCAAACAGAATCGCGCTCCATCTTTCAAGGGCTTCTGTGATTTGCTTTTCTGGATTTACAAGCTGATACACAGCAGTGCATGGAGTGTCATGGACAAGGACAATTTCCTTTCTACAGACACGCACAACAGAAACCCTGCCTTTAAAATAAAAAACATCCGCGCTGTATTCACCGCCGCAAATATATTCAGTGACAAGAGCCTCGCCGCTTTTCAGTCCAAAAAGAGAAAGCGCATGGTTGTTTACACGCCTGGCATTGTACACATATCGTTCAAGATTTTCAGCATTGCCTTTGTCCACCGCTTTTATTCCGTAGCCTGAAAAAAGTCCGTCGGGCTTTACGATGATTTTTTTTCCGTCCTGAACAATGACTTTCAGCGCAGAATCAACAGTGCTGAAAATTTCAGGAGCCTCAGCGCCCATCAGAGCGTACAGCCTTCGCTTGGATCTTGAAGACTCCATGGCTCTTTCTGAAATCATGCAGCTGCGTTTTTCAATGCATTTTGAAATCCAGTATTCAGACAGAGGCACAACTATTCTGCCATCAGAAATTTCTTCCGTGAATTCCATTTCAGTTTTTTCAGGAATATCGCGGTATTTCAGCATGCAAGGAATTTCGGCAAATGAAGCCTCAATCCCAATTTCAGAAAAAGCCCTCCGTATTTCATCCAGCCCGAAAATAAAAGAGGCTCCCGCCAAAACTACAGATTCCATTGAAGCGCAATCCTCTTGCAGGCATTTTCACCGTCCATTGCGGAGCTTACGATTCCACCTGAATATCCGCTGCCCTCTCCGGCAGGAAAAATATTTTTCAGCCCGGCACATTCAAAGCTTTCCTTGCCGCGGAGAATTCTAACCGGCGTGCTTGTCCTTGTTTCGCAGGCAATCAAAAGCGCATCACGGCTCACAAATCCCTGCATTGATTTTCCGAATTTTCTGAAAGCCTTGTCCAGCCTGAAAGAAATATGCTCCGGAAGCCATTCATCCAGACGACTCGAAACAATTCCAGGCGCATAGCTTGAAGCCGGAAGCCAGGTGCTTTTTTTGTGCGAAAGAAAATCCTCAAGCCGCTGCGCAGGAGCCATCTGTCCGCTGCCATTTTCAAAAGCCATGCGTTCAAGATGATTTCTAAAAAGCAAGCCCGCAGTTTTTTCGCTTCCAGAAAGAGAAGCCTGCTTTATAAATTCACAGGGAATATCTTCGGGGCGGATTTCAACAACAATAGCGGAATTGCTCCACTTGCTGTTCCTTCCTGCCGCGGACATTCCGTTCACAACAATTTCACCTGGGCCGGTTGCGCTTGGAACAACAAAGCCGCCCGGACACATGCAAAAGCTGTACACACCGCGGTCTTCAATCTGCGCCGAAAGCCTGTACTCCGCAGCGCCAAGGGAGGCCTCGTTTTTTCCATGAAACTGAATTGAGTCTATAAGCGAGCGCGAATGCTCTACCCTCACACCGACCGCAAAAGTTTTCGGCTCAAGAGATTCAGGTGAAATTCGGTCAAGCAGCGAATAGATACCGCCGGCAGAATGTCCGCACGCAAGAAGCACCGCATCCGCAGAAATATTTTTTTCGCCGCAGTTGTCCTTTACAACTACACCGCGCACTGTTTTTTTTCCGCATGATTCCTCCACAAGAAAATCAATGCACTCAGTGTCAAAAAGAAATTCTCCGCCCCGGGAAATAATAAAGTTCCGGATATTGTTCACAATCGCAGGAAGCTTGTCAGTTCCGATATGCGGATGAGCATCCGTGAGAATTTTTTTATCAGCCCCAAAATGAACTAAAATTTTCAGAATGGAATTTATATCGCCGCGCTTGTTGCTTCTTGTGTAAAGTTTTCCGTCACTGAATGTTCCTGCGCCGCCCTCGCCGAAACAGTAGTTGGATTTTCTGTCAACCGTTCCGGATGTGCTGATAAGAGCGATGTCGCGCCTGCGCTTTTCAGTCCTGCTGCCCTGCTCAATCACAACGGGCTTTATTCCATGCTCCAAAAGTTTAAGCGCGCCAAACAGTCCAGCCGGACCAGAGCCTATTACCGCTACAGTTTTTTCTGTGCAGACATTTTTCCATTCAGGCACATCAAATGAAGCAGGAGGCTTTTCACCGATATACACCTTGTATTTAAGGCACAGTTTTACAACTCTGCGACGGGCATCAATTGATTTTTTTTCAAAAACAGCAGAAATATTTTTTTTATCAAACGGAATATTATTTTTTTCAAGTTCTCGCAAAATCTGGGAGAAAATAAATTCCTCATCTTTTTCTTTTTCGGGTTGAACAACAACACAGATATCTTTTATCATGTTTGCAGTTTATATAGAAAAGAAAAACGAATCAACATGCCTAAAGACAGCCTGGTACATTGCATAGACGATATTTTTCAATATTTCACCCAGAAAGTTTCCTGATGTAAAAACGGCTTGCACTCTATTTTGAAAAATTCCTACAGCGCTTTTACCTGTCTACACAGACACTGACACCCATTTCTTCCTGCAAGTGGAGCACCTCATCAACAGAAAGCTGTGTTGCCTGCGCAATCTGCTCAATAGATCCAAGCTTCATATAAAGAAGGTTCCGCGCGTTCTGCAGGGCGGCATCACGCTTACCGGCTTCTTTTCCTTCCTCAAAACGGTTTCTGTCGTACTCTTCCTGGTCAAATTCTGTAAGGCTCATATTCAGTACCTCCATTTTCTGCTCTAGGAAATAGCCGTTCAAAAGATTGTGTTCTATGGAGTATTCCATAGCCTCGTTTACGGCATCTTCCTTTGTCATTCCGGCAGCGACGTTTCCCTTTATGCGGCTTACATACACCGCATAGTCACGCAGGGGCGGACACTGCTCAAGAAGCTTAAGGCTGTGCCCCCTGCTTATGTTTACGACGGTCGCCGTCCATTCGAACCTGCCGGACGTATCCGGCACTTCAAACGAGTCGGAAAGTTTCAGTTCCTTTACGTCGTCAAGTTCCGTACTGCCTGTGTATATTACTATAAACTGAGGCGTGGGAATTTTCAACAGCGCGGATGAATAAATGTCTTTCCGCTGTTTAGAGATGTATTTCTGATATAGCTGGGAAAAATACATCAGCCCTCGTAACGGCATATTCGGGTTGTAAGATGACTGCTGTTCATACAGATTAAGCTGCGAGTCGATTAAGAACGAAATGTCGTTTTTCATCGTTACGTAGATTATGCCTTCGATAGTGTTGATTTCGATTGCGGACGGGTCGGTATAGGACGAGCCGTTCAGCGCGTTGTAAAGCGACAGTAGCCAGTCCTTGTGTTCTTCGCGCCCGAAAATCGCCTTGAAAAGCCTGTCCTGGTATTGGCGGTTGAACTGCGGCGGCTGTCTTTCCGTGCGCAGGCCGCATTTGCCTGTTTCATAAGATGCCATTCAATGCCCCTTTTCCTGTTTGTGCATATCTATTTATTGCGGAAAAAAAGCAAAAACTGCATAGGAGAAATCGAGTTTTTTAAAGTTTTTTTTGGGGGAGTTCTGACTACTCTCTTGAAACGAAATTACATTCTGCAAAAAAGCAGATATTTCAAGGAAAAACTGCACTTTCCAAAGGGGTTCTAATTACGCACCTTTTTCTTCTTCGGAATCGTCATCTCCGGTTCAAGGGCACTAAACAAATTCACAAGGAATTCCCGGTCATCGACATTCTCAACAAGAAGCATATCTTTTGCTCCGTCATACGGCGGCTCAGCCGGCGCACCGGGGAGCATCTTCTGTGCCGTCGGAGTAATTTTTACAAGCAGTCTGTCATCGCAAACATAAGCGGCAATTTTTTCGTTAAGGTAAATAATGTATTCGCCCATCATCTTGCGGAACGTAATTCCTTCAAGCGATGAAAGCTGGTCAAGGATAAAGTCAATGTATTCTTTTGAAGTCGGCATAAAAAAAATATACCGTATTTCCGCCGTTTGTTCCATCTTTTCAACCTTTCAGGTTTTCGAGTTTTCAGCATTGAATACAGCGGAAATGCGGTTTGCGTTTAGGGAAGTGCTGATTAACACTTGAAGCGATTACTCAGCACTTCCCGTCAAATTGCCGTAAGTCATTGACTTACGGACAATTAGCTACATTCAAGGTTAACACTGAAAAATCCTCAGGTAGGATTTATTCAGTGTTTCCTTAGTTCCCTTTATCCGAATTATTTTTCACCCAGATAAAGCGTCTTTAAAATCTGAACGCATTTTTCGATGCCGAAAGCGCTTGAGTCAAGGGTGATGTGGAAGTTCTTTGTGTCGCCCCATTTTATGTCTGTGTAGAACTGGTAGTAGGCGGCGCGGCGCTTGTCTTTCTGGTGCAGGAGTTTTTTCGGGTCGTCGCCGCTGATTTTGTAAACTTCCGTAATGCGCTTTATTCGTTCTTCCATATCGGCATGAATGAATACGCGCAGGACGTCCGGGCGGTTACGCAGAATGTAGTCGGCACAGCGCCCGATGATTACGCACGGTTCTTTTTCGGCGTGTTCGGTGATGAACTTTGTCTGGAAATTCCAGATTGTGTCTTCGTTCGAGGCGGAAGTATAGCAGCTTCTGTTGATGAACATTCCGGCAGCTTTGTCAGACGAACCGTATTCGCCTTTTTCTTCGACGTACGATTCTGCAAAGCCGCTTTCCTTTGCAACCTGCGAAATTATTTCCCGGTCATAGCAGGGAATGTCAAGCTGTTCGGAAAGAAGTTTTCCGATAGTTCGCCCGCCGCTTCCGAACTGCCGGCTGATTGCGATTATTCTGTATTTGTTTTCTGTTTTCATAACTATTCCAGCTCCTTATATGTTTTTCTTATGATGAATGCAGCAATGATGAATGTCAGCGTGTCTGAAATCGGGAACGAAACGAGAAGTCCGTTCAATCCCCAGAATGTCGGAAGAAGAATTGCAAATCCAACGCCGAAGATAAGTTCTCGCGTAAGCGAAATGAACGTTGATGCGGCGGCTTTTCCGAGTGCCTGAAGATAGATGAACGTTCCCTTGTTGACCGTTGCAAAAATCATCATACACAAATAGACGCGGAAACTCTTTACTGCAAAATCCGTGTAGTATGCGCTTTCGTTTGCCGCACCGAAAATTCCGATGAGCGCGTGAGGGAAAACTTCTACGATGATGAGGGCAACTGCGCCGACTGCCGCTTCCGTCAAAAGCAGATAGGTGAACAGTTTTTTTGCCCTGTCCTTCCTGCCTGCTCCGATATTGTAGCCTGCAACAGGAATACATCCTGCCGCACAGCCGACTGCGATTGAAATTACGATTTGAAAGAATTTCATTACGATTCCGAGAACGGCAAGCGGAATCTGCGCATACTGAGGCTGAGAAAATATTTCATCGCGCGCGCCGTATTTTGTACACATATTCTGAATTGCCGCCATCGCCGCAACGAGCGAAATCTGTGAAAGAAAACTCGTAATTCCGAGCGCAAGAAATTTTCTGATTATGCTGAACTTAGGGCAAAAACTTTTCCTGCAAAGGCGGACAGTTCTCATCCTGCATAAGTACCACACGGCAAGAACGGCAGTCAGAACCTGACCAAGAACAGTTGCAATGGCGGCTCCCATCATTCCCCAGCGGAAAACGAAAATAAAAATCGGATCAAGGATAATGTTCACGACTGCGCCTGAAACCGTGCTGAACATCGCAAACTTAGGACTTCCGTCCGAGCGGATAATCGGGTTTACTGCCTGCCCGAACATATAGAACGGAAGCCCGACCGTAATCCAGAAAAAATATTCCTTTGAATGGTGGAACGTTTCTGCGTTTACCCTTCCGCCGAAAAACGTAATTATTCCGTCCTGAAAAATAAGATAGACTGCCGTGAGGACAAGGCTTGCTACGATGCAGAGTGCGACTGCGTTTCCTACGGCGCGGTGTGCTTTTTCGCTTTCGTTTGCGCCAAGACTTATGCTCACGAATGCGCACGTTCCGTCACCAATCATTACGGCAACTGCAAGCGCTACGACTGTGAGCGGAAAGACAACTGTGTTTGCGGCGTTTCCGTATGAGCCGAGATAACTTGCATTCGCGATGAAAATCTGGTCAACGATGTTGTAAAGCGCGGCAACCAGAAGCGAGATAATGCAGGGAAGCGCGTACTTGCGCATAAGCGTTCCGACGCTTTGTGTTACAAGAAAATTGTTTTGATTTTGTGATTCTACAGACTGTTCCATAAAAGAGTGCAGCTCCTGAAAAAGTTTTTGAAAACTCCGGCACGCGCACTTTTTGCGGTCGACAGATTGGCACGGCGGCGGAACTTTCTTTTCGGTTCGATGTTAAAGCTCACAACCACACGCTTATATTAAAGAAAACTCTAAAAACTAAAAAAGCTCTTAGAGTTTTCTTATAAAAGAATTTTGTCAAAAATGCGGAAAAAAATCAAGGGGAAGAAAAAATTTGACTTTTATAAAATCACAGTACATCCATGCGTATTTTTTTATGAAGACAATTGGAGAAGAGCGCAATATGAAAGTCTGAGATTTCTGAAGCAGAATAAGTATCGAAGGATTTTTTCATACGTTTGTAAAATAATATTGCTGAACTAGACCCTTCCTCTTTTACATCTTTGATAAATGCATCATAGTCCATACCGATTTGATCCGCTATTATGCGGAAGTTCTTCTCTTGGTATTCTTCATTCCAGTTATCATCCTTATATGTTGAATAATATATGGCACTGGAATACAGAAGATAATTGCGCTCAAGCTGCTTTTCAAGTTCCGGGGTTGAATATTTTTTTCCAGAATTTTCTGCATACCTTACAATTCCTGTTTTTGCATTACACTCAAAAATCTTTTTATTCTGATGATAATCATCCTGGATAATTATTCTGTAGATTTCCTCGTCAGGATCCAAAGTTTCATTCCAAAAATGAAATGTGTTATAGCCACTGCCCTGAAAATATTCCATTACCGTATAATATGGACCATTTGAAACAGAATCTTCTTTTGTCGTGTAGTAAAATCCGTCAAGCAAAGCCATCAGACAGCCTTCCCAATAATTCCCCGGTTCTTTTTTGTCAAAAAATCCGTATGCCTCACACAGGGCAAAAAATGCCGAAGCGGGAGATGGTGCCTTTCGTCTATAGCAGGTGCTTTCATATCCCTTCCAGTCATATTGATACATATAATCTACTGCAATAATCTTATAAAGTGCAAAGTTCGGCTTGCTGTCAGATGATTCTTTCGGTTTTTCAGTAAATGCTACCAGAAAGAACAAAGCATAAAACGCTATGTTTATAATAACAGAAGGAAAGCTGAGTACATAGCCAAGCGATTCTCTGTTTCCTTTTATAATACCTATAATTGCAAATACAAGGGAAAAAGTCAGAGATAAAGATCCTATAAAAAATGAATCAATTTTGCTGTCAGTTGCAAAATCAATCAAAAGCAGAATTATCGACAGAAAAAGCAGAAGAATTGAAACAAGTCCACAAATTTTTGTTCTTTTTTGTTTAATGTAATTAATATTCATAAAAACTCCATGATATGTTAATAGAATACTATCTCAAAAATAGTTTATTATCAATCTTTTTATAGTATGAATAAGATGAAGAAACCCGGGAATTGGATTGTGGCTGTAAGAATTACGGAACTGTTGAATGAAAATCCAGAACAAATAAATTCTATTTTATAAAAGACTTAATGAAGCGAAAACGAAACCACGAGTTTGCAAATCATTTCTCGCAAAATCCACTCAAAAAGAATGGTTCATACAGTGCTTGAAAAAATCAGAAAAATCTTCATCACTCTACGATTTTTTCAAATGCAACAGTTTTGTTTTTCATAGAAATTTTCTGAACGCGCCAGCCGAAATCTGAAAGTTCTTTTTTGTAAGTTAAAAATGAATGGTCGATGGGGACGCCGGCAATTTTTTCGATTTCATCGTAGGTCAGCGTGATTTTTTGAGAGGTTTGCGTTTTTAGATAAAGCCAGAGTTTTTCGTATTTGCTCATTGTTTTATTTTAGCAAATTTTGCACAGATTGTCTGCTTGTAATAAAAGCATTTTTCATTTCAAACCAAAACACCGTGCCGTTTTTTTCGTCGCTGGAAACGCCGTAATCTGTGGTTTGATTTTCGAGGATGCCTTTTGCGATGGCAAGTCCTAGTCCTGATTTTTCGCCTGTGGCACGGCGTTTTGATGCGGTGAAGTATCTGTCCCAGACGAGCGGAATGTCCTGTTTTTTTATCGGTTCGCCAAAGTTTTGAACGCTAAGGCGCACGCTGTTTTTTTTCATTCCTGTTTTGCAAATCGTCAGGCAGACTTTTTCTTCGTTCGGACTGTGGCGGATTGCGTTGTCGAGGAAATTATAGATTACGCGGGAAAGCTGTTTTTTGTCGCCTTTTACGGTGAAGGCGTTTTCGGTTTGGTCGGTTTCTTCCATAACACAAACACATTCAACTTTTGCACCGAACTGAACGGCACATTCTTTTGCGAGTTGTGACAGGTCAAAATTTTCGTTTTTTAAAACTGCCGCCTTGTCCTGAACGAACGAATATTCCAGAATGTCGTTCACAAGATTTGAAAGCCTGTCTGTTTCGCGGATAATTATTTTTACGTCGCGTTTGCAAAGTTCTTCTTCTTTGCAGGAAAACTCGGCGATGTTTTCGGCATAGCCTTTTATGAGTGTGAGGGGCGTTCGTAAATCGTGCGAAACATTCGCCAGAAGTTCGAGGCGTGCTTTCTGCAATTTTTCGTCGGAAAGCCGTCCGCTCAAAATTATTGAAAAAATGAATGACAATACAAGCGAAACAAAAACTGCAATTACAAGCTGAACTTGGAGAACCGTTTTTGTCTGCGAAAGAAACTTCTCTTCTAGGTAGGGATTTTTTATCGTCTTGTTCTGATTCTCTTCGGTGCGGTGCTGACCGCTCTGGTAACTGTAATTTTCCGTGCCGTGCTGAATTTGGACTGTCTGATTTTTTGCAGAAGTGCCGTCTATTGAATTGTAAAATTTTTGCAGGAATACTGTCTGAAAAATCCACAGAAGTGCAAAAATTATTATTGTAAAGCCGGCAAAACTCAAAAAAAGTTTAGCGTATTGTCTGAAATTTTTTTTCATAAAATTTCTCCTTTGAGCGATGTGGCAAGGATTGGAGCACCTGCGAAGCAGTCCCGAAGCGAAGCGTAGGGATGAGCCGCGGCTAGTCGGCGAAGTGCGCAAAGCCTGTTTTTGGGTGGTTTGCTTCCGAAGCCTGTCGAAGGAGGCAAACTGCCCAAAAGCCACCCAAAATATAAAAATTTAAAGTCAGAGGTCATTTATTTTTTTCTGCAAATTTATAGCCGACTCCGCGCAAGGTCTGAATGTAATCGGCATCTTTTCCGAGCGAACGGCGCAAAAGTTTTATCTGCCAATCCACCGTTCTGTCGTCACAATAATAATCGGTGCCCCAAACGCTGTCTATGATTTGCCGTCTGGAAAGTGCCTGATTTTTGTGTTCCGTTAAAAAAACGAGAATGTCAAATTCTTTTACGCTGAGTTCAATCTGCCTGTCGCCTGCAAAAACTGTCCGCGCCGTTTTATTGATTTTTAGGTTGCCAAAAATTTCTTCCTGACTTGGGCCGGAATTTTCGTTGTCGGGATTTTTGCCGAACCGCCGTAAAATGACGTTGCACCTTGCCAGAAGTTCGCGCGGTGAAAATGGCTTTGTAACGTAGTCTTGAATTCCGATGTCAAAACCGTACAGCTTGTCGTATTCAGCGCCCAGTGCCGTAAGCATTATGACAGGGATTTTTTTGAACTTGAAAATTTCCTTGCAGGCGGTAAAGCCGTCCATTTCGTCCATCATCACGTCCATAATGATTAAGTCAAAATTCTGCGCTTTACAAAGTTCGACTGCCTGCTGTCCGTTTTTTGCATGAACGCAAATATTTCCTTCTCGTTCTGCAAAACCTTTTATGAGTTCAAAAATATCTTCTTCGTCATCTGCAATTAGAATTTTTGCCATAATTCAAATTCACCATTTACCGTGCTTTTATTATAACCCGAATTTACTCAAATCGCAAAGCTTCAATCGGGCGCAACGAAGATGCTTTCCAGGCTGGATAAAAGCCAAAGAAAATTCCTTCGAGAACAGAAATAAGGGCGGCAATAAAAATTACAAAAGGATTTATGCTTACGGCAACTCCGTTTTTTCCGAGCATGAAACAGGCAAGCAGTGAAAAAATAATTCCTGCAATTCCGCCTGCAAAACTCAGCACTGCTGCCTCTGACAAAAACTGGCTCAAGACGTCGCCTTTTGCCGCGCCTATGCTCATAAGAATTCCGATTTCGCGAATACGCTCCGTAACAGAAACGAGCATTATGTTCATTATGCCTATTCCTCCGACGACGAGCGAAACTGCCGCAATCGCCGCAAGAAGCGTTGTGAGTGTTTTTGCCGTTGAACTTGCCATTGCCAGAATGTCGGCGCTGTTCATAATGCTGAAATTGTCTTTTTGTTTTTCGGTAAGTCCGTGGGCTTCACGCAGAATTGCGGTTATGTCTTTTTCGGCTTTTGCAAGAAGTTCTTTTGAACGGACGCTAACGGAAATGTTGCTGAGTTCTGCGTTTGAAATTCTTGCCTGAAATGTTGAAAGCGGAATCCAGATTAATTCGTCCTGACTTCGTCCGCCGCTTGTTCCCAGAGGTTTTAAAACTCCCTTTACAGTAAAGATGTTGCTTCCAAGCTGAAAAGTTTTTCCGGGTGCGTTTTCTGCACTGCCAAAAAGAAAATTTGCGGTGTCCGTTCCGATGACTGCCACACAGCGAAAGGCATCGCAATCTTCTTTGTCAAAAAAACTTCCGTATCCGATTTCGCGGTTTTTTATAAAGCCGTAATTTTCTTCTACGCCGTAAACAGAAGCCGCTCCGCTGTTTGAATCTGCGCGCACAGTAAAACTTCCCTGCACGACCCCCGAAACTTCCGTAACGTAAACTGCTTCGTCTTTGATTTTCTGCAAATCGGTTTTTGTAAGCAGGGCAGGATTAAGTGTTGCATCCGGGCCTTTTGTATGCTGCGGCATAATCTGAAGGAAGTTTGTTCCCATTGTTTCAATCTGTTTTTCGATTTCCTTTTGAGAGCCTTCGCCTACTGCCATCATTATGATTACGCTTGCCATTCCGATGATAATTCCAAGCGAAGTAAGAAAACTTCTCATTTTGTTGCGTGTCAAAGACTGAACGCAGATTTTAAAAGTGTCTTTTAAAGTCATTTTTTTTCCCCTTAAAAAGTTTTTGCGCCCTTCTGTCAATGCTGAATTTTTTCGTCGCTGATGACAGTTCCGTCTTTTAGCGTTACGATGCGGTTACAGAATTCCGCATACTCGCGCTCGTGAGTGACCATTACAATAGTCTTTCCCTGCCTGTTCAGATTTTGAAAAAGCTTCATTATTTCTTCTGACATTTTTGTATCAAGGTTTCCTGTCGGCTCGTCAGCAAGAATGAACGACGGATTGTTTATCATCGCCCGGGCAATCGCAACTCTCTGCTGCTGACCGCCTGAAAGCTGGTTTGGAAGGTGGTCTTTTCGTTTTTCAAGTCCCATTTCTGCAAGCAGGTTTTCTGCCCTCTGCCTTCGTTCTTTCTGCGAAACTCCCTTTACATAAAAAAGAGGGCGCTCCACATTTTCCAAAGCAGAATTGCGAAAAATAAGGTTGAACGACTGAAACACAAATCCGATTTTCTGACTTCTGATTTTTGCAGATTCTTTGTCAGACAAAGCAGAAGTTTCAATTCCGTCAAGTTCATAGCTTCCGCTGTCTGCCTTGTCAAGACAACCGAGAATATTTAAAAGCGTAGATTTTCCCGAGCCGGAATGTCCCATCACCGCAACAAACTCGCCTTTTTGAATTTCAAGATTTATGCCTGACAGTGCGGCAACGTTTCCCGGCTGATAAATCCTGTGAATGTTTTTCAGCAAAATGACAAGGTTTTCTTTTTCCAAAATTTTTTCCATAAAAACTCCGTAAAGTGCGCGTAAAAAAATTATTCTGCTTCACGCAAAATAACTTTCAGTCCGTCAAGATTTACGTCAGACGAAAGTGGCGTAACGGCTGTTTTTATTCCGTCAGAAATTCCTGCCGCAACTTGAACTGCACAAAGCTTTCCGTCCTCGTCTGTGTACCAAAGTGTCTTTACGTTTTTGTTTTCTTCGCCGGCGGTTTTGTCTGCTTCGGATTTTTCTGACTGGTCGGCAAACGAAACTTCGCCTGTAGGGTGTCCGTAAGGATTTCCTTTTTTACCGCTTGGATTTGAGCCTTTGCCTGTGAGTGCCTGCGTTACGCTTGAAGATGCTGAACTTGAAGAAGCCTTTTTCTTTTCAGCAGATTTTATTTGTACTGTACCGTCTGGCAGAAGTTCGGCATTTTCTGGAACAAAACGAAGTACCCCGTTCGGAACGCACAAAACATTTTCTTCTTTTTCGATTATGAATTTGAGTGAACAAGTCATTCCCGGGCGCAGGAGTTTTTCGCCGTTATTGATTTTTGCATGAACAGTGTAGCTTACTACATCGCCGAGAGTTGCCATCGGTAAAATTTCACTGACCTTTGTAAAAAAAGTTTTTCCGCCCATTGCCTGAAAATTCACCGCCACAGGAAGGTCTTTTTTAATTTTTGAAATGTCAAGTTCTGCAATCTGCGCCGTTATATTTAAAACGTCAGTTCCGCTTACAATCGTAAAAAGTGATGTTGCCGCCGGAGAACCGCGCCCCAA
Source organism: Treponema sp. (assembly GCF_051883275.1). Lineage (GTDB taxonomy): Bacteria > Spirochaetota > Spirochaetia > Treponematales > Treponemataceae > Treponema_D. The sequence continues at coordinate 8,394 of NZ_JBJETK010000020.1, read as the reverse complement.
AAGGCTTGAGCCGACATTAACGCTCCGTGCAAAAACCACTCCGTCCACTGCCGAATACACAGGCGTAATTCTTTTGTCGTTCGGATTTCCCGTTGAGTTGACGTTCAAAAGCAGCTGACCTTTTTTTACAGTATCACCTGCATCAACAAAAATCTCGTCAACAATTCCGCTCACCGGTGACTGTATGATAATCGAACTTTCCGCTTCCGCAGTTCCCACGGCACTTAAAGAATTTTCAATAGAACCGCGTGTTACTGTTGCATATTCATACGCCGTCTTTTTTTCGGAAGAACACCCTGCAAGCAAAACGGCTGATATAAAAATTGCAGGAAGTTTACCTGCCAGACTTGTTTTTAAAATCTTCATAAAAAATTCTCCTTTTAAAATTAGAGTCAAAAATAAAATCAAAAAAGACAAGGCGGCCTTTGCTTTCAATTTGCTAAAGACAAAAAACCGCCCTGTAAAAACTATTTCTTTAATTTTTTGTAGAATTCTGCACGCTGTTCATCAGACATTTTTGAAAGGTCTGCCTTTTTAAAAGATTCCTGCAAAGCCTTCATTTCTTTTGAGTCGTAGCCAGGAGTGTCCAAATGCTCTGCATTGTGGTACGGTCCGTCGCCTCCGATTCCGTTTGCCTGCATATAAGATTCGCGTTCTGAATCTGTCGCAAAAGACGAAACTTTTTCAAAAACCTTGTGGCGGACTGAATTTTCACTCAAACCTTTTTGCCAGCCAAAAAGTGCATTTTCTGCAAAAACAGCAGAACCAAGCAGACAGAAGCCTGCAATAATCAGTAATTTCTTTTTCATAAAATTCACCTCACAAAAAAGTTTTACAAAGCTGCCCTGACAGAGCACTGAGCTTTGTTTAAGAAAAATATAAACTTATTTTGTGGAATGAATTGGAGGGTTTTGTGGAATTTCTGTGGAATTTTTATTTGCCTTTCAGCGCATATACAAGGCACGAAACAATGCCGAAAGTAGCGGCAACAATCAGATTAAGTTCAGGGCAGACAAGCCAGAGCACGGGCTGCAATCTAAAAAAAACAGACAGGGGATTTTTAGAGCCGTATATAAATGAGGGAATTTCCTGAGCAAACACTGAATAATCCAAATGAGGAAATATTCAGTGTTCCGGCAAAGACAGGCTATTTCTTGTATTTTTCCAAAGCAATTTCACGCTCATGGATTTTTTCTTTAAGCTCCTTTATTGCGGCAAGCTTTTCAGAAACCACAAGGGAATCCTTTGAAACACTGCTTTCATTTTCAAGCTGCTCTGCAACCGCGTGTCCAAGCTCCTGGTATTTTTTGTCCAGGCGGCTTTTCAGCTGAACAATGTCAATGCGGTTCACGGACTTGTCACCGAATTCGCTTATTGCAACGCCAGCTGTCTTAACTCCTTTTTTTGAAACTTCAATTCCCTTGTCAAGATACTCCTTGAGTGTCTTTGCCAGCTCCTTCTTGCGGGAAGAAGTGTTTTCATCATTGGTATTTTCTTCAGCCATTACGCACCTCCTGTAAAAAGCTAATAAAAAAAATCAGTATCGGCAACAGGAAATCTCAAAAAAACAAAGTTTCCCAAGACAACCTTAAAATGCCGCTTACACTATTTCAAACAACAATCTCGCCATAAGCAGCGAGGTATGCTGGTTCTTAGAAAATATTGCAGCCTGATTTTAACCCTTATACGACGCAAGCGACTGGGTATCAAATCCTCCGCACAAAAAAAACAAAGCAACATTCAACCGCTTCAAGTTTTTCAACAGCGTTTCCGCGGAAAAGCAAAAACGCAGCTTATATTATTGTAATTGCCATTCTCCGTATTCGTCAATAACTTCTGTCCTAAAACTCGGAATAGGATGCCATGAAATAGCAAAAGTTATATAAGGATGATAATCATATTTCTTGTTTCCACTTCCGTCTGTAACAATGCGCGGCTTGAACGAAATAGAGCCTGACATATCCCAGTCATGCAGATTTCTTGTTATGCTCACTTTCAAAGTTTTCAGCTTGAATCCAGAAGAGCGGCGCTTTATCTGGTCTGAATCATAGAAATCTCCGTCGCCCCAGAACGAAAACGAATTCCACAGGTCTTTAAACATATTTTCTTCTCCGGAAATGATTCCGTCATACTTTGTAAACCGCTGGAAATATCTAAATACAACATCATTCTGTGTTTCCGCGCTGAAGGTTAAATCAAAGGCATCGTAGATTTTAAAAGTCATCGCCGGCACAAAGCGAAAGTAGCTGGATGTCGGGCGCACGCAGTCATACACAAGTCCTGTGGTCAGCGACGGCGCCCAGGTTATGCGCTTTTTCCAGTAGCGGAAATTCTTTGCGGACGAAGCATAGGCAAAGCTCAGTGTATACGGAACAAATTTCTTGTCCTCCTTGGCAACCCAGCCTTCGTTTATATCAAAGTCGTAGCACGTTGTGTACTGCATTATATACGACACCTGAAAATCCTTCCACGAAAAAGAAAGCTTCATAGAGTCCGAGTGCTTTTCTTCCATTTCATAGTTAAAGGATTCAGAAATCACAATATCGCCGTTTAGAAATTTCAGCGAGGCGGACTGCTTGAACGGATTCCACACAAAATTGTCGGTGTCTTCGTTTTCCTGCTGAATTCCAAGCTCCGCGGAAAGGCTTGCGTGCGGAAATTTCAGGGAGGCGTTGAAAGTGTATTCATCAAGCTGCGGCGGAAGATTTGAAGTCACCGTAAACGCCTGGGAAAAATCATCGCTTTCCTGCGCGGCGAGCTTTGCGCTCAGTGTGTGAAGGGTTACAGCCTCTTCGTCTGTCAGCTTTGCAACCGCATAGTTCCATTCAGGCTTTTCCGCATCCCCGATAAATTCAGTTTTCACAAGCTTTACGGAAGATTTCCATGAAATGCACGATTCCCTGAAAACCCTGGAATAGGCAAGCGGCTTTACAGAAAAAGTATTGTCGTTTATAAGATCCAGTTTTCTTGCATTGTAGTCGGAAAGCTTGACCGCATTTTTTGAGCTTTCTGAAGTGTAGCCGTCAAGCACGGGATGCTCCTGGTAAATCGGATTGAACGTAAAATCGTTTTTTGACAAAAGGAACGGCTCCCTGTATTCAAGTTCGCTTGAAATCGTAGTAGGAATTTTCACCTGATAATATGTAGAATAAAAATTGCTCCAGTCAAAGTCCGAGGCCTGCTTCAGCTCAGATGAATTATAGTTGAGCTGGGAAGTAAACTGCGGAACTATTGAATAGCCCAGCTTGTATTCAATTCCCTTTATTTCAATGTCAGATTTTTTTATCTTCGGCTCAAGCTCCTGCATAGAAAAAGAAAGAGCATCGCTGTTTTTGTCCGAATCCTTGTCTGAATTTTCGTCCTGGGCGGCACTGTCTTTCGGGGACTTCAGCTCGTCCGGAATTTCAAGGTCGGAGGCGAATGAAGGAGAATCGAATTTCTTTATGCTGGTGTCGGACGGATATTCAAAAATCGTTCCTTCAATCTTTGCCGAAATCTTGAACGGCACAACCTGATACGGATAGAAGAACGAACGCTCCGGGCTGTACGTGCGCCAGTCAATATCCGCCATGTAGAAATCATCATCAGAGCGCGACTTGGAGTTAAATGATATATCCGCGGAAAGATTAGTAATCGAAAGATTATTTATAAACGGCTTCACAGAGCCAGGCAGCGGAAAAGAATAGGAAGCATCCGCCTTCCATTCAAACGAGGAAGTCTGGGCGGAAGTGTCCTCTGTGTCGTTGTCATCTGTTTCAACCTCTCCAAGAAGAAAATGAATCCAGTCAAGATATTCAGAGCGGTTTTCAAAGTCCTCTGTAAAAAACGGATCGCTGTAAAACGGCATGGAAAGATTAAAGACAAAGGGCTTCTTTATGTTCATCTTCAGGCGACCTGAATATCGGAAGGGAGCAGAAAATCCAAGGAAGCTTGATTCATCGCGCTCGACTTTTCCTTCCGAAGAATACGGGGTGTATTTTCCGCCGGAATAAAAGACAGTGTTTGTAAAAGCAATCTGCGCGCCGGCTTTAATAGAAGAAATGTACTCGGAAGAAGAAGGTTTGTACATGCCAGAAAACCCTGTTGAAAATCCAAGGTTGGCGTAATAGTCCGCTATGAATTTCAGATAGTTGTCGGTGCTTCCCTTGTAGTTTTCATCAAGGTTATGAAGAACAAGCCCTTCCCTTTTCTGCTCCTTGAGAACCGAGGGTCGCATAAAGCTTCCAAGTCCATCCGAAAGGCTGTCCTCCGAGCCGGAATCTGTTTTGGCTTCAAGCGGCTTTCTTCCAACAAGATACGTTGTTGTCTGAAAATAATATCCCAGCCGCTCATCGTAGCCAAACGCAGGATTGAACAAAAGCTCGTCCTTGGGATAATAAAACACAGGAAGATACATCACAGGAATTTTTCCCACGTACACAAGCGCATTAAAAAACGCAAACTCGCTGCCGGGAAGAAGCCAGATTCTGGAAGCCTTTATGCGCCAGTGCGGATCATCGTCATCGCAGAAAGTAAGCGAGGCATTTTTAAAAGTCACAGAGCCTGAAGAGTCCCTTCCAAAAATTTCAGAGGCGACAATCATAGTTGAATCAGAAGGAAGATTCAAAGCACCGTTGCCGACATTCACGATCCGGCCGCCGTCAAAAATTCCTTCCATTGTGCTGGTGTTGAGCAGAACGGTTGAAGCCAAAATATTCTGCGTGTCGTTTTCCGAAGTGTGCTTTACAATTTCCACGCTGCCCTGTGCATAAAGCATCTGCGTGGAGCGGTTGAAAGTTACATTATCAGCTCTTATTTCTGTCCGAGACTTTTCTTTTTCTATAGAAAGCTTTACGTTTCCCGCAAGGTGAATTTCATCCTCGCCTGTTCCTTCGTTCTTTTTATAATCGGAATAGTCCGCGCCTATGATTGTTACAACAGTAACAGTCTTTTCTTTTTTTTCACCGGATTCTTCCGCAGCGCAAAACGCCGTCAAGAAAAACAGAGCGGCAAAAATAAAGAGGCATTTTCCATTTTTAAAAAAAGAACAGCCAAAGGACATTTTTTAAACAAGCCTGCTTCGCCCGCGCTCACGTTCAAGCAGCATACCCACATACTTGCCTGTGTAGCTTCCGCTGACCTGTGCAACCTGCTCTGGAGTTCCCGTGGCAATAACCGTTCCGCCGCCGCAGCCGCCTTCCGGGCCAAGGTCAATAATGTAGTCCGCCTGACAGATTACATCAAGGTTATGCTCTATCATCACAACAGAATTTCCCTTGTCCACAAGCTTTTGGATTACGCCCATGAGCTGCTTTATGTCAACAAAATGAAGCCCTGTTGTAGGCTCGTCAAGAATATACAAGGTTTTTCCCGTGGAAGGACGCGAAAGCTCCGAAGCAAGCTTTACACGCTGCGCCTCTCCGCCGCTGAGGGTAAGCGCATTCTGCCCAAGCTGAATATAGCCCAGCCCCACGCTCTTCAGAGTTTCAAGCTTGCGCGCAATGTGCGGAATTCCTGCAAAAAAGTCCGCCGCCTCTTCAATCGTCATGTCAAGAACATCGCTTATGGATTTTCCCTTGTAAAGAATGTCCAGCGTTTCCTGATTGAATCTTTTTCCGTGGCAGACATCGCAGGGAATAAAAACATCAGGCAGAAAATTCATTTCAATAGTCAGAGTTCCGGCTCCCTGGCAGGCCTCGCACCTTCCGCCCTTTACATTGAACGAAAAGCGTCCGTTTCTGTAGCCCTTTGCCTTTGCCTCCGGAATATTTGCGTACAGCTCGCGGATTCTGTCAAAAACCCCGATGTATGTAACAGGGTTGCTCCGCGGCGTGCGCCCGATAGGGCTTTGGTCTATGCTTATCACCTTGTCTATGTTTTCAAGCCCCGAAATCTTTTTATACGCGCCCACAGACAGCTCGCTCTTCATAATGGCATTGCTGATTGCAGGAAAAAGCACATCATTCAGCAGGGTGGATTTTCCGCTGCCTGAAACTCCCGTTATGCATGTAAAAGCTCCAAGCGGAATTTCAACGCCCACGTTCTTGAGGTTATGCTCTGTAACGCCCTGAATTTTTATAAAGCCTCCGTTGCCGGGACGCCGCTGCGAAGGAATTTCCATTCTGATTTTTCCGGCAAGATACTGCCCCGTAAGGCTTTCCGGCACTTTCATAACCTGCTCAGGAGAACCTGCCGCCATCACTGTTCCGCCGTGCACACCTGCGCCGGGGCCGATATCAACAAGGTAGTCTGCGGTGAGCAGGGTCTGCTCGTCATGCTCCACAACAATAACCGTGTTCCCCAGGTTCCGCAGGTAAAGCAGGGAATCTATGAGCCGCTGGTTGTCGCGCTGGTGAAGTCCTATAGAAGGCTCGTCCAGAATGTACATAACGCCTGTAAGCCCGGAGCCTATCTGCGTTGAAAGCCTTATGCGCTGGGCCTCTCCGCCGCTGAGGGTCGCCGCCGACCGCTGAAGCGTAAGATATTCAAGCCCCACGTTTTTTAGAAAGGCAAGCCGCGACTGTATTTCCTTTAGAATCTGCGCCGAGATTTTCTTTTCCGTTTCAGAAAGACTGAGCTTTTCAAAAAATTCAATGCTGTCCGCAACAGAAAGCTCTGTGAGGCTCCAGATATTTTTTCCGCCGACAGTTACGCCCAGAGCTTCAGGCCGGAGCCTTTTGCCGCCGCAGGAAGCACATTCCTTGTGCGACATATATTTTTCCAGAGACTCCCGGGCGTTTTCTCCCCAGGCTTCATTGTACCGCCGCCGCATATCGCCAAGTATTCCAGGCCACGGACGGTTGTATGTGCTTGTTCCCTCGCCGCTCTGCTTTTTGTAAACCCACTTTATGCTTTTTTCAGAATCACCGTTCCACAGAAAATCGCTCTGCTTTTTGGTAAGCTCCCTGAGCGGTGTTTCAAGCGTAAAGCCGCCTTCCTTTGCCACGGCTTCGAACATCGAGCGGTTCCAGGCAGTTTCAGGATTATAGGAAGAAATTCCGTATTCATTGAACGAAAGCGAAGTGTCCGGCGCAATCAGGGTTTTGTCGAATTCCATTTTTTCACCCAAGCCGGTGCAGTCGGGGCAGGCACCAAACGGATTGTTGAACGAAAACATCCGCGGCTGAAGCTCAGGTATGGAAATTCCGCAGTCGGGGCAGGCATTCTTCTGTGAAAAGAAAACCTCCTCTTCAATATAATCAGCGGAAGTGTCCACCGCCTTGCCCTTCGCCGAAAGCTCCTCCACAATGCTCTTGTACACTTCATCTGTTTTGTTTACGCGGCGGAGAACTATTATAACGCCGTTTGAACTTTGGAGCGCGGTTTCAACTGAATCAGCGAGCCTCTTTCTTACTTCCGGCTTGAGCACAATGCGGTCAACTACAATTTCTATTGTGTGCTTTTTCTGCTTGTCAAGCTTTACGGAATCTTCAAGCTCCACCATAAGACCGTCAATGCGGGCGCGCACAAAGCCTGACCTGCGGGCATCTTCCAGCACTTTCTGGTGCTCGCCTTTTTTTCCGCGGATAACGGGCGAAAGAACCGTGAGCTTTGTTCCCTGTGACCATGAAAGCACTGTGTCTATAATCTGGTCTACAGACTGCTCCTTGATTTCGCGGCCGCATGAAGGGCAATGCGCCTTGCCTATTCTTGCATACAAAAGACGGTAATAGTCGTATATTTCAGTGACCGTGCCCACTGTTGAGCGCGGATTTTTATGCGTGGTTTTCTGCTCTATGGAAATTGCGGGGGAAAGCCCTGTAATCAAGTCAACATCCGGCTTGTCCATTCTTCCCAGAAACTGCCTTGCGTAGGAAGAAAGGCTTTCCATATATCTGCGCTGACCTTCTGCAAAAAGAGTGTCAAATGCAAGCGAAGATTTGCCGCTGCCTGAAAGTCCGCTTATGGCAACAAGGGCATTGCGCGGAATTTCCACATTGATATTTTTCAGGTTGTGCTCGCGCGCTCCCTGTATGACAATTTTTTCATCATTAAACGGATTCATGCCGTTTATTATAGAAGAAAAACAGATAAATGAAAATGGGACTGCCTAAAAACTATCGACACGCAAATGCCCAAAAAACTGTCATGCGAATGCCCAACAAGCTTTGTCATGCAAATGCCCAAAAACTGTCATGCGAATGCCAAAAAAACTCTGTCATGCGAATGCCAAAAAAACTCTGTCATGTGAATACCAAAAAAACCTCGTCATGCTGAACTCGTTTCAGCATCTGTACTGGGGCAGAACATAGATTCCGAAACAAGTTCGGAATGACAGTATAACTTTGAAATAACACTATGCCTAAAAAACTGTAATACGGATGCCTAACAAGCTCTGTCATGCAAATACAAAAAAACTCGTCATGCTGAACTCCTATGATATTTGTCAATACCATGAAGTTCCTGATTCCAATA
>NZ_JBJETK010000019.1:0-1530 GCF_051883275.1 Treponema sp. | reverse complement strand
GCTGAGAATCGGATAATTTTTTGACGTTGTATTTCAGCGATTTATCTAATTTTCAAAATCTCGTTTTTTTTAATTTTGGCTTAAAAACTTGATGAGCGTCGTGAAGCTTGTCGAGACGTGTCGCTTTAGTTCTGCCACGCCCTTCCGCTTGTCTGCTACCTTTTTGCGCAACCCTTTCCAAATCGAGTACACGGAGTAGACAACCCTTTGGATTGTGTCGAGATTGCGAGCCGCGCTGCTGTGCTTGCGTTTTATCTTGTCTTGTTGAAAATTGACGTCAAGACTCCAGTGCATACTTTCGATTGACCAATGCGTGCGCACGAACGAGCCTAATGTCGGCGTGTCTGTTGGCAAGTTTGTCAGGTATAACCGGCGCTCGGTGGTGCGTTCGTTGGTCGACTTTTTGACCGTTTCTGATATGTATTCCACAACTGTCAAGTTGCCGCCCCACTTTTCCGTGTCGGCAATCATGTCCAATCCGTCATATATGTTATATATTCGAGTCTCTATTCTCCCATGCGCAAGCTCCGAATCCGGCGTATACGTATATAGTGGTTCTCGCCCTTTGATTGCGTCTTCGATTATGTAGCACAGCGCTCGCTGGTTGGCTTTAATCTCGATAAAGAAATAGCCTTTTCTCTCTCGGATTAGGTCGATAATCGGCTTCTGCAGCGACATGGCATCGGCAGTGACGACTTTCCCGGTTATGTCGATTTTCCACAACAGGCGAGGCACGGCTTTTATCTCGTTACTCTTTTCCTCGCAAGCCTCGGTAGCCAATATGATACGGGTGGCGGGAGAATATGCCGAGACGATATCCGGGTTGCGGCCGTTTTGTTGAACCGTGCCGCGCATAGCCTTTCCGTCAACGCAGATTATTTCTAAGCCGTCGCTGTCTTTATACAGCTTTTTGCGAAAAGATTCGGCGAACTCACGCATTTTGTCAGCCATCGCAAGGGCATCTATACCTTTTTCAATGCGGCAAAGAGTAGGCTCCGACGGTATGCCGTTTTTGAACATACCCATTTTCTGCAATCTACCTAAATTGTCCTTGCCGAATTTGATGATATCTGCGCGTCCAACACAGTCGGAAATTCGGGATAATATCATCAACATGATGATGTCGCTGAGTCGATGGCGTATGTTCCCCTTGTTCGACCTACGAAAATCGGGGACCGAAGAAGCGAATTCCAGCAGTTTGCTCAGAATAGTTTCGCTCGATTCAGAATTATTTACTACTTTTGTGTTCAGGTTAAGTGCCGAAGCGTCGGCAAAATTTACTTGGTTGAGTGGTTTGGATGTTTTCATAATTATAATGTTTACACCTATAAAATTACAAAATATCCACCACTTGACCAAGTTTTTACAGTACTTATTTCACTGTAAATAAGGTATTTAACAGTTTTTGTGATTTGGATTTATATACAGAGAGGGGGTCGAGGGCAAAGATAGACTAAAGAAGAAAATCCGCAGGAATCCGCGCTATAAAATAGAACTATTTTTGAGAAATCACGCTTTTTTTAAATGAAA
>NZ_JBJETK010000018.1:0-1559 GCF_051883275.1 Treponema sp. | reverse complement strand
GAGAGTTGCAACATAATAAATGTCTTTCGATTCATCAAGTTTAATGCTTAAAAAAGTTTATTCTTCATCTTTCTGCGCGGCTGGAAATTTCTTTTCCACCATTTCTTTTATTGTTACGGAAAGTTCTTTTTCAAAAAAGTCACGGACATCTTCGCGGGTTTTGCTTGCGTTGCGCAAGAACAAATCGGCAGGATGGATTTCTAGGGCATACGCGATTTTCAAAATCAACTCGAAAGATGGAAAATTCTTTCTTGATTCTATTCCGCTTATAGTACTTTTTGCACAGTCACAAATTCCAGATAGTTCAAGTTGCGACATATTTTTTTGTGTTCTGTAGAAAATCAAATTTGCAATAAAGTCTTTTTTTATATCATCCATACGGTCAAAATAACCGTCTTTTTTAGAAAATTATTGGGTAAAACTGTACTTTGGTATATAATAATACAGTTAAACCGACTAAATATATTGAAAAATCGGTATGACCAAACTATAAGTGAGATAAAACAATGAAAACTGACATTCAAACCTCAAATGAATCCGTAAGCCCGAACAGCCGCGAGCTTGCAGTTCTTAAAAAATATTTTCCGCAGTGCTTTTCAAAGCCTGACACTGACGAAAACGGCGAAATTATAAAAGAACATTTTGACATAGAAAAACTTGCCGAATTTTTGAACAAAGATGAAGTTGATGTTAAAAAAGAGGGTTTTACGCTGAATTTTCTTGGAAAGAGTTACGCGCATTATCAGTCCAATTTGGACAGCGAAACCGTTATTGTGCCGGATGAAAAAAATTCAGACACTGACAGCGAGAATGTTTATATCGTGGGCGACAACCTTGATGCCTTGCAGCACTTGAAATATTCCTATGCAGAGAAGATAAAATGTATCTATATCGATCCGCCCTATAATACAGGCAAGGATGATTTTGTTTACAACGACAAGTTTGGTTTTACCGCAAAAGAACTTGTTGAAAAACTTGATGTTAGCGAAGAAGAAGCCGAGCGTATTTGCGGCATGAATGGAAAATGCACTCACTCCGCCTGGCTCACTTTTATGTATCCGCGCCTTGCCCTTGCCCGGGAACTTTTGCGAGAAGACGGCGTGATTTTTATCAGCATTGATGACAACGAGCAGGCGAATTTAAAACAGCTTTGTGATGAAATATTTGGAGAAGGAAATTTTGTTGGTGAATTAATTATCGAAACTGCAACTGATAACAATCCTTCTCAGATAAATACAGAACATGAATTTATGATTTGCTATGCAAAAAATAGAGCATTTCTTAAGAACTGGTCACGAAAAAGTGAAGCCGCAGAACGAATTAATGAGCAGTATAAAAAAATAAAAGAGAAAGAAATTGATTTAGAAAAAATTCAAGAAAAACTAAGAAAGTGGATAAAAGATAATAAAGATGAATTAAAACAAGTTGCTCATTACAACAATGTTGATAAAGATGGCGTTTATAGTAGTTCAAGTAATTCTTCTAACCCACATTCTGGAGGATATATAAAATGCGCTATTTAGTCAACACAAAATTTTTACAGGTTTAAGGTGTAAAAA
>NZ_JBJETK010000017.1:0-29725 GCF_051883275.1 Treponema sp. | reverse complement strand
AAGAAGCTGGATTCAGATTTGGGCTTGTTCCCGGAATTGAATTAGAAATAAAAAACAAACCGCTTTGAGCGGTTCACATTCAAACCACCACCTTTGGTGGTGGTAAATGACTAACGACGCATCTGCTCAGGAATCAAACAGCAACGGAATTATGGAAATCAAGGATGTAAAGGATGACGAGCTAATGTACATTTGAAAGATTTGACTATCCTTGTTGCATAGAAGAGCGGTGTAAAAGATGTGTTCGATACCTCTAATAAAACGGAAAAAAGCGGATACAGCAAAGTTGTTCGGGTGGTGGGGAATTCAGAAAAAATCAATTTTTACGGGTGGAAAGCACAGGTAATTATTGAAGAAGGAATTAAAAAAAAGATTGAAATTAACTAAAGAAATTAGGGGAAAAATAGTATGAATCAGGAACTAACCTTACAGGAAATTCAATCGGAAACGCTAAAAATAATGAAATTAATCCATAAAATATGTATCGAGCAAAACTTAAAATATTCGCTTTTTTACGGAACTTTGATTGGTGCAGTTCGGCACAAAGGTTTTATTCCCTGGGATGATGATTTGGATATTGTAATGCCGCGGAGTGATTATGAAAAACTTGCCGAATATTTTGTCCGACATGAAAAAGAGCTTTCTCCATTAAAATGGTTTTCATACAAAACTGTTCAAAATTATCCATATATGATTAGTCGTGTTTGTAATACTGATTTTAGAATGGAAGCCGAAAACGAAAAAGATTGTGGAATGGGTACTTTTGTTGATATTTATCCGCTTGACGGTGCTGGAAATGGAAAACATAACTTTTTATACAAAAAAGCATGGTTTTATTCTTCAATGTATTTTTCAAAAAGTCGGGAGCATTATGTTCCCGTAAAAGGATTACTTAAAACAATAGTAAAAAAAAGTGCCTATTTGCTTGCAAAGACTAGAAAAATTGAATCAATAAGACAAAAACTAGAAAAAATTGGACAGAAATATTCTTACGAAAGTTCTGATTTTGTTTCTGTAGTTATTTGGGGAACTGAAAGATTTTGTTATAAAAAATCATTTTTTGAAAATTTGGTCCTTTCATATTTTGAAGACACAGAATTTTTCATTTCTCAAAAATATGATGAAATTTTATGTATGGAATATGGCGATTATATGAAATTTCCTCCAGAAAATGAAAGAATCGGTCATCATTTTTATAAAATTTACAGGAAATAAAATGGGTGTTGTAAGTATTTTTAAGAAACAAGGTGGGGTTTCTCTTTTAAAAAACTGGGCAAAAAACGGTGTGTTTTTTTATGCGTTGCGATGTTTTATGATTATGCCTAAAAATAAAAAGGGTCTTGAAACTTTACGAGAACTTGTATCCTCAAGGGTGTACAAAAAATTGAAGCGTAAATTCAGAAATACTGTTTCTTGGTATTGCAAGAATTTGTTTGTACAAAATTCTGTCGATGCTTCTAAGCCAAAAGTAATCTGGTTTTGCTGGCTTCAGGGAATAAAAAACGCTCCTGAACTTGTAAAACGCTGCTATAAAAGCGTTCAAGAGTTTTGCCATGACTACAAGATTATTGAAATTACATCAGAAAACTATGCTGATTTTACAGATATTCCAGAATTCATCATAAAAAAATGGAAAACCGGAATTATCACAAACACTCATTTTTCTGATATTTTGCGTACAAATCTTCTTGTAAAAAATGGCGGAATCTGGATAGATGCAACAGTTTTTCTTACATCAAAAATTCCTGTTGATATAGAAAATGCTCCTCTCTTTTTATTTAGAACTTACAAGCCTGGAAGCAACGGGAAAACAATAAATCTTTCAAGCTGGTTTTTGTCGTCTTGCAAAGACAATAAAGTTTTGGCATTAGTACAAGAGCTTCTTTTTGAATATTGGAAAAAAAAGAATTATTTATGCGATTATTTTTTATTTCATGACTTTGTTCAGATTGCGTTGGACACTTTTCAAAATGATTCTTTTGCAATTCCCAAATATACAAACGAAACTCCGCATTTTATGCTTTTTGAGCTTGCAAAACCTTTTGACCAAACACAATGGAATTCAATCACCACACAAAGTTTCTGCCATAAACTTACATACAAGTTGAGTGATGAAGACAAAAACGCCAGCGGAACTTTTTACAAGCGGATTGTGGAGGAGAAATGAAAACGGAAGAAAAATCATATATAAGTTTCCAAACTTTTCTCTTTTTGGTGTATGCAATTTTTACTTTATGTTTCTTTAATTATGCGAAAAACTTAAATGATGGAAATTTTTAATTTTATTTGCAATTAGTTTCCTTAATTGCATTTATACTTTTTTTTCTACTCGGTAAAAAGTTTTCAGCACGTGCTTTTATTATTTTTGTTTTGATTTATCAGTTTTCTTTAAGTATTAGTTGGAGTTCGTATTGGTTAGGACATAAGTATTTGCTTGATAATAATATGGATTGGATAACTTATGCAAACAGCTTCGTTTTAGATTTGTAAAGAAACTTTTTCAATCAGAAAATCCCGATGTCATTCATGTTCACTTGGGACTTTTGCAGTATGTAAAATTTGCAAAATCTGAATGTAAAATATTCTACACAGTTCATAATGAACCTTCTTGGGTTTTTGATACAAATAAAAGGGAAGAAAAAGCTGCAAGATGGCTTTCGCATAATCGTGATTTTACTTTTATAACGCTGCATGAAGAAATGAAGTGCGAAATTGATAGGCGTTTTAATATAAACAATTCTTTAATTTTGAATAATGGAATTAATTTTGAACGATTTGATGTTAATAAAGTTTTGTTTAGACAAAAATTGAATATTCCAGAAAATGCCTTTGTCGTAGGTCATGTTGGAAGATTCATAAATCAGAAAAATCATAATTTTCTGGTTGATATATTTTCAGAGATCAAAAAGAAAAATCCTGCTGCGTTTTTGCTGATGATTGGTGATGGTGAACTAAAAAATCAAATATCAGAAGAATTAGATTTACTCGGTTTAAAGAATGATTATCTAATTCTTTCCAATCGGACAGACATTCCCGAGCTAATGAAAATTATGGATGTGTTTGTGCTTCCGTCAAATTTTGAAGGACTTGGAATTGTTTTAATCTACCGAGGGTCTAATTCCCCGACGCTTGCGTCGAAAAGCTGATATAATGAAAGAATGTATGCTGAGGATATATACAAGAATCATAATAAAACAATGTTGTTATATCATCTGGTGTTTCCAGCAAAGTATAGAAGAAAAGTATTTAGCGAAGAAGTAGGAGAGAGGCTAAAAGAAATCTGCATGGAAATAGAAAAATGCTATGAAATACGATTTGTAGAAATAGGAATGGAAGAAGACCATGTGCATTTTTTAGTACAGAGCGTACCGAAATTAGCAGTAACGAGGATTGTGACGATAATAAAAAGCATAACTGCAAGGGAAATATTTATGAGTTATCCGAGGATAAAGAAGGAAATTCTATGGGGCGGAGCACTATGGACAAGTGGTTATTATGCAAATACAGTTGGACTGTATGCAAGCAAAGAAACAATTACAAGATATATACAAAATCAGGGACAGGAAAAGAGAGAGTACAAAAAGATATATGAAAATCAGCCAGAGTTGGATTTTGGCTTATGACAGGGTGCTGGACGATACCCCGACGCTTGCGTCGGGGAGTTTCATTCGAAGCACAAAAATTAAACTTAAAATGCATTGTCTCTAAAAATGTTCCTTCTGCTGCAAAAATTTCGAATCTAATAAAATTCAAAGTACTTTCAGATTCAGCAAGTTCTTGGGCAAACGATGCAGTGGATTTTAAAGTATCGCAAGTCGAATACTACGGAATTGAGAATTGGGATATGAAAAATGTTATAAAAAAACAGGAGTTTTATTATGAGGTTTAAAACAAATGACTGCCACTAAACAATACAATATTTTTCGTTTTCTTCGTCGTTTTATTTTTGCATATTGTTATAAGTCGTTTTTCTGTCCAAGTTCTGTGCGAGTTAAGTTGCTGCGACTTTGTGGCGTTCACATTGGTAAAAATTGTTTTATAGGACAGTTCGTGCTTTTTGATGATTTATATCCTCAAAATATTTTTATCGGAGACAATACGACTGTTACTGCTGGAACAAAAATTCTAACTCATTTTAAGAATTCTCAGACTGGAAATTATGAAGTTGAAGAAGTTCATATTGGTTCCAATTGTTTTATAGGAATGAATACGCTTTTTACAAAGCCTGTTTCGATAGGGAATTCTACAATTGTCGGGGGGGGGGAGTGTGGTAACTAAAGATTTGCCGGAAAACTCAGTCTGTGTAGGTAATCCCTGTCGGATGATAAAGGAGCGTGTGTAAAATGACAGCCACTAAACAATACAACATATTCCGTTTTTTTCGCAGGTTTATTTTTGCTTACTATTAAAGGTTCTCTTTCCTTTTACTTATAATGCTCCTTGCAGGAAAGAATAGCTACACTTGTAATCATAGAGAAATCGCTTCAATTTTTTTTACGTTGCCTTTTTCAATTTCTGCAATCCCTTCAAGCAGGAACTTTTTGTTTGCTGGATTTCCCAGAAGATATTCAGTTTCGTCATCTGAGGCGTCGGAATTGTCTGAAACTGTTGTATCAAGAACATTGCCTTTGAATATTTTTTTTAGGCCTTTTATAAAGTCAAGGTTAAGTTCGTCTTTTTTTTAGTGTGAATGTGCTTTGCCTAGTTACCTCCGCATTCCTCTTTAAATATAAATTTTTTTTACAAAATTTTCTATATAAATCAAAAATGCTGAAACTATTTTCTTCTTTATCTCTTCCTTCTCTCCTCAATAATCCTCATCATTTCTTCAGGTCGAACAACGAACGGCTTGATTGGAAAATCCTTGATGTTTCCAGTCACAAGAAATGTTTCGTCTGTCTGGCGAGAATCCATTGTAACTTCGTAAAAAATCACATCGTCTGGATCAGTGGGCTTTTCTTCTGTTTCAATGCCAGAAAGTTCTTTGCCGTTTTTTATAATGTTTTGAATGATAGTATTAATTACTGCATTGGAAAATTTAAACTTCTTTCGATGAAGAACTTCTTTGTATTCAGCTATAATTTCTTTGCTGTAAATCGGTTTTATGATTCCAGCCAATGTGTTCTGAACAATTTTTCCAGGATTCGATTCTTTTTTTATCAACGCCGAAACAAGAACGTTCGTGTCTATAACTGCAAAAATATTCATTCTCTATTTCCCCTCAGCAACAGAGAGAGCTGCACGTCTTTCCATTCTATATGCCTTAATCTCGCTGTTTATTTCATCAAGGCTTATATCTTGAATTCCATTCTTTTTTGCCTCTTTATTTGCTTTTTTAAGAATTTTATCAGCTTGTTTAAGATTTTTCTTTTCACTAGAAATTTTCAAATTAAACGGTATTCCGCTTTCTTCCACGGACTTTTTCAAGAATATGCGGATTGCGGTGGGCAAATCAAGACCGAGCCTTTCAAAAATGTCAGTCGCTTCGTTTTTCAAATCCTCATCAACTCTAATTTGTACCAATGTGCTTGCCATAATGCGCCTCCTGTATGTGTTTGTAAATTTAATATATGTGAATGTAATGTGTTTGTCAATAAAAATAAGGAGTTCCTCTATGCTTGAAAATAATGAGATGCTGAATCAAGTTCAGCATGACACAAATCTTTGTAAAACTGAAAAATCTACGGGTAACCCTCTCCGTATCTCTGTCATCGGGACTGTGGGTGTGCCTGCCTGTTACGGCGGTTTTGAATCTCTGGTGGATAATCTGCTTGATTTTACGCCACCGGGTGTGGAATATACAGTTTTCTGTTCGGGTAAAAAATATGAAAACAGGCTGGAGTCTTACAAGGGTGCAAAACTTGTCTATCTTGAAAAGGACGCCAATGGAATCGAAAGCATTTTCTACGATTTTGAAGGAATGAAGCGTTCTTTGGATTCTGACATTATGCTCATTCTGGGTGTTTCCGGGTGTATGTTCCTGCCGTATATCCGCAGGCGGTTCCGGGGAAAAATCATCACGAATATTGACGGTCTTGAATGGCGGCGCGACAAATGGAAGTGGTATGCAAAGCATCTTTTGAAATTCAGCGAGAAGATGGCTGTCCGTCATTCTGACATTGTAATCGGCGACAACAAGGGCATTACCGATTATATAAAGGCGGAATACAGAAAGGAAATTCAAAATAAAAGGGTGGAACTTATTGCCTACGGAGGCGACCAGGTTTTGCCGGTTAAGGATGATTCTCTTTTTGAAAAATATCCTTTCTGTAAAAATCCTTACGCCGTCACTGTCTGCCGCATTGAGCCTGAAAACAATGTTCACCTTATTCTTGAAGCGTTTTCAAAAATGCCTGAAAAAAATCTTGTCTTTGTGGGAAACTGGGAACGCTCTGATTATGGAAAATGCCTTAAAGAAAAATATTCTGGTTTTTCAAATATTCACCTTCTTGACCCGGTTTATGAGCCGCATACGGTAAACTGGCTCCGTTCAAATGCTTCCCTTTATGTTCACGGACACAGTGCCGGCGGAACGAATCCTTCCCTTGTAGAAGCCATGAACCTTGGTCTTGCGGTTCTTGCCTTTGACTGCGTTTATAACCGCGCCACCACAGAAGAAAAAGCCCTGTACTGGAAAACTTCGGACGACATCGTGCGTATTATAATAGAAGAAAGTTCTCGTTTTGAAGAAGTTTCCCATACAATGAAAGAAGCTGGAAAAAGGCTTTATTCTTGGGAAACGATTGCGGAACTTTACAATAGTTTGTATTGATTTTTTCAACCGCAGGTTGCGGCGAACGCCCATTTTAAAAACATAAATCTAGAAAAACTAAATCTGTTTTTTTCCTTCGGGAGTAAGGGCATATTTTTGTTTTTTTGTCGTGACGATGAACTTTTTTGCAAGGCAGCCTTCGATGGCTTTTTTTGCTTGACATTCGTTTTCAAAATGGGCGGTCAGTTCGTTCTGTGAAATATCGGGTGTGGCAGATAAGAGAAGAATTAGTTTTGTTTCAAGGGCGGTGGCGGTGTGCATAAACGATTTTTACTGTATAAGGATTTTCTGTTTCTGTCAATTTGCTTTTCTTGACCGAAATATTTTCCCTCACTATACTTTCTTTATATATGGAAATAATTGATTTTTATGCGGACGGGCGGCAGGATTTCTGGAAGGAGCGCATTGCAGAAAGCGGCTGGATCACGGCGGATTTTCTTGTGTCGCTCATTGAAAAGGGAAAATTTCTTAGCACGCTAGGCGATGAGTCTCACTTTGACCTTCCTGGGATTTTCCTTGGGAGGTCTTTTTTTATACGGAAGGTATTAGCATTGTAATAGCTATGGAATTCAACTGCGCTCTTTTATGAGATCTATTTTTCTCTGGCCGAAGTTTTTATTCCGCGCTTACTCTCATTCTATAGAAATCTTTGTTTTGGTTTCGTATTTGGATTTTAATTTGTCAACAAGTTCTTCAAGTTCTTTTTCTGCTTTTTCTGGTGGGAATAAGATTTTTGCTGCTTTGGGTCTGAGTGCTGCTGACAGAATTGACAGGCTTATGCATTTCAATACATCAGCAGGAATGTAAACTTCTTTTGTGAGTGAGCCTGTGAAAAATTCTGTAAGATAAAAAACTGCAAAGCCTGCGATTGTTCCGGCGAAAATTCTGCAAAGGTTTTTTGCTTTGATTTTTTTTTCTATGGAAGGCGAGCCTGCAACAAGTCCTGAAACCAGAGAGCCAGCAAACAAAGCCGCAAATTTTCCTGTTGCTTCTATTGAAAATTCGCCCAGAGCATATTCTGCAAGTATGCAAAGCCCTGCGCTTCCAGCTCCCCTGACACTTCCCAAAATGCATCCTGAAAAAACTGCGGCCGGCATCTGCATATTCAGCCCTGGAAAAAATCCGCATAAAAAAATAACAGCTCCGAAAAAAATGGTTGCGCCGCCCCGAAGAAAATTCAGCTTTGTTGTTGTTTTCATTTCAGCTTTCCTTTTTTAGAAATTTCCTGATTCCTTTTCCTGTTTTGATTTGCATTTTTTTAGGTTTGAAGATATAAAACAAGCGTTTAAAAACATCATGCAGATTTTCAGAGGCAAAAACAATGTATAAAAGCACCGATGCCGCCATGAGATATGCAAACCAGTCGCCCAGAGTTGAATAGACCGTTGCCGATGTTTTGTATACAGGAACAGAAATTCCCATTGAAGCTTCCTTGAACAGCGGAAGATCGTAGAGAATTTTTCCCGCTGGATTCAGCACAACCGAATATCCTGAATTTGCGCAGCGCAGCAGTGTGGTTCTGTATTCAAGCGCAAGGTAGCTTGCTACTATAAAATGCTGCATTTCCGCTGAGACTGTTTTGCTCCAGGAATCGTTTGTGAGATTTATAAATATTTCGCTTCCCATATTGAAAAGACCGGTGCATACAGAAGGAAATGAATCCTCAAAGCATATCGGAGCGGAAAACTTTAAAAATGAAAGAGGATTTTCCTGGTTGTTCTTTATAAAAAGCTCCCTGTTTTCTGGAACTGCATTTCCGTTTTTATCAAGGTGAATCTGCGCTGTTTTTTCCCTGTTGAAATCAAGCGGTGTCTGAAGCCCTGTGTTTTCCTTCAGCGGAATTTTAAACAGAACATATTGAAACCCCGGAACAAGGCTTGATGAAAAATGCAGGTATCTTTTTGTCAGCTGCTTCATAAAAAAAGTTTCGCCGTATGGAATTCCTTCTGCAAACGGAACAAGGTGCATTTTGCTGTAGAAGCCTGAAAAAATTCCGTTTTTGTCAAAGAGCAGCGCGCTGTTTGTCTTTCTTCGGTTTTGCCTGTCAATAAGAACTTCTCCGCCGATTAGAAACGGAGTCTTGGTTTTGCTGATAAAGTCCTTCAGGCTTTCGTCAGCCGGAAAATTTGAATAGTATGATTCAGCCTGCGGAAAATGCTTTGAAAGAACCCCTTCGCTCCAGATGACAAGATCTGTTTCCTTGCCCTGTTTTGTAAGCTGGCGAATTCCTTCAGTTGAAAGTTTTTTTGAAATGGAAATTGACTTCAGATCTCCGCCTTCCCAGGGGTCTATGTTCTGCTGCACGACTACCGCATTGAAAATTTTTTCCACCTGCCTTGGAACTGAAATCTGAATTGCCCCGTATAAAGCGCAGACTGTGAATACTGCGGCCGTAAATTTAAAGGCATCTTTTAAATTATTCCGGAAGCCTTCGCTTGAGGAACTTCCGCGAGCCATAATTGCTTCCGCAGCAAGGCATGATGACAGAGTATACAAAAATGTCACACCCCAGACACCTGTTATATCGGAAATCTGCGTAAAAACTTTCCAGCTGTAGCCCGCCATAAAAATTGTTCCCCAGGGATAACCAAGGCTGCCCGTGGACTTTACGTATTCGTAAAAAATCCAGCATGCGCAGAACCAGAACATTCGTTTCAAAACCGCCCCTGGACAGTTTCCCGCTTTTTCACGCAGATAGAAGCTTTTTGAAATTCTTGACGGAAAGGCATTTGCTATGATTCCGCAAATTCCTCCGATCAGGGCAGTTCCCAGCGCGCTTGCTCCCAGTGTGAACCATGCAAAGCCCCTGAAATTTGACAGCCAGTAGCTTGAAAGAATGTGGACTGTGAGGGTTTGGATAAAAAAAAGGCAGAATGTTTGCCTGTATGACTTTGAATTGTAGACGGCTATGTATAAGGGCGAAAGGCAGATCAGCGCGGATGCAGGGGAGCCTAATAGAAGAAAATCGTTGGAAATTGAAATAGCCTCTGCTGCTCCTGAAAAGATTGCATAAAAAACTTGTAAAAACAGCTGATTCATTGTATTATCTTAATATTATATATAGAAAAAATCAATAAACGGGATGGGAATTATGGAAAGAGTCAAAGAAGCGCACCGCAGGGAATATGGAGTAGCTCCGGAAGTTGTGGCGGTTTCTCCTGGCAGGTTCCATTTGGCAGGAGAACATACTTGGTTTTTCAGGGATAAAACTTTGTCCATGGCAGTTGACCTTCCTGTTTACGTGTCCGCTTCTTTAAGAGATGATTCTTCCTTTAGATTTTATTTTGTCCAGCTTGATGATAAAAAGCATACAAATCTTTCTTCCTTAAAACTCAAAAAAGAAGATAAATGGGCTAATTCCATAAAATCTGTTCTATACGGTTTTGCAAGCGGCGGCTTTGAGCTGAAGGGAATGGATTTTACCATATATTCTGAAATCCTTCCGTCAGCGGGCTTTGGAATAACAACGGCTGTGAAGGTTGCCGCGTGCTGGGCTGTAAGGGAGCTTTGCGGGCTCAAGTGCAGCATGGAGCAGATGCTTCAGGTTATAGAGCGCGCAAACAGGAATTTTCTGGGAACGGCCAATCATTCCGCGGATAGCTTTGCAGCGATTTTTTCAAAGAAAGGCAGCCTTGTTTTGACTGACTACGCAAAAAAGTCATGCGACCTGATTCCTTTTTCTGTAAAAGACAAGACTGTTGTCCTGACCGATGCCCTTGTGCCTAGAATCATAACCTGGAACGAAGACAGCCTTATGCAGCCTGAAAATGTCCTTCTTCTGGGCGAGCTTAAAGAGCGAAAGTCGAATGTTTTCGGCGGCTGGCAGTATGAAGAGGATAAGGCGGAAGTCAATGAAATTCTGAGTGTTGTTACGGAAGACACAAAGCGAAGGCTTCTGTGCGTGATGGACGAGCATAAATGTGTCCTGGACTGTGTGAATGCCCTTCAGAAGGAGGATTTTTCTTCTTTTGCCAGGGCTGTTAATAGAAGCCATAAAAACATGCGCGACTATGATATTTCATGCCCGGAAATTGACTGGATTTTAAAGAGAGTGCGCGAGCTTGACGAAAATCCTGATGATTTAAGAAATCCCGTGAACTGCGGCAGAATAACCGGCAAGGGATTTGGCCGCGGGGTCTATACAATTCTAAGAAGCAGCGATGTTGACAAGTACAAGGAAAAGCTTGTTGAGTATGAAAAAATATTCGGCTTTTCCCCGAAGTGCTATGTTGTAAAGCCGGCTGATGGAGTCCGTCTGCTATGAATATTCTGCTTACAAATGATGACGGCATTCATGCGGAAGGTCTGAAAGTGCTTTCCGCCGCGCTGTCAAAAAAGCACCGTGTTTTTATAGTCGCACCTAAAACAAACAAATCCGGAGCTTCGTGCCAGATGAGTGTGGCTCTTCCGCTTGAGCTGAAAAATGTCCAGAAGGAAAATTGCGTTCTTTCCTATCATCTGGAAGGCTCCCCCGTGGACTGTGTGCTTTCCGGGCTTAACGGAAGCTATATTCCTGAAAAAATTGACGCTGTTGTTTCCGGCATAAATGACGGGCCGAATTTGGGAACTGACATTATATATTCAGGCACATGCGGAGCTGCACGGCAAGCCTGCCTTGCTGGAATTCCCGGAATCGCATTGAGCATCGATACTGATTCTCGTGATCCGGCGGACAAAAGCGGTTTGCTTTATTTTGAAAATCTTGCTGATTTCGCTGCGGAAAATATTGATTCCCTGATTTCCCTCTGCGGAAAGCTTTCGGCTCTTCATCCGCTTCATTCATATTACCGCTTCTTTGTGAATGTCAATGCGCCTGCTGTGAGCAAATACAAAGGAGCGAGGCTTACAGTGCCGAGCATCCGCCGCTATAAGGAAGACGTGCAGCTTAAAGAGTCTGAAAACGGAGCTTTTTCTTCTGTCTGCGGAAGCGAGTACAGGGTTTATTCCTATGGAGGGGATTTATCTGACTTTAAAGCGTGCAATGACGGCTTTGTTTCTGTGAGCGTTATCGGCACGGAACCAGGGTTTTCGGAAGTAGATAAAATTAAGGATTTCCTTAACTGTGAATTCAGGGTGTAAAAAGGCGGCTGATTTTTGCTGCTCATAACAAGGCGGAAAAATGGTACAGGAAAATTACATGAAAGAGGGCATCGATTTATACAGCAAGGGAAAATATACTGCTGCTTTGACATATTTTCTTTCGCTTCCAGATGACTGCGGCGTGGATTCTGTTGAGCTTGCCTATTATCTGGGGCTTTGCTATTCAAAGCTGAAGCGTTATGATGATGCGCTGCTTTATCTTGAGCAGGTTGTTACGGCATCCTACGAAGATGAAAATTTCAGTGCGCATGACAGGGTTCTTCAGTGCCGCTATCTTCTGGCTGTTATTTATTGTCTGAGCGGCAGAAAGAAGCTGGCGGATTTTGAGCTGCACAAGCTTCTTGATACAGGCTACAAGCCGTCTTCTGTCTATGCTTCGCTTGCCTATGTCGCCTGGGAGCAGGGAAAAACTGACATGAGCCTCAGCTATTATGAAAAAGCCCTTGAGGACGACAGTGAAAATCCCACTGCATTGAACGGAATGGGCTATGTTCTTGCCTGTGAAGGCGAGGATCTTACAAAGGCCCTGAGCTGCTGCAAGAAGGCTCTTGATATTCTGCCTGAAAGTTCAGCCTGCCTTGACAGTCTTGGATGGGTTTACTTCAAAATGGGGCTTTATTCTGAATCAAGAAAATTTTTAAAGAGAGCGCTCAAGGTTGACAGCTCGAATCCTATAATACTAGAGCATCTTCAGGAAGTTCAGAAGGCGGAAGAGTGATGAAAAGAATTTTTTTTAGTGCTGTGGCTTTTTTGTTTCTGGCGTCTGTTTCTGCGCAGTCTAATTTGCAGGATACAATGGGCACGGGCGATTCTAGGTCTGCGAACTACGGTTTTGCCGAGGAGGAATTCAGAAGGGGTGTGCAAAGCTATTACAGGGGCGCGTTCAACGAGAGCATCCTTGAATTTGAAAAAGCCCTTTCTTATCTTCCCGGCGAGCCTCTTGTTCTTGACTGGCTTGGAAAAGCTTATTACAAGGCCGGAATAGAAGGCGCGGCTCTGCAACAGTGGAACTACGAAAAAGATTCAGGCCACGGCGGTCTTCTTCTTCAGAATAGAATCGAGATTGTGAGCGACAGGCGTGTTACAGACTCTGCCTATGGATTTACCCAGCGTTTCACGGAGGCCGGCTCATATCCGAATTTTAATGGAAAGAATATTATTTTCAGCCAGCCGGTTTCATCGCTTTCAAACAACGACGGAACTATATGGGTTGTTTCCTATGGCACAAATGAGCTTCTTCAGTTTGATGTGAACGGAACCGTCATAAGAAGAAACAGAGGACCGATCAACGGATTTGACCGTCCGATGGATGTAATCCGGTTGAAAAATGGAAATCTGGCGGTTTCTGAAAGCGCAGGCGACCGCATTTCTATTCTTTCAGGCTCCGGTTCCTTTATAAAGTATTTCGGTTCGCGCGGGTGCGGCCAGGGGCAGTTTGTGGGGCCCCAGTATCTTGCGGAGGATGAATTCGGAAATATCTATGTTACTGACTTTGGAAATGCCCGTGTTGTTGTTCTTGATGCGGACGGGAACGGGCTTCTTCACTTTGGAGAAAAGCGTGACCAGTTTGACGGTCTGAAGTCACCCACTGGAATTGCTGTCTGCGCCGGAAGAATTTTTGTTGCTGACAGCGTAAAGGGTGGAATCTACGAATTTGACAAGTCGGGAAACTACATAGGCGTGCTTGTGAATAATGGAACTTTTTCGCGCCCTGAAAGCCTCAAGCCCTGGGGAAATGACTATCTTCTGCTCACCGACAGAAACAAGGTTTACTCTGTGGATCTTGCTTCGGGCGCTGTCCATGAAAATGCTGTAACCGGCAAAGGCAGAAGTCTTATCACCAGCGCTGTTTCTGACCGTAACGGAAACATAATTGTAACTGACTTCAAGGAAAATGAAATTTATGTAATGTCAAAAATGACAGAGCTTGTCGGAGGTTTTTTTGTTCAGTTTGAGCGTGTGATTTCAGACAGCTTTCCTGAGGTTATAGTTGAAGTCCGCGTGGAAAACAGAAAACGCCAGCCTGTAGTCGGTCTGAAGGAGCAGAATTTCCTTATAACAGAGGGAAAAAAGCCGGTGCAGAATTTCAAGCTTTTAGGCGAGGCAAACAATAATGATTTTGCTGATATCGTGATTCTCATTGACCGCTCGCTTTCTATGAAGGGATATGAGGAGCAGCTTTCAGGCGCAGTAAAGGAGCTTGCCGCGTCAATGGACGGAAAGGGAATGGTTACGATTGTTTCCTGCGGCTCTGTTCCCGTCACAGAATTTTCTGGAAAACCGCAGCAGCTTTCAGATTTTTCAGCAAGGGCTCTTAAGAATTCATATTCCGCTTCCCCTGCAATGGATCTTGCTGTTCGGCTTTCTGCCAACAGTCTTATAAACGCGGAAAAAAAGCGTGGAATTGTGTATATCACTGCGGACGGCTCGGAAAATTTATTTACACAGTATGCGCTTTCTGATTTGACGGCTTATCTTAATAACAATGCGGTGTCTTTCAGCACTGTTCTTCTTTCGCAGAGAGCTTTGTCGGACGAAGTTTCGTATATAACGGAAAATACAACCGGGCTTTCTTACTATGTGTACCGTCCGGAAGGGCTGGGGGACGTTATAAGCGATATAATTGCAATTCCATCGGGGCTGTATCAGTTTAAGTTTACTTCTTCTTTTGCTACTGAGTATGGAAGAAAGTATCTGCCTGTGGAAATTGAAACCTATCTGCTCAATCGTTCCGGCCGTGACGAAACAGGGTATTTTGCTCCTCTTCAGTAGATAAAAGGCGCGCTTTTCTGATTTTCAGGGCCGGGTTTTTTCTTTCCATCTCAAAGATTGCTTTTTCCACTAAGGCTTTCTTTTGAGGCGCGGTTTCAAAAAGCTCGGCCTGATGTTTTTTTTCTGTGTCGTCTTCTATTCCCGAAAAACCGATTCCAAGCAGCCTTATGCTTTTTCCTTTTTCATATTTTCTTTTGAAAATTCTTAGGCAGCGTTCAAAAAGCTCGTCTGTGTTCAGCACCGGATTTTCTGAAGACTCCTGGGCTGTTGTGCTTTTGAAGTCATCGTAGCGGATGCGGATGCTTACTGTCCTTGCCTGCACATTTTCGATTCTCATTCTCCACATCAGCTGCTCGGAAAGCTCCATGAATGCGGTTTCGATTGCGTCCATGCTGTTTATGTCGAATTCGAATGTGCGCTCTATGCTCAATGAGCGGTTTTTTGCTTCTTCCCCGAATGAAACTTTTTCTCCGCCGCGGACTGCATCGTAAAGAAATGAGCCTGTTCCTTTTCCGAATACGCTTGTGAGCAGAGAAAGCGATTTGCTGTGAATATCGGCCGCTGTGAAAATTCCTGCGTTTCTGAGGCGTGAAAGGGTTTTCTGACCGATGCCCCAGATTTTTTCAAGCGGAAGCGAAAGCATGAATTCCTCTTCGCGTCCTTTTTCTATGAGCGTTATGCCGTCTGGCTTTCTGTGCCCCGAGGCGATTTTTGCAACGTACATTGTGCTTGCTATTCCTGCGCTTACAGTCAGCCCGGTTTCCTCTTTTACTTTTGCCTTGATTTTTTTTGCGGCATCCAGCGGCGGCCCGAAAAGCCTTTCAGTTCCTGTAAGATCAATAAAGGCTTCGTCGATTGACATCTGAATCACAGTCGGAGAAAATTCTGCGAAAATTTCCATTATTTTATGGGAAACTTCAGCGTAGCGGCTGTGGTTTCCGCGCAGAAAAATTCCGTCCGGACACAGCGACACTGCTTTTGCAAGCGGCATTGCAGAGTGGACTCCGTATTTTCGCGCCTCATAGGATGCCGTTGAAACTACAGCCCTTCTGTCGCCAGGAAGCCCTCCGACAATGACAGGTCTGCCTCTGTATTCAGGATGGTCATGCTGCTCAACTGAAGCAAAAAAAGCATCAAGGTCGGCATGAAGAAAAACTTTTTCATGTTCCACTGCTTTCATTTCCCTGCGCTTTATAAGTCTGCGCGAATTTAAAAATTTCCCCGCCGGGGCTTGCCATAAAAAACTCCAGCCTGGCTTCAAGGTTCATGCTGCTCCCGGAAATAAAATTTATGCATATTCCATTTTCCGGGGCATCTGGAATTTTAAGCGAAACTGTGTTTTTGTCTTTCATTTCGTAGTCGAAGTTACATTCATAAAACGGAACATATTCCTGCGCGCTGTCTGTTTCTATCACTGCAAGGCACCGCAGTATTTTGAATTCCTTTTCAGGCGTGATTTCCATTGTATTGTCCGCAAGCCCTGCTTTTTGTGTTTTTGTCCATGCAAGGCGCACCGGAGGCTCTTCGTTTTTTTCTGTGTACGAATGAATCTTGATTCCTGCCGGCTGAAATGTTTTTTTCATGAATTCAGCAGCCGCAAAAAAAAGCAGACAGATAGCGCCGGCCGCCGCCGCTGAAACAATCAGACCGCGCACAAGCCTTGTCTTTTTTTCCGCAGTGTCGTTTTTTTTCTGTGTCACAAAAAGAATTTTTATCCACTGGAATGCAAAGGGGAGAATGGCAAAGGAAAAAATAAAATTTTCCAGGAAAGTTGCTTCTGCAAAATCTGAAATCCTGCTCTGCTGTATGTCGATAAAAACCGATGTGATTATCCATAGCAGCGGAAGAGTCATCAGGAAAATGCAAAGAATGCAGAAAAAAATATGCTGCCGCTTTCTGAAAATAAACACAGTCATGTATTCAATTATAAAAATAAACATCAGGGAAAGATCCAGCGATGAAAAAATAAAAATATTCAGCGCGCTGATTATAATTGCATGGAGCCTGTTTGTGTGCAGGGAAATTCTGAATCTGAAAGTGAACTGCACAAAAATCGCAAAAAACACCGTGAGCATTGAAAAAAAAGATTTCAGCATGAAAAAAACAATTCCGTTTTCCGCAGTAAAATGAAAAATCCCCTGGAACAGGCTTAGAAAAAACGATGCCGCCAGCACATAAACAGGAATTGTAAACCAGGTCATTGACATGTCTTTAAGAACAGCCTCGTTTTTGCCTGTGGAAGCAAATGAGTAAAAGCATATAAAAAAAAGTGTAAAAACTGTAAATGCCAGATAAATGGATGTGAGCTGGGCTTCGTTCAGCCAGAAGCCGGAAATTCCTGCCGGGATAAAATTATAGTGCTTGTTCCAGTTTTGTGTTCTTGAAAAAACAAGATTGTCCTGTATTGAAGAAAGCGTGTTCAGATCCTTTTGCTTATGTCCAAGGGGAAGCTCTGCTGCCGGAATTTCGTTTGCAAGAAAAGCCGACAGTCTTCTGTTGTTTCTATAATACTGGGGCTTGTATATATAAAGCATGGATGACTTTACGCCCATCGGCTTCTGGTTTTGCTGGCAGGATTTTTTTATAGCCTGGACAATCCATTGCGGCGATATGGAGCCTGCTCCCTCCGTGAAAATTACAGGCGGCGCTTTTTCTTCGTTTCTAACAAGGACTGCGCATGAATTTTCCGGGGAAAAAAGGGATTTTGCAAACTGCTCGGTTGCTGTTTCTGCGGCTTCTTCTGATGGCAGCGGAAAATTTTCATTGTCGGCTGTAAATACAATAGTGCAGTTGTAGGGAAGCTTTTTTCTGTGCGTTTTCTCTATGAAATCCAGCGCGAAGTCTTTTTTTCGCATAAAGAATTCGTGGCTGAAAACAAAAAAAACTTCAGAGATTCCGCTTTTGTTTGTGTCGTTTTTTTGGGCTTCCTTGTCAGCTGGAATTTCAACAAAAATATTTTCGGGGAAAATTCCTGCGTTTAGCGGCGCAAGGCTTTGGGTTTCAAATTGAATATTGTTTTCAGACAAAAAATTCTTTATGGACTTGGAATTTTCGCTGTAGAAATTCTGGCTGATGGCTTCCTGTGAAAAAATTTTTTGGGAAAAAAGAGCCTGCGCTATAACGGCTGTAAAAAACAGGAGGAAAAACTTTTGTTTTTGCAGTTTTTTTTTACCATATATATAGAGAGTTTACTTGAATTTTTATTTTTCGACAATATAATATAAGGAAATCTCTAAAAATGCCGGTTTTAAGGCATCTTTGAAGGCGGTCAAAATCTTTGGAATATTCGGATTGTTCAGCGGTTTTGGCAATTATTATTTGCAAGTTAGGGTTCAATGTTGTATACTATAGAGAATATCGGAGAATTTCTGTTTTTTGCGGTAGCTCTGAAAATGCGGTTTTTGCTTGTTTGTTAAAGCGATAAAAAGCCGCAGGAATCTCTAAAAATCATTAAAAATGAGCTTTTAAAGGTTCCCGTAAGCATTGTTATACAGTGTAAAGGAGTCTGATAAAATACATGTGCGCTGAAAAGAAAAAATTTATTTTGGATTTGCCTTTAAAGATTATCCTTACAGAAGAGGGCACATCTCATTTTTTAAGCCATAAAAAGCAGTTGTTGAATCTTAAGCTTGCAGACAACCGTTCAGCGCATGGTGTTAGCATGACGTCTTTTTCTCCCGGCTCTTTGCAGGATATGATTTTGCTCGGCTATATTTCCAAGATGGAAATTTCCATGCCGGAATTTGTTTCCCACCGCCAGGATGTTATGGATTTGTCCAAGCTGATTGTTTTTTCAATTCTCTATAAGCAGTTTGACAGCGAAATTTACGCGGCGATTATAAAGTGCGAATGTGTGCGCCATCATAACCGGCAGAATCCATCTTCGCTTATCGATGAAAAGACTGTGATTCCCGAAAAGCAGCTTCGTATGACACTTGCAATGAAAGATGCCGCCATTCAGGCTGCAAAAAAAGCGATTCTTGATCCTGTCTGGGAAAGCATAATGTCAAATTCTGAATACAGTCCGGAAGAAAAAAATGTCTATCTTCTTATGACTGAAAAATTCCTGAACAGGCTCACTCTTATGAACTGGTATATAATCCTGAAGTTTTATAAGACTGATGGGTTCAATGAAATTCTTTCGATATTGCGCCGGCATCTTGCTTCATATATGACAAAGTCAAAGGTCGCCGAGTATATTTCGGTAATGGTTATGGAGCTTGCCCTGAACAGTGAAAACAACAATGTAAAAAAGGCGGCAAAATATCTTTATCAGGGAATCGACAATTCGGACACTCTTATTTTCGACCCTAAAATCCGCTCGGAGATTGTAAAGGAGCTTCAGCGCAAGCATGAGCTGGTTTTTCTTTCATGGACTTTGGGCGGCGGCTCAATGTCCATTGGAAAACAGGGGCTTTTGCAGATTACGCTGTACAACAAGGACGACGAGTTTCAGGAAGTAAAGGAAAATATTGAAAGCAAGATGTCTGCAAATCTCAATAAAAAATCATTGATTGATTTTTACCGCCAGATGCCGGACGGGCAGGAGGGAACTGATTTGGGCTTGTACTATCTGTCATATCTGGAAGATGCCTGTAAAAAGGTCAATATAAAATTTGAATCAATAGTAAATCAGTCTTCCTCAAGCGATCTTACTGTTATAAATCTGAAATTCAATTTTTAGTTTATGCGTTTTTGTCGAGTTCTGCTTTTTTTTATAGTGTCGGTTTTCTCTTTTTCCTGTGCACAGAGCAGCGCGGACATTTTATCAGCGGAAACAGCAGTGGTATTTGACTATAACAGCGGGACGCCGGAAATGCGCCTTTCAGTTTTTGTAAATACGGAGCAAGATGCGGAACTGGCTCATAAAATCCGCATTATGAATTTAAATTCCGGCCTTGAGTGGAACTGCACCGACCCTGTTAAGTTTGAGGATAAGAACGGGCTGAACTGGGCTGGCTGTGCTTCAATATCCTCTGCGGAAAAAACTGAGCTTCCTGCCGGAGCATACGTTTTGATTTATACAGACAAGTCGGAGAATGAGTCGGAAATTTCTTTTTCTGTGGAATATCCTGAGGAATTTCTGGAGCTGACTTCAGTGGATTTTCCTGTTCCCTTTGATTCCCTGGAGCGGAAAATAGCGGTGTATTCATCTGATGATGTCTTGCTTTATTATGGGACTGAAAAAAAAGACTGGACAGACCGTTCTGCTGTTCTTATGGACTATAAAAATGCAGCTTTTGTACGGGTGTGCTACTGCCTGAACAATGATTCTGTTGTTTGCCTTATGCCCCCGGAAAATGTGGGGTTTTAAAGAAAAAAATCCTCGGAAAACTTGAATTTTCGAGATAACTCTAAAAAAATAAAACAGCGAGGAAAATAATGCCGAGTAATGATGCCGATGGGAATCTTCCCACTGACAATTTAGACGACCACAGTATTTTTAGACGCCCTGTCCGCACCTATGTGATAAGAATGGGGCGCATGACCGAAAATGAAAAACGCAGCTATGAGGAGCTGCATCATGTCTGGTGTATTCCGTTTGAGCACCGTACGCTCAATTTTACGGATGTTTTTAACAACACAAATCCTGTCACAATGGAAATCGGGTTCGGAATGGGGCATGCCACTGCCCAGATTGCGCAGGAAAATCCCGGCATGAATTACATCGGAAGCGAAGTTCATATTCCCGGTGTCGGGCGGCTTCTTGGCGAGATAAAAAAACGGCAGCTGAAAAATCTTTATTTGATAGAGTATGATGCGCTTGAAATTCTTGAGACAATGATTCCCGACAATTCGCTTGCCGGATTCCATATATTTTTCCCTGATCCGTGGCCAAAGAAAAAGCATCATAAAAGACGGCTTCTTCAGCGGCCGCGCACAGATCTTTTGGTTGCAAAGCTTGCTCCCGGGGGCTATATTTATTTTGCGACCGATTGGGAAGAGTATGCCCTGAGCGCGCTTGACGAGCTTTCCTGCACAGAAGGAATCAGCAACAGGTATGAGCGTTTTGCTCCGCACCAGGAATGGCGGCCGCGCACAAAATTTGAGCAGAAAGGAATTGATGCCGGGCGCGAGATTTTCGAGCTTTTTTTTGTGAAGGATGGAGAATAGCCGGATGGAGCTTTTTGACTTTGAAGAATACAGT
This sequence comes from Treponema sp., assembly GCF_051883275.1. Taxonomy (GTDB): domain Bacteria; phylum Spirochaetota; class Spirochaetia; order Treponematales; family Treponemataceae; genus Treponema_D. The sequence goes on along the minus strand of NZ_JBJETK010000017.1, from coordinate 8,933 downwards.
GTGAACAAACCCGGCGGAAAAGGCAGTTCTGTTGAAAGGATAGCAGAGCTTGAAAAACTTATTCAGCGGTATCAGGCTTCGTACTACAACGGCGAGGCTGAAATTTCAGATGCGGAATTTGACAGGCTGTGGGATGAGTTGAAATCGCTTGACAGTTCCAATCCAATACTTCATAAAGTCGGCGCTGATTCCGGAAATTTTCAAAAGGCTCCACACGTAATGCCGATGGGAAGTCAGGAAAAGGCTGCAACTCCAGAGGAATTCCTTGAGTGGGCAAAGAAGCACAATTATTCTGAATATCTTGTTGAATACAAGCTTGACGGCGCATCCCTTGAGCTTCAGTATGCGGACGGAATTCTTTTGCGTGCCGTTACAAGGGGAGATGGCTCGGTGGGAGATGTCATAACCGAGAATGCGCAGAAAATGCAGGGAGTTGTCCGGACATTAAAGGAGAAATTTACAGGCGGAATCCGCGGCGAAGTTATAATGACGCATTATGTCCATAAGAAATTTTTTTCTGACAAGGCTAACTGCCGCAATGCCGCAAACGGACTTATGAAGCGCAAGGACGGAGCCGGCAGCGAAAATCTTTCCCTGATTGCCTATGATGTCTGGGCTTCTGAAGGAAAACAGCCTTTTGCAGATGAGCAGGGCAAGCTTGATTTTCTGGCTCGCAACGGATTTTCTGTTGTGCCCATGCAAATTTTCAAGACTCCCCAGGAAGTTATTGATTACAGGGCTTCTGTGATGAATCTTCGCAGGGAGCTTGATTATGACATTGACGGGCTTGTGGTAAAGGAGCGCGCCGTAAACCATGAGGATGCTTTGCGCGACAGACCTGACCGCCAGATTGCATTTAAGTTCAGCCTTGAGGAAGCTGTGTCTGTTGTCCGGAGCATTGAGTGGAATGAATCAGGGGCAACGTATACGCCTGTGGCTGTTTTTGATCCTGTTGACTTGAACGGCACAACTGTAAAAAGAGCAAGCCTTGTGAATCCGAACCTCATACGCTCGCTTGATGTCAGGATAGGAAGCCGTGTTGTAGTTGTAAAGCGCGGCGAAATTATTCCCAAGATTGTAGGCGTGCTTGCAGGCGGCGAGGATCTTTCTCCTGTTCAGTTTCCTGAGGTTTGCTCCTGCTGCGGCACTGCTCTGATTGACGAGGGCACACGTCTTTTTTGTCCCAACAAAAGCTGCGAAAAAAGAATTCTGCACCGCCTTTTAAAATGGGTGTCTGTTGTTGACATAAGGGATTTGGGGGAAACTCTTGTAACGAGTCTTTTCACTTCCAGAAAAGTCCGCTCGATTTCCGATTTGTATTCATTGTCCGCTGCGGATCTGGTTCCATATTTTTTGAATTCAGAAAGCATGGAAAAAGAAAAAAAATCCCTTGGCGCTGAAAAGGTTTTTTCTTCAATTCAGTCCAGGAGAAAAATCACGCTTTCAAAATTTATCGCTGGATTTGATATTGAAGGAATCGGCGAAACTGTCGTTGAAACTCTTATACAGGGCGGCTTCAATACCTTGCAGAAAATCCTTGATGCAAGGGAAGAGGAGATTGCCGCTGTTTACCGCTTTGCAGAAATTCTTGCGCGGACATTTGTTGCAGGAATACGTGAAAACCGCGCTGAAATGGAATCTCTTGTTTCAAGCGGAATTATTTCAGTTGTGGAAGGCGGGCCTGAAGGTATTCTTGCAGGAAAATCTTTTTGCTTTACAGGGGAGCTTTCCACAATGAAGCGGCAGGATGCCCAGGAGCTTGTAAAGAAAAACGGAGGAACTGTAAAGTCTTCGGTTGTGCGCGGACTGAGCTTTCTTGTTACAAACGACACAGCCAGCGGCTCTTCAAAAAACAAAAAAGCTGCGGAGCTTGGAATTCCTGTCATAGACGAAAAAGCTTTTCTTGCTCTTCTTGAAAATTAAAAAAACACCAGGGAACTGACTGTTGAGCTAAAAGCATAAGCATTTCCCTGGCATAGAATTTTATTTGCGCGGCAAGGCTGATTTCCTGATTTCAGTTTTTTCCGGAGAATGAAAAATCGCCTGTGAAAAAATCCGGGTTTACGGCTTCCTTGTTCAGGCGCATTTCCCAGTGAAGGTGCGGGCCTGTTGCAAGCCCCGTTGAGCCGCTCAGTCCGATGTTCTGTCCCTGTCTTACGGTGTCGCCTTCCTTTACTTTAAGCTGGCTCATGTGGTAATAAAGACTGTAAAGCCCCGGCAGATGCTCAATCACTACTGTCCAGCCGGTTGTTATTCTTGTTTCCGCAAGCACAACTTTTCCTTCCGCGCAGGCTGAAACTTCAGAGCCTTCTGGAATTCCAAAGTCAATTCCGTAGTGAAGCCCCGTGGAGGATTTTCCGTTTGAATATCTGTATTCCCTTCTGTCCGCAAAAAATGCCGTGCGCCTTGTTTTGTCCGTGGGAAGCGAAAAAGGTGTGAGCTGGAAAACTGCGGATGAATCCACTGTTTCAAGAATTCCGTTCAGCTTTTTTATCTGCTCCATGCGCTTTTGGCTTGTGTCAGTTTTGATTCCCGAATTCTGCTCGTCAAGGTCGATGGCTTCCGTTACAAATTCTTTTTTTTCGATTGAAAACGGAAGCTCGAATTCCATCTGCTTTGAATTCCCTGCCGTGTATATTATTTTCAGGCTGCATTTTGTGTCTTCATTCCACCAGGTCGAAAGCGGAATTCCTGCGAGAAAAGTCCTGCTTGATTTTATGCTTTTTGATATAGTAAAAAATTCGCTTTCACGGCTCTGCTTTCCGTCTGTAAAAAGCTGAAGCACCGCTCTGGAAGATGAAAAGTCAGTCTTTGATGCCTTTGCTTTTTTTGCTGACTGCGTGAATGTCATGCGCACAAAAACCGCATCGCCTGGAAAAGCCTGGTCATTGTATTCCGCGGAAATTGTATAGTCCTCTCCCGTGAACAATGCTTCTCTTCCGAAAAAAAGCGCCGGCAAAAAAATCAGCGCTGAAATTAAAATTGCTTTTTTCATTTTTTGTTCTCCAATTTTATTTTCTGTTGAGGAAATCCTGAAAAAAATTAGGCTTTTCAAGATTTCCAAAAATACAATTTTTTAAGCTGTGGCATTGATGCTTGATTTCTTTATTTCAAGGAGCATGAGCTGTAGCGATTCTGTTCCATTGAAAGTATTTCTTTCTATATTGAAAAGTATGTCGACACTGTCACCCACTTCAAAATCCCTGTGAAGACGTTCGCCTTCGTTCCAGAAAATGCACGGCCACTTGTTTTTTCCGCAGTCCACTATGATTTTCAGATGCTGTTTTTCGCTTCTGCCCATTATTGTTCCCGAGACTACAGGAAGATTTCTTGCCATAAAAACAAGCCTGGGGTTTTCGTTTCCCGTTGGCTCAAAAAGGTCTATTAAATCTTGAAGCTCCGGGGTCATGCATGAAGGCGGAAGCTCCGCATCGATGTTTATGCTGTCTGTTTTTTCAGAAAGTGAAATTGTCTTGGAAAGCTCGGCCGCCCGCCTTTTGAACTCGCTGAAGTTTTCTTTTTTCAAGCTGAATCCTGCCGCAAAATTATGTCCGCCGTAGCTCACAAACAAATCCTTCAGCTGGTCAAGAAAACCTGTTACGTCATATCCGCGGCAGCTTCGCATTGAGCCTATCACAAGATTTCCGGCGCAGGTCATTGCCATTGACGGAACTCCAAGCGATGTAACAAGCCGTCCCGCAAGAATTCCTGAAACGCCTCTGTTTATTCTTTCGTCAAGCACAAAGCTCAGTTTTCCGCTGAATTCTGGAAGCGAATCCCGTGCCTGTGTTCCAGCTATGATTTCTGCTTCCTGTGTAAGCTGTTTTCTTGTGGCATTCAGTTCAATTACCCTGTTCGCAAGCTCTTCTCGTCGGGAGGAATCATTTGAGCTGAACAATTCTATTGCAGTTCCGGCCTGTCCAAGTCTTCCTGCTGCATTTAAATTCGGAATAAGTGTCCAGCTGATTTCTGTCGAAGTTATTCTTTTGCCCAGAAGTCCAAGACTCGACATAAGCTCCCTCAGCCCAGGGCGGACTTTGTTTGCGTTCATCGCATTGATTCCGCTTTTTACAAAGAGCCTGTTTTCGTTCCGCATCGGCATTATATCTGCAAGCGCGGCGAGCGCAACAAGCTGAAGGTCGTTCTGCTCTCTTTCTGAATCAGAGGGGAATCTGGATTTAAGCTCCTGCCATGCGTAGGTTACAAAGATGTTGTAAAATCCTCCGATTTCTGTGGGCGCATGATCTCCGTACTTTGCGATTTTTGACATTTCCTTTATTTTGGAGAGCGGAAGATTTTTCAGAGCAGGGTAGAATTTTGCCGCCTCTGTTTTTATTTCCACAACGCTGAGCTGCACGCTGTTTCCGAATGCCGCTGCAAAAAGGCTGGTGAAATTTTCTTTGTCCCAGCACAGGATAATCTGGCCTTCAAGGTAGTGCGGAATTTTTGTGTCATAGATTGATTTTTCGCCAGGAGAAATGTATTCCACGAGCCTTGAAACCGGAACAAGATTTCTGATTTTTATACATTCAATTACAATCTGCCCGTTTTCTTCCCTTGCGTTTACAAGAGCGGCATCTGCCTTGTACCATCGGCTTTTACTGAATCTTAGAGCGGTAACAACCTTGTATACAACGGCGCACCCTGAAATTTCTTCAAACGGATAGCCTGAGTCAGGAAGCTTTGCGTTAAGGATTATCGCAGGGGACGGAATTGTTTCCTTTGGATTGTGGTGATCCAGAACAATGACATCGATTCCATGCTCGGCGGCGCACTCTATTTCAGCATTGTTTGAAATGCCGCAGTCAACTGTTATGATAAGCGAGCCGTTCTGTGCCGCAAAATCTTCCACCGCCTGAACTGAAAGACCGTATGCATCATCGCCTTCTGGAACTTTGTACTGCACGTTTATTCCCAGCGCGCGCAATTCATCATAGAGCACTGTTGTCGCAGTAACGCCGTCAACATCCTTGTCGCCAAAAATCAGAACTTTTTCATGCTCCTGCTCCGGGCTTCCTTTTTCAGGAACGGCATCGAGAATTCTGTCAACGGCATCTTCCATTGCGCTGAAGAGAAACGGATTGTGCTGGAACCTGAGATCGTCCTCCATAAAATAAAGAATGTCCTTTCCAGATGTGATTCCTCTGCGCGCGAAAATTGTTGCCGTAAGCTTGTCAATGCAAAATTTTTTTGCAAGATTTTCTATTTCACTTTTTGGAATAGTTTTTTTAATCCATTTATCCGGTGTCACTATATTATTTCCTTTAAAATTAATTTTTTGTTTTCCGGCTTTTCGCTGCTGAATGAAAGCGCGTTTTCAAGTCCGGCTTTTCCGCTTGCAAGGGACTCTGAATTTTTTCCGTAGACTTCCATGATTGTTTCGCCTTTTTTTACAAAGTCGCCCTGCCGCTTATGGAAAATTATTCCGGCGTCCGCATCCACCTTGTCCGAGGCTTTGTTTCTTCCCACGCCCAGGCTTATGCATGCGATTCCGGTTTTGTATGCATCAACTGAAAGGAAGCCGTCCTGTGCCGCTGTTATTTCATCCTTGAATTTCGAGCGGCGTTTTCCCTGTTCCGCCATGAGTTTTTCAGGATCTCCTCCCTGATCTTTTACATTCTCAAGGAATTTCTGAAGCGCAGCTCCTGATTTTATTGCAGCCATGCATTTTTTTATTCCGTCTTCCGTGTCCAGGGCTTTTCCTCCCAGCACAGCCATTCTTGCTCCAAGCTCATAGGTCAGCTCCATCACATCGGCCGGGCCGTTGCCCTGTAGACATTCAAGCGTTTCTTCAATTTCCAGATAGTTTCCGACCTTGAATCCCAGAGGCGAATCCATCCGTGTAAGAAGCGCACAGGATTTTTTTCCCATTGACTGGGCGGTTTTTACAAGGAACGAAGCGAGTTTTTCAGCATCGTCCTCGCTTTTCATAAATGCGCCCTTTCCGCACTTAACGTCAAAGACAAGGGCATCGCTTCCTTCCGCAACTTTTTTGGACAGAATGCTTGCCGTGATAAGGGGAATACTTTCAACCGTTCCCGTGACATCGCGCAGGGCGTACATTTTTTTGTCTGCCGGAACAATTTTGTCTGTCTGTCCCATCATTGCAAAGCCTGTCCTTGCGATAATGGATGCGAACTGCTTTTCGTCAAGATTCACATTGTAGCCTTCTATTGATTCAAGCTTGTCAAGGGTTCCGCCTGTGTGCCCAAGCCCCCTTCCGCTCATCATGGGAATTCTAAGTCCAAGCACGGCCGCTACAGGAGCAAGTGGAAGGCTTATTTTGTCCCCGACACCGCCGGTGGAATGTTTGTCAACAAACGGACCTTCCATGCCGTTAAAGCTCCTGAGATTGATTGTTTCGCCTGAATTCAGCATGCAGCCTGTGAGAATTCCCGTTTCCTCAAATGTCATTCCGCTGAAATAAACCGCCATCAAAAAAGCGGACATCTGGTAATCCGGAATGGAGCCGTCCACATAGCCGTTCACTAAAAATTCTATTTCTTCTTTTAGAAGCTCCTTGCCTTTTTCGCTTCCTGTTCCGCGTTTCTTTATTATTATGTCTGCCGCTCTCATTTTTTCCTCCCGTTTTTAAATCTGAAAAACCATTGCTAAATCCGAATTTCAGTTTTCAAGATAACTTAAAAAAATGCGATATTCAATTTTATGGAACTATTGTACTATTATACTTAAAAGAAAGAAAAATGTCATTTGCATGATGTTTAATTTCATGACATTCTATTGAGAAGCTGAAAAAAAGCTGGGCTTCAGCAGAAAACGCTGCAAGATAATAGAGGGTGATTGGGAGAATTCGTGCAAAAAAAGCCGGATTCTTCAAGAATTTAAAAAAACAAAGCGATGAATTTATGTTTTTTGTGCTATAATCAGTCAAAAGGAGGCAAAAAGAGGAGTTTCGTTAGACAAATGGCAATTTGTATCACTACGCGGGGAACAACCCTGTCAAGTATACAGACCCGGATGGTAATGAGTTAACTATTGGAGCTGCTTTAGGAGTTTCATTTTTAGTATTAGTAACTTATTATACTCTTCTAAATTATTATCAGAATCCAGAAGTCCAAGAAGCAAATAGGCAGTTAGCAGAATCTGCATCACTGGGAATTGGGACTGCTAAAGAAAAAATAAAAAATACATTTAGCAAATCAAAGAATAAAAATCCAGAAGCAAAACCTTCTGATGAACCTGATAGTTTACCAAAAGAAGGTACAGAGTCCGGTAAAGAAGGGTACAAACCTGCACCAAAAGAATTACCAGGAATTCCCGATACAAAACGTGTAAAGGAAAAAACACCTAAGCAAGGTAGTAATTCAGGAAAAAGACGACGATGGAAGGATTCTGATGGTAATATATATGAATGGGATTATCAACATGGTGATGTTGAAAAATATAATAAGAGAGGAAAACATATAGGGTCTTTTGATCCTAACACTGGTAAACAAACAAAACCACCGGTAAAAGGCAGAGAGGTTGAGCCATGATTCAGCGAGAAATAGAGATATTTGATAAGAAAAATGAAGAACTTATTTCTATTTTAGAAGTGTTTATTCCAGATGAAGTTTTATTTAATTATTATAAAGACTATAGGGAAGAGGATCCTTGTCTATTTTATTCATATGAAATATATGAAAAAGACAGAGCGTTTTATTCGAAATATATTACTATTGAATTTGATTTTATCAAATATGATTATTTTCTTTCGTGTTCTAGTATTTGAATTTAATGTTACTTTTTTTCAACCAATAAAATTGATGGGAAAAGTAAAACTTTTGATTTGCCCGAAATTCAGGTAAATCGCAATTTACCGTGCAACCCAGAAGTTGTTACATTTTTGGGAAGAACAAAGTGTTAAAAAGGCGAATTTTGAAGTATAATTAATGAAGTTGAAGGAGGAGTTTGGAGTTCTTTGATAAGAAATCGCGATAAAATCGGGTGATTTTGTTGCAAAAAGGGTGAATTTGAGTGAAATTGTAAGGTAAACTTTCATTTATACCATTACGCCTCGAATAACCCGGTACGCTATATAGACCCTGATGGTAAAACAGATTTTCTAGATTTTATTTACAATATGCTGCGACAATATTATGGAAGTGAAGGTGCAAATTATATTTGTCAAAATGATAGTTCAATACAGTTTGCATGTACTGTTGATGCCGCAGCAAAAGGTGATGCCCATGCACAAGCTCAGTTGAAATATGCCTTTCATGAAGTAGGTCGTGAAATGCTGGGCGAAATTAGTGAGAAATCTGGTTATGCCTCATTGGCATGCTTGGCAATCGGACAACCTGAAGGATCAGCTTTTTTTGGAGGAGTTTCGATGGTAGCTGATGGTCTTTTGGCCGTTGATGACTTACTTAGTGGAAATTATCCAGAAGCTGCTAAAAATGGAATTATACTTCTTGCTGGTATCGTAACTCCAAAAGTTTTGAAATCTGGTGTGAATTCATTTTCAAAATCAATTCAAATAACAGTTGGTTCAACAGGGCGTTATTATGAAGTTGGTCACAAAGGAGCAATAAAAACCGAAACTGCATTAAGAAAAATATTAGCAAAAGATATTGCGGATGGATATTTTGGACAAGAAGTTATTCCTAATGCATCATTTATTATTGATGAAGCTGTAAAAATTTATAAAGAATTGACAGGAAGTGATAATGACTAATAACAGAATTACAATCTTGTTTTTTATTGGAGTTTTTATTTTTACAGCTGTTGCATTGTCTTTTTTTATTCTTAATGAAATAAATTCTTATAAAGTTTATTTTCTTTTACTTTTTTTGAGTACTTGTTGCATGTTACCAAAATCAATAAATGATGTAAAACCTAATAAAAAAAAGACACCTATTGATTGGAAGCTTTTAATAGGAAATATAATTGGGAGTATTTTTACTTTAATTTCTTTTATAATATGTTTAGTA
>NZ_JBJETK010000016.1:0-6998 GCF_051883275.1 Treponema sp. | reverse complement strand
TGTTTGCACCTTAAATCTGCTTCTTTTTCTGTGCTGTTTTACGCACTCATTTTAATATGTTTGACATTCCTCATCCTGTTACTCATAAGAATTGTCCAAAACCCGAAAATGGTTGGCGTTGGGCAGAAAAAACTTTCTGGAATTTTGTAAAAGCTGGACAAGTTGAGTGGGGAAAAGATCATACAACACAACCTCATATAAAAAAGAGAATAGAAACGGCAACAGATTCACTAAGATCTATAATTTACGAAGATAACAGGGCTTCAACAAAGCTTGTATCAGATTTGTTTAATGGAATAAAAGTTTTTGATAATCCAAAGCCTCTGAATGTTCTTTATAGATTAATAGATTTTGTTACTGAAAAAGATGACATTATTCTTGATTTTTTTTCAGGTAGTGGGACAACAGCTCATTCTGTTTTGCAGTTAAATGTTGATAAGCTGAATGAAAAACGGAAATTTATTGTAGTTCAGTTACCGGAAAATCTTGATGAAAATCTTAAACGAGTTAAATCAAATGAAAAGAAAATAATTCAGAATGCAATAAATGTATGTGATGAAATTGGAGCACCTCATATTTTGTCTGTTATAGGACAAGAACGCATTCGCCGTGCAGCCGCAAAAATCAAGACGGAACACCCGGATACAACCGCAGACTTGGGATTTAAAACTTACTATCTAAAATCCATGCCGAAAGAAACGCTTGATAAAATCAAAGCCTTTGAACCGAATTCGCTTGAACTTGTTTTTGACAACGGCGACATCGTAAAATCTCTTGGCGAAAAAACAGTTTTGCAGACCTGGCAAATAAAAGACGGTTTCGGCTTCAGCACAACTCCTAAAGAAATTGACCTTGCGGGTTACACAGCATGGCTTTTGGACGATGAAAAAATCGGAAAATATCTGTATCTGCTTGTCGAGATTGAAGAAAAATCTATCAAGGAACTTATCCGCAAAATTGAAAGCCTTGAACTTACGGTAGACAAAATCTTTATTTACGGCTATTCGTTCGACTTTAATATGCTTACTTCGATTACCACAAACCTTAAGACACTCAAAAACCGTAATCCTATTGAACCGATTGTGAGGTACTAAATGCGACTGGAACAAAACTTACCGCACCAGACAAATGCAGTCAATGCAGTGCTTCATGTTTTTGACGGAATTGAGCCGAAATTTTTTACGGACAGAACAAAATGCCCTTTGATGACAGAAGACATTGCGGTAATAAAAGAAAATATTGCGCAAATTCAAAACGGTGAAAAACAGAATTGCTTTATGGCTGGCTATACAGTGCCGGAAAAATTGCGCGAGAATTATACTGATTCCAGTTCAAAATATCTGAATATTGATATAAAAATGGAAACTGGAACTGGCAAAACTTATGTCTACACAAAGACAATGTTTGAGCTTCACAGGGCTTATGGAATAAACAAGTTCATCGTACTTGTGCCGACTGTTCCAATCAAGGAAGGCGCAAAAGCTTTTTTTAAATCTTCATATATGAAAAGCGATTTGCAGTCTTTGTACGAAGGAACTGAATTACGGATTCATGTTTTGGACGCTCAAAAGCAGAAAACAAAAGGACGGAAATCTTTCCCGATTGCGATTCAGGAATTTGCAGAAAACACAGACTTGAACGGAAATAAAATTGATGTGCTTTTGACAAACAGCGGAATGTTGAATTCCGCCGCCACGATGGATGCTGAATACGACCAGACTTTGCTCGGTAATTTTACGAATCCCTACAAAGTTTTGCATAACATAAATCCGTTTGTAATCATCGATGAGCCGCACAAGTTCAACCGTACCAAAGGAACGTTCAAAACTCTTGTAGAAAAAATTCAGCCGCAGTGCATTATCCGCTACGGCGCGACTTTCCCGGAAATGGGCAAGGATAAAATCGATTATGAAAATGTAGTGTATTCTCTTGGAGCATGCAGCGCGTTTAATGACAATCTTGTAAAAGGAGTGCAGGTTGAATACATTGCCGATGAAGACAAAATCAAGGATCAGATAAAAATCAAAGTGCTTGAAATAAACACTGCAAAGGGCGAGGCAAAAACTGTCCGCTTTCAAAACGAGCAGACAAAAAAAACTTTTGATTTGCAGGAAACGGATTCTTTGAGCAACATCGACTCAAGTTTTGAAAACATTCATGTTTCTTCAATTTTAAAAGCAGAAGTTGAACTGAGCAACGGAATGATTCTTCACAAGAGCGATTCACTTTATCCCGAAGTTTTCAGCGACACATTCCAGGTTACAATGCTTAATCTTGCACTTGACCGCCACTTTGAAAAAGAATATGAAAATTTCTGTAATGGTCTTACAAAAATCAAAACGCTTTCCCTTTTCTTTATTGATTCAATAGAATCTTTCCGTAACGATGGCTACTTGAGGAAGAACTTTGAACGGCTTTTAAAAGAAAAATTACAGTCGCTGATTGAAAAATTCAAAATGTCAGAACTCAAAAAAAACAGGGAATATACTGATTATCTTTCTTATTCACTTTCGCATTTAAATGAAATAATTGCAGGTTATTTTTCAGAAGATAACAGCACGGACAGCGAAGATGTAAAAGAAGAAGTTGATAAAGTTCTCCGCAAAAAAGATGAAATCATAAAAATTAAAAAAGATAATGGCGAATGGGAGCCTACAAGATTTATCTTTTCAAAATGGACTTTAAAAGAAGGCTGGGATAATCCGAACATATTTGTAATTGCAAAGCTCCGTTCAAGCGGCAGCGAAACAAGCAAATTGCAGGAAGTAGGGCGAGGACTTCGTCTTCCTGTAGATGAACTTGGAGAACGACAGAGCGACAGGCAGTTTTATCTTCGGTATATAATCGATTATTCGGAAAAAGATTTTGCAGAAAAATTGCTTGCTGAAATCAACGCAGGAGCAGATAGAGAGTTCAAGATTACGCAGAGTTTCCTTGAAGCATACGCAAAGAAAAAGCAGATTGATGTCAATGCGTTTATGTTCGATTTAATTCAGAAGAAATTCATCACATACAAAGGAGAGCCAATCGAAGAAAATCTTGAAGACTTTAAAGAAAACTGTCCCGACTTGTTCATTGCATTGCAGGCTGGAAAAATTGTCAGCATAAATGCAAGTAAAGACAAGGACAGCGAAAAAGTCAAAATCAGAAAAGAAAAGTATGACAAGCTTGCAAATCTCTGGAAAAGCATAAATCAGAAATTCTATCTGCATTTTGATTCAACAAAAGAAAGTGAATTAAAACAGATGCTTTTGGATTTGCTCAAAAAAGGAATCGACGGTTCAACGGCAGTTTCCACATCAATTCAGCAGACTGCAAAAGATGAAGACGGAAGTGTAAAGTTTACGACAGGAATCGGAACGACATTTACATTCAAAAAAGAACTTCCATATTCTGAATTTTTGAAGAAGGCTCAGAAAGAAACGAATATTCCGATTACGCTTTTGCACGAAGTTTTTTGTGAATATTTCAAATCAAATCCTCTTCCCGAAAAGTTTTTTAGCAGGCAGACTTTGCGCCATTTGGTTGAAGGTTATCGTGACTGGTATATCAGAACTTTTTCAGAAAAATACTCGTATGAAAAAGTTGATGTGCCTGTTTCTGATCCGCTTTGCGATGAAAATAATTCCGTAAAAGAATATGTTATCCGTAATGATATTGGTGTTCTGAACTGCAAGGAAACTCCGCTTGAAAATTATCTGTATGATTCCTGCGCGTATGATTCCGACTTGGAGAAAAATAATATTACTCACGGAATAAAATCAAATATTGCCTCGGTTGAAGTGTACGGAAAAATTCCTCGCCGTACTGTGCGAATTCCGACTTATGCTGACGGAACATACAGCCCGGATTTTATGTATGTTATAAATCATACATCTGGTAAAAAACAGCTTAACCTTGTTGTTGAAACAAAGGATAAGACTAAAGACCATATTGATCCGGAAGAAAGACGGAAGTTTACCGCTGCGCATAAACTGTTTGAAAAGTTGAAGAATGATGTGCCTGATGTATATTACCGTCCTCAGATTTCTAAACAGGATATGACAGAAATTATTGAAAGCGTAGTGAAAGGTGAAGATGCAAACAGCGATTTGTATGAGTAAAAGTGTACAGCGTGAGGGATTGTAGTGGTTGCCTGGCAAGTGCGGAGCACCGGAGCGATAGCGGAGCCACGAAAAGCCCGACCCGAACGAAGTGAGGGGCACGCCCAAAAAAATAATAGGACTTTCTGGGTTTTTCTATTCGTCGTTCGTTTTCCTCTTTTTTTTCAGGAGTACCTTGTGTAGGGAACTTTCCGATTTCGATATCATTGCGCCGTTATTTCCCCGTTTTCTAAAAGAGTTGACACTGGTTTGGGGGTGGGTGTAATATATTTTTATGGAAAATAAATCTCGCTTTATAAGTTTAAAATTGAAAATGGTATTTTTTTCAGTTTTGGTGTTGGTCTGCGTGTCCGCTGTCTTTACGATTGTTTCTCTTTTCAATCTTACAAAACAACAGAGTTATACAGTATCCCTTCAGCATGAGCTTATGCTTTCTTCATACGATGAAAAAATTCAGTGGCAGGTTCAGAATGTCATTTCGCTCATAAAAAATTATGACGAGCTGTATTCTAAAAAAGGCTACACTCTTCAGGAAAGAAAAGATGCTATCAAGGAAATCATCCGCGGCATTCACTATGGCACAGAAGGGTATTTCTGGATTGATACTTTTGACGGCGTGAACATTCTTCTTCCTCCCAAGCCTGCGACAGAGGGAACAAATCGCCTTGACTGGCAGGACGAAGACGGAAAATTCATGGTTCGTGATTTTATTGAAATCGGAAAAAATGAAGAAGGCGGCTTTGTCAATTTCAAGTATCCAAAGTTCGGCTCTGATATTCCGCAGCCCAAGCGTTCCTACACAGCTCCTTACAAGCCGTTTGCATGGGTCATTGGAACAGGCAATTATATAGATGATATTGATGTCGCTCTTGGCACTATCGACAAAAAGCTTTCGGCTGATTTTTATTCGGCGGTCAGAAGCCAGCTTATTTTCAGCGTTCTGCTTGTGGCGGTTTCATGCATTTTCTTTATTCTTCTGATTGTAAGAATGTTCGTGCGGCCGATTATATCAATCACTGAAAAGCTGAAGGACATTTCCGAGGGCGAAGGCGATTTGACTGTTGCGCTTCCTGTTTCGGGAAATGACGAAATCAGCCTGCTTTCTATGTACTTCAACAAAACGATTGAAAAAATCCGCAGTGCGATTTCTGCGATAAGGAATGCCGCGGAAAAAATGCAGGAGCTTGGAGAAAAGCTTGCCTGCAACACTGATTCCGCTGCCAGTGCGATTAATGAAATAAGCTCGAACATTGACGGCGTGAAAAAGCAGACTGTTTCGCAGTCCGCCGGGGTTACGGAAACTTCTTCCACTGTCGGGGAAATTGTAAAGAACCTTACAGTTCTCAACGAAAGCATTTCATCCCAGTCTGCCAGTGTTTCTCAGTCTTCGTCTTCAATCGAACAGATGGTTGCCAATATCAATTCCGCAACAAATATTCTTGAAAAGACAACTGGGCTTATTGAAAAGCTCACGGAGGCGACTTCAAACGGCCATGTTACTATGACAGAAACAAACAAAATTGCCCAGAAAGTTTCCCATGATTCTGCAACGCTTCTTGAAGCAAGCACAATGATTGAAAATATCGCCGCCCAGACAAATCTTCTTGCCATGAACGCCGCAATCGAGGCCGCCCACGCAGGAGATGCCGGAAAGGGCTTTGCAGTTGTCGCGGAAGAAATCCGCCATCTTGCGGAGGAAACAGCAAGCAAGAGCAAGACGATAAGCCAGACACTGAGTTCTCTTAGCTCTGATATTACAATGCTTTCAGATTCTTCTGCATCAGTTGAAAAAATGTTTGAGCAGGTGTTTAATTCCTGCAAAGACGTAAACGAAATGAGCTCCAAAGTCATAAGCGCAATGGAAGAGCAGCGCAATGGAAGCACTGAAATTCTTGAGGCGATAAAGGAAATCAATTCTGTGACTTATAAAGTAAAGAGCGGCTCTGAAGAAATGATGAGCGGCAGCACGGAAATTGCAAAGGAAATGGAGCACCTTGGCGATGTTACAAGAGTTCTCAGCGACAGCATGGAAGAAATGTCGATCGGCGCGAATCAGATAAATGAAGTGCTTCAGAGCATCAATACTCTAAGCCAGGAGAATAAAGTCAATATCGAAAGCCTCGGCAATGAAATTCTTCATTTTAAGATATAGGGAATTTCTAAAAAAATATTGAATCTCTTTTTTAACTTGCCTCGGGAAACTTCTGTTTTTCGAGGTTTTTATATTCGCGTTTTATAAATCGGCGGAATATTGCGTTTTTTATCTGTGCAAGTTTCTTTATCAGAAGGGGAATCTTTACTTTTCCAGTTCCCCGGAATAATTCATAATTCCGCCGATTTCCACGACATTGGTGTAGCCGTAGTCTGCGAGTTTCTGCGAGGCTTCCTTGCTCCGCCGTCCGCTCCGGCAGTAAACAAAAAGTTTTGTGTTTTTTGAAGGAATGAGATTTTCTGCTTTTTCCGGTGTCATTGTTTCGTTTGTAAAAAGAATTGCGCCCGGCATGTGTCCGGCTTGATATTCGTCAGGGCGGCGCACATCGAGCAGAACAGCATTTTTTTCTTCGGAAAGCATTTTAAGTCCTTCGTCCATTGAAACGGAAATGTAAGATTTCATAGCGACCTCGTTTTTTGCAGGATTCTTGATTTCACTTTTATTTTCCTTTGCCGTGCACGAAAGGCAGAAGAAAACGGCAGTCATAATTTTGCAGAATGTTTTAATGTTCTTCATGATATTCCCCTGTAAAAAAGTTTGCAGCATAGAACAAAAATTCTCTGCGCTTGCTTATATAAAAATACTACATTTTTGAAAAACATGCTTGTTTCTGCACAGTCTTTTTTCTGCCGTCCCTACCGCAGAAAGCCGTATTTGTACACGAGAGGGCGCAGTTTTTCGGT
>NZ_JBJETK010000015.1:0-93175 GCF_051883275.1 Treponema sp. | reverse complement strand
CGGCGTAAAGGCGCTTGTTGAGTTTATGAAAAAATTTGCCGCAGAAAACGCATAAAATCATCGAGGTGGAAAATGTTTAAAATTCAGACATTGGACAGAATCAGCGCGGTGGGACTTGATAATTTTCCGCGCAACGAATATGAAATTGCAAGCGAGATTGTAAAGCCCGATGCGATTCTTGTGCGCAGCCATGATATGCTTTCCATGAATATTGACGATAGCATAAAGGCTGTGGCGCGCGCTGGCGCAGGAGTGAACAATATTCCTGTAAAGGATCTTGCTCAGAAGGGAATTGTTGTTTTCAATACACCGGGTGCAAATGCCAACGCTGTAAAGGAGCTTGTGATTCTCGGGCTTTTGATGGCGAGCCGTCCTGTTATAGCCGCAAACAGCTGGGTGAATTCCCTTGCCGGAAAAGGCGCGGAAATTGCGACTCTTGCTGAAAAGGGAAAAAAGAACTATATCGGCCAGGAAGTGAAAGGAAAAACGCTCGGTGTTATCGGGCTTGGCGCAATCGGAGCGCAGGTTGCAAACACAGCGGTTGAGCTTGGCATGAATGTTATCGGCTACGATCCGTTCCTTTCAGTTGATGCTGCATGGAGCCTGAACCATCAGGTTACGCACGCTGAAACGCTGGACACGCTTCTTGCAAAAGCTGACTATCTTACTTTCCATGTTCCTGAAACTCCCGACACAAAGGGCTTTGTGAATGCCAACACAATCAAGAACATGAAGACAGGCGTAAAGCTTATAAACATTGCCCGCGGCGGTCTTGTGAACAACGAGGATGTTCTTGCTGCAATCAAAGCCGGAAAAATTTCGTGCATGGTCACAGACTTTGCTGCAGAAGAGCTTATAGCATGCGACAAGGTTATATGTCTTCCGCACCTTGGAGCTTCAACTCCTGAAGCCGAGGACAACTGCGCTGTAATGGCTGTAAAAGAGCTTCGTGATTTTCTTGAAAGCGGAATCATTAAAAACAGCGTGAATTTTCCAAAGACTACGACCGACAATCCTATTCCAAGCGGCGGCACCAGACTTTGCATAAGCCACAAAAACGAACCGGGACTTGTGGCGCAGTTTACAACAATTCTTGGAGAGGCAAATCTGAATATCGAAGGAATGGTAAACCAGAACCGCGGCGAAGTTGCCTACAATATAATCGACGTTGCGGGCAAGGTAACAGAGCAAACTCTGAACAGCCTTTCTTCAATAAAAGATGTAACAAGGGTAAGACCGATTTTCAACTAGCAAAATACTGAACAGGTCAAGCCCGAAATTTCAGTTTTTCCTGAAAGGCAATTCTGAAAATAATCCTGCAGAAATTCCAGTGGAATATACTCTGCGGGATTTTTTTGTTTGCTATGTCCGTAAATAATGTTGCTAATCATACATAGCTTGGTTTAAGCATTAGCTAATTACACATGATTGAAATAACTGAACAATTCTATAAAAAGATTTACGAAGCCGTTCTTCTTCAAAATGAATGCCATCAAGAAATCAACAGATTTTTACAAGTTTTATTACAGTCAATTTTAGTAAATCAGATTAATGTAACACATCGAAAATTGGCTCCACTACAAGCGACCGATTTTACATTTAATTTGCAAGTGTTCTTGTAGAAATTTCTTCTTCTGTTAATGAAGACTCCCGATAAAACATGATAAAGTTTCGTTCTTCCGTTGTAGGTGCTCCAACTGTAAAGAAATAATTATTTTTCATACAATCTCCAATTTACAGTTTAAATATTATAACTTTCCGCTACTTTACCTTGTAAAACTATCTATTCAAACAAAAATCTCCATTTATTTAACATAGTGCGAATTTTCTAATTGTCAACTAAACGGCAACATTTTTTACGGGCATACCTTTTTGTTTTAAAGCTTTCACAGAAATCCATTGTTGACATATACCCCGATAAGGTATATTTTAAAACAGGAATTTTTATTGGAGAAATATGACATGAAAGACGAAAAATCATGCTGCTCAAAAAAAACAAGGAAGCGTTCTCCTGAGGAACTTCGTAAACTTATAAACAGACTGAACCGCATTGACGGACAGGTGAACGGCATAAAAAAAATGCTCGAAAGTGATGCATACTGCACGGACATCCTGATTCAGGTTTCAGCGTGCCAGGCTGCATTCAATTCATTTACAAAAGAGCTTCTTGCAAGCCATATAAGAAACTGTGTTGTAAGCGACATAAAAAATGGAAATGATGAAGTTATCGATGATCTTGTCCAGACACTCCAGAAGCTTATGAAGTAATCTGAATTTTTCTGGACGCATGAATTTGAAAGTAATGCTTGGCATTAGAAGCGGTTTGAATTTATTTTCATTGATTCTAAAAAGGAGCTGCCGGTGAATATAAAACAATTTTTAATTTCAGGGATGAGCTGCTCAGCATGTTCAGCCAGAATAGAAAAAGCTGTGTCAAAACTGGAAGGCGTAAAAAGCTGTTCTGTAAGCCTTCTTACAAATTCAATGGCGGTAGAAGGAAGCGCAGACAGCTCCATCATTATCAGGGCAGTTGAAAATGCCGGATACGGTGCCAGGGTATTTTCAAAACAGAAAGACAGCGCCGCAAAAAAGCCGGACAGCCTTGTAAATAATTCAGAAATTTCCAGCCAGAAAAAACGCCTAATATTTTCCCTTGGATTTTTGGCAGTGCTTATGTATTTCAGCATGGGGCACATGATGCTGAACTGGCCGCTTCCTTTTTTTCTGAATGGAAACCACATTGCGATGGGAATAATTCAGCTTTTGCTTTCGCTTGCAGTGCTTTTTATTAACAGGAATTTTTTTATAAGCGGCTTCAAGGCCTTTGTGCGCAAGGCTTCCAGCATGGATACTCTTGTTGCGCTTGGCTCGGGAATTTCATTTGTGTACAGCCTTGCAGTGCTTTTTATTATGACAGATGCGGCTGTAAAAAATGATGAGCTGAAAATTATGCAGTGCATGGAAAATTTTTATTTTGAAGGCGCGGCAATGATTGTGACGCTTATCACGGCGGGCAAAATGCTTGAGTCTATTTCAAAGGGAAAAACCACAAGCGCGCTGCAAAGCCTTATGAAACTGGCCCAGGAAACCGCGACTGTCATAACAGCAGACGGCAATGAAATAAAAATTCCAATCGAAGAATTGAAGAAGGGCGACATCTTTGCTGTAAAGCCAGGCGAATCTATTCCTGCTGACGGAATTGTCATTGAAGGCGAATCATCTGTAAACGAATCTGCTCTTACTGGGGAAAGTATTCCTGTTGACAAGATGCAGGGAAGCGAAGTCCGCTCGGCTACAATAAATCTCAACGGCTTTCTGAAATGCAGGGCTTCAAGAGTTGGAGAAGACACAACTCTTTCACAGATAATAAAACTTGTAAGCGAAGCCGCAGCAACAAAAGCGCCCATTGCAAAAACAGCCGACAGAATCTGCGGAGTTTTTGTGCCTGCCGTTATTTTTATTTCAATAGCAACATTCTGCGTCTGGAATATTTTGGGAGCTGAATTCAGCTTTGCATTGTCCAGGGCAATTTCCGTTCTTGTAATAAGCTGTCCGTGTGCGCTTGGATTGGCGACACCTGTAGCAATTATGGTCGGCAACGGAGTCGGAGCAAGAAACGGAATTCTTTTTAAAACAGCCGCCGCGCTTGAAGAAACCGGCAGAATAAAAAACGTGGCGCTGGACAAGACCGGTACAATTACAATGGGGGAACCGGAAGTTACCGATGTTATAACAGAAGACAGCATAGAGCTTCAGGAATTTTTAAAGACCGCGGCTTCAATAGAATTAAAAAGCTTGCATCCTCTTGCAAAAGCCGTTGTGGATTTTTACAGCGCATCTGAATTTAAAGACAGCGGATTTTTTGAAACCTCAGATTTTGCTTCTATTACGGGCGGCGGAATTTCGTGCGCCATCGGCAATGAAAAATTTTTTGCAGGAAGCATTGCCTTCATAGAAAAAAATGCAGACGTGTCGAGCATAAGGCAAAAAGCGGAAAGCCTTTCATCCTGCGGAAAAACTCCGCTGATTTTTTCAAGGCAGAACAAAGTCATTGGAATGATATGCGTTGCTGATAAAATAAAAGATGACAGCGCGGCCGCAGTTTCCCAGCTGAAGGCATTGTCAATTTCACCTGTCATGCTCACAGGCGACAATGAAAGAACAGCAAATGCCATAGGAAAAAAATGCGGCATAGAAAAAATAAAGGCCGGAGTTTTCCCCGAGGGGAAGGCGGATGCTGTAAAGCAGCTGAAGCTTACTGGAAAAACCGCTATGGCAGGTGACGGAATCAACGATGCGCCGGCTCTTGCTGTGTCAGATATAGGAATAGCAATCGGAGTAGGAAGCGATATAGCAATAGAATCGGCAGAGGTTGTGCTTATGAAAAATACGCTTCTTGATATTCCTGCTGCGGTCAGGCTCAGCAAGGCGACACTGAAAAATATCCATGAAAATTTATTCTGGGCGTTTTTTTATAACGTCGCAGGAATTCCTCTTGCCGCCGGAGTCTACTACAATTCACTGGGGCTTCTTTTGAATCCGATGTTTGCCGCCGCCGCAATGAGCCTTTCAAGTTTCTGCGTGATTTCAAATGCGCTCAGGCTGAATTTTTTCAATCCGTATAAACTTTCAAAAAAAGAGAAAGCTTTTAAGCTCAAAGAAAATACAAAGGAGGTTTCCATGGAAACACTTGAAAAAACAATTAATGTTGAAGGAATGATGTGCGGACACTGCGAGGCGCATGTAAAGGAAGCTCTTGAAAAACTGAATGGCATTGTCCAGGCAGCTCCTGACCACAAAACAGGAAAAGTCGTTCTGACACTGTCAAAGGAAATCAGCGACGACAAAATCAAAGCCGCCGTAGAAAAAGCAGGATACAAAGTGCTTTAATTTTCCCGGAGGTTTGTTTTTTCTGCATGGCCATCTTGAAAATCTGCCTGAAATTCATTGAAATAAAGGCATGAGGAAAATTATAAAAAATATCAGACTTGCCGCATTTTTTGCGCTTCTGCTTGCTGTTCATTTTGTCTATGCAGAAAAAACTTCAATAGAAAATCTGCATCAATATAAAATGGAAAACGGCCTGACTGTTTTCATTGCGGAAAACCACACTGTTCCGCTTGTTTATATTGAAATTGCAATCCGCGCCGGAGCCGTGACACAGACACCGCAGACAGCCGGACTTTTTCATCTGTATGAGCACATGATGTTCAAGGGCAACAGCCTGTATAAGGATGCGGCCTCCGTGAACAGGGCGCTTTCAAATCTTGGGGTCGCAAGCTGGAACGGAACTACAGGCATAAACCATGTGAATTATTTTTTTACAGTGCCGTCAGCCAAACTGGAGGAAGGTCTTGCCTTTTGGAATGCCGCTATCCGCTCTCCGCTTATTGATGAGCATGAACTTCAAAACGAAAAAAAAGTTGTGCTTTCTGAAATTGAAGGCGGCAAGTCAGACCCCTCAAAAATTTTCTACAGTTATCTTTCAAAAAATCTTTTCCCTGATGCGCCATACAAGGTCGACTCGTCAGGCTCATTTGAGGCAGTCAGGAATGCGACATCCGGGCAGCTCAGGGAAATAAAGGAAAAATATTATATTCCGTCAAACGCTGCCCTTTTCATAGGCGGAGATATAATTCCGGATCAGGCCTTTGAGCTTGCTGAAAAAATTTTCGGCACATGGAGCAACAACGGAAATTCTATGCCGGAAAATTCAGTCCAGCAAAACACCCAGCCTTTTTCTGCTCCGCAGTACTGTGTGATGCCTTTTGATAAACTCACGCCGGAACTTATGCAGATTATGGTTCAGTTCAGGGGGCCTGATGCTGATTTTGATATTCAGGATACTTATGCCGTCGACTATCTTATGTCACTCATGTCAGAGCCGGGAAGCGACTATATACAGGGGCTTTATAAAAACAAGTCGCTGAAAATTTCGGATTTCAACAATTCATGGGCGCAGTATGCAACAGTGCGTGCGAACGGGCTTCTTGAATTCGGAACGATTGCCTCTGATGCTGAAACAATGCCGGCGGAGCGCGCAAGAATATTCCTTGACGAAATTCAAAATTCAATTATTCCAAAAATTGTGTCAGAAAAAAAATTCTTCACTGATTCGTACAAATCAAAAATCATCGAGCAGATGAAGGACAGCTACACACGAAGCACGGAAACACCGTCCGGACTTTTGGCATCGATTAGAAGCTGGTGGATAAATACGGACACGGATTATTTTTTCAGTTATTATGAAAATCTTGCAAAAGTTTCGCAGGACGATGTGAAGAGAGTTGCGGAAAAATATTTTACAAAAAAAAATCCGCTTGTGAGTGTTCTTTTAAATCCTGCTGTCTATGAAAAAACTCGCGCGGAATTTTTGGATTCTTCATTCTATGAAATTCAGCCTGATGAAAAATCATGGTGGCAGGAAGAAAAATTTCAGTGTGAATCAAAGCCTGTGGAGTTCAAGAAAACAAAAATATCTGAAGAAAATATTTATGTTCCCGGAAAATCACAGGAAAAAAATTCCAGCAGCATCTCTGCAATGCGGAACATTGAAGTAAAAAAACTGAAAAACGGAATTCCTGTTTTTATAAACCAGACAAGCGACAGGATTATTTCCGCTGCGATTCTGTGTCCCGGCGGCGTTGAAAAACTTACACCGGAAACTTCCGGGCTGGAAACTGCTTTGTTTTCATTTATGTCTGAAACGTCAAAAAAGTTTTCGTACGAAAAACGCACGAAGCTTGCCTATTCCACAAATTCCAGCATCGGATATTTTTCCAAATTGTCGGGAAGCGCACTTTATCTGAGCGCAATGGACAAGCACTTTGAAAAAATGCTGCCCGTTTTTCTTGACGGTTTTTTAAATCCTGAATTCAAGAAGAATGAATACGAAAATACAATCAGCAATCTGAACCAGAAAATTCAGAGCATGCTCAACAATCCGACTTCGCTTCTGTCGTATACAATTCTGGAGCAGACGTATAAAGGTCATCCTTATGAGGCGACAACATTTGCAACACCGCGCTCAATAAAAAATATCACGGTGGAAAATCTCAAGCAGCATCACGCAAATCTTATAAAGAGCGGAAATTTTTCAATCGTTGTGTCAGGAAAAGTTGATTCGGATTATCTTATAAAAACACTGAATTCATCGCTTGGAAAACTTGAATTTTCCGGGGCAGAACAGACGCGCGCGGATATACCTCCCCTCAGTATCAGGGAAAATCCGCCTGTCATTCTCCGCCATCCTTCCGCTGAGGGAACAGCTTACATCACAAGAATTTTTGCATCGCCTCCGAACAGCAGCCGTGATTTTATTCCGTGCATTCTCGCAGGAAATATTTACACCGACATTCTCTTTAATGTTGTAAGGGAACATTACGGAATCTGCTATTCACCGCAGAGCTATGTGATAGGCTCAAAGGCTCCATACGGAAGCGAATATCTGTTCAAGGTGTCAGACTTTGCTGGATTTGAAAAAGCTTTGCAGGAGGCCCGAACCTATATGGCTGAAGGACGGATTGTTGAAAAAATCAGCGGCAGCGGCGACTACGAATTTTCTACGATAAGCCAGAATCTGGACAGCTACAAGAATTCGTATATAAACCAGACATACCAGAGCCAGCAGACAAGCGCAGGGCTTGTGTCGATACTGAGCTACAATCTTCTTCAGTTCGGCGACATTGACTATGACCTAAAACAACTTGAGCAGCTCAGGGAAACGACCGCCCAGGAAATTCTGAATGTGTTCAGAAAATATTGGATAGAAGCCCCTTCTTCATGGTTTGCCGTAACCGGTCTAGAATCCGAGCTTTATTTTTCAAGCCAGGAAAAACCAGGCCTTTGAATATTCCTTTGCCCATGCGGATGTACTCTCTGTCCCTGAGCTGTTTTATGATTTCGTCCGCATCAGAATGTTCGTAGGTGTTTACTGGAATTTTTTTTCTGCTTTCCCGGTTCAGTTCGAAAACTGCCGCTTGTCCCAATTCTTCCACGGTAAAGCGGCCGGGATTTTTTCTTACAATGTCCATGATAACCTGCGCGTCAAATGGAATATCCGCGTTTTTTTTGCCGTTGCAGATGTCACAGCCGCAGCATGCCGCCTGCTCTGCGTTCAATGCATCCAGAAGAACCTGTCGGCGGCATGTTGTGCTTTCTGCAAAATGCTGAATGGCTTTTCTTCTGTCGTCTTCTGAAAATTCTGAAAATTTTTTGTGGTCATTGAAGCTCCATAAAAGAATCGCTTCCGCAGGCTCTCCATCTCTTCCGCCGCGACCTGATTCCTGTGCATAGGATTCTGCGCTTGAGCCGGGATCAAGATGAATTACAGTGCGTATGTTCTTTTTGTCCACACCCATGCCAAATGCGCAGGTACAGCACAGAACAGCATCAGTGCGCGGATAAAACCAGCGTTCAACTTCGAGCTTTTCCTCCTTCGGCATTCCGGCATGATAAAATCGGACTTTTTCTTTTCCGCAGAAAGCCGAAAGCTCCCTTGCCATGTATTCAGACTCAGAGCGTGTTCCGCAGAAAATTATCACCGGCTTCTGTGCGGTCAGGGCGAGCGTAAATGCTGTCCGCCTTTTTGCATAGCATTGCGAAACCGTATAATGTATATTCGGGCGGTCGCTTCCGCCTCGGATGACATCTGCCTTTCCATCAAAAAGAACTTCGGAAATTCTTGCAAGGACACTGTCAGATGCAGTTGCGGTAAACGCCGTGACTGCCGGGGGATTTATTTTTTTGATAATGTTTCCAAGCTCCAGATATGCCGGCCGGAAAGTGTCGCCCCATTCACTTACGCAGTGCGCCTCGTCAATCGCAATATGCGAAATTCCAAAGCTGCTCAGCCTTGTGAGAATCCGCGGATTTCCAAGAATTTCAGGAGTTGCCGCTATAACTTTTGCGCCTTTTTTTATGCGGAGAAAATTCTGTTCAATTTCATCTTCACTCAGTCCGCCCTGAAAAACAACGCAGCTGATTCCGCCTTCATCCATGCGCCGCTTCTGGTCAGAAACAAGGGCGAGCAGAGGATAAATCACCAGCGTGGGTTTTTCAAGCACAAGCGCAGGCGCAAGAAAGCACAGGGATTTTCCAAAGCCGGTCGGAAGAAGCACAATCTGCCGGCCGCAAAAACAGGCTTCGTCCCGGAATACATTTTTTTGCGGATTTGCAGCATCCAGAATTCGCTCCGCCACAATCCGCTGCCACGGATAAAAATTCTGAATTTTAAAAGCTTTCCGAGCCGCCTCCAAAAGTCTGTCTGAATCTTCGCTTAAATCCTCGTTGTCCAATGCGCGCCTCCATGGAATTTTTTGTAGATAACTTAGAATCTTATGATGATGACGCTTGGGTTTTGTCTGCTAAAGACCATCGCTAAAAGCTTACAATTTTTCCAGATAATCTTTTAGTTCTTTCTCCGAGAAGAGCCAACCGTCTTTCCTTTCATTGTCATAATCCTTAGGTTCAACAAAAGGATTTACGCTTATCAGACTATTATTTTCCCCGGTAGTAAGATACATAAATTTTTTCATAAGTTCCCCATTTCAGTTTAAATATTATAAACCTTCTGCTGCTTTGTCCCGGTAAAAACAAGTTTATTCCTACTATGTTTTATCGCTATAACATAGTGTGTTTTTGCCAAGCATCAAATTTATTTACCAATTTATTTCAGGACATAGCCATAACTTTAATATTGCCTGAAAAATAAAAAAAATGCGCATTAAACACAGAAAATTCAATGTTCGGATTCTGGCTTCCCGGTCGAACTTCTGTTCCTTAAAATTATTTTTTCGCCACGATAACCATTGTCTTTGCATTCTGGTCGTAAGGCTCTCTGTTGAATCCTCCGAATATCTGCGCGGAAAAAAATCCACATTCAAGCATTATGTCACGCAGCTGTGGAGCAGAATAAAGCCGCTGTACAAATTCATGTTCGGTTCTTGTTCCGTCCTTTTCTATGAGAATCCATTTTGACGAAAGTCCTTCCCATGCGCCTGACACTTTGAATTCTGTCAGCACCGTCATTCCTGCGCGCTCAAACCATTCGCCCTCTGTGAAATACCGCACCGCAGTTTCGCGGCTTATACATTCAAGCACAAATGCGCCGCCCTTTTTTAGCGACTGGCTCACTCTGCGAAGAATTTTCATGTCATCACGGGGATTGTCGCAGTATCCGAATGAATTGTAGATGTTTACCGCCGCGTCAAATTTTTTTCTTGAACTGAAGGCGCGCATATCCCTGTTTACAAGCTCAATGGAAACTCCTTCGTCCGCCGCAGTTTCCGCCGCCGCATCAAGAAAAGGCTGCGTAATGTCAACTCCGGTAACCTTGAGCCCGAGCAGTGCAAGCTCCACGCTGATTCTTCCAGGCCCGCAGCATACATCAAGCACTGAGCTTCCGATTCCGACTTCCGCAAGCGAGCAGACAGATTTTGCAATTCCGGCTGCCTGAGCCCACTGCTGGCCGTCAAACATTACAGGCGCATATTTCAGCCAGAAATTCTCGTTTTCAAACCATTCGTTTTTTTTCCCTTTCATTGGACGCTCCCATAAAAACACGGCGTTAGCGGCGGCGCATGAAGGCACCGAAATCCTTCTAAGAAAAATTCCCTGCGGAAATTCATTCTTATCAAAGAATTCATGTTTTTACTGAATTTTTTGGTGTTTTCTATATTGAGTTTATTTACTCATAGCTGTATACTATATATATGTCGGATAAAAAAATCACAGTATTAGATCTTCTTGACCTGGATTTAAAAGGCCAGGAGTCTTTGAATCTGACATGCATTGCAGGAAGATCTGGGCTTTGCAGGGAAATCACGGTGTCCGACATAAACCGCCCGGGGCTTGCAATTTCAGGCTTTTACGAATCGTTTGCCTATGAGCGCGTTCAGCTTTTTGGCAAGGGAGAATCAGCTTATCTTAGAAAGCTTGAGTCCGAAGGCAGATTTGACCTTATAAAAAAATTCTTTACTTATGAAATGCCGTGCGTTGTTTTTGGCTACAATATAAAGCCGTCGGAATTTTTTCTGTCTGTGGCGGAATCTTCAAGGTGCGCAGTTCTTCAGACGGATTTGACTTCAACTGATTTTTCCCAGCGGCTTCTCAGGGTCTTTTCAAATATTTTTGCTCCCAGAAAAACGCTCCACGGGGTCTTTGTTGAAGTTTACGGCGTTGGAATTCTTCTCATCGGAGAAAGCGGCGTAGGAAAAAGCGAAACTGCGCTGGAGCTTGTTGAGCGCGGGCACCGGCTTGTTGCGGATGATATTGTGGACATCAGGTGCGTGAATGGAAATTCCATAATCGGGCAGGGCGCAAACAAGCTTATAAGCCACCACATGGAAATCCGCGGACTTGGAATTATAAACATCGCTCAGCTTTACGGAGTCGGAGCAATCAGAGAGCAGAAGGAAGTCCAGATGGTTATAAAGCTTGAAGCCTGGAGCCAGACAAAAGTTTACGACCGCATAGGAACGAACGGAACAACCATAGAGCTTCTGGGAGTGAAAATTCCGATAATAGAAATCCCGGTTAAGCCAGGACGGAACCTCCCTATTATAATAGAAGCCGCCGCAATGAACGAACGGCTTAAAACCATGGGATATTATTCCGCGCAGGAATTCAACCAGAATATTCTCCGCTGGATAGAAACCGGAGCGGCCCAAAGAGATTACTACGGCAAGGAAGACTCGTACTGAGTCAAAAAATAAAGATAAAGGAAGTGCACTGTGACAGAGAAAATTCTTACAGTTAGAAACCGCGCGGGAATCCATGCAAGGCCAGCAGCCCTGATTGCCCAGACAGCAAACAAGTTTTCATCGGAAATTATTCTTGAAAAAGATACCACCACCGTGAATGCAAAATCAATCATGGGCGTTATCACAATGGCGGCGGGATACAACACGAATATAACACTGCGGGCAGAAGGCGCCGATGAGCAGGAAGCAGCCGATGCTATTTTCCATTTGTTCGAGGCAAAATTTGAAGAGGAGTAGCCAATGAAAAATCTCACAGACCGGCAGAAGGAAGTTCTGGAATTCATAGCCAGGTTCACAAATGAAAATGGATATCCTCCGACAGTCCGCGAGATAGGAGATAATTTCGGAATTTCCCTGAGGGCTGTCCAGGACCATATAGCGGCGTGCCAGAAAAAAGGCTATCTTTCGCAGTGCCAGAAACGCTCCCGTTCAATCCGTGTGCTTAGAGAGGAAGAGCTGGGGGAAACCAAGCCGTTTTTGGCAAGAGTGCCGCTGCTTGGAACCATTGCTGCCGGAAAACCGCTTTTGTGTGAGGAAAATCTTGATGGCTATGTGAACATCGCTGAGCCTTTCGTGCGCCCCGGCAAGAATTACTTTGCGCTTCATGTCCGCGGAGCAAGCATGATGAATGCGGGCATACTTGACGGCGACCTTGCGATAATAGAGCAGGCGGAAATCGCGACTGAGGGGCAGATTATCGTCGCAGTTGTAGACAATGCAATTACACTCAAACGTTTTTACCGCGAGGAAGAAAGAATCCGCCTCCAGCCCGAAAATCCTGATTTCCAGCCGATTTATGCACAGGACATTCAGATAGCCGGAGTGCTGGCAGGAATTGTAAGAACCTACTGAAATGACAGAACCTGAAGTTTACCTTTTTACAGGCCCTGAAGCCGGAGAAAAAAACGAGGCAATAGAAAATATCAGGGAAGCCGCCGCAAAAAAAAACAACGGCATCGAGCAGTATAAGTATTATGCCGCCGATATCCGCGTTGAAGACATTGTTGCGCAGCTGCAGAATGCAAGCCTTTTTTCCCCGGCGCTTTTTATAACGCTCAGGAATGCAGAGCAGATAAAGCAGAAGTCCGACATCGATGTCCTCGTTTCATGGATAAAGTCCGCGGAAAATTCCCCGAATACACTGGTGCTCATTTCTGACGAGAATTCCATAGATAAAAGAATTGAAATCGCAGTTCCTTCCGGCCACAGGAAAATTTTCTGGGAAATGTTCGAAAACAGGAAGCCGCAGTGGGTTGAAGGCTTTTTCAGGAAAAACGGATTTTCAGTTTCGCCGGATGCAGTCGAGCAGATTCTTGAGATGGTGGAAAACAACACTGAAACACTGAAGTCCGAATGTTCCCGCTTTTTTTTCTGCTTTGAAAAGGGAACAGAGATAACTGCCGCGGACGTTGAAAAAATACTTTCCCACAACAGGGAAGAAAGCGCCTTTACGCTTTTTGATGCGATGGCGGAAAATGAAAAGAGTCCCCAGCAGCGTCTGGAAAGCGCGCTTGAGATACTTCAAAAAATCCGCTCAACCAAGGAATCCAACGGAATTGCGCTGATTGCGGGGCTTACCTATTGCTTCAGGCAGCTGAGGCTGTGGCACAGCTTACATTCAGGCGAAAAAAACGTTTCAGAGGCGGAGCTAAAGGCTTCGGGATTCGCTGGAAAACGCGCACAGGCAAAATATTCAAAGGCCGCAAAAATCTGGAGCCAGGGAGCGGCATCCTCAATACTCGCCCTTCTTTCTTCAACAGACATTTCAATCAGGGAAACAGGCAGCGCGCTTGAAGAAACACAGCTTTTTGCGCTTATCTATTCAATAGTAATCAAGAACGGAATTTTCTGCGCAACCTGCAAATATTGACCGCAGTTTTTTAGTAATTAAATAATCACTGCCGCCGCCGGTATAAAAAAAACCGCCCCGAAAGGCGGTTTCTGTTCAAGTTGAAATATAATTAGAAAACTCTAAAAACTAAAGTCTTTAGGCTTTCCCATTATTTAGAGTAGAATTCAACAACGAGCTGCTCGTTGATTTCTACAGGAATTTCATCGCGCTTAGGCATCATGATAAGTTTTCCAGAGAAGCCTTCCTCTGAAACTTCAATGTAAGGAAGCGGACGTCTGTTTCCATTGAGGAAGCAAGTCTTGAACTGCTCATTTTTCTGAGCCTTTTCGCAAAGTGTTACAACCTGTCCCGGCTTTATCTGGAAAGAAGGAATGTTGATTCTCTTTCCGTCAACGCGAACGTGTCCGTGTGAAACAACCTGGCGTGCCATGCGGATTGAATTTGCAAAGCCAATGCGGTAAACAAGATTGTCAAGGCGTGTTTCAAGTCCTACAATAAGATTTTCACCGGTCTTTCCTTCTTTTCTTGAAGCGATGTCGTAGTAACGGCGAAGCTGGCGCTCAAGAATTCCGTAGTAGGCCTTTACCTTCTGCTTTTCGCAAAGCTGCTTTCCGTATTCAGAAGTTTTCTTTGTCTTCTTGAAAGCCGGGTCATTTGCTCTGTTCATTGCCTTTGGATGACCGCAGACATTAACTCCAAGTCTTCTACATTCCTTAAAACGAGGATTTCTTCTAGTTGCCATAATTTTTACTCCTATTCACCATGGTGATTTTCTCACCAATCTTTGCCGCGGTGAGGGATATAAATCAGATAAAATATTATATATAACTTTTGAATTTCTTTCAAGCGCAGAAAAGACGTGCGGCGGCTGTTTTTTAGATTTCAAAAAAACTGCAAAAAACGGCAAGAAAGTGATGATTGCTTGCACATCTGTTAATCACTTCCTAAATACATATTGAATTTTTTACTATTTGAATGTATTTTTATATATGCGTATTTTTGCGTTTTTTATTCCAAGGTATGAGGTTTGCTATGGCAACAATGAAATATGATTTTTCAGTGGAAAATTTGGGAGAGTGCAAGGTAAAGTCTCCGATTGAGCTTTCTTTGGAGCATGGAAATTTCCGCGCAGCTTATGTTACGGACAATTCCTATGTTCGCCGCCAGGTAAATGTATATAAAGGCGTTGAGGAATCCTTTGATGAAAAATCAGGCTTCATGGAAAAAGCAGGCCCCCGTGAGTATATTTATTTCAATCCGGCCCATGTGACTGCTGGAATCTGCACCTGCGGCGGTCTTTGCCCGGGACTTAATGATGTTATACGCGCTGTTGTGCGCTGCCTTTGGAATCGCTATGGTGTGCGCAGAATCAAGGGAATTCAGTTCGGCTACAAGGGATTTTTTGCAGAGCAGGGATATGATACAATCGACCTTAATCCGGATAATGTTGACGCTATTCATAAAATCGGAGGAACTTTCCTGGGAACATCTCGCGGCGGTGGCGACAGGACTTCTGATATTGTAGATTCCATTGAGCGTATGGGAATAAACATGATGTTTATTATCGGCGGCGACGGAACTCAGAGAGGCGCGCTTGACATTGCCAATGAAATTGACCGCCGCGGTCTTAAAATTTCAGTTGTTGGAATTCCTAAGACTGTTGATAACGACCTTCAGTTTATAGACCGCTCTTTTGGCTTTGAAACAGCTGTTCAGAAGGCAACCCAGGCTGTAAATTCAATTCACATGGAGGCACATTCGCAGATTAACGGAATCGGACTTGTTAAGCTTATGGGACGCGAGTCTGGATTTATTGCGACTGCAACTGCCCTTGCAAGCCACGAAGCGAATTTCTGTCTTATTCCAGAAGTGCCTTTTGATCTGGACGGACCGAACGGTTTGCTCGCCCATCTTGAGGAAAGGCTGAATGAGCGTCACCATGCTGTAATTGTTGTTGCAGAGGGAGCAGGCCAGGAACTTCTGACTTCTACAAATCAGACTGATGCTTCCGGCAACAAAAAGCTTGCGGATATCGGAGTTTATTTGCGCGACAGGATTACAGAGTATTTTGCTTCAAAGAAGATTCATATCAACTTGAAATATATCGATCCTGGATACGAAGTCCGCGCTGCTGTTACAACTGCAAATGATTCCATTTACTGCGAAAGGCTCGGAAACAATGCGGTTCATGCTGCAATGGCTGGAAAAACAAAAATTGTGATTGGACTTGTGCATGACAAGTATGTCCATATTCCTATTTCGATGGCGACTTTGAAGAGAAATATCGTAGACCCGGAAAGCTCGCTGTGGCGCGACTGTCTGGATGCAACCCTTCAGCCTGTTTATATGGTAAACAATATAAATACGGTTGTGGAAAAACTGAAAAAAGATTCCGACGAAGCAGAGGCAAAAGCTCTTGCGCGTCTTGAAAAAGTCAACGGCATGAAGAGCCGGTAAAATCTGGTGCTGTAAAAACGCGGTTGTTTTTACAGCATTTTTTTTGACTTGCTTGTAAAACTATGGTATAAATGAACTGTGGCAGCTCTGAAAAGTTTAAGAAAGCGCTGATTGGCATTTGATGCCAAGTGTCATTTCTGGATTTTGTAGAAATGAAAGCTGCAAGGAGAAAGACTTATGATGAAAGGATTAAAGAAGATTGCTGTATTGTCCGGCTTGTGTTTGCTTGCGATGGGAAGCGCTTTTTCAGTGAGTTTTACAGTTACTTGTAGTGATGACTCTGTAACAGTTGAGCTTCCTGAGGATGTTTATAAAATGGTTGCTGGCCGTGAAGATGAAATCAGCAAAATATTGAAGAATGAAGGGGTTTCTTCAGGTAAGGTACAGAGCGCTGCAAGCGCCGTTATGGATGCTTATAGTGAAATTATTAGCAAGGGATATTTGAAAACCGACAGGCCGTTTTCTGTTACAAAAGATGGAATAGATGATTTTTGTGATGAGCTTGTTGATTCAATTCCTAATTCACAGGCGCAGCAGAATGTGTATGCCGAGGCTTGGATAGGAAAACTGTTCCCGGGATTTCATTTTGGAGCCGGTGTTAATGCAGGAGGTTCTGCGCTTGATATTTCTGGCTTGAAGGATGCGGCTCTTGCGCTTGGAATTGACGAAATCAAGGATATAGAAGATACCTTGATTTTCCCTACAATTACTGTGGATGCCCGTCTTGGAGGAATTATTCTTCCTTTTGATATCGGCATTACCGCTATGTCAATAGATACTTCTAAAATAGATTCTATTGATGAGAATATCGACCCTGTTGCAATCGAGTTCTTTACACTGGGAGCTGATATCCGTTATGCGATTTTACAGGGCGGCTTCCTGCTTCCAAAATGGTCTGTGGGAGCTGGCTTCTATTACACAAAGGGCGGAGTTGATGTGGATGATGACAATGCAAAGGCAAGCCTTGACTTTAAGTCTACTACATTCATGGTGAATACACAGGCTTCTCTGAAGATTCTTTGCCTTGTGCCTTTTGTCGGAGGCCGCGCATTGTTCTCAAAGACTTCTGTGGACTGGAAGGTGTCAGCCGACTGGACAAATATTATTTCTGACGGAAGTGTTGGTGAATTGAGCGATGCATTGAATTGGGGAATTCTTCCATCGTCATTCGGCGGAAGCTCCTCGGGATTTTCTGTGTATCCGCAGGTTTTTGGAGGACTTGGGCTTGACCTTTTGTTCCTGAATCTTACAGTGAGCGGAAGCTACGATATTGCTTCAAAAATTCCTTCTGCCGCTTTGAGCGTTCGCATTGCCTGGTAGTCTGAAAAAATAAAGAGCCGCTAAAAGCTCAGGTTCAATGATTTTTAGAGATTTCGCCTTTTGGGAGCAATCCTGAAAGGCGTTTTTTTTGTTTAAATTCATTTTTTGACCGCGCGGAATCAGGTGTTTTAGAAGCCTGAATTTTTTTCGCACGTGCAAAAAAAAAGACAGGACTTACGGAAAAAAATTCCCTGTAAATCCTGCCTGTTTTTTTTATCCTGAAAATCTTTCTACGATGTTTTCAGTCTGCGTTTATTTTTTTGACTTTGCCTGTTTTGCAAAAGTCTGGATTCCTTCTACGACAAGGAAAATTGCAAGCACTGCCATCGCTGCAGCAAACAGAAGCTGGAACCAGTTGCCCCAGAAAAATGCGTTCTGTGCGCCTGCTGCCATCGCCTTGATTTTGTTGATTACAGTCAGAATAAGCTGTGTCAATGTTGCCGCAAGCATGAAAATCATCGGAATGATGAACATCTTGTTGTTCTTTCCGACCTGACCGAGCCAGGCTGCAACTGCCATAAGTGCAATTCCTGCAAGCAGCTGGTTTGCCGAACCGAACAAAGACCAAATTGCAGAAAGCTGCAAACCGCCAAGGATACAGCCGATAAGAACCATCAAGCCAGTTCCAAAAACAGGATTTGCAAGAACTTTCCTTACGCCCTTTGCATCTTTCCAGGACTTTTCGCCTTCTTTGAGGAAAAGCTCGCTGAACATAAATCGGCTGAGACGTGTTGCAGAGTCAAGTGAAGTAAGTGCAAAAACAGAAACTGCAAGAGTAAGGAGAGCCTTGATTGTATTGTATACAGTCGTGTTTTCGTCACCGAACAGAAGCGCAATTCCTGCACCGAATGCGTTTGCAGGAGAACCTGAGAATTTCCAGATTCCGTTTTCGTTCGTAAGGAATTTTGAAGAAACGATGCCTACTGCAATAAGCGAAATAATGCCGAGCGCAGATTCGATGAGCATAGAACCGTAGCCGATTGCCTTTGCGTTTCTTTCGTTGTCAAGCTGCTTTGACGTCGTTCCTGTCGCAATCAAAGAATGGAATCCTGAACATGCACCGCACGCAACTGTAATGAAAAGTGCCGGGAACATTGTTCCGATGCTCTGCTTCCAGCCTGTAAATGCAGGAAGGTTGAACGCTACGTTTCTTGCAGCACCTGTGAATGCAGAAAGCACGATTCCAAAAACAGCAACGAGCATAAGCGCATACAAAAGGAACGAAGAAAGATAGTCGCGCGGCTGGAGCATAATCCATACAGGAATCAAAGAAGCAACTGCAATATACAATCCGATGAACACAATCCAGGCAGTTCTTGACATTGCAAAACCAAAGTTCAGTCCAAGCATGATGATAAGCGCAATACAGACAATACCTGCGATTGTAGCAGGAGCAGTCTTAACGCCGCATTTATTCGTAATGATTCCGTAGATTACAGCAAGAACGATAAACAGAACTGAAATAATAGCCGTCGTCTGGTTTCCCGTAGGATTTGCCGTAAAGCCGAATGTCTTTGCTGCATCTGAAGCAGTAAAGAAAGTTGAAGCTACGACATTTACAAATGATGCTATTACAAGAATCAAAACTAAAAGTGCAAAAATAATGAACAGTTTTTTAGACTTTGAACCCATCGAATCCTTGATGATTTCACCGACAGATTTTCCGTCGTGACGAATAGAAGCAAACAAAGAGCCAAAATCCTGAAGTCCGCCGAAGAAAATACCTCCGATAACGCACCACAAAAATACCGGAACCCAGCCAAAAACCGCAGCCTGAATCGGCCCGTTTATAGGACCTGCGCCTGCAATCGACGAAAAATGATGTCCCATAAGAACAGCAGGCTTTGCCTCCACATAATCCACACCGTCGGGTCTTTCTTTTGCCGGTGTCTTTTTTGCGGGGTCAATTCCCCATTGCTTTGCAAGCCATGAGCCGTAAAAAACATAGCCGCAAAAAAGCAGAACTATTGCCGCCATGATAATCAATAAAGCAGCCATTTCTGTGCCTCCAAGAAGAATATAGATTTTATATCAAAGTCATTTTTATGACATAAGACCTGTTTTAGCAAAAAGCTTTTTGACTTCTCTCCCGTGCCAGTTGCTTGCGACTTCATTATTCTGCACTCCAAAAACGGCAAGTCTGAAATTGCTCCAGCCGAAAAGCGAAAACATGTATGATTTATAATGCCTTATTTTTCCTGCTTCACGGGCGGCGTCTTTTTCAACAGAATCTGCAATGACAATAAGAGTAATGTCTGTGCTTCTATGGCCGTAAAAGGGTTTTACTTTTGAAAGTCCGGAATTCCAGGCCGCATCAGAAAGCTCCCTTAGTTTCCGGGCGGAAAGATTTTCTTCAAGTGAAAAATAAACATACTCGCTTGAGTCCATCTCTGCGATTTTTGCCGCCTTTGTCAGAAAATAATATTCTCCCTGCGAATGAAATTCCGCCGTTGCACAGAATGGTTTTTCAGCCGGATTTCTGAAAATATCATAGTATTTCTGATAGGAAAGCAAGAGCGCTTCCAGGCAACTGTCTTTTGTCAATTTTGCAGCCCAGTTAAAGAAAATTTAGTATTTATTATATCCCTGCTTGTAAAAATTTGCAATAAAAGGTTTGAAAATCTGAATTTTCCGCAAGCAATTTTGCCCTTTTCAAAATAAACGATATAGTTTAATATTATTCTGTTTTCTCTTGATTTTTGGGGTTACAAATTAAAAAAAAATCAGAGAAAAAGGGGTTATTCTATGGAATACAATATTAAGAATTCTTATTGTAAACGTGTTTGGGATGACATTTCTGCTCGCTATGCTGATCAGGGTCATTTTCTTCAGGCTGCCGGACTTGTTCTTGAGGCAATTTCTCCTGCTGTGGATAAAATGCCTGAGCTGGAAAACTATGCTGTTCTTGAGCGTTTTGTTGAGCCGGAAAGAATTGTCATGTTCCGTGTTCCGTGGACTGATGATGCGGGAAAAGCTCATGTAAACCGCGGTTTCCGTGTTCAGTTTAACAGCGCGATTGGTCCTTACAAGGGAGGTCTTCGCTTTTCTCCGGAAGTAGGCCTTGATGTTCTTAAATTCCTTGGATTTGAGCAGGTTTTGAAAAATTCCCTCACAACTCTTCCTATGGGCGGCGGAAAGGGCGGCTCTGATTTTGACGGACATGGAAAATCTGATGCTGAAATCATGCGCTTCTGCCAGTCGTTTATCACAGAGCTTTACCGCCATATCGGAGCGGACACTGATGTTCCTGCCGGCGACAAGGGTGTAGGCGGAAAAGAAGTTGCCTATATGTTCGGACAGTACAAGAGAATCACAAACCAGTATACAGGCGTTTTGACAGGAAAGGGTCTTTCATTCGGCGGTTCTCTTGCGCGCACAGAGGCTACGGGCTACGGTCTTATTTATTTTGTTGAATGTATGCTTGCAAAGAAGGGAATGGACTTCAAGGGAAAGACAGCTGTTATTTCCGGAGATGGAAATGTTGCCCAGTATGCTGCTGAAAAGCTTCTTCAGCTTGGCGGAAAGCCTATCACTCTGTCTGACTCAACAGGATATATTCTTGATGAAGAAGGAATTACTTTTGAAAAGCTTGCCTATGTAAAGGAATTCCGCGCCCGCAGGGAAAAAGTGGATGCCTATGTTAAAAAATATCCGTCTGCTAAATTCTTCAAGGGTGAAAAGCCATGGGGCGTAAAGGCTGATCTTGCACTTCCTTGCGCAACACAGGATGAAATTTACCTTGAGGATGCAAAAAAGCTTGTTGCAAACGGCTGTATTCTTGTTGCTGAAGGCGCAAATATGCCTACACGCGCAGAGGCAATAAAGTATCTCCAGGAAAACAAAGTGATGTTCGGTCCTGGAAAAGCTGCAAATGCTGGCGGTGTTGCAGTTTCGGGCCTTGAGATGAGCCAGAACTCTGAGCGTCTTTCATGGACATTCGAGGAAGTTGACTCCAAACTCAAGCAGATTATGGTTAATATCCATGACAATGCCTACGAAACAGCAAAGAAGTACGCTACCGAAGGCGACTATGTTGCTGGCGCTAATATCGCAGGCTTTGTGAAAGTTGCAAATGCAATGGTTGCCCAGGGACTTGTTTAATGTAGCTTAAATGCACTTTGGAAGATCCGTTTTCAATGGATTTTCCAAGTGCGCGAATTTTTTATTGTTGAATGTGATGATTCATGCGGAAGGCTGGATTTCTGCGCGTGGGTCGATTATGGTTCTCTGGCTATCTGGCTGCACAGCTTTTCAATTTCCGGCCAGTTCTTTTCTTTTATAAGAGTGTCTGGGCACATCCAGCTTCCTCCCACAGCCCCCACGTTTTTACACGAAAGATATTCCTTGAAATTTCCGCAGTTTATTCCTCCGGTCGGGATAAAAAATGTCTGCGGAAACGGTCCTGCAAGCGATTTTATCATTTTTACTCCGCCTGAAGATTCCGCTGGAAAAAATTTAAGGAAATTCAGCCCGAATTCCAGAGCCTGTTCTATTTCTCCAGGTGAAAACACTCCTGGAAAAACCGGCATCCTGTGATTTATGCACCATTTTACTGTTTTTGGATTGAATCCCGGCGAAACAATGAAGTCCGCTCCTGCTTTCCGCGCCATTTTTGCAAGCCCGGCGTTTATGACAGTTCCTGCGCCAGTCAGAAAGTCCGGGAATTCTTTTTTTACGGCTTCTATGCAGCGTGCTGTTTTTTCCGCTCCATTTTTCTGGCTGATATTTCTGAATGTAATTTCAACAGCTGTGAATCCGCCTGCTTTTAGCGCACGGGCAAGGCACAGCGCATCTTCCGGGGCTTGGACGCTTGCAACAGGAATGATTCTGGCTTTTTTTATTCTTTCTGCGGTTTCTTCAAACATGGTACAAGTATTGCATAAAAAAAACAGCGGTGCAAGAACGGCGCGGCGATGGCTTTTGACGGCAGCTTTTATGGAATGTCCTTTTGTAAGAAAAATATTATAAATTTATAAAAAAAGTTTGACATATTCTGTCAGCACGTGTATACTTTTCGTGTTGAGCAACCGATTTTTCTTGTTTTATGCGGCTTCTTGGTGTACACTTTAAGAAATATTTGAATGTTTTATACTAGAAAAGATAACTTTAAAAATGCGGTGTTTTAATTCGTGCTGTTATAGCGGTTTAAAACGCGCAGGGAATTTCGGCTTCAATGCTTGAAGATTCTGGTAATGTTCCCCTGTGCATTGCTCGTAAGGGCGGCTTAAAAATTCATTTTCAGTGTTTTTTTTGAGGCATCTAAAAATGGATTCAGGGAAGTTTGGGTTGGAAACGTTTTTATGGAAAGATCAGCTTCTGCTGTTACAATTTCAGATATTGCGTGCGAGCTTGGAGTTTCAAAATCCACTGTGTCCCGTGTTATAAACTGCAAGGGAAGAATTGGCGCGGAAACACGGCGGCGTGTAATGGAAAAAGTGCAGTCATGCAATTATGTTCCTAATCCAATGGCAAAAGGGCTTGTTCTGCGCCGCACTTTCAATATCGGAGTTGTCATACCAAAGAACGAGGAGGATAATCCGTTTTTTCAGAATTGCCTGGTGGGAATTTCCGAGTCTGTGTACAGGTCTGGATATGATGTCCTGATTGTTGTTCAGAGCGGCGGCGATATAACACCTCTGCGGCGGCTTGTCATAAACAGAAAAGTTGACGGCGTGATTTTAACGAGGCTTGAGGAAAATGACGAATCCGTGGACTTCTTGAAAAAAGAAGAAATACCGTTTATTGTAATGGGTACGTCCGGCGATGATGGATTTTGCCATGTTGGAAGCGATCATATTTCCGGCTGCTATGAGATGACAAGGTTTATGGTTAGCCGCGGCTGTGAAAAAGTGGCTGTGCTTGCCGGGGATAAAAAAAACAGCGTGAATACATTCCGTTTTGAAGGGCTGAAGCGCGGTTTTGCATCATCAGGAATTTCCCTGGAGAACAGCATTATCCACTGGAATCTGGAGAACCAGAATTCTGTTTTTTCAGTTCTTCCGGATATCATGAAGCAGAATCCGCAGTGCCTTGTGTGCATGGATGATGTGATTTGCCTTCATGTGCTGAAATGGCTCAGGCAGAATGATTATGAGGTTCCTGCTGATATTCAGGTGATTTCATTTTATGACAGCCAGGTTTTGGAGAACAATATGCCTCCGATTACTGCGCTGAATGTAAATGTTTCAAATTTCACAAAGAAGGCGGGCTGTCTTTTGGTTGACATGATAGAAGGAAAAAAAGTTCCAAGCCATACAAAGGTTGGATATGAAATAAAAATAAGGGAATCTTTCCGCTGATGTGCGGTTTGAATATAATATCTTCATTAGTATGATAATTAGGAGGACAAAATGAAGAAAAGTGTTATTGCGGCAGTTGCTGTAGTATCTGTAGGTTTGCTTGCATTTACAGGATGCAGCAAGAAAGCTGAAAAAGCTGAAAAAATCACTCTCACTGTATGGGAGTCTCTTTTGGGACCTGATGAATTCATTAAGCAGGCTGGTGCAAAATACACAGAGTCACATCCGAATGTAGAAATCAAGTTTGTAAATGTTGAGCTTGGTGATTCAACAGGACAGATTGCTCTTGATGGACCTGCTGGAGTTGGCGCAGACCTTTTTGCTGCTCCGCATGATAAGCTCGGCGAGCTTGTAACAGGCGGCCACGTTGCTCCAACTGTAAATCCTGATTCTGTTTCAAAGGAAGTTCTTGGCGCATGTTCAAAGGCTCTTACATACGAAGGAAAAATGTATGGATATCCTGTAAGCGCAGAAACTTATGCTTTGTTCTATAATAAGGATCTCATTGCAGAAAAAGATGTTCCAAAGAACTGGGATGCTCTTGGAAAATGGGTTGCTGAATTCAACAGCAAGAATCCTGACAAGCGCGGATTTGTAATGGATGTTGGAAACGCTTACTATTCAATCATCTTTACAACAGAAAGCGGAAACCGCATTTTCGGTGCTACTGGCGCAGATACTTCTGCAACATATCTTAACTCAGACTCAGCTGTAGAAGGCATGAAGAAATTCCAGGCTCTCAGAGCTGCTCTTAATGTTCCTGCTGCTGACCTTTCAACAGGCGCATGTGACGCTGCTTTCCAGGGTGGACAGGCTGCAATGCATGTTACAGGACCATGGAATGTTAAGAACTTTGTAGATGCAGGATTGAACTTTGGTGTTGCACCTCTTCCAGCTCTTCCTGGCGAAACAACTCCTTCTGCTTCATTCTCTGGAACACGCGCTATGTTTGTAAGCTCTTATTCAGATCATCCGGAAGAGGCAGCTGATTTTGCTCAGTTCCTTATCAGCCCTGCTATGCAGCAGCTTCGCTTTGATATCACAGGCGCTATGCCTTCTATCAACGTAAAGGTTTCCAGCGAGTATATCGGCGGATTCCTCCAGCAGCTCGACTATGCATTCCCTATGCCTTCTGTTCCACAGATGTCTGCATTCTGGGAAGCATTTGGAAATGCATCAAAGAACATCTGGGACGGTTCTGACGTTAAGAAGGAACTTGATGCTTGTAACGCTGCAATTCTTGGACTCTAATAATAATCCAAATGCGGATTATTTAGCCTAAGAGCTGACGTTTTTATAACCGGGAGAGGCTGTCCGAAATACTGTTGTTTATATATTTTCGGGCAGTCTGGGGAGGGGTTGTTTTTTAGCAGCCCCTCTTGTTTTCTTGCAAAGTTAAAAACAGTTTTTAAGATTTTCAAAGTTGCCTCTGGAAATTTCAGTTTGCAGGGGCGGCTCTAAAAATGTGATGTTTTAAGTTGTGCCATTGACGGCTTAAAACCAGCAGGAATCTCTAAAAAAATAAAATGAATTTTTGGGATTCCCATAATTTTTATGCTGTTTTTCAGTGCTTGATATGTGCTGAACACTGATTTAGTTGCGAGGTGTCTTATGCGGATAGAATCCGATGGAAGTTCTGCAAAAAAGGTAAAAGTTGCATCTTTATGCTTCATGGGATTGTCCCATTTGATTTACCTTAAACAATATGTGAAAGGCGCTCTTTTTGCTGCCCTTGAAATTCTTTTTATTTGCTTTTTGCCGGTAACGTGTAGAAAGATTTTTGAGTTGTTTACTCTTGGCGAGCCGCAGCCGGACATCCCGGTTAAGCTCCGCAATAACTCTGTGTTTATGCTGATCGATGGAATTCTTTTTCTTTCGATTGTGGCTCTTTTTGTTGCTGCTTATATTATTTCTGTAAACAGCGCGAAAAAATCCTATGAAGAATACTGTAGAACCAAGCGTTTTGTTTCCCAGAAAGCGTCTCTGGAAGAACTTGGAAACAAGGCATTCCCTATTACAGGACTTGCTCCATGTGTAGTTATGCTTCTTGTGTTTGTTGTGGTTCCGCTTCTTTTTAGCGTTGCAGTTGCCTTTACTAATTATTCTGCGCCTAATAATATTCCGCCTAAGAACACTGTTGACTGGGTTGGTTTCGATAACTTCAAGTCCCTTCTTTTTGGAGGAACAAACTGGTCTGTTGGATTTGCACGCGTTGCCATCTGGACTTTTGTGTGGGCTGTTGCTTCTACATTCACCTGCTATTTCGGCGGTCTTCTTGTTGCTGTTCATCTTAATGAAAGCGGAATTAAAATTGCTCCTGTTTTCAGGTTTATATTCATTCTGCCTTATGCGGTTCCAGCTGTAATTACAATGATTCTTTGGAAGCAGATGCTCAATGGAACTTTTGGAATTGTAAACCGCACTCTTATCGCCATTGGAATTCTTGATCAGTCAAATCCGATTCCGTGGCTCGGCGATGCTACACTTGCAAAAATCATGTGTATTGTGATAAATCTCTGGGCTGGATTTGGATACTTTATGATGCTTTCAATGGGAACAATGACAGCTATTTCCAGGGATCTGTATGAAGCTGCCAAGATTGACGGTGCCAACGGAAAGCAGATTTTGTTCCATATAACAATGCCGCTTGTTCTGTATCAGACCATGCCTTTGATTATTATGAGCTTTACGCACAATATAAATAACTTTGGAATTATCTTCTTCCTTACAGGAGGCGCTCCTACTGTTGCTGATTCAACAACGACAATGGCGGGCGGAACAGATATTCTTGTTACCTGGATTTATAAGCTCACAATTACAATGCTGCGGTATAATTACGCTTCTGTTATTGCAGTTCTCATCTTTGTTGTTCTTGCTCCTTTTGCAATTTACCAGTTTAGAAATACACGGGCATATAAGGAAGGTGAATTATGAAAAATTACCGTTCATTCAAGACAGTCAGCACGACTTTTTCTTATCTGATTTTTATATTGATTTCTTTGATTGTTTTTTATCCGCTTGTCTATGTTGTGGCTGCTGCTTTTGCGCCCGGAAACGGAATAGCGAATATGAATATTGTTCCATTCAAGGATGGATTTACACTCAAGCACTTCAAGTATCTGTTTTTTGAAACACAGTACTGGATGTGGTTCAAGAATACATTTTTCATTGCTATATGGACAACATTGCTCACCGTTATTATTTCCTCTCTGAGCGCCTATGTTTTTTCGCGCTTTAAGTTTGTCTTTAAGCATAGCCTTTTGATGAGCATGCTGATTCTTCAGATTTTTCCTTCTTTTGTAGGAATGATAGCAATCTATGTTATCCTGAACCGTATCGGCGGACTCGATACTTTGTGGGGGCTTGTGCTTGTTTATGTTGCCGGCGGAATTCCGTATAACACATGGATGGTAAAAAGCTACATGGACACTGTGAGCAAGAATCTTGATGAGGCTGCAAGAATTGACGGAGCAAGCCATTTCAGAATTTTTGGAACAATTATTCTTCCTGTTACAAAGCCGATTATCACTTTCCTTGCGGTTTCCAGCTTTACAGGTCCTTGGATGGATTTTATTTTCCCGAAAATGGTTTTGAGAAGCCCGGAAAAACAGACACTTGCGCTTGGCCTGTTTTCGTTTGTTTCTGACAAGAAAAATGAATTTACGAATTTTGCAGCCGGTTCGCTTGTAATATGCATCCCGTTCGTAAT
The DNA here is from genome assembly GCF_051883275.1 of Treponema sp. GTDB lineage: Bacteria > Spirochaetota > Spirochaetia > Treponematales > Treponemataceae > Treponema_D. Next base: position 65,776 of record NZ_JBJETK010000015.1, on the reverse strand, counting down.
CTTCTTCCTGTTTTCACAGAAAGCAATGATGATGAGCATGGGAACAGCCGCTGTAAAGGAGTAGCAGTAAATTTTTGCTGCCTTGCTTTAAAAGCCGGAAAATGGATATTCTGTTTTCCGGTTTTTTTTATCCCTGTTTTGTGCGCAAACTGTTGCGCAGTTATTTTTTATTCAGTTTTTTCCGCAAAATTTTTCATAGATTTTTTTAAATTTCCATGCTACTATTTTTATAAATCAACACGTGTAGAATAAACGAATAGACAGCTTCTGGCTGCCACTTATGGAGGAAAAGCATGACTTCGTATTCATTTGACAATAAAAGTCTTTTTAAGAATGGAAAAAGATGGTTTCCTGTGATGGGCGAAATTCACTACTCACGCTATCCTGACAGCGGCTGGAAAGAGGCGCTTTTAAAGATGAAGGAAGGCGGTGTTGACATTGTCAGCTCGTATGTAATCTGGATTCATCACGAAGAGATAGAAAATCAGTTTGACTGGACTGGCTGGCGGAACCTCAGAAAATTTGTTGAAACTGTAAAGGAATGTTCTCTTTCTATGGTTTTGCGCATAGGACCCTGGAGCCATGCGGAGGTCAGGCACGGCGGCTTTCCTGACTGGCTGCTTGAAAAATGCCCTGATGCCCGCAATACAAATGACGAAGCCTATTTTGCAGAAGTCGAGGCGTTTTACCGGGCAATTTTTTCCCAGGTCAAGGGACTGCTTTTAAAGGACGGCGGCCCGATTATCGGAATTCAGATTGAAAATGAATTCGGGCATTGCGGCGGACTGACCGGAGCTGAGGGTGAATTCCACATGAAGCGGCTTGAAAAAATGGCAAAGGACATCGGCTTTGATGTTCCGCTGTATACTGCGACAGGCTGGGGCGGAGCCGTTACCGCGGGACTTCTTCCTGTTATGGGCGGCTACTGTGAAGCTCCCTGGGATCCGCGCACTACGGAAATTGAGCCGAGCGGAAACTATGTCTTCACTTATGAGCGGAATGATCATGCCATTGGCTGTGACTTTGGGCTTGGAGAAGGAATCACTTTTGATATGAATAAATATCCGTATCTTACTGCGGAGCTTGGCGGCGGACTTCAGGTTACGCTGAAAAGAAGACCTATCGCCCATGCAAAGGATATCGGCGCAATGAGCCTTGCAAAAATGGGAAGCGGCTGCAATCTTCTTGGCTATTATATGTATCATGGCGGCCAGAACCCTGAAGGAAAACTTACAACGCTCGAGGAAAACATTGCGACCGGCTCTTTGAACGACATGAGCATAAAGAACTATGATTTCCGTGCGCCCCTTGGACAGTACGGGCTTATGAATGAAACTTACGGGGAAATAAAGCTGCTTTCACTGTTCCTGCATGACTTCGGGGAATTTTTGGCATCAACTGAAACTGAAATTCCTGAGGACAATCCGCTTTTGCCGGAAAATTCCACTGACCTTAGAACAAGCTGGCGTTATGTTAAATCCTCGGAAAACGGAAAAAGCAGTGGCTTTGTTTTTGTAAACAATTACCAGCGCAGGCAGAAAATGGCCTCGCACAAGAATACAGTGCTTGCTTCGGAAGTTCAGTTTCCGGCGGTTGACATTGATGACAGGGATTTTTTCTTCCTTCCATTCAACATGAAGCTTGCGGACGGAGTTTTAAAGACTTCCCTGGCAACGCCTCTCTGTGTTCTGAATAATTCCCGCAAAGCCTTTGTGTTTTATTCAGCCGTAAAGCCAGCCGGTTCGCAGTATGAAAAAAACAGCTCAGTGTGTGACGCGGCTTCTGCTTCTTCCAGCCTCTATCAGTTTGAGTCAAAAGCGCCGGACTGTGACATTGTAACACTTTCGCGCGAAGATGCGCTTAAAGCCCATAAGGTTTGTGCTGGTGGAAAGGAATATCTGGTTGTAACCGATTCCGCTCTGTTCCAGGATTTTTCTGACGGACACACAAGGCTTACATTTCAGGACTGCAAAAAAATTTCATTCAAGACATTTCCTGCCCTTGAAAAGACACCTTCGGGATTTTCGGCAAAAGAGTGCGCCTGCGGATTTACCGTTTACACCTGCGCCGAAGATGCCGTGGAAAGCCCGGAAATTGAATGTGAGAAAATTTCTGAAAATGAAGAAACTTCAGTCTATAAAATTTCCGTGGGCGATTGGAAAAGCGGCTGTGATGATATTTTTGTTGACATTGAATATGCTGGAAACTGCGCCCGGCTTTATGAAAACAACACTTTGATTGATGACGGAATTTTTGTAGGCGAACACTATCCGTGGAGCATAGGCCTTAAACGCTATGGAAAAAACGCGCATACATTTGTTCTGGAAATTGATGCACTGAAAAAAGACGCCCCTGTTTTTATTGAAGAGTGGCCGGATTTTGACGGAAAAAATTCTGTCAAGAAAGTAAATGGAGTCAAGGCAAGAACATTCAGTTCTGTTTCTGTGGAACTCTAGCGCAGGGGCGCACCCTAAAAAAGTCCTCCTTGAAATTACGCAGCGAAGGAAGTTTCAACTTCCAGAGCTGCGTAATTCGTCCGCGGAAGCGGACAGTAAAATAAAAAAAGTTTGCGGCGCAAAGTTCGAGTTAAAATAAGCCGCGCAATATCAGCGGATTATTTTAACCAGTCCTTGAAATTACGCAGCGAAGGAAGTTTCAACTTCCAGAGCTGCGTAATTCGTCCGCGGAAGCGGACAGTAAAACAAAGAAAGTTTGCAGCGCAAAGTGCAAGTTAAAATAAGCCGCGCAATTTCAGAGGATATTTTTTAGCTGCCGGAATTTTTGCTGTTCTGTATTTTTTCAAGATCCTTTTGGGCAAGTTTCCTGTATGCGCCTGGAAACTGTCCGGGCTGGCTGGAATTATAAATGTCAAGAATTTCATTTAGAATCGGCTCTGCCTTGCTGAATTTTTTCTGCTTTACATAAATGTGCGCAATTTCAAATTTGCCTTCTATATAAATTGCGGTGTCCATTCCATAACGCTGCAAAAGTATGTCATAATACTTGAGGGCTTTTTTTGTGTTGCCCTTGTCAAATGCAGTCTGCGCGAACTGCACAATTTCAATGCTTGAAACTCCGTCTGCAACTTCAACTTCCGAAGATGCGCACGAAAAAAAGAATGAAGCCAGAAAAAGCGACAAAAAAGAAAAGGCTATTTTTTTCAAAAATATTGAATCTTTCATTCCTAAAGTATATCATTTCAGCGCATGATGTACAATCTGGGAAAATGCCGGGCGAGCCACATTCACCTTGTTCAGCGTTTCCCTGGAATTAAAGAGGCGTAAAATGGCATACAAGGTTTTTATTGACGGAAAAGAAGGAACCACCGGACTGAAAATTTTCGAGAGATTTGAAAATCGCACTGACATAGAAATTCTTCAGATTGACGAAGCAAAGCGCAAAGACCCCGGAGAGCGCGCAAGGCTTATCAACAGCTCTGACTTTACCTTTCTGTGCCTTCCGGACGCGGCCAGCATAGAAGCTGTAAGTTTATGCACAAATCCAAAGACAAAAATAATCGATGCCTCCACTGCCCACAGAACAAATCCTGACTGGGCTTATGGATTTCCCGAGCTTTCAAGGGAGCACCGCCAAAAAATTCAGGAATCAAGCAGAGTTGCTGTTCCGGGCTGCTATGCTTCAGGCTTTGCCTCGATATGCTTTCCGCTTATAAAGAACGGAATAATTTCGCCTGACTATCCTGTTGTGTGCCATGCGGTTTCGGGATATTCCGGCGCAGGAAAAAAAGCGATAGCCCAATACGAATCTCCTGATAGAAATCCTGAGCTAAAAAGCCCTCGTCTTTATGCGCTTACACAGGAGCACAAGCATCTTCCTGAAATGATGAAGGTGAGCGGCCTGGAATTCAAGCCGGTGTTCAATCCGTATATATGCGATTATTTTCAGGGAATGAGCGTTACAATTCCGCTTTATGCAAGGCTTCTTGAAAAAAAACTCAGCGCAAAGGAAATATGCTCTGTGTTCAAAGAGCACTATGAAGGATGCCGTTTTGTAAAGACAGCTGATTTTCTTGGCGAAGGAATACTGACAGAAAATTTCATCGCCGCAAACACTCTGGCAGGAACAAACAGCATGCAGATTTTTGTCTGCGGAAATGACGAGCGCATTGTTATTACAAGCCGGTTTGACAATCTTGGAAAAGGCGCAAGCGGCGCGGCTGTTCAGTGCATGAATATAATGATGGGCATAGATGAGGCGACCGGCCTGTAAATGCTTCCGTGCAAGCCCTGTTTCATGAATAGACAGAAATGGCTGTTTTTTATATAATAGTGGACAAATTACACAACTCGAAAACTGAAAAATTTTCTTTGCTGTGTAATTTTACTTGTCTTTAAAAACATCAGTTTTTATAGATGAGAAAACATGAATAATCCGGATGGGATTGTTCAGTGTTGAATATCTTTGAAAGTGCGTGTTCTGCCCCTGCGCTGTAAAACTCAGGGTGACTTCCGCAGTTTCCTTAAAGAAGATTTTGAAGAACTTGTAAAACCCGTCTGACTTTTCAAGTTTCTCAAGATAATAAAATTTCCAGTTTCAATTCCAAGAGGGCAAAATGGCATACTTTTACGAAGAACCGTCTCACACATTCGGTGAGTATCTTTTGATTCCCGGCTACACATCCGCAGAATGTATTCCTGAAAATGTTTCACTGAAAACACCTGTTGTAAAATTCAACAAGAAGTCAGGCGAAAAGCCTTCGCTTTCAATGAATATTCCGCTGGTGAGCGCAGTAATGCAGTCTGTTTCCGATGACAGGATGGCCATTGCGCTTGCAAAGGAAGGCGGAATCAGCTTTATTTTCGGCTCGCAGACAATCGAAAACCAGGCGGCTATGGTTTCCCGCGTAAAATCGTACAAGGCCGGCTTTGTAACTTCTGACTCCAATATCAGGCCGGATCAGACACTTGAGGAAGTTGTTGCCCTTATACAGCAGACTGGTCACAGCACGATTGCAGTGACAGCTGACGGAACAGCGCACGGAAAACTTGAGGGAATTATTACAGAGCGTGATTTCAGAATCGACCATGTGCCGGCAAATTCAAAAGTAAAGGACTATATGACTCCGTTTTCAAAGCTTGTTACAGGAAAAGACGGAATCAGCCTGAGCGCGGCGAACGACTTGATTTGGGCGCACAAAGTGAATCAGCTTCCTGTGATTGACGAAAAAAACTGTCTTGTTTCAATGGTTTTCAGGAAAGACTTTGACAACCACGAAACTCATCCAAACGAGCTTCTTGACGCCGACCACAGATATATTGTTGGAGCCGGAATAAATACCAGGGACTATATGGAGCGTGTTCCTGCTCTTTTGAAGGCTGGCGTTGATATTCTGTGCCTTGATTCAAGCGAAGGCTATTCTGAATGGCAGGCAAGGGCACTTCATGACATACATGAAAAATTCGGGCCGGACGTGAAGGTCGGAGCTGGAAATGTTGTTGACCGCGAAGGGTTTATGTTCCTTGCGGAAAACGGAGCGGACTTTGTAAAAATCGGAATCGGCGGCGGTTCAATCTGCATTACCCGTGAGCAGAAGGGAATAGGCCGCGGACAGGCGACGGCTACAATCGAAGTTGCAAAAGCCCGCGATGAATACTATCAGAAAACAGGCATTTATGTGCCTATCTGTTCAGACGGCGGAATTGTGCATGACTACCATATCACACTTGCGCTGGCTATGGGCGCGGATTTTGTGATGCTCGGGCGTTACTTTGCAAGATTCGACGAATCCCCGACAAACAAGCTGATTATAAATGGAAACTATGTAAAGGAATATTGGGGAGAAGGAAGCAACCGCGCGCGCAACTGGCAGCGTTATGACCTTGGCGGAAAAAAAGGCATGGCATTTGAAGAAGGCGTTGATTCGTACGTTCCTTATGCAGGCCGTCTTCATGACAATGTTTCGCTTTCGATGAGCAAGGTGATTCACACAATGTGCAACTGCGGCGCTCTTTCAATTCCGGAGCTTCAGGAAAAGGCAAAGCTTACACTTGTTTCTTCCACTACAATCAGCGAAGGCAGCGCGCATGATGTTACAGTGCGCAATACTTCTATTCACAGCTGATTTTTGAAAACACTGAAATTCTAGGCGCAAAGCCTTGGAGGATTTATAAATGAATGTTGTTATCATTGGTGCTCAATGGGGCGATGAAGGAAAAGGCAAGATTGTAGATTATCTTGCAAAAGATGCAAAATATGTTGTCCGCTATTCAGGAGGCCCGAATGCCGGCCATACAATTGTTGTGGATGGAAAGCAGTTTGCGCTTCATCAGGTTCCAAGCGGAATTCTTTATTCCGATAAAAAAGTTTTTCTTGGAGCTGGCATGGTAATTGACCCAGAGGCTTTGTTTGATGAACTTAAGATGATAAAGGAAAACGGCGTTGACTGGGAAGGAAGAGTTTTTATTTCCGACCGCGCGCATCTTATTCTTCCAAAATACCGCCAGATGGATAAAGACAGGGATTCTTCCCGCAAGCGTCCGATTGGAACAACGGGCAGGGGAATAGGAATCGCATACAGTGAAAAAGCGCACCGCGACGGACTTCGCCTTGCTGACATAGACTGGGCTGAAAAAATCAATGACCTTGACAAGGAGGACATTGAGTATCTGAACAAGTACAAAGAGCAGCTTCTTCAGATGAGAGTGGATCTTACACAGAAGATGTGGGAATTCCGCAAGGACAATATTTTGTTTGAAGGCGCCCAGGGTGCAATGCTGGACATAGATTCCGGCACTTATCCTTATGTAAGCTCCGGAGCTTCTTGTGCGGCAGGCGCAGCTACAGGATGTGGAATCGGTCCGCATGATCTTGACCATATTCTGGGCGTTTTCAAGGCCTATGAAACCCGCGTGGGAAACGGTCCTATGCCGACAGAATTCAACAGCACAAGCGAAGGGGAGCTTTGCCAGTATGTCCGTGACACAGGCCGTGAATATGGTGTTACAACAGGAAGAGCCAGACGCTGCGGTTATCTTGACCTTGTTGCTCTGCGATATGCATGCCGCGTAAACAGTTTGGACAGCCTTGTTCTGACTCATCTGGATATTTACGATGCTATGGAGCAGATTGAAGCTTGCGTGGGCTATGAAATCAACGGAAAGATTGTAACGGATTTTCCTGCGAACATTGACCATCTCAACAGCGCAAAGCCGATTCTGCAAAAATTCTCCGGATGGAAGACATCGCTCAAGGAATGTAGAAACTACAAGAAAATGCCTAAAAATGCCCGTGCCTATGTGGAGTTTATTGAAGCCTTTACGGAAACACCGGTGAGCATTATTTCTGTAGGCTACGAGCGCGATGAAACCTTTATCCGTAAAAATCCCTGGAAAAAATAAAGGGAATCTTCTGAAAGCAAAGCGCTGATTAATCCATAAAAGTGTTGGTCAGCGCCTTGTTGAATTAAAAATGCCGTTGCGGAATTGCGCGGCGGCTACACGATTTTCTTCCGCATCCAGACTTTTGATTTCCACCTGAAAAGCATCAGCGTTCCCCTCAGCATTTCATCGCATGCCATTGCAATTATAACACCGGGAAATCCCCAGCCGAATAGAAGCGCAAAAATGTAGGAAAGCATTACTGAAATAATCCAGTTTGAAAAGATTCCTGCTCCCACAGGAAAATGTATGTCCCCGGCGGCCATAAGGCACGGGATAATTATAACATTCACGGAGCGGCCAAGCTCAAGGAAAAAAATCACAGGCATAACGGAAAGTATCACGGCGGCAATCGCTTTGTTCTGTGTAAAACATGCCGTTACCTGTGTTCTGAAAACAAAAATCAATGTGGCAATAGTAAGGCTCACTGCGCTTCCAGCAGCCTGATAGCGGAACACATTCTTGTATGCTGTTTCCTGAAGTCCTGCTCCGCAGTAATGGCCTGTTTTTATCTGCGAGGCTGTTCCTATTGAAATCGCAATCATGTAGACGAATCTGAGTATTGTCATGAGATATGTGAATGCCGCAAGGGCTGCTGTTCCAAATGTTGTAATCAGAACCATTATAACCATCTGGGACAAATTCCATGAAAGGCTTTCTCCTGCTGAAGGAATTCCTATTCTGAGAATCTGCTTCCACTCGCTGAAATCGATTCTGAAAGGAGCGGCCGCGGAATATCTACAGTCGCTAAGTGACATAATTCGCACAGAAAGAATTGCAGCACCCGCCAGCTGGCTTGCAACTGTAGCAATCGCAACTCCCCTGACACCCAGCACAGGAAGCCCGAAAAATCCGTACAGCGCAAGCGCATTGCCTGCAATATTGAGCAGATTCGCAACGGCATTGACAATCATCGCATCCCTGGTATGACCGTAGCTGCGCAGTATGGAAGACTGGACTATTGAAATTCCAGAGAACACAGAAAAAAGCGAGCAGATGAACACATACTGGCTGGCAAACTGGCGCACATCAGTGTCGATGCTGTATCGCTTCAGAATCTGCGGAACTGAAAATGCAAATACCGCTCCGAAAAACAAGCCGAACACGACAATCATCTGAAGCGCAGTCCGGGAAATGCTTTTTGCCTTTTCAGTTCTGCCTGCCCCTAGAAAATTTGTGAGCAGAATTGCCGCGCCGTTCGGAATAACCTGAAGCAGAACAAGAATGAACCAAGTGTACTGGGTTGTAAGTCCGACTGCTGCAACAGCTTTGTCCGAGTATTTGGAAAGCATAAAAATATCAATGCTTGAAAACGCAAGGAAAAGAAGGTTTTCAATAATCAGAGGATACGCTATTTTTCTGAGCGGGGTTTCGTTTACTCTGTCAATGCAATTTTCTTCTGCCATAAAACAACTCCAAGGGCTGAAAATATATATGGCAATTTTTTTTTAGTCAAGTGCGGAGAAAGAAATTCCAAGCGCGCCGGGAATATTGACCACATCGGAAGCGTCTTTTACAAGAATTCCGCCCATGCCCAGCTCAAGCGGAAGCGCAATGTCAATGTCGAATCTGTCGCCCACAGAAACGCACTCGCAGAAATTGCTTGATGTTTTTTTTGCGGCAAGCTCCAGCATTTCAATGGCGGGCTTTGATTTCATGCAGGTATCTAGCCCTATCACATCGGGAATGACATCTGAAATTCCAGCTGCCTCCAGAGTTCGCCTCGCTGCCTTTACGGGGTTGTTTGTAACACAGATGAGATTAAATGATTTTCCGAGTTTTTCAAGAAATTTTCTGAGGCGCAAATCCGGCTGAAGGAATTTTTCGGGCTGTAAAAGTTCGTTCCGCCATTTTATGCTTGTTTCAATGTCAATTCCAAAAGCAGGAAATGTATTGCCCAGGCTTATTTTTTTTCCGTTGTGCTGCGCGCTCCACTTGGCTCTGTAGTTTTCAATCATATTCCTGGCATCGTCTTCTGAAATTTTGTTTATGTGGGCGTAATGTCTGATTTGTACGTCAATCTGCTCTGCCACAAATTCCGGGCATGTATAAAGAGTTCCGTCTATGTCAAAAATGAAAGTTTTTATTTTTTCAGGAATTGAATAAAGCTGCATCGGCGCGCCGTCTTTTAAACTGTATGCGGATAAAAAATTTCCGCCGCAGAAAACAGCGACTTTGCCGCATCCTGCAAGCTGGAAAAAATTCCAAGGGAAAAAAATGCAAATGCCGCATCCCCTGAAAGCTCGGCATCGGAACAGGACGGAATTACAATTTTCATTCCGGTGATGTCGGCCTTCATCTGGTTCCAAAGCGCGCTTTTTGCCTGTCCGCCTGAAACTCTCATTTCGTCAGGGAACGCAAGACCTTGTTCAGCGGCGGCGGATTTTAAAACATTCAGGGCATCTTTTAAATTGAGGGCGGTTTGAATCATCAGGTATTTTCCCTGGTCAAGCGAAGGGTCAGTTCCATCGCTGTCCACAAGCGCCTGGACAAGAGAGGCGTAGTCAATCTGCTTTCCGCGCTCCCGTTCAATTTTCAGCTTGAAGGAATCAAATCGCGCTCCTGAATCAGAAAGCAAAACGGATGCATTCCAGAGTTCCGGCACAACAGAAGGAAGGCTCCGGATGCCGCTGCCTTTAAGCGGAAACGGGGTGCAAAAATTCAAGCCTTCGCTGGAGCCGGCCCTGTCGCATAGAATTCCAGGCTCTACTGTGGCTGTGCCCATAAGCGCAGAAATAAAATCCGGCGCACCGCAGAAAACGGGAAGCCCCTCTGAAATTCCGTGTTCCTCCGCGCCCAAAAAAAGAGCAGCCTTTCTTGAAAGACCTGACAGCCTGTGAGAAGACAGCACAAACGGCGGAAGTTTTTTTATATCATCATTTGAAAATCCGTTTTTTAAAAGCAGCTCGGAATTCCAGTAGACGTCCTCAAACCTTTTTTCAGGCAGAATGGTGCATGCTTCTCCTGTGAGCAGCCACAAAAAATATTCGGGGCCGCTGAAGATAAAATTGTCGTTTTTCCATACGTCAGGAAATTTGTCCTTGAATGCAAGCAGGCGCGGAATAAAAAGAGATGTGCCAAGCTGAACCACAGGCTCGTTCCAAAGAAAAGTTTCCCCGGACTGAGAAACAAGGGTGGGGCCGTTGCCGCTTACACAGATTCCGCAGGGATGTCCTTCTGGAAATTGAAAAAGCAAATCCTGAAGTGCATTTTGAAAAGCGGGAAGCCATTCCTTTGAAGCATGCTCTGTATTGCAAAGAAGAAATGGTCGGCGGCTGAATGCACGCACTTTCCCATTTTCCGTAATAAAGGCAGCCTTTAAAGAAGATGTTCCTATATCAACACAAAGAACTGTCTGCTCCATAAAAAACCTAAAACAAAAAGCCGGGAGTTTTCAAAGTTGCCTCTGAAAAATTATTGTTACAGTGAATAGTCCGTTTTGGATTATTCACTGTTCCTTGGGAATTCTATGTTTTTAGAGATTCCCTATTCTTTCTTTTCAGAAGCCGGAGTTGAAACCTTTATGAGCTTGTCAATAATTGTGCGGTTGTCAAGCAAATCACTCAGAGACTGCTCGTGATGAAGCCTTGTGATTACATTTGCAAAAAGCCCTGAAACATTTGTGCTGATATACCACTCGCGCTTCAAAAGCTCTTCATGGTAAACCGCATTTGTTCCAATTATTCTATAGAAAAGCCCCTTGCTGTAGGCTTCGTCAAACTGCTCGATTGCGTTTCCCGTAAAGAAAGGAAGGCTGATAGCGGCGATGACTTTTGTTGCGCCCTGTTCATGCAAAAATCCCATTGCCTTGAGCAGAGTGCCGCCTGTTCCAAGCATGTCGTCTGCAAGGAAAGCAACTTTTCCCTTTACATCGCCTAAAAGCTTTATGCTCTTGATGTTTGTGTTTTTTGCATCCTGAGTAACAATCGAATAGTCGCGCTCCTTGTAAATCATTGCAAGCGGCTTTTTAAGTCCAGTGGCGTAAAATTTATTGCGGTCGATTGCTCCTGTGTCAGGGCTTACAACAACAAGGTCTTCCTTTGTAAGATCAACAACATTTGCAAGCTCGCGGATAATCTGGTATGAAGCATGAAGGTTTTCGCAGTGTGTGTGTGCGAATGCGTTGACAATTTCGCGGGAATGAAGGTCAAGCGTGATAATCCGCCGAACTTCCATCATTTCGTAAATATGTCCTAAAAGAGCGGCTGTAAGACCTTCGCGGCTCTTCTTTTTGTGCTGGCGGCTATACGGATATGCCGGAACAACCAGGGTAATCTGGCGCGCGCCTGCCTGACGGACTGCATCAATGGTAACGAGAAGACTCATCACATGGTCATTGACACTCAGGCTTAAAACATTTTTTCCTTCGTTCAAAGAAAGCTTTTCGTGGTTTTCAACATCCTGAAAAATATAAACATCCTTTCCGCGTATGCAGTCCAGAAGTTCTGTTTTAAATTCTCCGTTTGCAAAATAAGTAAAACGGGCATTGACCTTGAAAAGCGGAGGACGGTATTTGTCTGTTGTTCCGCGGATACACAGGTCGCTTGTTTCAATGTCATTTTTCAGATTAATCTGCTGAACAATATCGTCTTTTTCCATTCCATAGCGCTTTGAAATTACATCGCTCTTGAGTGAAAAACGATGCTTATACATACGGCGCAAATGTGTGATTACTTCATTGGCAAAAGACTCTCCGCCCGGACAGGCTACAACAGCAAGATCAGTTGGCTCAGAATACGGCATTATTCTTACCCCTTATTTGTTTTTTTTCGCAGAAGATTCATTCAGAAATTTTGTAGATATAATACCGTTTTATGCCCCTCTAGGTCAATAAAAGTGCTGTAGACTTTTGCATTTGTCTTTTATATTATTGTTGTAACCAATAAATTGCTGTTCCTCATTTTTATGGGAGGCGGCAAATGGCAAAGACAGTTGGCAGATATAATCTTCCATTATGAATTGATTCGTGCGGAAGTTTGCATGCTCCGGTGCCTTGCATCGTAAAAATGGTGTGTAATCCCGGCTGCGATACCTTATGGAAAAGAACGATGCCTTGCTGCTTGCGGCGATGTTCGTTCATTTGAAAATTTTTTTGGTTCTGTGGAATAATGCTTGGTTCGCCTTCCTCTAAAGGCAGGGGAACTTGGAGAAATAAAATTCCGCTAAAATTTACGGTGCAGCAATGACAGAAAACATAGACTATCTGACAAGCCAGATTATCACATACATTGGAAACAAAAGAGCTCTTATAAACAGCATCCGCCCGGAAGTTGAAGAGATAAGAAGCCGGCTGAAAAAACAGAAGCTTGTCTGCGCGGATTTGTTTTCAGGCTCCGGTATTGTTGCGCGCATGCTCAAGCAGTATTCTTCAACTTTGATAGTCAATGATCTTGAAGAATACTCGTCAGTGCTCAACAGCTGCTATCTGTTCAATAAAAAGGATTTTGACAGCGAGGCATATTTCGGCTACAGAAAATCAATAGAAAAAGAATTCTTTGAGAAAAAAATTCCGGGGATAATTTGCAGGAATTACGCGCCGGCATCCACGGAAGATATACAGCCCGGGGAGCGGACATTTTATACACGGGAAAATGCTGAGCGCATAGATTCGTACCGTACGCTGATTGACAGAATTGTTGACCGTGAGGAATACAGAAAATTTTTTATTGCTCCGCTGCTCACAGAAGCTTCTGTGCATGTGAACACATCGGGAATTTTCAAGGGGTTCTACAAAGATAAGCGCACCGGCATCGGATGCTTCGGGGGAACTGCAAGAAATGCCCTGTCAAGAATCATGGGACGGGTGGAGCTTCCTGTTCCGGTATTCAGCAATTTCAAGTCGCGCTTTGAAATCTACCAGAAGGACACTTCAGAGCTTTGCACGCAGCTGAAAAAAATCGACGTCGCATATCTTGATCCGCCGTACAATCAGCATCCGTACGGCTCGAATTATTTTATGCTGAATCTGATTGCGCGCAATAAAATGCCGGACGCCAGGCTCAGTAAAATTTCAGGAATTCCCGCGGACTGGAACCATTCAGTGTTCAACAGGCGCAAGAGCGCATTCACCAGCCTTGAAAAAATAATCAGCTCGCTTGATGCAAAATTCATTATCATATCATACAATTCAGAAGGCTTTATTAAGCTTGAGGACATGAAATCCATGCTGGGAAAATACGGAAAAAACAAAACCGTGGAAATTCCGTACAACACATTCAGAGGCTCCCGCAATCTGAGCGCGCGCAGCATCCATGTCAGCGAATATCTTTTTATTCTGGAGAAGGACTGATCATGAAGACAGGAAAAAACAGTCTGGATATGCTGAATGGAAGCCTTCTGGATAAAATACTGATTTTTGCGCTTCCCTTTGCAGCAAGCAGTATTCTTCAGCAGGTGTTCAATTCCGCGGATGTTGCGGTGGTAGGACGGTTTGCAGGCAGTACATCTCTGGCGGCAGTCGGGAATAATGCGCCGATAATAAATCTCATAATAAATATTTTTGTGGGAATGTCGCTCGGTGCGAATGTTCTTATTGCATCTCTCATCGGCCAGGACAGAAAGGACGAAATAAAATCAGCGGTTCAGACTGTGGTTTCCGTGGCGGCGATAAGCGGAATTTTGCTTGCGGCTGCGGGGCCTGCGATCTCCCGTCCAATTCTGGAAAAAATCGGAACACCCCCGGAAGTTCTGGAGCTTGCATCGCTTTATCTGCGCATTTATTTTTTAGGAATGCCGGCGGTGATGTTCTACAATTTCGGCTCGGCAGTGCTGAGAAGCAAGGGTGATTCCAAGCGGCCGCTGTACAGTCTTGCAGTGGCTGGAATACTCAATGTGCTTTTGAATTTGGTGTTCGTAGTGGTTTTTCATCTTGGTGTGGCGGGTGTTGCTGTTTCCACGGTAACGGCAAACTACGTCAGCGCGCTTTTGGTATTCCGCTTCCTGCTGAATGAAAGCGAGCCGTTCAGACCGGACATCAGAAAACTCCGCATAAATCAAAGGCAGTTCCTGAAAATATGCCGCATAGGAATTCCGGCCGGGCTTCAGGGAATGGTTTTCTGCTTTTCGAATATCTGCATTCAGGGCGGAATAAACACTTTTGGATACAATGCTATGGCAGGCTCGGCGGCGGCGCTCAACTTTGAATACTTTTCATATTTTGTTGTCAGCGCATTTACACAGGCTGCAACTACTTTCACAAGCCAGAACTTCGGCGCCCGGAAATTCAGCAGGTGTAAAAAAATCTACAGGCTGTCAATGATGTGCAGCATTCTTATTGCCGGCTTTATGTGCTTTGTCTTTGTGTTTTTCAGAAACAGCCTTGTAAGATTGTATACAACAGACAGCGATGTTCTTCCCTTTGCCCTCACAAGAATTGTCTATGTGGAATCGCTTGAATTTCTTACAAGCACTTATGAAATTACAGCGGGCGCGCTCCGGGGAATGGGGTGCTCGATGCTTCCGGCGGTTCTTACGCTGGCTGGCTCCTGTTTTATACGGCTTGTCTGGCTTGCGACTGTGTTCAAGAAATTTCCTGAGTTTACAACAATAATGAGCGTTTATCCTGTGAGCTGGGTGATAACTGGAACTGCTGTGATAACTGCATACGTAATCATAAGAAAACGCAAATTCCATGGAGCGGAATAAAAAAAACGGCCGCCCTTTTGAGCAGCCGCATAATTCACAGAGGTGATTTTATTATTTTATTTCGTAAATCCAGCCTTCCGGAGCTTCGATTTCGCCCATCTGAATTCCAGTGAGCGTTTCACGCAGTTTTGAAAGAACAGGTCCCATTTCCTCCATTCCGGACGGCAATAGAATTTCCTTTCCGTGGTCATTGATTTTTCCGATTGGAGAAATAACAGCCGCAGTTCCGCACAAGCCGCATTCCACAAAGTCAGAAAGTTCGTTCTTGTTAATCGGGCGCTCCTCTACTTCGATGTGCAGATAATCTTTTGCAACCTGAACAAGAGAGCGGCGCGTAATGGAAGGAAGAATGCTTCCAGACTTTGGAGTTACAAGTTTTCCGTCCTTTGTAACGAACAGAATGTTTGCGCCGCCGGTTTCTTCGATATAGGTATGGGTCGCAGGGTCAGTGTACATATTTTCTGCAAAGCCGTTTTTGTGTGCATCAACAATGTTGTAAAGGCTCATAGCATAGTTCAGTCCGGCTTTAATATCGCCAGTTCCGTGAGGAGCAGCGCGGTCAATGTCAGAAATGCGGACAGTTATCGGTTTTACGCCGCCCTTAAAATACGGACCTACAGGAGTAACAAGAATGCGGAACTGATATTCATTGGCAGGTTTTACGCCGATAACAGGATTTGAGCCGAACATAAAAGGACGAACGTAAAGAGTTGCACCGCTTCCAAACGGCGGAACCCAGTTGATATTCGCTTTTATAGTATCAATAACGGCCTTTACAAAGCGTTCTTTCGGGAAAACAGGCATTTCAAGACGCTTGCAGCTGCTTTCCATACGCTCGGCATTCAAATCCGGGCGGAACGCTACGATTCTTCCGTCTTTTGTTGTATAAGCCTTAAGACCTTCAAAACAAGTCTGCGCATACTGAAGGACACAGGCACATTCAGAAATCTTTACCTTGTCATCTTTGATAAGCTTTCCGGAATCCCACGCACCATCTTTGTAATTCGCAACAAAACGCCTGTCTGTTTTTATGTAACCAAACGGCAGGTTCGCCCAATCAAGATTTTTCGCCATACTCCACCTCTGAAAAATGTCGGCATAAATGTCGGCAGAAATTTTCGCTTATGATAGCACAAAATCAGGTCTTGCACAATCAACGCGGAAATTAAAACTTCCGCCCGGACAGGGGAGTGCAAAAAATCGCCGTGAAAAAAGCGCGGTAATTAATTGATAATCATTTTTGTATTTGATATAATAACGCCATATTTCGGGCAATAGCGCAGTTGGTTAGCGTGCGTGTCTGGGGGGCACGAGGTCCCGGATTCGAATTCCGGTTGCCCGACATTCAAGTCAAATAATGAAATCTTGAAAAATTAAATTTTCAATGTTTTTAAAAGAAGGTGCATTATGGATTTTGTTTCGCAGCTGAAGGAAAAAGCTAAGGCGGCTGGAAAAAAAATTGTGCTCTGCGAAGGCGAGGACAAGCGTGTTGTTGAGGCGGCGGCCCGGATTGTCAAGGAAGGAATTGCAAAAATCATTCTTATCGGAAATGAAGCGGAATGTGCTGCTGTAGCTCCCGGCGTTGACCTTTCAGGAATTGAGCTTGTAGATCCTGCCACAAGCCCGGACACAGACAGATATGCAGAGATTTTGTTCAAGGCGCGTGAAGGAAAAATCAATAAGAAAACAGGGCAGGCGGAATATCCTTCAGTTCAGGATGCAAAAAACTATATTCTTAAAGACCGCACAATGTTCGGTGCGCTCATTCTGAAAGCGGGTGATGCTGACGGTTTTGTGAGCGGCGCGTGTCATTCAACGGCAAACACTTTGCGCCCGGGACTTCAGGTTATAAAGACTGCGCCTGGAATCAAGACTGTTTCATCAAGTTTTATTATGGTTGCTCCGGAAGGCGGAAATTCCTACATAAAGGAAGGAGTTGCTCTTCTGGCTGACTGTGCAATCAACATTGAGCCTTCAAGCGAGGAGCTTGCGGACATTGCCATTGCCACTGCGGACACAGCAAAAAGAATCGCGGGCATTGAGCCTAAGGTTGCTATGCTGAGTTTCAGCACAAAAGGCAGCGGAAATGACGACAAATTCCTGAAGAGCGTTCCAAAGGTTCAGGAAGCTGTAAAAATTGCGCAGGAAAAAGCTCCTTCTCTTTCACTGGATGGAGAATTCCAGTTTGATGCGGCTGTATCTCCTGAAGTCGGTGCTCTCAAGGCTCCTGGCAGCAAGGTTGCAGGCCATGCAAATGTGTTTGTATTCCCGAATATCAATGCAGGAAACATCGGATATAAAATTGCCCAGAGAATGGGCGGCTGGATGGCAATAGGGCCTGTGTGCCAGGGATTTGCCCGTCCGCTGAATGACTTGAGCAGAGGCTGTAGTGTTGACGATATTATTGCAACTGTGGCGGTAACTGCGCTTCAGGCATAAGGAAACACAGAAACCTCATAATAATTTTTGAGATTTTTATAAAAAAACAAGCTGTCCGTAAGAACTGTTGTTTCAGTTCATTGCCGGGCAGCTTTTTTTATTGATGAAGGCGGAGTTTTCACCCTTGCGTTATTTTCCCACAAAAGCTCCTATTGCTCCGAATGCGCCAAAGCTTACGGCCATCATTATGCAGCCTGCCATTATAATGCCGAGCAGCACGGCGGCAACTGTTTCACGGAATTTTATTCCAAGAAAACTTGCGGCAAGTGTTCCTGTCCATGCTCCTGTTCCCGGAAGCGGAATTCCTACAAACAGCATGAGCGCGGCAAAAATTCCTTTTCCTGCTTTCCGCTGAAGTTTTTCGCCGGCGGCAGAACCTTTGACCAGAAAAAAGCGGCAGATTCCTCCGATAGCGGGCTTGTCTTTTCCCCACTCAAGAAATTTCCGCGCAAAAAGATAGATGAACGGAACCGGAATCATGTTTGCAATTATGCACACAATGTACGCCGGAACAACAGGAAGCTGAAGCGCCTGCGAAACCGGTATTGCTCCGCGCAGTTCAATCAGGGGAAGCATTGAAATAAAAAAAATAAACAAAAAATTCTTTATCATAATTTTATAAGCAAACCTTTGAATTCCGTCTGCAATAGCACCGAATAATCTGATGATTATCCAGTGCCTGCCCGGAGCGCTTTTAGTATACGCTCAGAATCTTCAGAAGCTTTTCCTTTCCGATGATTCTGAAGAAGCTTGCAAGGCGCGGTCCCTGGTCTTTTCCGATAAGAGCATGATACAATGCTGTGAACAAAGCCTTTGATTCAATTCCAAGCTCTGAGGCAATGTCATACATAGCCTGCTGACATTCCTTGTCTACAGCAAATGTGTCAAGCCGCGGAACAACATCATCGCGGACACGCTTTACAGCATCAAGCATAACCCCGGATATGTCTTCAGCCTTTGAGCCGTCTTCTCGCAGTGTAAAGCAGAAGTCCGGCGCACAGTCCGGCGCGCTTTCCCTTATCCAGTACCAGGCACATTCACAGCGGCGGCGCAGTGTTTCCTTCTGCTCTTCCTTTACATCCTTGAGCGATGCAATGACGGCTTCAATATCGCCTGAATATGTCTGGAGCAAAGTGGTCAGAAGCCTGAATCCAACCTGATACGGCTGAACTTTCGGCATTCCACATTCAATCTGGCTAAGCTCATAAATACGTTTTTCTTTCAGGAACAAATCCTCGCTTTTTGCCTTGTCGATTCCCCATGCAATTCTTTCAGTCTTGTCGTAAGCTTCGTAGATTGTAACGACGTCAAGGTCAAAGCTGATGCTGAATTCATGGTCAACCTTGTTCATGGCAAAAATATAGCGCAGAACTTCCGGCTGGTAAACTTCCAGGGCATCAACAAGAGAAATCACTTTTCCCTTTGAGGATGACATTTTTCCGGGAACGCCCTTGAGCTTTACAAAATCATACTTCATTGTAACAGGAGCATCCCAGCCAAAGACCTTTTTGCTCACAAGCTTTGCAGTGTCGTAGCTTCCGCCCGGACTTATATGGTCTTTTCCGCCCGGCTCGAACACAACTTTTTCTTCGTTCCATCTCATCGGCCAGTCAACACGCCATCCGAGCTTGAATTCCTTTGAAGTGCGAAGATCGCCTTTTTCCTCGTGTCCGCACGCCTTGCAGCGGTATGAAACTCCGTATTCGCCGTCATAGGAAAGAATTTCTGTTTCGTCCTTGTTGCATTTGCAGCAGAAAGCGGCAATCGGCCAGTAATCATCCTCCGGCTTCATCTTGTGCTGCTCATCTCTGTATTCATTCAGGCACTGCTTTATAAGCTCGCGGTTCTGAAGGGCTTTTTTCATTCCCTCGGCATAGCGGTTTGCACGGTAGCGTTCCGCCTGATATAAAAATTCAGGATGGATTCCAACACGCGGAAGCTGGGTTTCTATGTCACGCTCGTGATGCCGCGCATAATTTTCGTCCCTGCCGAATGTATCTGGAACCATTGTAATTGGATAGCGCAGATATTTTTCAAGAACTTCAGGCGAAGGCATATTGCCCGGAACTTTTCTAAAAACATCATAGTCGTCCCATGAATAAATAAAGCGCACGTTTTTGCCTCGGTCACGCAATGCGCGCGCAATTAAGTCAACTGTAATAATCTCGCGGAAATTTCCAATGTGAACGGTTCCGCTCGGGGTGATTCCGGAAGCGCAGGTGTACTGCTCAAGCTCACCCTTTTGCTTGATGATTCTTGAAGCCTGCTGGTCGGCCCAGTGGCAAAGCTCTTTTTCGTTTCTTTCTGACATAATGCGTTTATTATATTGAAAACAAAGGCGATGTTCAATGTAAGTGAAAATCGAAAGAAAATTCCGGCTGGAACTTAGGCTGGGAATTTTTTGCGGTAATGAAATGCGCTTGGCAGTCCGCTGATTTTTTTCACGTCTGCTTTTCAATTATCACAATGAAGCGTATAATAGCATTATGGAACACAATATGATTTTATCAGCATCTGGCTGGAGAAAAATTTTTACAGAGAGCGCAGATGCGGAGGACAGTTCTTCTAACATAGGAGAAACAAACAGATTTCTTTGCCTTTTAATAGCAGAAACATTTGCAGAGTACATAATTTCTCAGACTGGAAAAAAATCCCCGGCAGTTGTTGTCGCAGCCGACACCCGCCCCACAGGAAAGGAAATCGCGCAGAACATAATCCAGGGACTTTGCGCCTGCGGAATAAAAGTTGTTTTCCTTGGAACAGCGGCCGCCCCGGAAATAATGGCGTACTCAAAAAAGCACGATGGCTTTCTTTATATTTCAGCGAGCCATAATCCGATCGGGCACAACGGAATAAAATTCGGCTTGAACAACGGCGGAGTTCTTGAGGCGGGGCAGTCAAAAATTCTTGCGGAAAAATTCGCTGAAAAGTGCGGCTCGTCAAATGCGGAGGAACACGCGCTTTCGCTTGCAATCCGCGCCCAGAAAACTGAAGTGGATTCAGTTTATCTAAAAAGCGCAAAGTATAAAAAACAGTCGCTTGCGGCATATAAAAAATTCATAAGGGAAGTGATTTCCGGGAGCGCAAAAAAAAGTTTCCAGCACAGCATTTTCGCTTTTCTGAAAAAATCTGCGGCATGCAATCCACTGAGCATTGTGTGCGACATGAACGGTTCAGCCAGAGCCAGCTCAATCGACAGCTTTTTTATTCCTGAATGTGGCATCGGATTTATTCCATTCAACGAAAAAAAAATCGAGCATGCAATAATTCCAGAGCCGGAAAATTTAATCCACTGCGCAAAAAAAATTCAGGAGCTTCAGGCGCAAGGAAACACAGCCGCTCTGCTTGGATATATGCCTGACTGTGACGGCGACCGCGGAAACATTGTCTACTGGAACAAGACCGAGGCAAAGACAGTTCCTGCGCAGGAAGTGTTTGCTCTGTGCGTTATGTCGGAGCTTGCCTTTGAATACTGGAAAAATCCCGGCGTGAAGAATTTGGCTGTTGCCGTGAACTGTCCTACATCCATGCGGATTGACGAAATATGTTCCGCGCTCAATGCAAAAGTGTTCCGGGCAGAAGTGGGCGAGGCGAATGTAGTGAATCTTGCGCGCAAAAAAAGAGATGAAGGCTTCAATGTGCGGATTTTCGGAGAGGGAAGCAACGGCGGAAACATCACATATCCGTCTGCGGTGAGAGATCCCGTTGCGACTATTTTTGCGCTCGTAAAGCTTCTTGCAATCCGTGACCAGAAAAACAGGCCCGGCATTTTTCATCTGTGGTGCCGGATGTCGGGGCAGGAAGAAAAATACAGAAGCGATTTTACACTGGATGATGTAATTTCAACGCTGCCTGAATATACAACAACGGGAGTGAGCGAAAGCCGCGCGCTGCTTCAGGTGAAAACACAGGACAAGGGGCTTTTAAAAGAAAATTTCAGGAAGGAATTTATTTCATTCTGGGAAGAAAAAAAGGAGCAGTTAAAACAGGATGCTGGAATTTTCAGCTACAGGGCTTGCACAACAAACGGCACAGATGAAATTTCTGATGCGCAGGAATGGAACAATGCAAACGGCGGACTGAAAGTGCAGTTTCTTGATTCGGAAAAAAATCCCGTTGCGTTTATATGGATGCGCCCGAGCGGAACAGAGCCTGTTTTCAGAATTATGTGCGATGTAAAAGGCTCAAATTCCAAGACAGAAAAAGCCCTGCTTCAGTGGGAAACAGAGCTTCTTCAAAAAGCCGACAGCCAGAGCCGCAGCTAGATTTTCTTAGAGGACAAATTTTTCTATGAAGTCGCCAACGCCGCTTTCGTCATTGCTTTTCTGAGTGATGAAGTCAGCGGCATTTTTTATGTAATCTATTCCGTTGCTCATGCATACGCCGTAACCGCATTTTTCAATCATGCTTTCGTCGTTCATGCTGTCTCCGAATCCCATTGTGGTTCCGTATGGAATTCCGATGTGGTCAGCCAGCCAGCGGATAGATTCACCTTTGCCGCATCCGGGCGGAAGAATTTCAAGGAAGAAAGGCTTGCTTGTAAAGACAACAGCAGATTCCCCGAAATTTTCCTTCAGTTTTTTTTGCAGAATCTGAAGTGTTTCAGGCTCTCCTGGAATCAGCATCTTGGGGAAATTTCCCTGGCGCAGAAAATCCCTGTAGTTTTCCACGGTTTTGCCTTTGAGTCCGCACATGTCAACGTCGATTCGTGTCCATGAATTTTCCTCGGCATAGAAAATTGTGTCGGGCGAATATACTTCGCTTTTAAGCCCCATTTTTTCAGCCTCGGAATCAGCCTGCAAAAGAATATCCTGTTTTACGCTGCATGTAAAAATCTGTCTGCGCTCGTGCATGTCAAAGACACTGCATCCGTTTATGGCGATAATAAATTTTCCGAATTCACTTCCTGCAATGTCAAGGCGGCGCACAAACGGAAGTATTCCATCTTCAGCGCGGCCGGAGCAAAGCACAACATATATTCCGCGCCGCACACATTCCTGCAAAACCTGCACATTCTTGTCGCTTATCTGCCGGTTTGAGTCCAGAAGCGTGTCGTCCAGGTCGAGCGCAATGAGGCGCACATCAAGCTTAGAAGAAGGAAGTTTCATGTTTATGCCCTTGTAAGCTTTCTGTACATAGTTTTCTGCGGATGGTCGTCGTCAATGCCAAGGACGTTTTTCTTCCATTCAACATATTCGCTCCAGTTGCCCTCAAACCACTTGACTTCGCTGTTGTTCTCAAACGCAAGAATGTGGGTGCAGATTCTGTCAAGGAAATAGCGGTCGTGGCTTATGACAAGAACACAGCCGGCAAAACTGTTTATGGCTTCCTCAAGCGAGCGCGTTGTGGAAATATCAAGGTCATTTGTCGGCTCGTCTAAAAGCAGAACGTTTCCGGCTTCCTTGAACATAAGTCCCATGTTGAGCCTGTTTTTTTCTCCGCCCGAAAGCACGCTGATTTTTTTATTCTGCTCAGCCCCGTTGAAGTTAAACCACGAGCAGTACGCATGGGCATTCACTTCACGCAGCGCGCCGTTTATCGGACGGCCTTTTTCGTCAACTGCGCCGAGCTTTATAAGATCCGAGCCGTCTGAAAGAAGCTCAAGAACTGTCTTGTTTGGATCCAGCCGGCTTCTCATCTGGTCAACGTACACAAGCTTTACTGTGTCGCCGATTTTTATTTCGCCTGAATCAGGGGATTCTTCTCCTTCTCCTGTGGCGGCTTTTGAAAGCATTTTGAATAAAGTTGTTTTTCCTGCGCCGTTTGGTCCTACAATTCCCACAACAGCTCCTGCCGGCACTGCAAAATCCAGATTTTCAAAAAGAAGCTTGTCGGCGAATGACTTTGTAAGCTTGTGGGCTTCAATTACAAGGCTTCCCAGCCGAGGGCCTGCCGGTATTGAAATTTGGTTGTCCCTGAGCTGAACTCTTTTCTGCTCTTCGGCAAGAAGCTGCTCGTATTTTGTGATATGCTCTTTGTGCTTTGCCTGTCTACCTTTTGCGCCTGCATGAATCCACTCAAGCTCTTCTTTCATTTCGCGCTGGCGCACGGAAGCCTGCTTTTCTTCAAGTTCAAGGCGCTTTTGCTTTGCCTCAAGCCATTCAGAGTAGTTTCCCTTGAACGGATAGCCTTCGCCCCTGTCCATTTCCAGAATCCAGCCGGCCACATTGTCAAGAAAATAGCGGTCATGGGTAATGGCGATAATTGTTCCCTTGTAGTCGCGCAGATGCCGCTCAAGCCATGCGACAGTTTCCGCATCAAGGTGGTTTGTCGGTTCATCCAGAAGCAGAATGTCAGGCTGCTGCAGAAGAAGGCGGCACAGGGCAACACGTCGTCTTTCTCCTCCGGAAAGAACATCAACAACCTGGTCAGCCGGCGAACAGCGCAGAGCATCCATTGCAAGCTCCAGATTTGAATCAAGATTCCATGCATCAGCGGCATCAAGTTTTTCCTGAAGCTCAGCCTGGCGCGCGCAGAGTTTGTCAAAGTCCGCGTCGGGATCTCCGAAGGCTTCATTTACCTTGTCGAATTCAGCAAGCAGGTCTGTAATCGGCTTGACACCTTCCATTACGATTTCCTTTACAGTCTTGCCCTGCTCAAGCTGAGGCTCCTGCTCCAGATAGCCCATTGTGAATCCCGGAAGCAGATGTGTTTCGCCTGTAAAATCATTGTCCACTCCGGCCAGAATCTTGAACAGCGAGGATTTTCCTGCGCCGTTTTCACCGATAACTCCGATTTTTGCGCCGTAATAATATGAAATGCTTATGTCTTTTAGAACAACTTTAGTCCCGTAAGCCCGGGAAACCCTATCCATAGTGTAAATAATTTTTTTGTCATCAACAGTCTTTGCCATAAGCCTTATTGTAGTTTATATGATAATAATTTGCAATTAATTCAAAAAACTGCAACCTTTTTATATTAAAAATGTCTAACTGGACACTGACAGTGCAATGCGAAATTTCGGCGCTTCCATGCGCTGCCGCTGATGCCGGAGTTTTTTAGGAGGAAATATGAACAAAATATCATCGCAGTATAAAATAAAGCAGTATACAACCGCGGAGGAAATAGGAAACGCAATTTCCCACGGAATCGGTGCGCTGCTTTCGTGTGCGGCGCTTCCGCTTTTAATAGTGAATGTGGTTCGTTCTGCGGAAAAAGGAAGCTGTGCCGCCGGTGTTGTCGGAGTGTCGATATGCGGCGCGGCAATGATTATTCTTTATGCCATGTCCACGCTTTACCACAGCCTTACTCCTGCCGCGGCAAAAAAAGTGTTCGGTATTCTTGACCACTGCTCAATTTACATTCTGATAGCAGGAACCTATACGCCGTACTGCATCGCGGCTCTAGGTGGAACGCTCGGCTGGACGCTGTTCGGAATTGAATGGGGAATTGCCGCCGCCGGATGCACTTTCTATTCAATATTCGGGAGCAGAATCCGCTTGCTTTCAGCGGCAACTTATCTTCCGATGGCATGGGCGATTGTGTTTGCATGGAAAAGGCTTGTTCAGGTTCTGCCTGAATCTAGCGTGTTTTTTCTTATTGCAGGAGGAATTTTTTATACTGTGGGCTTTGTCTTTTATGCGCTCAAGTCAATAAGATGGATGCATACAGTGTTTCACTTTTTCTGTCTTGCAGGAACAGTATGCCACTTTTTCAGCCTTTGGTTTATGGGAGCCGCCGCAAACTGAATTTTAGAATTTTTCTTTTCAGCATAAAAAAAGGGCTGTCCAAAAACGGGCAGCCTTTCGTTATTTCAACGCTTATGATTTTATGCTTGTTATGCTACTTTGCGGCTTTTGTTTTTTCGTCAGGAACAATAATGCAGTCAAGAATGATTTTCTTTTCATTTGCCAGCTGCATTATTTTTTCCTGCGTTAATTTGCGCGGACCTCTTGGTTTTGGATGCGGTTCGGCATCTCCAAGAAGAATGATTTTTCTTTGCGCATCCTTTCTCCATTCATAGAACTGAATCGAAGCAAACAGGGCTTCATGCACAGCTTCTGGAATATCGCCGCCTTCGTTTCCGTGGATTATCACAGAGTCCAGCTGCTTTTTGATTTTGTCCAGTTCTCTTGTGAAATCCATGAATTTCACGGGGAGTCCCTTGTAGTTGTAGGTGTCGTTGTAGTCGCGGTAAAACAAAAGTCCTGTCCGCAGATCCCCGAATTTTTTTGTCTGCTCAATGAATTCAGGAAACCATTTTTCGCGCAGTATATCCATGTCGTCCTTCATGCTTCCTGTTGTGTCGATTGCAAGCACGATGTCCACTTTTGTTTTTGGGCTGATTCGCTCCACTGAAGCAAGAAGATCCTGCACAAGATTTTCCGGCTTGGAATAATACATCAATCCGCCGCCATCTCTTGAAAGCTCCGAGAATTTTTGCGCAGCTTCAGGACTGTAGTCATCAATGAGAATTTCCTGTTCCGGAGCGGGCAATGGTTCCGGCAGTTCTTCGATTATTTCAGGCTTTTTGGGTTTTTCCGGGGCTTTTCCGATGTCGAACATAAACGGGTTGTCCATGTATTTTCCGCTGTAGTCCCCGTACGGTTTTTCAAATGTCCGGATATTTATAAAGACTCCCTTTCCGATTTGCACAGAGCCGTTCCGCGACCATGGATAGCCGTAGTAAAGCTTGTTCGGAATGAATATGTGAAAAGCCTTGCCAAGCTGCGGGTGGTCTTCCACAGTTGAGGAAATAAGGCTGTACTTTGCATATTCAGAGCGGAGTTCCTTTCCGTCAAGGTAGCGGATTTCATCTCCGTTGGTACTGTTCCATTCACCGGCCCGGTAAGCGTAGTTTGGTTCCTTTCCGTTCGGATCTTTTGTGGTTTCAACAAGCATGACACTATTTATAGAATCTTTTTTGCGTATAAAAAGGTCTATGCCTTCCCTTTCCCCGGAAGCCGAAAACCTTTCCTTTGCTGAAATATCTTCTGCCAGAATCTGCATCTGAGGAAGCTCTACAATTCCTCGCACCTGCTGTGAGAATGCGGCGCCTGCAAAAATCAGGATTGAAAACAAAATACGCTTTTTCATACTTTTATTATCGGAATGTATTTTTTTTATTTGAAGCGGAAATGGGCGAATGTGATTTTTTTTCAGATTATAAGTTGAAAATTGAAGAATGTATGGTATAATTGTAAAAATCAGGCGGAAACGGGGTTTCCTTTTTGTTCTGCCTGTGTTTTTTTTATAGGAAGCTCGGAAAACAAATGCTTTTTCGGGACAGCCTTGTAATTGTGCCCGGCAAGGTCAGCTGTGCTTTCAGATGGAGCAGCGTGACGTTCTTTTTTAGGGGACGGTGAATAATCAGAATGAAGGTTATTTAGTGTCAGCCGCAGGGGAGCCTTCTGAAAATTTCAGTGTTTCAGGAAGCTCCCGTGATGTTTTTTGCCGCAGCAGATTTTCTTTTAAAAGGTGTGTTTGATTTGAGTGCGGATAAAATTAAAAATTCAGATTTTTCCCAGGTTGATATTTCATATTTTTTTGATAATAACGAAGCCGCAAAAAATGAGATAATACAGACTGGAATTGTTGTTTTTACAGAATACCAGCAGCGGCTCATAGAAAAGCTTCAGGCTGCCCTTGAAAAAAACGCCCCCGACAGGCTTGTGCGCCTTCAGGAAAGGCTGGGGGATGTTACAAGTCTTGCGCAGTCGATTGCCCGGTTTCCTTCCCTGCTTGAGCGCGCGAACACAACAACTTCCACACGAACTCCCATGGCTCTTGTTGAAAGCATCATATCCTATCAGGAAGAAGGCGATACTGTGCTCCACATGCCGTCAAAGGCTATTCTGGGCAAGGGCTTTCTTGTGACAAAAATCCATACGTTTTTTTCGATGTCCAAGCTTGCCAGAAACTATGCCCTTATGTCAGAGCAGGAAGCCAAGGAATACTACGACGAAACTGTTTCCATGATGTTCACGCTCATGGCGGAAGATGTTTACATGAACCTCATAAAGGACAAGTCAATTTCTATTGACCTCAGAAGGGAGCTTGCGAATTCCCTGATAATTCTCTGGGAGCACAGAAGCGATCAGACAATTTCTGACATTGCGCCTGTTTTGCAGTCGGTGTGGTCTGCGCGCCGCCGTCTGGCTCCTGCGTTTGGCTCTATGATGGGAACAAGCGAGCTTATGACTGTTACTTTTCAGATGGATGAGCAGTGGGGCGCATTTATAAGGGAAAAACTCGGCGAGCCTGATGTTGCCCAGGCAATGGAGGAATTTCTTTTCGGTGTTTCCTATGAGCAGATTCTGAGGCTGAAAGGAATTCTGAGGGAGCAGGGCGTAAAGTCGATTGGCCGCGATGAGGTAAGTTCCTACCTTGGAGAGCGCGTAAAGACGGACATCAACCTTGACTACCGGGATTTTTACCTTTTGTACACTGTGCGCCGTGACAACGCCAGAGCCAGGCAGAGGCTTCATATCGAGGGCCCGAAAAATACGCTGGAAGACCATTTTATCCGCTTTATAATGGAAAAAAACCAGGAAAAGCAGAAAAATGACACTTTTGCAAGGTCGTGAATCCGCCTGGACGGAATATTTGACAATAGGTTTTTATCCTTGAAAACTGAAGTTTTTCGAGGTTTCCAATATATCTTGCTGTTTCAGTATTTCAGCGAAATATGAAAAACGGCATGGAAGCGCCGGCTGATTTTTTAAGTTAACCAGAGCTTCCGTGAAATTACTCGGGCAAAAAAAATGAGCGAAGAAGAAAATAAAAAGCAGTATCAGTTTGGAGAAAAACTCCGGGCTGTGCGTGAGCGCAAGCACATGACACTGAAGACCGTGGCTGCGCATGCAAAAGTAAGCGAAAGTCTTGTTTCACAGATTGAGCGCAATAAGGTTTCCCCTGCGATAGATACTCTGCTTGATATTGCGGATGCCCTGGACATAAGCCTTGAATTTCTCTTTGAGGAGTACTGCCGCCGCCGCCCCGTTTCTGTAATCAGCTGCGAGGACAGGCGTAAAATCCACGAGGAGGATGTTGTTTACGAGGAGCTTTCAGATCCGTTTTCCGGCAATGGAGAAAATTCCTTTGAAAGCTACACAATATCCATTCCTCCGGGAAGCCGGACACACAGGGGAAGCTACGGTCATCTTGGAAAGGAAATGGGGCTGATTGTTCAGGGGAAAGGAATTCTCCACTATGGAAACAAGGAAATTGCGCTCAAGGAAGGGGACAGTGTTACCTTCAATGCAGGGTCGCCGCATGTGCTGGAAAATACCGGCTCTGTTGAGCTGAAGGCTATCTGGATGGTGACCCCTGCCCAGAAGTTCAATGCCTAAGTCGCTTTCTGATGTTCCTGATGTGATTATTCTGTTCTGCTGTTGCTCTCATTGAATTTCTGTTTATTATCCTATAAACTATAGGGTAAATTCTTATTTTTTAGCTGAAAAGGTGTTTTTTGTATGGAAAATAATAGCTTAGGTGATATTTCTTCATTATCTCCCGTTGTCCGTCCTGTTAGAATGGGAATCGATGTTGGTTCTACTACTGTAAAGGTTGTTGCCCTCGGAGAAAATGATGAACTTTTGTACGGGGCCTATGAGCGGCACCGGGCTGATATTAGAAATACAATTATCACTGTGGTGAACAAGGCTTTTGATTCTCTTGAAAAGTTGCTTCCCGCCAGGGAAAATCAGACTGTCAGTGTAAAGGTCACTGGTTCCGGCGGTCTTTCTGTTTCACAGTGGCTGAATATTCCGTTTATTCAGGAAGTTGTTGCCGCTACCACCGCAGTCCGCAAGATTATTCCCCAGACGGACGTTGTGATTGAGCTTGGCGGCGAGGACGCTAAAATCACTTATTTTAAAGGCGGAGTTGAACAGCGCATGAACGGAACCTGCGCAGGCGGAACAGGAGCTTTTATAGACCAGATGGCGGCTCTCCTTGAAACCGATGCTTCCGGCTTGAACGACCTTGCGCGCGGAGCAACCACCATTTATCCGATTGCCGCACGTTGCGGTGTTTTTGCCAAGACAGATGTCCAGCCCCTGATTAACGAGGGTGCCAGGCGCGAAGATATTGCTGCTTCTATTTTTCAGGCTGTTGTGAGCCAGACAATTTCGGGGCTTGCGTGCGGAAAGCCTATCCGCGGAAATGTCGCTTTTCTTGGCGGACCGCTTCATTTTTTGGATCAGCTGAGAGAACGCTTTGTGATTACACTGAAGCTTGAGCCTGACCAGATAATTGTTCCAGAAAACAGCCAGCTTTTTGTAGCTTCTGGTGCGGCATATTCGGCCGAGCGGGAAATGAAATGTGTGGGTGCAGCCAGCGGCAGCGGAACTTTCCCCACAATCAAGGAATTTCGTGACAGCCTGAAAAATCTTGTCGGCGCGGAAATGCAGGAAGTTCAGCGGCTTGAGCCTCTTTTTACAACTCAGGAGGAGCTTGACGAATTCAACAGGCGGCATGCAGAGGAAAAAGCGATTACCGGCGATCTGGATTCTGCGGAAGGCCCTGTTTTCCTGGGACTTGATGCAGGCTCCACTACCACAAAGGCTGTGCTTATTGATGTCAAGGGCCGGATTTTATGGCGCTTTTATGATGTGAACGCAGGAAATCCTGTTGACCTGGCTGTAAAGGTTTTAAAAAGTCTTTATAAAATTCTGCCTGAAAAATGCTATATTGCCCGCTCTGTTTCCACTGGCTACGGAGAGGCTTTGTTTCAGGCTGCTCTTGGTGTTGATGCAGGCGAAGTTGAAACTATAACTCACTACCGCGCCGCTGACTTTTTTGTTCCGGGCGTTGAATTCCTTTTGGATATCGGCGGCCAGGATATGAAATGCCTCAGAATGAAGGACGGGGCGATTGTTTCAATTCAGCTTAATGAAGCCTGTTCTGCCGGATGCGGTTCTTTCCTTGATAATTTTGCGCGCACAATGGGAATGAGCGTTCAGGATTTTTCAAAGATTGCGCTGATGGCAAAAAAGCCGGTTGACCTTGGAACCCGCTGTACTGTTTTTATGAACAGCCGTGTAAAGCAGGCCCAAAAAGAGGGCGCGGAAGTTGCCGATATTTCAGCCGGACTTTCTTATTCTGTCATCAAGAATGCGCTCTTTAAAGTAATAAAACTGCGCAAGGCGAGCGATATAGGCAAAAAGGTGGTTGTACAGGGCGGAACTTTCTTTAACGATGCCGTTCTCCGTGCCTTTGAAAAAATCGCAGGAGTAAGTGTATACCGTCCTGACGTTGCGGGGCTTATGGGTGCTTATGGCTCGGCTCTTATCGCAATGGACCAGTGGGAGGATTTGCGCCGTCCAAAGCCGGATGACCCGGATCAGACTCCTAAATTCGTAAAGAGCGGCATTGCCACCTTGGAGCAGCTTGAGTCGTTCAAGGTTGACCTTGAGCTTCGCCGTTGCGGAAAATGCTCCAACAACTGTCTTCTTACAATAAATACATTTTCTACTTCCGGCGCACAGGGAGAAACTGTCCGCGCTGTAAGAAAATTTATTACCGGCAACCGCTGTGAGCGCGGTGCAGAGCTTGAAGAAAAAGCTGTAGTAGTCGAGGCGAGCAACAAGAATGTTTCTGAAAATCAGGACGAAAAGAATCTGCCGAATCTTTTTGAATGGAAATACCGCAGACTGTTCGGGTATTATGTTCCGCTCAAGCCGGAGAATGCTCCCATGGGCGATGTGGGAATTCCGCGCGTTCTTAATATATATGAAAATTATCCGCTGTGGTTTACGTTCTTTACAAAGCTGGGATTCCGTGTGCGCCTTTCGCCCCGTTCCAGCCGCGCAGTGTATGAAAAAGGACTTGAAACAATCCCTTCGGAAAGCGTCTGCTACCCTGGAAAAATTTCGCATGGCCATGTAGAAAGCCTTCTTCAGCAGAACGTTAAATTTATATTCTATCCGTGCATTCCCTATGAAACAAAAGAGGATTCAGGCGCGGGAAACCATTACAACTGTCCGATAGTCACAAGCTATCCTGAGGTTCTTAGAAATAATGTTGAGCAGCTCCGCCAGGATGATTCTGTTCTTTTTATGAATCCCTTCCTTCCGGTTTATGACAAGCCGCGCTTAAAGGAACGCCTGTACGAAGAGCTTTCTCCGCACTTTAAAAATCTCAGCCGCCAGAAAATAAACGAAGCTGTTGATGCGGCCTGGGCAGAGCAGGAAAAATTCAGAAAGGATATTCAGGAAAAAGGCGAAGAGGCTCTTGAAGAAACAATCCGCCGCGGTGCAAATGGAATTGTGCTTGCAGGCCGGCCTTATCACCTTGACCCGGAGATAAACCATGGAATTCCTGAGATGATAAACAGCCTGG
Organism: Treponema sp.; assembly: GCF_051883275.1. Classification (GTDB taxonomy): domain Bacteria; phylum Spirochaetota; class Spirochaetia; order Treponematales; family Treponemataceae; genus Treponema_D. The sequence continues at coordinate 34,013 of NZ_JBJETK010000015.1, read as the reverse complement.
GAATGGCAGTGTTCACGGAGGATTCTGTTGCCCACCTCGGTTCCATTGAGCGGCCGCTTAGAATCATAGACCAGTGGACGTACCACAACCGGCTTTACCGTGCAGGCGCGTTTGTGAGCGGGATGGCGAATCTGGAGCTTGTTCAGCTTACTTCTTTTGGCTGTGGTCTTGATGCTGTTACTTCTGATCAGGTTGACGAAATCATGAAGTCAAAGAGCAGAATGTATACTCTCATAAAAATTGACGAAGGCTCTAATCTTGGAGCTGTGAGAATTAGAATCCGCTCTCTGATTGCAGCAGTCCGGGCGCGCGAAAGAAACCGTGTAAAGCTTTCTATAAAATCCGCTTCATACAAACGCCAGGTTTTCACCAAGGAAATGAAAAAGAAGCACACGATTATAGGTCCGCAGATGAGCCCGATTCATTTCAGGCTTCTGCAGAAAGCCATGGAATATTCCGGCTACAATTTTGTTGTGCTTGATGCCGTTGACCCGATGGCAGTTGAAACAGGTCTGAAATACGTGAACAACGATGCCTGCTATCCGTCAATTCTTGTTGCAGGCCAGTTTATCGCCGCCCTCCAAAGCGGAAAATTCGATCTGGACAATACAAGCCTGATTATTACCCAGACAGGCGGCGGATGCCGTGCTACAAATTACATCGGCTTTATCAGGCGCGCTCTGAATGATGCCGGATTCAGCCGTGTTCCTGTTATTTCAATGAGCACCCAGGGCTTTGAAAAAAACCCCGGATGGAAATACACACCGGGAATGCTTATCCGCCTGGTTCGCTCCATTATGCTCGGCGACCTTTTGATGCGTGTTTTGTACAGAACACGTCCGTACGAGGCTGTTCCCGGCAACGCAAATGCTCTTTATGAAAAATGGAACATGAAGTGCGAGCTTGGACTGAAATCTCTTTCAGCTCTGAAATACAGAAGTCTTATCAGGGGAATTGTCCGTGACTTTGACCGGCTTCCGCTTCTTCCTGTAAAAAAGCCGCGCGTTGGAGTTGTTGGAGAAATTCTTGTAAAATTCCATCCGACGGCAAACAATGACATTGTAAACGTTATTGAGCGTGAAGGGGCGGAATGTGTCATGCCGGATCTGGCGGACTTTTTGTTCTATACATTCAGTACTGGAATTTTCCGCCATAGACAGCTTGCCTTTGGAAAGAAGACTGAAAAAAATGCGCGCCTTATGGTTTGGGCAGTTGAGCTGTTCCGCGGCTACATGAAAAAATGCCTCAGGAAAAGCCACCGCTTCGATCCGCCGAATTTAATCTATGATATGATGAAAGGCGTTGATGACATTGTTCAGCTCGGCAATATCACGGGAGAAGGCTGGTTCCTTACCGCGGAAATGGTTGAGCTTATAAATTCGGGCTGTCCAAGCATTGCCTGTGTTCAGCCGTTCGCCTGTCTTCCAAACCATGTTACAGGCAAGGGCATGATAAAGGAGCTTCGCCGCCGCTATCCTGAGTCTAATATTTCAGCGATTGACTATGACCCGGGCTCAAGCGAAGTGAACCAGCTTAACAGGCTCAAGCTGCTTTTGAGCAACGCCCCTGTTGGAAATCATCCTGATGAGGAAGCTGACGGAATGATTCACCAGCCGGACAAGAGCATTGTAAAGCCTGAAATTCAGATGGCAGAGGGCGCTTTTGTGGATCCCGAGCCTGTTGAAATGGAAAATGTGCCTGTAGTCTGAAACCGAATTTTTTTGGAAAATAGTAGTTGCCTTGGAAATTGAAATTTCCGAGGCGTTCCTATGGCATAAATGGAGCTTGTTTTGAAAAAAAAGTGCTTGTTTTTTCCGCTGTTGCTTTTGTTTTTTTCGTCTGTGTCCGCTGATTACAACAGATTTTTAATTCCTGATTCAGCTGAAATAAGGCGGACTATTGTTGATTCCTGGATTTCCGCGCCGATTTCAGAAGTCAGGGGATACAGCGAGGATTTACGGAAAAACAGAGTCGGGGAAATTTTTCAGATCCGCATGGAAGAAACTGAAACTGAATTTGCAGTTATTGTTGCGCCCCGCTCAGTGCTTGACGTGGACTTGATAAACGGAGACAACCACAGAATTGTCCGTGCCGCAGTGTACCCCCAGGGAGCCGCCGGCAGCTGGGTTCTTTTCAGGGACAAAAAATCCGGAAAGCCTCTGCGTGTGGAATGGCATTTCAGCCCCGATTCTGATGTTTTTCTTGTTTTCAGACCGCAGGGACAGAAGACTTTGGTTGACATGAGCATATTCGGTTCGTTTGCCGCGCGCTCTGTTCCTCTGGGAATTCCGTTTGAGCGTATTTACACAGTCGGATTTCAGGAAGTGCGCGACCTGACACAGAAAACGCTTCCGTGGGAAAAAGTTTCCGTGGAAAAAGGACTTTACCGGGATTCTCTCATTATGGCCGGCATAATAAAGGAAAATCTGGATTCAATTATTTTTTCCGAAGATGCCTGCTATGATTTTGATGGAAAGCTGAAATCAATTTTGACCGGCGGCAGCTATGTTCTGAAAAATTCATCCGGATTTGAAATTAAGCCTGATGAAAAAAAATTGTATCTGTCCGGCGCGGGATTTTTAAAATGGATTATAGACGGAATTGTGGAGCCGGTGTCAGGCATGGGAACAAAAATTCCTGATTTGACAGTGCCGACTGTCGAGTTTGATTCAGTTGGAAAAATCGGAGTGAAGTCGCAGGACTGGAATTTGTATTTTACACTTGACTGGTGCAGAAATCTTGCTTCAAAGGCATATTCTGTCCGCTCAAGAAGAAACGCTGACTTTAAATCCGCCGGGCTTGATGTAAACCAGAATCATTTTGCCTCTGAATCCCTGGGCGCAAAAGTTGCCTCTTCAAACGGTTATATCAGGAACACCGGATATTCAGTTGAAAAAATAAAATCTGTGCTTTATGTTCTTGCGGTTACAGAGCCTTCGTGGTTTTATCTTGGCGCGGTAAGGCAAGGTTCGTATCTGAAGCCTGATGAATTTGTCTTTAACGACTGTGCGGTTTTCTTTCCGTATTTTGACAGCAATGGAAAATTCGGCTGTTTTATTTTTGAGCAGGGCAGGGAAATTTCTCTTGCAAATTTCATAGAAAGATACCGGAATTGCTATGTTCATCTGGAGCGCGTAAAGGCATCCGAAGCTTTTTTCCCTTATGAAAAAAAATAAAGCTCCTTCTGGAAATTTATTTTCAATAGGCTGAACTTTTTTCCGGGCAGCCGTTATGGGAGGTGAAAAATGCTTGCTATTTTAAAAAGCGGCGGAATAATAATGGTTCCGATAATCGCCTGTGCGCTGATTGCTGTGTTTATTATTTTTGAACGTTTCTATTATTTTTTTTCAGTGAAAAAGCGGGACAGAAAATTCAATGCCGTAATTGAAAACTTGATATTGAGCGGCGATTTTGAAGGTGCGAATTCCGCCTGTGATTTTGCCGGTACTCCCTGCGCAAAGGTTGTAAAATGCGCGCTGGAGCACAGAAATTTTTCAGAGCCGGACTTGAAGGAATTTATCCAGGTGCGGATGGACTTGGCTGTTCTGGATTTTGAGCGCAATCTTTCTGCGCTGGGAATAATTTCAAATATTTCAACATTGCTCGGTTTGCTTGGAACGGTTTCCGGGAATATAAGGGCTTTTGGCATTATCGGAGATTCTGGCGCAATGGGAAACTCCGCGCTTCTTGCCGGGGCGATTTCCGAGTCCCTGATAACGACTGTCGCAGGCCTTGCGGTTGCTATTCCCGCGCTTGTTTTCAGCACCTGCTTTAATTCATGTTCAAGGCGAGGAATAATCTGCATGGAGCAGACTGTTACATCTATGCTGTTTGCGCTTACAAAAAAAACACGGAGCTTGGCGTGAGGGTTTCTTTAAAATCCAGGACAAGGCCGGCTGTCGACCTGTCCGCGATGCTGGATGTTATTTTTCAGCTTGTTTTGTTTTTTCTTGTTTCCACCAGTTTCAATATATATTCCGCTTTGAATGTTTCGCTTCCTTCAAGCGAGTCGGCGGCGCTGGTAAAATCTGAAGGCCTTGTGATTTCCGTGGAGGAAGACGGGGCTTTGTGGCTCAATGAAAAAAACATTTCCGATGACGAGCTTCTGGCTCTGCTTTTGGAATTTGACACGGGGAAAATTCTGCGCGCGGAATTTCCTGTTTTTATTTCGGCGGACAAAAACGCAAGGAACGGAAGAATTGTTGAGCTTCTTGACATCATCCGTGAAGGCGGTTTTTCCTGCGTGAATTTAATGACGGCTGAAAAAAATGACATGCATTGAAAAGCGCGCAGTTTTGTTTGCCGCCGCCGCAACCGCAGTTTTTTTTGTGGCAATTTTATTTTTTTTATCTTTGCTGAAATTCAGCGAGAAGAAAAATTTTACAGAGCCAGCCGCCGTTTCAATTTTTTTATCCAGAGCCGCAGCGGAAAAAATCCCGGAAAAAAACACAGCGCATAAAGATTCCCCCGCAAAAAGCTCCGTAGAAAAAAAAGCGCCGGAAATTTCTTCCAGCTCCGCATTTGAAGCTGAGCCGATTTCAGCTGACATGGATTTTAACAGCGCGGAAAATTCCGCCTTGGATTCTGCTTTTGTAAATTCCGGGGGCGCGGATTCTTCCGGGGAAAAGGAAAGCGGCGGACGTGTTTTTCTTGAAATGTCGGGCGGCAAAAAAAGGGAGCTTTTGCATCCCGAAACGCCTTTTATAGAAATATCTTCGGAGCATGCAAGGCTTGTTGATTCTACGCGCAGGGTTTTAATACGGTTCAGGGTTCTTGCGGACGGCACTGTGCCTCTGGAAAAAATTTCCATTGTGCCCCCGTCGCTTCTGCCTTTTCAGATTCAGGCGGAAATAAAAAAACAGATTCACGGATGGCTTTTTTCGCCCGGAGAAGAAGGAACGGTCTGTTTTGAATATACGCTTGAGATTACATAATTATTTCTATATAATTACAGTGTATGCTCGAGGGAATTGAAGCAGTTGCATTTGATATTGACGGGACGCTTTATCCGTCATGGAAGCTTTATATTCTTATGCCGCTGTATGTGATTAGACATTTTTCATTTTATCTTCACTATAATAAAATCCGCAGGATTCTTCACAGGACTGCGCCCTTGTCGGATTTTTATGAATTCCAGGCAAGGCTTTTTGCGGAAGAGGCAAAGATTTCAACACCGCAGGCAAAAAAAATCATAAACGATATCTGCTATGAGGGACTGAAAAAATTCTTCAAAAAAATAAAGCCATACAGCTATGCTTATGAATGTATAGAGGCAATGAAAAATGCCGGTCTGAAAATTGGAATTCTTTCTGATTTTCCGCCGTCGCAAAAGGGCGATATATGGGGAATTCTGAATCTGTGCGATGTGTGCATAGGCTCAGAGGAATCCGGCGCATTAAAGCCTTCTGTGTATCCCTTTGGAATTCTTTCCAGAAAACTTGGAGTGCCGCCGGAGAAGATTTTGTATGTCGGGAACAGCAAAAAGTATGATGTTTTGGGCGCGAACAATGCAAAAATGAAAAGCGCATATATTCTCAAAGGTTTCAGGCGGATTTTTGGAATAAAGCTTCCTGAGGCTGACATTTCGTTTAAAAATTATCGTCAGCTTAAAAAAATTGTGCTAGAATAGAGCGGGCCTTTAGAATTCATTTTCAATGATTTTTTAGAGGCTCTCAAATAAATTTTCCTTCTTTAGAGGATTCTTAATAAATTCGGACGGGAAATAAAAAGTGAATAATGTTTTTTTAATTATAATTGCAGTGGTTTTGTCTGAGATTGTTTCTTTTATTGTCAGGCAGCTTAGTAAAAATGATGATCCTATGAGAAAACTCAGGTCTTATGCAAACCAGAGGCAGGAAGAATTCGACAAGTATTTTGAGGATCAGCAGAATTCTATAAAGATTCTTGAAAATGACCTTGAAACCAAGGATATTGAAGTCAAGGCTGCAATAAAAAGAATGCAGATGCAGATTGATGAGTGCAACTCAACTACAAAAAATTTTGAAAATCCTATTCAGAATATTGAGAATATAAAAAACAAAATCAACGATTATGACAAGATTCTTCAGAGCCTTATGGAAATGACTGCGGCTGTGGAAAAAAACCTTGATTCTGTAAGAAAGGAATCGGCCATTGTGGACAAGGTTAATTCCCGGCTTTCACGGCAGAATCAGATTATCGACTCTATGAACAGCAAGATTGCCGAGGTTGAAAAGAAATTTTCTGTAACAAATTCCGAGCAGCTGAAGGCCATTGGCTCCGATTTGCTTAAAGAGTATGAAAAGCGCGCTTCTGCGATTGACGAAACAACTCAAAAGGCCATAAAGCAGAATGACGCAATCATGAAGAAAATTGAGGACGACATAAAACAGGCGTATTCAAAGGCGATCGAAAACGCAAAGCAGCTTGAGGACGAATCGTTTGAAGAGCTGATGCGTAAATTCAACGAAAAGACGGAGCAGTGTCTTGCTGAAGTGAAAGCGCAGTCAGAGCAGCTCAACGGAACCATTGATTTCAAGATTGGGGAAATAAGAAATAACCTTGAAGAAAAAACACAGAAATTCAGCGATTCATTGAATGACCAGACTGCTTCGTTTGAAAAGAAATTCACTGAGCGCACAGATCATCTGAAAGAAATGATAGATGCCCGTACAAATGTTTTGACCGAGGAATGGAACAGTAAAGTTCAGGGTGTCGAGGATTTTTTCAGGGAGAATATAGACAGCTTTAATTCCCGGCTGGAAACTAAAGTTGAAGACCTTAACAGTGTGTTTTCTGAAAAAACAGAAAGCCTTGAAAGTGAGCTAAGCGGCAAGCTGAACAGCCTTTCTGCCGAGGTTGAAAATTCAACTGCAAAAATACAGAGCGAATATTCTGAAAAAATTTCTAGTTTGGACACAGAGCTTGCTGAAAAATTTTCATCTCTGCTTGACAGTGTTACCAGCCAGGCCCAGGCTCTTGAGGAAAAAACTTCTGAGATTGCAGAAAACGTAAGGCAGGAATCTGAAAAATTCTCATTGGAACTTGACTCCAATGTTGCGGGCTTTTCAGAAAAACTTGAGTCTGAAATTTCCACTCTTGATTCCCTGCTTGAAGAAAAAACGTCCCGGCTTGAAGAGATTTTTAGAAGCACTACATCCGACCTTGAAAACAACTACCGCTCCAAAACTTCTGAGCTTGAAAACGCACTGGAAAAAAACTATGAGGATATATCTTCAAATATAGAAGAAAAAACAAAGGCGCTTTTGAAATCCTATGATGATAAGGCGGCATCTATGGATCTTGATTTTTCCAACAAGAGCAGCAATGTCATTCAGATTTTTGATGATAAGATTCGTGAGCTTGAGGAAAATTATTCGCAGAAAACAAAAGAGCTGAAGGAAAATCTGGATGCAAACAATGAAAATGCAGAGTCTGAAATGAAGAAAAAATCTCAGGCCCTTATTGCTTTGTTCAATGACAAGTCTTCGCGGCTCGATTCAAAACTCAAGGAAAAAATGCACGAGTTTGACAAGGATTTAGACAGCAAAGTTGATGAGCTGAATCAAAAAATAAAGCAGAAGACAGGGGCTGTAAGCGGTTCGCTTGAAAAATCAATTACAAAAATCGAAGATGAAATCCGCCAGAAAATTTCAACTCTTAACAGCAGCTCCACCGAGAAATTCAGTTCTATTGAAAGCATATTCAAGAAAAAACTTGAAGAAATAGACAATAAAACTCTGTCAATTTCATCAGAAATAAAAGACCGCACAAGCAGCCTTGAAGATGATATCCGCAGAAAACTTTCTGCTCTTACAGATGATGTAAAGATTCAGACTGAGCAGGCCGTTGAAAAATACAAGACCACAACTTCCACTTACACGCAGGACATTGATGCAAGAACTAATGCTTTGCGCAAGGAGCTTTCCGATCGTGCCGAAGCCCTTGACCGTCAGATTAAAGAGCGCGCCCTGGAAATTGAAAAGAAACTTGAGCAGCTTGAAAACAATGTGGAAACCCAGACTCTTGGCGCAATGGAGCAGTACAAGGCGACAACTTCAGATTATACACAGAAAATTGAGCAGAATACAAAGTCGTTAAAAGAGGAGCTTGATGCTAAAACACAGACTTTGCAGGAGCTGATTGAGCAGCGGATAAATGAAGTCCAGTCGCTTTCTGATAATGCCGCGGCAGAAGCAAAGGAGCTGATTGAGCAAACAGAGGACAACGTAAGGAAAATAACCGACAGTCTCAAAAATGATGTAAAGGTTAATACAGACACTTTGGACTCGCTTCAGAATTCTGTTGAGCGGCAGGCTGAGGAGCTTGAAAAGCGTTGCAATGGAATATTTGATTCTATCCGTGAAAAGACTGAACAAGAAGAAAACGCCGCCTACGAAAAATTCAGTGCCTTGAGCTCCGCAAATCTTGAAAAGTATAAAACCGATGTTCAAAAGCGTGTTGACGAAATGCATTCGGATATAAAATCAACGCTCGGCTCTCTTGATGAGCAGTCAAAAACTGTAAAGGGAAATATCGAAGGAACGCTTGCTGAAATTCTTTCCAGGTACGAGCAGATTGAAGGAAGCGCAAAAGAAATTGCCGACCGCATTGAAAATGAAAATTCTGCCAACTCTGAAAAGCTCAGGGAATTTACTTCTTCCATGCAGGAGCAGATTAACCAGCTGAACAGCGCGCTTGTTTCCTCCACAAAAAATATTGCTGATGAATGTGATGCCCGTCAGACAAAGTATCTTGAAATTCTTGACAAGCAGCTTGATGGCTACAAGAAGGAAATGGAATATAGGTTTAAGAAATTGAACACAGCTGGAGCGGACGTTGACAAGCTTGAGTCTTCATTGAGAAAACTTATGGATCAAAGCCAGAAAAAAGTAATCGGCGATTTTGAAAAATTCTCTGAGGGTGCGCAGAAAACCCAGGAGGATTTTGAAAAGTCCATAGTTTCAAAGTATGAAAAACTCAAGGATGATTTGGATTCAGTTCAGACTTCGCTTGATGAAATAAAAAAGGATTCTGCCGCCAAGCTCAGTGCAAAAGTCAAAGTGTTCGAAGATTCATTTTCCGCGGATCTTGCAAAGCGGCAGGATGATGTTGCGCTCAAGCTTTCGGACTGGAAAAATAAATTTGACAATCAGTTTTCAGAGTTTACAGCGGAATACGAGATGAAACGCGCTGCTCTTGAAAAGAACTACGATGATGCCCTTGCAAAAAGAATTTCTGATCTCACGAAAAAGACACTCGACCAGGAGAAGAAATTCCAGACGGCTCTTCTTTCTGGCCAGTCAACTGTTCAGGAGCAGATTAATACGGTGAATCAGAAAATTCATGATTTTATCGAGCAGTACAGAAGTGAAATTAAAAAGACAATAGAAAGTGCTGACCAGTATCTGAAAACTGAAACCGACGGTTACAACGAGCGCATGAATGAGCAGCTTGACAAAATCGAGAATGATTTGAATTCAAAGTTTGAGAATTTCAGGGATATTCTTCTTTCAAAGCAGGAATCCCAGTCTGCGACAATCGATGCGGCTATGCAGGAATTTTCAGCATGGAACAACAATCTGAAAGGCAAATATGAGGATGCCGCCAAGAAGATTGAGGATCAGCTTATAGTTTTGGCTGATACAAACGAGCAGAAAATAAATGATCTGCAGAAAGATTTTTCTTCTGCGGCTGGCAAGGCGGCTGGTATTCTTGCTGACTATGACAAAAAATCCAAGTCTGCGATTTCTGATTTTAACGAGCAGTACGAGAACATGATTGCAAAAGTAAACAAATCCATTGCGGAGCGTGAAGAATATGCGGACACGCAGACCAAGGAGCTTAAGAAGCGTTTTGACAAGCAGGTTGAAGAATACAAGCGTGTTTTCAGTGATGCCTTTGATAAAATCGGACAGGAAGCGAACACGATTCAGCTTCAGATTGATGAAATAAACAAGAGCATCGGCGCATTCAAAACTGAAACAGCGGTTTTTGACAAGGCCGATATTCTTAAAAAGCAGCTTGAAGTTTCAATAGAAGACTTGAACAAGAAAATTTCTTCTGTGAAGAATTTTGAGGACAAGCTCAACGATCTTCATGCGCAGGCGCAGCGGCTTGAAAAATTCGGTGATGATGTTAATTCCCGGCTGAATTCCTACAGCTCGGACAAATCCCGCCTGGACAGCATTGAATATAAATTCAATACGCTTATGAATTTGAGCAACGGAATGGATGAGAAAATTCGGGAGCTTACTTCCATGAGCGATGATATCATCAATATGCAGGCCAGGGTTGGAAAATTCCATGACAGCATTTCAGATGTGCAGGCAAAGCTGGATCGCATTGAAAACAAGAGGGAAACCTACGATCGCATTGCGGAGGAAGTTGATTCTTCTTTTGAAAATATTTCAAATCTTGAAAAGCGGCTGGAAGAGTGTTCCATGAAAGCCAACAGTCTGCCGGATGAAATTAGTTCAATGCAGGGGCATATTGAAAAGATTATGAAGAACAGCGGAAAAATCAACGATGCCGTGGACAAGCTGACTTCTCTACAGAGTCTTATTGACGATGCCGAATCCCGCATTGAAAAAATCAAGAATTCCCGCGATGGACTTCTGAATACAGAGGCGCGTCTGCAAAAGCTTTATAGTGATGCCGACAGCAAGCTGAAGCTTATCCATGATATTACTGTAAAGGAAGTTGGAACCAAGGGGCCTGCGGTTTCCGGCTCGAATATAACTCCTGTTCTCAAGGCGAATGTAATCAAGCTGAAAAAGGCCGGCTGGAAAAATCCGGAGATTGCCCAGCGGCTGAAAATTGAAGAAAATATTGTGGATCTTATTCTGGAAATGGGAACTGACGATTAAACGGAGAGTTCAAAAATTTATTTAGATGATTTTTTTTAATCCCTGTTTCTTGTCTGCTGCGGTTTTGCGGCGGGCTTTGAAACAGGGTTTTTCTTTTTGCTATTTTTGCAGCAGGCAGACACAGTATGCTTTTATTGCGTTTCCGGCTCCTACAGAATCCTGCTTTTCATTTGTCTTTGCTTTTACAAATATTTTGGCGGAATCTGTTTCAAGAATTTGCGCAATGGAATTTATTATTTTTTCTCTCCATGGAAGAAGCTTGGGGCTTTCTGTTTCCACCACGCAGTCCATGTTTACAAGATTCCATCCGGCTGAACGCACGTCATTCCATATTTTTTTCAGAAGCACGGCGGAATCGCTGTCTTTCCATTTTGGATCTTCCGGCGGAAAATAAGAGCCGATGTCCCCCAGGCAGGAAGCTCCCAAAAGTGCGTCGCTCACTGCATGAAGAAGAACATCTCCGTCAGAATTTCCAAGCTCGCCTTTTTCGCAGGGAATTTCAACTCCGCCCAAAAAAAATTTCCTGCCCTCGGCAAGACAGTGCAAGTCTGTTCCCATTCCAATGCGGATCATTTCTTTTTCCTTTTCAATGTCCTGTAAAAATGTTATTTTTTTGTTTTTTTCACAGCCTGCAACAACGCGGACTTTTTTTCCTTCTGTGAATTCAGGAAATGAATCCCAAAGCTCTGAGTCGTCTGTACATTCGTATTTTTTTTCGGCGGCTTTCTGGTGGCACAAAATCAGCGGAGCCAGATGAAATCCCTGCGGTGTCTGTACGGCCCCGATATTTTTTCTTACAAGATGCCGCTTGATTGTTCCGTCGGGGGAAATTTCCTTTTGAGTGTCAACAGGCGGAATTGCCGGAACAGCTGCTCCTGATTCATGCGCGGTCTTCAGCACGTCCTGTATTATTTTGGCTGAAACAAAGGGCCTGGCTCCGTCATGGATGAGCACAGTTGAATTCTGGTCGCTGATTTTGCAAAGTGCCTTGAATACTGATTCCTGCCTTGTCTTTCCGCCTTCAGAAAAAATCAGCCGGGAATCTTTTAATAAATCCTTTATTCTGCTGTCGGAAAACACTGCCGCCTTTGCTTCCTGTATTCCGTTCGGAGGAACTGAAATTACAATTTCTGAAAAATCAGCGGCTTCAAGAAAAGCACGGAGCGATTCCGAAAGAACCGTTCCGTTTTTTAAAGGCAGATATTCTTTTTTTGTGCCAAGCCCCATTCTGCTGGAAGAACCAGCGGCGGCTATGACAAGTGAATTGCTAGTCATCATCCTCGCTGCTGAAATCGTCGGAGTCTTTTTCAGAAGATGAGCTGTCTTCTTCGTATTCGTCCTCGTCTTCATCTTCGTCAGTGAACGCAGGCTTTTTTTCTATCCTAAGTCCGAGCGGCTCAAGTTTTTCGTGCAGCATGGCTTCCACTTCCTTGTCGGAAATTCCAAGAGCTTCTGCGATTTCGTCCTCAAGAAGTTTTTTTGCGTTGTCATAAAGCTTGCGCTCAAGAATCGGCAGCTCCTTGACTTTGGAGCGGTGATAAAGACAGCGCACAATAGCTGCGATATCGGATATTGTTCCTTTTTTCAGAAGGTCAAGATTCATTTGATAGCGGAGTTTCCAGTCTGAAGTCGGAGGCTCAAAATCCTCGCTGATTGAATTCAGGGCGGCCTTTGCTTCTTCCTTTGAAACGATGGCGCGTATTCCTAAATCCTTTGCTTTTGAAACTGGAACCATCACATTCATATCTGAAACTTCAAGATAAATCTTGTAGTAAAATGTCGGCTCGTTGTTGAAATCTTTTTTGAAAATTTCAGTGATTTTTCCAACACCTTGGCTCGGGTAAACGATTTTCTGGTTTACAGCGAATTCTGTTTTTGGTTTTGCCATAATAAATGTAGTATATCATAGTTTTTTTGAAAATTCAATGTCGTAAAAATGCGGCGGACTTTGAAAGGGTATTGAAGTTTTTTTTGAACTTTGTTTAATATTGAGGAAGTGCCGAATGGCGCTTGAGGCGGTTATTTCGCTTCGCTAAAAAAAATATACGGAACTGTCTATGAGAAATCCCAATGCCGAAATTGTTGCGCAGATAAAGGAGAATACACTTGCGCTGCTGATGAAAAAAGATCCTGCGGAAATCGGAATGCGCGATATTGCGGCAAAGTGCAATATTACTGCGGCGAATATCTATCATTATTTTAAGGACAAGACTTCGGTTTTCCAGGCGATATCACGGGACAGTATTGCGGAACTGAATTCGCTTATTTTAAAGGCTTCAGAAAATCTTTCGCCACGGGAAAAGATTTTGAATGCCGCTTCTGTTTTCAGGGACTGGTGTCTTGCCCATCCGCGCAGAGCCGTGCTTCTTTTTTCAAAAACTGAATCGGACATTGAAGCTTCAGGTGAAATTTTTTCGGACTATTATCAGGCAAACAGAACCGCCGCCTCTTTTTTGGAGGAATGTATTTCCGAGGGAATCGCATACTCTGACAATCCCGAGCGCGATATCAATGTTTTTATTTCTGGCTTGTGGGGCTGCATAGAGTCTTCCATTCTGAAAAAATCCGAGCCGCGGTATTGGAGCGACTGTTCCGAGCTTACACAGCGGTTTATTGATATATGGATGAGCGCGGTTTTTAAATAGCATAAAAAGTACTTTATGGAATTTTTTGGCTCTGTGTTTGTTCCGGCGATTTCCTTTTTTTACAATCGTTGAGAAAATATATAGTTTATGATAATGTAAAGGGAAACTCTAAAAACTTATGTTTGATGATTTTTTAGAGTTTCCCCTATATTCTATTCTTAAAAGCGAGGACTCTATGAAACTTTGGGAAAAGGGCGCTTTCCTTTCTAACGGAAAATTAGTTGAATCTGTGCACGGAGCAAATGCGGCTGACTGTGCAAAAAACACAATTGCATACCGCATTATGCAGAAACACAACACATCTGCGGACGCTTCAAAACTGAAAATCAAATTTGACAAAATCACTTCACACGATATTACGTATGTCGGAATTATCCAGACGGCCCGTGCTTCCGGGCTTGAAAAATTCCCTATTCCGTACGTTCTTACAAACTGCCACAACTCACTTTGCGCAGTCGGCGGAACAATCAACGAGGACGACCATATGTTCGGTCTTACCTGCGCGCAGAAATACGGCGGAATTTACGTTCCTCCGCATCAGGCTGTAATCCACCAGTTTGCGCGCGAAATGCTTGCAAAATGCGGCGATATGATTTTAGGTTCTGACAGCCATACTCGTTACGGCGCGCTCGGTACAATGGCAATCGGCGAAGGCGGCGGAGAACTTGCAAAGCAGCTTTTGGGAAAAACTTATGACGTGAATATGCCCGGCGTAATTGCCGTATACCTCACAGGTTCTCCTGTTCCGGGCGTAGGACCTCAGGACGTTGCGCTTGCAATAATCAAAGAAGTTTTCAACAACGGCTACGTTAAGAACAAGGTGATGGAATTTGTAGGTCCGGGAATAAAAAATCTTTCGGCAGATTTCCGTATCGGCGTTGACGTTATGACGACGGAAACAACCTGTCTTTCTTCAATCTGGGCGACTGACGAAAAAATCCGCGAATTCTACGCAATCCACGGACGCGAAGGCGACTATGCAGAACTCACTCCTGCGGAAAATGCCTGGTACGACGGCGCAATTGAAATCGACCTTTCAGAAATCCGCCCGATGATTGCGCTTCCGTTCCACCCGTCCTGCGCATACACCATCGACGAGCTGAACGCAAACCTTTCCGACCTTCTTGAAGAAACGGAAAAACGCGCAAAAGTCAGCTTCGGGGATAAAGTTCAGTTCTCGCTTAAAAACAAAATCATCGACGGAAAACTTTACGTTGATCAGGGCGTAATTGCCGGATGTGCAGGCGGCGGTTTTGAAAACATCTGCGCGGCGGCTGACATCCTTAAAGGAAAAGACACAGGAAACGGAAAATTCCTTCTGAACGTCTACCCTGCTTCAATGCCGGTTTATATGGAACTTATGAAAAACGGCGCATTCGCTTCGCTTGTTGACGCAGGCGCAATCATCAAGACGGCATTCTGCGGTCCGTGCTTTGGCGCAGGCGACACTCCGGCAAACGGCGCGCTTTCTATCCGCCACTCAACACGCAACTTCCCGAACCGCGAAGGTTCAAAAATCCAGAACGGTCAGCTTTCTTCCGTTGCGCTTATGGATGCGCGCTCAATCGCCGCAACAGCCGCAAACAAGGGATTTCTTACTGCGGCTACGGAATTCGACACGGAATTCAGCGGCAAAAAATATTTCTTTGACAAGACAATTTACGAAAAGCGCGTTTACGATTCAAAAGGCGTTGCACACCCGGAAGTACAAATTCAGTTCGGCCCTAACATCAAGGACTGGCCGGAAATGTCTGCGCTTACGGACGATATGCTTCTGAAAGTCGTTTCCGAAATCCACGATCCGGTAACGACAACAGACGAGCTTATTCCGTCAGGAGAAACTTCTTCGTTCCGCTCAAATCCGCTTGGACTTGCGGAATTTACGCTCAGCCGCAAAGACCCTGCATACGTAGGAAAGGCAAAGGCAGTCCGCGACAGAACGGCTGAAGTAACGGAAGAAGTGAAGAAAACCGCACAGATTTTGGAAAGCGCAAAGCCTGAATTTGCAGGACGCGTTCAGAAAGCCGGACTCGGCTCAACGATTTTTGCAGTAAAACCGGGCGACGGTTCAGCACGCGAACAGGCTGCTTCCTGCCAGAAAGTGCTTGGCGGCTGGGCGAACATTGCAAACGAATACGCAACAAAACGCTACCGTTCAAACCTCATCAACTGGGGAATGCTGCCGTTCCTGTACAAAGACGGAGACAAAAACCTTCCGTTTGCAAACGGCGACTACGTATTTATCCCGGACGTAAAGAAGATGGTAGAAGAAAAACTTGCATCCGTAAAAGCCTATGCAGTTAAGGCGGACGGCACCGTTACGGAATTCGAGCTTTCTACCGGAGATCTTACCGATGACGAACGCAAAATCATTCTTGCAGGCTGCCTGATTAATTTCTACCGCAGCTAGAGAAAAATTGATTCAAGTGTTTTAATAAGCATATCCTGACGTATGTTGGGGTATGCTTTTTTATTGCGATTTTTTTTGTGATATGAAGCCACGGAAAATTTTGGTTTTCCGTGGGATTTTTTTTAGCGCAGGGTTTCTTTTATAGAAGACAAAATTCCTGTCAGTGACTGGATTTCAGATGGGATTATAATTTTTGTGGATTTTCCGTCTCCGACTCTTTCAAGTGCTTCAAGGCTCCGGAGTCTGAGAGTGGCTTCGTCGATTTTTGCTTCGCGCAGCATTGCAAGTCCGCTGGCTTTTGCTTCCTGAACTACTTTTATTGCCTGTGCTTCTCCAGTTGCCTTTTGGATTGCGGCTTCCTTTTCTGCCTCTGCCTGAAGAATCATTGCCTGTTTTCTTCCTTCGGCTTCAAGAATTTCCGCCTGCTTGTGGCCTTCTGCAATCAGAATCTGCTCGCGGCGTTCACGTTCAGCGCGCATCTGTTTTTCCATTGCCTCGCGGATTGCCTGCGGCGGCTCGATGTTCTTTACTTCAACGCGTGTGACTTTTATTCCCCACGGATCGGTTGCCTCGTCAAGAATTGAGCGCATTTTTGAATTGATTACATCGCGGCTCGTCAAAGTTTCGTCAAGCTCAAGCTCACCGATGATATTTCTGAGGGTTGTTGCCGTGAGTGTTTCCAGCGCGCTCATCGGATTTTCAACTCCGTAGGCATAAAGCTTTGGGTCAGTTATCTGGCAGTAGACAACAGTGTCAATCTGCATAGTAACGTTGTCTTTTGTGATTACTGGCTGCGGCGGAAAGTCCGAAACTTTTTCCTTCAGGCTCATTCTTTTTGCAACCCTGTCGATAAACGGCATTTTTACATGAAGCCCGACTTCAAGTGTTTTCTGATACGCTCCCAGACGCTCAATGACAAAAGCCTTTGACTGGGGAACAATTACAATGTTTGCAATCACCAGAACAATGATGACAAGCAAAATGAAAGCTAAAATAGTGATATTCATACTACCTCCAATGCTGATTGATTTTTTTAAACCTCATATAGCTTTATTTTTTCAAAGAAACCTTCAGTGTGTTTCCTGAAATTTCTTCTATTATACAGATGTCGTTTGTGTTCAGTTCTTCAGGCGAATCAGCAACGACAGTCCAGGTTACTCCGTTCTGTGTTTTTCCTTCGTACTTTTTTGAATCTTCAATTTTGCGCGTGATTGTCACTTCCTGACCAACGATGGAATTCACTGCATTTACGCCGTTGTGTGGATTGAGTTTTTTCAGGACGAATGAGCGGGTGGAAACAAGTAGAATTATTGTGAAAACCATAAAAATCAGAATCTGCCATTTTATATCAATTCTTGCCATTGAAATAAAAATCAAAGCAAGTGAAGAAATCGCTGCCCAGATTGTTGTGAGCGACAAAGTGAAGGCTTCGATAACAAGAAAAATTATTGTGAAAAAAAGCCAGAGCCAAGGCATATTTTGAAAAAAGAAATCACCCATGGAATAAATCTAGCACAAGTTTTTAAGTTAATCTACAACTGCTAAAATCTCTTGAGAAAAAGTTAATATTCTTATAGCAAACTATTTTCTTGTTTTTTACTTGACCTATTATAAAATATTTTTATGGGTGATGAAAATTTAATCTACCGAGCGTCTAATTCCCCGACGCTTGCGTCGAAAAGATGATATAATAAAAGAATGGATGATAAGCATATATACAAGAATCATAATAAAACAATGTTGTTATATCATCTGGTGTTTCCAGCGAAGTATAGAAGAAAAGTGTTTACCGAAGAAGTAGGAGAACGACTGAAAGAAATCTGCATGGAAAACAACAGACCATTACAAAACATTTACACGAATGGAGTAAAATATGTTGAAATTTATAAATACAACAGAAGTTTAAAATATTATAAAAATAAATTCAACAAATTTATTTATCCTTGAAGGAAAGAATATGCAAACAAGAAATGATTTATTTTCCGAAATAGCAAAGATATTATACTTTCCAAATTATTTCGGAAATAATTGGAATGCTCTTGATGACTGTCTTCAGGATTTGGATTGGATACATTCTAATTCTATAAAAGTTTTAATTAGAGATTTTGATAAAATTTTATTAGAAGACAATCCGAAAGAAAAAAGCATTTTTCTTGATTGCGTGAAAACTGCAAATGTTTTTTGGGAAGAGAATCAAGAAAAAAAAGTGGATTTTTATATTCAAAACTAGATTTTAAAACCACACTGCATCTAGCGTTTTCAGCCCGCCTGAAAACGCAGTGTTTTAGTCAAACAAATTGCCATTTGTAGGACTAACCCTCTTTATCAATCCTCCTGTAATCATTTTATCACTTACAGCCATAGTTTTCACTACAAATCTTCAAATTTTCCGATGAAATTGCAAAAAATAATCATGATTTTTCATATCTAAGGAAACACTGAAAAAATCCTACCTGAGGATTTTTCAGTGTTACGCTAATTATTTATAAAAATCACAAACAGGTGGTTTGCTCTTAACCTATAAGGCTAAGGGACTCAAGCCGAGACTTAAGTCCAAATGCTGTCTCTGTACTGACCATATATTGCCTTTCTTTTATATTTCGATGTAAACTTTTAACAACCATTTTATATGGCTCAGCAAATCTCTTATATTTGACATTTACTTTCCTCCCTGACGCAACGCAATAGACTTGAACAATCATATTGTACGCTTCGGAGGAAAGTTTTTTTTTGCTATAAACATTTGATTCACAGCCTCATAACAGTTCTGATAGCGTGATATGATTTACTCACACATATTGACAATTTTATAAAATTGACAGACAGTATTTTCAATTATTCAACGAGGGCTTTATGAATTTAAAAGAATTGTCTGTAGGCGAAACTGCAAAAATCACTGCTGTCGGAGGCAAGGGCGCTTTAAGACAGCACTTTCTTGATATGGGAGTAATTCCCGGTGCAGAAGTAACGGTCGTAAAATTTGCTCCGATGGGCGACCCTGTAGAACTTGAAATTCACGGCTACGAACTGACTTTACGTCTTGCCGATGCCGAGCAGATTACGATTGAACCGATTGAAAAACGTTCCAACAGTCACGTACACATTCAAAAAATTTCGCACTCGGAACACCCCGGACTTGGCGAAGCAGGAAAATACCACAGTCCCGACCACGAAAATCCCCTGCCTGAAAATACAGTTCTGCGCTTTGCCCTTGTAGGAAATCAAAACTGCGGCAAGACGACACTGTTCAATAAACTTACAGGCGCAAACCAGCACGTCGGAAATTTTCCGGGAGTGACGGTTGACAGAAAAGACGGTCAGATAAAAGGCTTTCCGAATACGCTCGTAACAGATTTGCCGGGCATTTACTCAATGTCGCCGTACACAAACGAAGAAATCGTATCGCGCAATTTTGTCCTCAACGAAAAACCGCACGCAATCATCAACATAGTCGACGCCACAAACATCGAGCGCAACCTGTACCTGACAATGCAGCTTCTGGAAACAGACATTCCAATGGTCGTTGCGCTTAATATGATGGACGAACTTACAGGCAATAACGGCTCAATCGACATAAACGAAATTGAAGCCTTGCTCGGAGTTCCTGTCATTCCGATTTCTGCCGTTAAAAATGAAGGCGTAGATGAACTTATCAAACACGCAGTTCACATTGCAAAATATCAGGAACGTCCTTTAAAGCAGGATTTCTGTCTTAAAGACGATCACGGCGGTGCAATTCACAGGGCACATCACGCAGTCGAATCAATCATCGAAGACCATGCCGAACGCGCAGACATTCCACTGCGTTTTGCCGCAAGCAAAGCAATCGAAGGCGACCATCTAATCCTTGAACAGCTCGCACTCGACAAAAACGAAAAAGATATGCTCGAACACGTCGTAATCCAGATGGAAAACGAAAGCGGAATGGACAGGAGCGCCGCCGTTGCAGATATGCGCTTTGACTTTATCGAACGTGTCTGCGAACAGACTGTCGTAAAACCAAAAGAAAGCCGCGAGCGTATCCGTTCAGAAAAAATTGACCGCGTTCTTACAGGCAAGTGGACTGCAATTCCATGCTTCATCGGAATTATGGGCCTTGTCTTTTACCTTACGTTCAACGTCATCGGAAGTTTTTTGCAGGAACTTTTAAAAAACGGAATAAATGCACTGACTTCTCTTGTTGACGTCTGGCTGACTTCTGCCGGCGTAAACTCCGTAATCCACAGTCTTGTCATCGACGGAATTTTCAGCGGTGTCGGAAGTGTCTTGAGTTTTCTTCCGATTGTCGTCACTTTGTTTTTCTTTCTGTCACTTATGGAGGACAGCGGATACATTGCCCGGGTTGCTTTTTTTATGGACAAGCTCTTGAGAAAGACAGGGCTTTCAGGACGGAGCATTGTTCCTATGCTAATCGGATTTGGCTGTACAGTTCCTGCCGTAATGTCAACGAGAACTTTGCCGTCAAGCCGCGACAGAAAAATGACAATCCTTCTTACGCCGTTTATGAGCTGCACGGCAAAACTTCCGATTTACGCTTTCTTCGTAAACGCATTTTTCCCAAAGCACGGCGCGCTGATTATGATAGGACTTTATCTTCTTGGAATCGTAACCGGCATTTTGATTACGCTGCTTTTTAAAAACACTCTGTTCAAAGGCGAGGCAGTTCCTTTTGTAATGGAATTACCGAATTACAGAATTCCCGGTGCAAAAAATGTTGCTCAGCTCTTATGGGAAAAAGCAAAAGATTTTTTGACAAGGGCATTCAGCGTAATTTTGCTTGCAACGATGGTCGTATGGTTTTTGCAGACTTTTGACTTTCATCTGAACATCGTAGAAGATTCTTCAAACAGCATTCTCGCTCACATCGCAGGACTGATTGCGCCTGTTTTAAAACCTGTCGGGCTCGGCGACTGGCGGATTGTAACTTCGCTCATAAGCGGCGTGATGGCAAAAGAAAGCGTCGTTTCTGCAATGGAAATTCTTTTTGCAGACGGAATCACATCTGCACTGACAACTTCCGGTGCTGCATCAATGCTCGTATTCTCTTTAATGTATACACCGTGTATAGCAGCGATTGCTTCAATCAAACGCGAGCTCGGGCGCAAATGGGCAGCAGCAGTTGTCTTCTGGCAGTGTTTTGTCGCCTGGGTTGCCGCGCTTGCCGTTCACCTGATTTGCATTGCCGCAGGAATTTAATTTCACCTGTAATCATTGTTTTTGAATCCTTAATTTTTTACTTAAAGGCATCTCTAAAAATTACAATTTCCAAAGATACCATTAATTATAGCACAAAAAAATGTCTATAGAAGAATAAAATTTTCTATAGATTATTAAGGGGTTAAAACAAACCCTTAAAACGGCTGAGTCAAGACCTTGAATGAGCCGAAGGCGAATGTGCCTTGACCAGACGTATTCAAGTTTAAAACCTCCCATTTACTCCAATACCTGCACCACATTAGAGTGGATGATGACGCTGTTTTTTAATTCCTTGCCGCCTGCACTTAAAGATGTTTCTACAATAAACACATAAAAGCCTTGCGAAAGACCTTCTGCATAAAATTCCAGCGTTGAAGGTTTGTTCTGCGTTACATAATTCATCTGAATCCAGTTTTCGCGGGCGGGAAGTTTTCCGTTCCAATCTTCCGTAACGGCCGCTGCATAAATTCCGCTTTTTTCTCCGCCAAGTTTTATTGCCTTTCCGGTCATTCTTGCAATGCAGCCTGGTTTTAGCAGATTTTTTTCTTCCGGTTTAAAAATATTAACTATGAAAAAAATAATGTGCTGAACGGACGGACGGCGTACTGTGTGAACAGTAAGATTTTTTAGTGCATCCCGGGCGTTTTCTGAAGGCGTAAAGCCGACATCAAACTGTTTTTTAATCTTTCCTGGCGTATCAGTTTCAGATATGCTGCCCTTAATGGTAGGAAAAATCGTACCAAAGTCCAAAAGTTCCACAGAATAGCCCCTCTTGAATTTTTCCATCATACGCCGGCTAAGTTCTTCTGCTATGTAAAACATAGTTTCCTTGCTTACAAAGGCTTGAGAATTACGTTCCATTTCAGCAAGAATTGAGCGTACTGTTGCCTTTCTATGCACTATTGAACCGTATTGATGTACTTTTCCATCTGGTGCAGGAAGGTTACTGTCGCGAACTACAACATCTACAGGAGTTTTATGTTCCTCTATTGAAAGTATGCTTTGCTTCTTTCTTGGCATATTTTGCTCTCCAAAAAAATTAGATTTTCGATTCATGCTGAATAAAAAGCCCCTGTCATGCTGAACTCGTTTACGCCACAAGGGCGTTTGCCTTAAGGAAATTATTTAACGCGGCACTCACGTGCCTGGGGCATCAGCATCCCATTGACGGTTGTAAAGACCTATGAGTGAGATTCCGAATCAAGTTCGGAATGACACTTATGTTGTCATGCTGAACTCGTTTCAGCATCCCAGCTCTTGTCATGCTGAAGTTGTTTCAGCATCTATTCACTTTCGTACAAGTCTTTCCATTCCTTATTGACTTGATTTACAAGGCTGTTTTTCCAGTCCCGATGCCAATTTTTTAACTGTTTTTCTCTTACGATTGCCGCTTTTATATCATTACATTCTTCAAAGTATACAAGCTTGCTACACTTATATTTATCTGTAAATCCTTCGTATTCATGTCTTTTATGCTGACTTACTCTTTTTTTCAAATTAGTTGTTACACCGATATATAACACTGAATTTGTTTTATTTGTCATAAAATAAACATATGCTTTATCGTTCATTTTGTTCTCCCAGATCCCGAATCAAGTTCGGGATGACAAATATTTTTGCGTTTAGGATGACTTATGTTGTCATAGTTCGGGATGACTTATGTTGTCATGCTGAACTCGTTTCAGCATCTATTCATATCATGCTGAATTTATTTCAGCATCCCACAGACGGTTGTAAAGACCCATAAGTGAGATTCCGAATCAAGTTCGGAATGACACTTATGTTGTCATGCTGAACTCGTTTCAGCATCTATTCATGTCATGCTGAACTCGTTTCAGCATCCCATTGACGGTTTTAAAGACCTGTCAGTGAGATTCCGAAACAAGTTCGGAATGACATGTGCGGGGGTCGGAATGACATGTGCTTTATCGTTCATTTTGTTCTACCAGATCCCGAATCAAGTTCGGGATGACTTATGTTGTCATGCCGATTTACAGGCTGTAACATAACAGTTTACGAAACATAACATACTATCTTACGAACCGAAACATTACTATTCCACGAACTGAAACATTGCTATTCCATGAACTGAAAACTGTCAGTGAGAGGGAGTATACTCTAGTTAGAGTATGCAGTCAATGTAGGTAGAGTATTTAGAAAATCTAGTTAGGTGAAACCGTACACTTAGTTATAATAGATTTTTTTTCTGTACGGTAAGGAAAAGATGCTGACATATTTTGAATCTGTCAGCACCAATATATTACTACGATTCTTTAGGTTTGTCAAAAATGAGATACTTCAAGCTGTCCGTTACAGTATCTTTCTACCGCAATTTTCCACCTTCAAGCACATAATGTTCATCGCAGGAAGCAGCGGCTTTTTCGTCGTGGGTGGCAATAAGAACGGCTTTTCCGTTTTGTGCAAGTGTCCTGAAAACCTGGTTGATTTTATCTGCCTGTTCACAGTCAAGATTAGAAGACGGCTCGTCAGCGATTATAATCTCCGGGTCGTTCATCAGTGCGCGGGCAATTACTGCACGGCGGTTTTCTCCGCCAGAAAGAGTTCCCGGAAAACTTTCGGATAGTTTTTCAAGTCCAAGCTGAACAAGAAGTTCTCTGGCACGTAAAATTGTCTGACGTGCATCCGATTTTGAACTGTCTGTTAAAAAAAACGGAAGGCGGACATTGTCAAGAACATTCAGCGATGGAATCAGGCTGTATTCCTGCGAAACAAAACCGATGTTTTTGTTTCTGAGTTTTGAAATTTCATCATCAGAAAATCCTGCAATATCTGTTTTGTTCCAGAAAACGCTTCCTAAAGACGGCTTTTGAATTCCTGCTGCAATTGAAAGGAGCGTGCTTTTTCCAGCCCCTGAAACACCAGTAAGTGCAATGATTTTTCCCTGCTGTAATTTTAATGATACATCTTTCAGGACGGTGCGTTCGATTCCGTTCTGCCAGAAAGTTTTTGAAATGTCTTTAAGTTCTATATTCATTTTAACTCCGCAAAAAAATAATTCAGCCTTGTTTCATTGCGCTGTATGGTTCAAGTTTTGAAACTGCAATAATGCTTTTTAATGCAGAAAGCAGGACTGCTAAAATGACTGCCAGAATGACGGCACAACCTGTCAAAAAGAGAATTGCAGGCGGCGGAAAAACAAGCGGTACTGACAGCGCTGAATCAATTGCCGTGCAGAATGGAAAAACAAGAAGGCACGCAAGGGCAATTCCAGAAAGTCCTCCTGCAACGCTTATAAAAAGCGCTTCGCACAAAAGAATTTTTGCACATTTTTTATGAGCTGCCCCTAAGATTCTTAAAATTGAAAATTCAGCTGTTCTTGAAGAAACTGCAAGCGGAAAAATTATCGCAAGCGAAATGACTGTAAAAAGCGTGACAGAAGCTGCAAGAATTTTGAGTATAAAAAAAACGGAATCAAGGCTAGATGAAATTTCAGAAAAAACGGCATCTCGCTTTACTACGCTGACGTTCGGAATCCGGGAGGTAATTTTTACTGAGGTGCTGTCTGCCTTTGCTCCTTCTGAAAGCCTGACAAAAACTGCACTGACTTTTGAACCGGCTTCTCCATCAGAAATAAAACCAAAGCCTCGTCCTTTTGCATCGTCATAAATTTCTTTTAACGTGTTCATGCTTACAAATACTGCATTATCAATTCCTGCGCCGCTTTTAGAAAGTCTGCCTGAAACAGGATGCGTTTTACCAAAAAAACGTACGCCGTCTTTTTGCGTAAGTACATTGGTTCCGGTTACGACGCATCCTTCTTTATAAAATTCTTCCGTGATTTTTTTTGAATCTGGAGGAAAGGATTCTTCTATCCACGGAGAAATTACAAAATCTGTTTCCGGTTCAAATCCTACAATCTGAACTGGAAAATCACAGCAATCTTCGCTTACGCTTGTAAGATAAAAGCGGGACGTAACTTTTTCTACGCCTTCAATTTGACTGATTTTTTCTGCAATTTCTTTTTCCATATAAAAATAATTCGGTTCGCCGGAAATAAGGACTGACTGCATTTTCTGTTCAGCTCCCTCCGGCACAATCATTAAATCTGCTCCGAGCCTTTTTTGGACTGTGCTTATTCCGTTTTTAAGTCCGAAAGAAAGAACGGCGCACGCAAAAACAGACGCTGCACAAAGCGAAGTTAAAAGAAGCATCGAAAAAGTACGGTTTATTTTATACGAAAGGTTTGAAAGTGCAATTGAAAGCGAAGAAAGTTTTTTCATCAGTTACTCTCCAGTTTTATTTGAACGCTGAACTAAAGCTAATGCTGTCTGCAATGCAGCGATAAGAATAATCAGGATTGCTGCAACAATCAAAAACGGTTTTGTAACTGAATGGCAGTGCATCATAGGTTTTGCGCATACTCCGATTAATGCCGACGGAACAAGGATAACGCCTATGGCATTTACGGCGATTGCAAGATTAAGCGCAATGTTTGCCTGAGTGTTCAAATTTTTTAAGGCAAATAAAATTTGCAAGGCAGCGAAAACTGCAATAGAAATTCCAAGAAAAATTTCTGCACGTGCTGTCCAAAAACACTTCATCGGTTTTCCCGTAACTTTGCACACAGAAGCAAAAGTCTGCGGTGCAACGGCAACGAGGATTCCGAGAACTGCAGTGACTGCTGCAAAAATAATTGGCTGTAAGTTTGGTTTTAATTCTTTTGACATTTTTTTCTCCATCTACAATATAAAGTTTTCAAAAATACATGCACCGCAGTTTGAAAATACAAGGCTTGAATTAACTGCGGTGTTTTGCACTTTGTGCGTTTATTATGCACGCGGTTCCGTAATTTCTATGTATTCACCTTTTTCAGAATCATAGAGTTAGCCGTCTGGAACGCCCGGAAGTTCTATGTAGCCTGTTTCGACAAATCTTGCGATGTCTGTTTCTGGTTTTAAGATTCCTGCAACTTGAAGCTGGCGCGCTGCTGCCTCAAAAGTTTTCTTGCCAAGTGAACGGCTTGGAACAAAACCGGCAAGCACTCCCCAGAACACTCCGAAAATCAAAAGCTTGAACGAGTAAAAAATACACTTGAGCACAAGCTGCCACGATTCCACAAAAATAGCCAGAATATTGTCAAACGACGGAAAAAAAATCACTGGAAGAAGCGCGAATTTTGCTGTTATAAAATTTATTGCCGTAACTACAAGGGCAGCTCCAAGCCAGAAATGTCCTTTGCGTTCAAGATATTCAGATATTTTATGGAAGAAAAATGACAAAACAAAGGCGATAAACGGAATTGCCGGCAACGCTGTTAAAAAAGCTGTGTAATAAGGACGTTTTGCCACAGGATGCGATGAACTGTCTGGAACAAGAACCTGCACTAAAAGCGCAATTATTACGCCTGCCAGAGGAAGAAGTTTTTTTACAATATTTTTTATGTTTGTATTTGTATTCCGCTCTATATTTATATTGTGAACTTTGGTTTTCAACTGACACCTCCAATTTTGTTTGTTACAACTTATTACCTATCTGTTTGCTAGGTATAATGTTTTTTAAGATTCTATTCAAATACTAAATTTCTATAGGGGGTTATAGATTTTTTCTATAGGCGGGAGAATAATTACAAAGTTAAGTTATGGCAGAAAAAACAAATTTTATGCTAAAATAATTCTTATGACACAGGCAGAACAGCAGAAAGCGGCAAAGAAATTCAGTGAAGATTGGAAAGGACGAGGTGACGAAAAGCAGGAAACCCAGCGGTTTTGGATAGGTCTTTTAGGTGATGTCCTGAACATTCCTCAGGCAGCTTCGTATATTGAATTTGAAAAACGGGTAAAACTTTCTCATACAAGTTTCATCGACGGTTATATCCCTGAAACAAAAGTCCTTATTGAGCAGAAATCCATTGACATCGACCTTGAAAAATCTTATACACAGTCCGATGGTACAATGCTTACTCCATACCAACAGGCAAAAAGATATGCTTCGGAACTTCCATACGATTTGCGTCCGCGGTGGATTGTCGTTTCAAATTTTGCAGAAATCCGCATTCACGATATGAACCGCCCGGAAGACGAGCCGGAAATTCTCAAACTTGAAAATCTTGAAAAAGAATATTACCGCCTTGAATTTCTTGCAGACCGCACGAACGAAAAAATCAGGCGCGAAGAAGAAATCAGCATTAAGGCAGGAGAACTTGTAAAAAAACTGTACAATGCGCTTGTAACAGAATATGTCGAGCCGACGGCGGAAAGCCTTAGAAGCCTGAACATTTTATGCGTTCGCCTTGTATTCTGTCTGTATGCAGAAGATGCAGGACTTTTTGCCACGCGTACAAGTTTTGAAGACTATATAAAATCTTTCAATATTCAGAATGTACGCAAAGGACTTATAGACCTTTTTAAGGCTTTGGACACAGAACTAAAAGACCGCGACAAATACGATGAAACTATAAAGCCGTTCCCTTATGTAAACGGCGGACTTTTTAAAGACGAAAAAATTGAAATCCCGAATTTTACGCAGGAAATTGTAGATGTTCTTGTAAACGACTGTGCAGGTTTTGACTGGTCAGAAATAAGCCCGACAATTTTCGGTGCAGTTTTTGAGAGCACCCTGAACCCCGAAACAAGACGAAGCGGCGGTATGCACTACACTAGTGTTGAAAATATCCACAAAGTAATCGATCCGCTTTTTATGGATTCTCTTAATGCTGAATTTGAATCAATCCAGAAAATCACACAGAAAAAAAATCGCGATTTAAAACTTTTGGAATTCCAAGAAAAACTTGGAAAACTTACATTTCTTGACCCTGCCTGTGGAAGCGGAAATTTTCTGACCGAAGCGTTTTTGAGCCTCCGCCGTCTTGAAAACAAAGTTATTTCCTCTCTGTTCAACGGCGAAACAGTTCTTGGATTTGACGAGTTCATAAAGGTAAAAATCAGCCAGTTCTACGGAATCGAAATAAATGACTTCGCCGTAACAGTTGCCAAAACTGCCTTATGGATTGCCGAAAGCCAGATGATAGCCGAAACCGAAAAAATCATCAGCCAGGAAATTGATTTTCTTCCGCTCAAAACAAATGCCTCTATTGTGGAAGGTAACGCCCTTCGTATAGATTGGACAACTCTCAAGCCGATTGACAACAATATCTTACCCGACGACGGACTTTTTGCCGGAATCACAACCCATGTAGACGGAAGCGAACATCATTACGACTACATCATGGGAAACCCTCCATTTGTGGGAGCAAGGCTGATGAACGAAAGCCAAAAGTCAGATGTACTTTCTGTTTGGGGAGGTGTAAAAAATATTGGGAATGTTGATTATGTTTCGTGCTGGTACAAAAAAGCGGCGGATTTGATGAAAAACACAAAGATACAATCAGCCTTAGTATCAACAAATTCCATTACACAAGGCGAACAGGTTGCAATAATGTGGAAGCCTCTTATGGATTCGGGCATTAAAATTAATTTTGCCTACAGAACATTCCGATGGGACAGCGAGTCTACACAAAAAGCACACGTTCACTGCGTGATTATTGGATTTAGCTATGTAGACAACAAAAACAAAACAATTTATTTGAATGATTCTCAAAGATTAGTAGCTGAAAACATTAATGGATATCTAATTGATTATAAAAATATATTTATTGATAATTGTAGCAAGCCTATATCACAAAATGTTCCTGAAGCAAGGAGTGGAAATAAACCTATTGATGATGGTAATTATTTATTCACAGAAGAGGAAATGAAAGAATTTATCAAAAAAGAACCATCTTCAGAAAAATATTTTAGAAAATGGATTGGTGCAGACGAATTTATAAATGGATATTTTAGATATTGCCTTTGGCTAGGTGATTGTTCGCCTTCTGAACTTAGGAAAATGCCAGAATGTTTGAAGCGAATACAAAATGTAAAAAATTTCAGACTTGCAAGCAAAAGTGAAGGAACAAGAAAACTAGCTGAAAAACCAACTAGATTTCATGTAGAAACTTTTCTTGATAAACCGTATTTAATAATGCCATTAACTTCGTCTGAAAAAAGAAGTTATGTTCCCATTGGCTATTTAACTCCTGATATAATTGCCAGTAATCTTGTTGTAATTGTTGCCAATGCTGAACTATGGCATTTTGGAATAATCACATCTAGTATTTTTATGGCATGGATGCGATCTGTTTGCGGAAGATTAGAAACTCGCTATAGAATAACAAAAGATAATGTTTACAACAATTTCCCGTGGTGCAATCCAACGGAAGAACAAAAAACAAAAATCAAAGAAACTGCTCAAGCCATACTGGATGCTCGTGCCAAATACCCGGACAGCTCCCTTGCCGACCTCTACGACGAAACCGTAATGCCCCCGGAACTCCGCAAAGCTCACCAGGCAAATGACCGCGCCGTAATGACCGCCTACGGATTCAACACTAAAATGACCGAAAGCGAGTGTGTTGCAGAGTTATTCAAGATGTACGAGAAACTCACACAAAAAGCGTAAATGAATGAAAATTTATAAAAATCATGCTATATTTATAGATATGGAGGTGATGGAAAATGCCGGTATTATCAATGTTTTATGGAATTTTGATTAAAATGAATTGGAAAGATAATGACAAACATCATTTGCCTCATTTTCATGCATATTATAATGAGTTTGAAGCGGCTTTTGATTTGCAGGGAGAAATCATCGCCGGTGATTTTCCTTCTAAGCAGGCTGCACTTGTAAAAGCATGGACGTTATTACATCAAGATGAATTAACGGCAAACTGGAAACTTGCAATAGAAGGTGAACAGATTTTTAAAATTAATCCTTTGCAATAGTTTTAGGAGGCTTTTGTGGAAAAAATAATTCATGGAAAACCATTGTTGCCACGTGCAGTTAGTGTGGAAGCTTTGCCGAATTATATTTTAAAAATCAAATTTAACAACAATGAAGAAAAATATTTCGATGCAAAAAAAATATATGATTTACCCTGCTACAAGCCGTTGCGCAACAAAGAATTTTTTAAAACAGTCCGAGTGGAATACGGAAGCATTGCATGGAATAATGATATAGATTACTGCCCTGATTGCCTGTATGAAGAAAGCACGGAAAGCTGAAAACATCATAATATTCCTTAATCATTCAACCTGTACGACGAAACTGTAATACCCCCCCCCGGAAATCCGTAAAGCTCACCAGGCAAATGAGCTAAAAGAGTTAAAAACATGGCTTTATGTGAATCAAATTTCATTTCATACCCAGAGAGCATTAAAACTGCTTTCTTTTGAAAAGGAGGTCTTTGTATGATTCCAGAAATCACGCAGAAAAATGTTCATCTTTTTATTCCCTTCAAAGTTTCAAAAATCAGCGTACAGATTGCAAAAAATGAAAATCTTCCGATTGCAAAAGCTGTTGCAAAATTTTACCGCTCGAATACGGCAAAGCTTCTTGAAGATGAATCAACCAAGCTTTGGCACGACGGCTGGGTTGGCATCTATGACTTGTATAAAATCGAAAATGAGAAGGAAGAAAAACAAAATGACAGATGAGGACAAAGCTTTCTGGCTTTCATGGTGCATTGAAGAATACGCTTCAGAAAAAAACAAGTCGTCAGCTGAAATTTCAAAAATGTTCGATGAAAAAGGCGTTTTTTCTTATCTTGACGACAATGCCGAAATTCTACACACGCAAGGTAAAAACTACATTCTAAGCGATATTGACGAATTCATAAAGAATCTGAAAACTCCAACACCTTCCCAAAAATGACCGAAAGCGAAATAGTTGCAGAGCTGTTCAAGATGTACGAGAAACTGTGTAAAACAACAGAATGTTAAAGAAATAACAAACGGATTTGTTCGCATCTAACGATGCTCACGAGAAACAAGCGAAGAACGTTAGTTCTGAGCAAATCCGATTGTTAAAAATTGTTGCAATCTGCATTACATTGTATTATATTATAAATCAAATGTGAGGTATTTATGGCTACAATGACAACAATAAATGTTAGAACAAGCGCAGAAACAAAAAAGGCCGCTGAAGAACTTTTTGAAGACTTCGGACTTTCTATGACAAGCGCAATAAATGTTTTTTTGAAGCAGGTAATTCGAGAAAGAAGAATTCCTTTTGAAATCGGATATGAAACTCCCAATGAACTGACCGCAAAAGTCCTAAAGGAAACGGAAGAAGGCAAAAATCTGAGTCCTGTTTATCATTCTGTTTCAGAGCTTATGGATTCCCTGCATGCTTGAACCGCGCTATTCAAATCAATTTAAGAAAGACTTTAAACTGGCACTAAAATGCGGAAAAGATGAAAAACTTTTTATTGAAGTTCTTGAAATGCTTTTAAAACAGGAACCATTGCCTAAAAAATATAAAGACCATCAGCTTAAAGGAGTTTGGTCAAAGCATCGAGAGTGTCATATACAGCCAGACTGGCTATTAATATACTCAATCAATAATAACGAACTGATATTGGAACTTTCCCGTACAGGTAGCCATAGTGATTTGTTTAAGATGTAAATTGGGCAATTAGCTAAAAAACAGCCGCAATACTGGGCAAGGGATTGGAGCAAGCGCATCGCAAAGCGATGCAATCCACCGCAGGAGCCTAAGGCGACGAGGAGGGTGGAGCGCAAGCGGAATTGCGGAAAGCCCGGTTTTTTGCGCCAGCAAAAAATGACCCCAATAATCGCTTTGAACTGTTGCAGCATGCTTTCGTTATAAGATATAAGATAAAATTCTTGTTTGTGATACAAAAATGTGATACATTATAGATATGGAAAACGAATCTACAGAATGGAATGAGAATAAAGCTTCCTCAAATATTAAGAAACATGAGGGATTATCATTTGAAGAAGCGGCTGAAGTTTTTGATGATCCGTTTGCCTTGGAAAAATATGACGATAAAAACTCTACAATCGATGAAGCAAGATATATTGTCATTGGTCGAATAAAACGTCAGATAGTGACGCTGGTTGTGTACACACCAAGAAATGAAAAGAAACGAATCATATCTGCACGGTATGCAACTACAAATGAAAGGAAGGCTTATTATGAAAGACTTAGAAGAATTATTAGCAAAGTGTGAAGCAAATGCAGTTTCTGATAGTCAGATTGATACTTCTGAATTTCCGGAAATTACAGATTTTTCGGGATTTGAACCTATGCATCCAGAATATTTTAAAGCAAAAAAAGAGCAGATTTCCATCAGATTCAATTCAATTCTTGTAGATCATTTTAAAAGTCTTGGAAAAGGCTGGCAAACAAAAGTAAATGATTTTTTAATGGCTTCATATTTAGCGGGTGATATATAACCTGTAAATTCATGAATAAATAAAAAAAAAGGATTTGTTTAGTTCCAAAGCCAACGAGCAGGCAAGGGATTGGAGCAAGCGCATTGCGAAGCGATGCGATCCACCGCAGAAGCCGGAGGCGACGAGGAGGATGGAGCGAAAACGGAATTGCGGAAAGCCCGGTTTTTTGCGCAGGCAAAAAATGACCCCAAGAAAAAAAACTTACCGAAAGTGAAATTGTTGCAGAACTTTTTAAAATGTACGAAAAGTTGATTAAATACTAGAATACGAAAAGAAATGAAAATGGAGGATAAAAATGTATATAAAAGACGGGATTTGTTGTGCAGGTGAATTAGTTCCCGAAATTGAAGTTTCTTCTATAAAAGTTCTTGAAGATGGAATGATGCTTGTTTTATTTTCGACAGGGGAAACACGACTTTTTGACGTTACATCACTTTTAAATAAAGGTTCTGCGTTTTTGCCATTGGCGGAAGAATCAAACAGACAGACAGCAAAAGTAACGCACGGTTTTGTTTCTTGGATGGATGGTGAAATTGACATAGCACTGGCAACCCTTTATGAAGAAAGTTATAAATACACAGCAGAAAGATTGCATAGGAAACAGCAATGCCAGAATTAAGCCGATTTTAAGGAATGATAATATACCTTTTGTTTAGAGATAATAAAGAACATAATAAACCTCATGTTCATGTTTACTATGGAGAATACAAAGCCGCCATTGGAATAGACGGTGAACTTCTTGCAGGAAAATTACCAGCCAGACAAATGAAAATGGTTGTTGGCTGGCTTGCATTGCATGAAGAAGAAGCATATCCTGCATGGAATCTTGCTGTAGCAGGTGAACATTTTAACAAGATAGCACCGATGTAATTTTTTAGAATAGAATCGTTACGCTATTTTTACATCCCTTTCCAAAGCCAACGAGCGGGCACCTTTTATCAATAAAGTTTCATTTTTCTTTGTATTTTTCCATTTAAGCAGATTTTCGTAAGCTTTTCTTCTGAGCATAAGAACCTTTGGTTATATTATAGCTGAATTTCTGCTCTTTTTCAATGTAAATGCATAATTTTGGATAGTCTTGGTTGAGAATTTTGCATAATTTGGGACGGATATTTTTCAATTCTTAATTCTTAATTCTTAATCCTTAATCCCCATCTCTTTCTGTATTCTCCTGGAGTAAGTCCTTCAATTTTCTTGAACATACGGATAAAATAATTTGCTTCTTCCAGTCCGCACTCTTGGGCAATTACATCAAGCGTCTTATTCGTAAAGCGAAGTTCGTTTTTTCCATCAAAATGCGTTTTTGCTGAATGTAATTATTCACTGTAAGTCCGATATCTTGCTTAAAAAGCCTAATGAATCGAAAATTTATAACTGATTAATAAGAAGCGCTTCCTGGGGTGCATTATCCGTGCAAAAAAAAGCGAAAAAAACTGAAAAAAAGGCGTTCCGGGAGTTGACAAGAGTGCGCATGCGGTGTATAGTAATGTCCACCTGCGGCGGAAGGCCGCAAGCTTTTTGAAAGGCAAATATCACAGGGATGGACAGCAGAGAAGGCTTTTCCTGTTTGGGAAGAGCCTTAGCGCAGGAGAGAGGAGAGGAAGGCTTTATAGGCGCAGGAAGAGCAGTGTCTGCCCTGTAGAACAGAGGAAATCTCCGG
>NZ_JBJETK010000014.1:0-1670 GCF_051883275.1 Treponema sp. | reverse complement strand
TATACTATCCCAAATCGAATAAGATAATTCAATAACATTAATATACGAGGAGAAAGCACAATGAAAAACACACAGACTTCAGACGAAGTAAAAACTTATTTTGTAACGATTCCTGAGCACAAATTCCTTCACATACGGAATTACGAAAGCATCGGCTACTTTGACTTCTGGGAAAAACAGTCAAAAATACCGGGACAGGACTGCCAGACAATCTGCGGAATTCTGGACAGCATAAAAGGAAAACTCGACGACCAGGGCGGAACGGAAAACGACAGCGGAAGCGGTCAGCTTATGGCATTTTTGAACGCCCCGGAAGGTCGCCTTTGCAGCTGGGGAATCCCGCTTGCAGAATGTTACGGAGTGCGACTTCCGGCAGACTGGAGCGGCACAGTTCCCGAACAGATGATTTTGTCCGACATTGCCGAGGGCGAATACATCGTCTTTGAACACGGCCCTTTCGACTTTGAAACGGAAAATCAGGCGGTCGAAGCAAAAATCGAAGCCGCGATGAAAAACTTTGACTGGTCAAAAACCGGATACGAGCTGGACACAACGCCGGGACGCATTTTCTATTTTTACCACGACACAAAACGCTTCTGGAAATACATCCGCCCTGTGAGGAAGGTAAAATAATTATGCTTTCATCAAAATATAGATTTTTTCATTTGCAGATGTTAGAATAAAGAAGTTCTGTGCAGGCTGTTTCAAATAGCATCAGTTCTGTTATTTTTGGAGGACATTATGAATGAAGAAAATGAACTCGATTCAACTTGCGGAATAAGTGATGAAGAATTGACGGCGCGCTTTAATAAAGCAATTCAAATTGAAACTGAAATCAGCAGAATAAACGGAACTCCGATTACCCGATACGATGCCAATAAAAAAACCGTTTATTTAGAATACCCAGACGGTCATATCGAATATGCAAAAAAAGCCTGAAATTGTTGTTTTTGCCGGTCCGAATGGTTCTGGAAAATCAACTGTAACTAAACTTGCAAAAATCATTGAACCATATATAAATGCCGATGACATAAAGCGTTGCCTTCACTGTTCGGATTTAGAGGCTGCACAAAAGGCTGTTCAAATGAGGGAAGATTGTATTCAAAGCAATGCAAGTTTTACTTTTGAAACTGTTTTGTCAACCCGGCGCAATCTCGATTTGTTAATCAAAGCTAAGGAACAAGGTTATTTCATTCGGTGCATTTACGTTTTAACTGTAAATCCAAACATCAATATATTTCGTGTAAAACAGCGCTTTGCAAATGGCGGACACGATGTTCCTGCCGAAAAAGTATTTTCAAGATATTGGAAGGCGCTGAAATTGCTTCCTGAATTAATTTCGGTTTGTGATGTCGTTCATATCTATGACAATTCAATGGAACAGGCGGCAAGAATATTTAAAAAGCGAAAAGACGAATATTTTTATTGGGCAAATGATTTATGGTCAAAAGATAAGATAGAAGAATTAACAGGAATAAAATTTCAGCCTTAAATCAATTTTATGCCAATGCAAACAGTGACATTGTCCTGTGAGGAAGGCGGAGAAGTAAGGGAAGTAAGGAAAAAATTGCGGGTGGGGCTGTTCACATCAACTAATGCCAAATCCTAAAAATTGTGGTATAATAATTAAAGCGAGGTAAAAAATGAATGTAACAATCCTTGAAAAAAAA
>NZ_JBJETK010000013.1:0-183559 GCF_051883275.1 Treponema sp. | reverse complement strand
GCAGCCTAAGCAAATCTCAGGATTTTTCATCCACAACATTTGACAATTTCTCTTTAACGCCAAAGACAGCCTATATTCCGCAGTATACAGAGCGTGGCTCTAAGTTTTACGGTCCGCGCAGGTTTGTAGCAATAAAGCCCAAGGAGATTGCCATTGCCGACAGCGGCTATAACATGGTCATGCCCGATGCTGAGGAAAAAAGAACGGTTACTTTTTTACTCACGACAGGGTGATGACCGTAAACCTGCGTGACTTCGTTATAAGCTCTGAAGTAGAAATGGAAAATATAAAATTTACTGAATTGAATTTTTCATGCACAAGCGACGGTTATACTATTCAAGGATATTATGATAATGGAGTGATTCTGGCTCCTTTCAGCGGCGGTACTGTGGACGAACAGTGAGTTTCCCGGACACCACGCAGCTTTTGTAATGTGATAGAAATGAACGAGCCTTGCTGAGCAGTGTTCGTTCATTTTTTTATACTCGCCACAAAACGTGGACTTTCATGCCATGAAACTTGGACTGTATTGTGGCTTTCTGAAAAACTGTCATTCTGGTTTTAGTTCAGCAAATCATTGTCATGCTGAACTCGTTTCAGCATCTATGCTAGGCACACCGCACGGATTCCGAAACAAGTTCGGAATGACAGCGGAAAGTTGGCATGACGTTAACCTTGTCATGCTGAACTCGTTTCAGCATCTGTGTTGTACACACTACACGGATTCCGAAACAAGTTCGGAATGACATTATAAATTGTGCCAATTCATTCGGAAAAATTCCGCAGACAGCCCTGTGTTATCCCGCGGTTTTTTATATCCCTTTTGCAAAAATTTATTTTAGGTTCCCTAAATGCTGGCTCTGTGGTATAATTGATTTGTAAAATCAGTTTATTTATCAGGAGCGTATAAGAAAAAATGCCTGTTTCACCTTATATAAAGTCAACTATGACCAGTAAAAGCGCTGGAGTAATCAGAAAAATGTTTGAAGAAGGCCTTGAGCTGAAAAAGAAGTACGGAGAAGACAAGGTCTTTGATTTCAGCATCGGAAACCCCGACCTTGAGCCGCCGGAAGAAGTTTTTCAGTGCATACAGAAGCTTGCGGCCGACCGCTCAAAAAACTGCCATGGATATATGCCGAATGCCGGCTATCCGTCTGTGCGCGCTGCAATGGCAATGAAAACCCAGGCGGAGCAGGGAGTTCCTGTCGGCGCGGACTGTGTTGTAATGTCTGTGGGAGCGGCCGGCGCGCTGAATGCCCTTTTTAAGGCTATTATTTCCGAAGGGGATAAAGTGCTGGTTTCTGCCCCGTTTTTTACTGAGTACCGCCATTATGTAAAGAACTACGGCGGCACTCTTGTTGAAGTTCCTGCCAGAGAGGATTTTTCTCTTGATGTGGAAGCTCTTGCCGCCGCAATGGATGAGCATACAGCCGCTGTCCTTATAAACAGCCCGAACAATCCCACCGGCCGCATTTATTCCGAGCAGCAGATAAAGGAACTTGCCGGCGCCATGGAGCTTCATGCCCGGAAATGCGGCAGAAAACCCTATCTTGTGTGCGATGAGCCTTACCGTGCCATTGCCTACGACGGAAAAACCGTGCCTCCTGTGTTCCCCGTGTACGACAGCGCGGTTGTGGTTACTTCGTTTGCAAAGAATTTGAGCCTTCCCGGGGAAAGAATCGGCTATATCTGCGTGAACCCGGCATGTCCTGACCGGGACGAAGTTGTGGCGGCCTGTATTTTTACAACAAGAATTCTGGGCTACGTTAATGCGCCGGCATTTTTTCAGCGTGTTGCCGCGGAAACATGGAACGCAAAGGTTGACTATTCGCTTTACCGTGAGAGGCGCGACCTGATTATGGAAATTCTTGATGAGGCCGGAATTGAGCATATTGTGCCGGAGGGTGCATTCTATATGTGGTGCAAGGCTCCTTCCGTTTTTAAAGGCGATGATATGGCTTTCTGCGACTATCTTAAAAAATACAATATTCTTTCAGCTCCCGGAAGCGGTTTCGGCGGAAAGGGCTGGATAAGGCTTGCCTACTGTGTGAGCAAAGAGTCAATAAAAAATTCAAGAGCGGCCTTTGTAAAGGCAGTCAAAGATTTGGAGGAAGCAAAATGAAAATTCTTATGGTTACTGCGGAAGCTGTTCCCTTTGCAAAGACCGGCGGACTTGCCGACATGGTGAGCGCGCTTTCCATTCAGCTTGCACAGATGGGGCATGATGTCAGAATTGTAATGCCGCGCTACTATAAGATTGACCGGAACAAGCTTGTAAAGCTCGAAGGCCCGATGGCGATTGCCGCTGGAACTGTGGAAACATGGTCTGCGGTTTACACAACCACGATGCCCGGCTGCGAAAAAATTCCTGTTTACTTTATAGACCACGAGCAGTGCTTTGGGCGCGACGGAATTTACGGTGTGCCGTCTGAAACTGATTTCCACGACAATCCCTACCGCTTTTCTGTTTTGTGCCACGGTGCATTCCAGGTGTGCCGCAAGCTTGGCTGGTTCCCTGATATAATCCACTGCCATGACTGGTCAAGCTGCCTTGCGCCGGTTCTTTTAAAGCATGTTTGCAGGTACTGCGGCTTTGAAAAAACTGCGAGCGTCCTCACAATTCATAATCAGGGCTATCAGGGGCAGTATTCAAAGAATTCTTTTCCTGCCCTGGGAATTGACTGGGGGCTTTACTACGGAGCTGGCTTTGAGCATGACGGCGGAATCAATTTTCTACAGGCCGGAGTTTCTTCAGCTGACATGATAACAACCGTTTCGCCCACGTATGCCTGTGAAATCCAGACACCCGAGGGCGGCTTTGGAATGGACGGGCTTCTGCGTGTAAGGAGCGAAGTTATAAGGGGAATTCTGAATGGCGCAGATGTGAGCCAGTGGAACCCTGAAGTGGACAAAAAAATTCCTGCGAATTATTCAGCTTCAAAAATGAGCGGAAAAGCTGTGTGCAAGGCGGAGCTTCAGAAGAGAATGGGGCTTGAGGTGAATCCTGATATTCCTGTGGTGGGAATTGTTACGCGCCTTGTGGACCAGAAGGGAATTGCTGAAGTGTTTGCTCCCGCCTATGGTTCTGTCTATGATATCTGCCGGGATATGAAAGTTCAGTTTGCGGTTCTTGGAAGCGGCGAAAGCTGGTGCGAAAATGAAATCAATGTCTTGCAGTCAAAGCTTCCGAATCTGCGCGCCTATATCGGATATGACGATGCGCTCAGCCACCTTATTGAAGCCGGAAGCGACTTTTTCCTTATGCCTTCGCGCTATGAGCCGTGCGGCCTGAACCAGATATATTCCATGCTCTACGGAACCCTGCCTATTGTGCGCAAAACAGGCGGACTTGCCGATACTGTTGAAAACTACAATCAGGAAACAGGAGAAGGAACTGGCTTTGTGTTTGAGCAGCTTACTCCTCGCGCTGTGTATGATACCGTGGGCTGGGCAGTCTGGGCTTACTACAACAAGAAGGAGCATATCCGTAAAATGCAGCAGACCGGCATGAAAAAGACATTCGGCTGGGACGAGGCTGCCGACAGGTACGTTGAAGTCTACAGGGAAGCTCTTTCCAGAGGGTGCGGAATCAATGGCTAGTCGCCGCCGGTGATTGGCATTTTCTTAAAACATTGCATAATGTGCTAAGTTAGGATATATTTTTTTACTGTAGCGCTGGATAATCAGGGTGTGATTGTCCTGTGCTGCCCGTGCCTTTAAAGGCAAGAGGAAACTTTGCAAGGCAAGCTTCAGATTGAGGAATCAGATGGCAGAAGAATTTGACAGCAGCAAGACGTTTTTGGCGTCTGTGGAACGTTCAAAACAGATAGAAGCGGATATTCAGGTTAATCCTGGAAAGTACAGAGTTCTTACCGGAGATCGTCCTACGGGAAATCTTCATATCGGACATTATTTCGGCTCCCTGCAAAACAGGGTCAGGCTTGCAAGGCTCGGTGTGCCTACAATGATTCTTATTGCGGACTATCAGGTGCTTACCGATCACGATGCGTTTGATAAAATCAGCCAGAATACAAAGCAGCTTGTGATTGACTACCTTGCGGCTGGAATTGAGCCGGGAAAAAATGTTGTGATTTATCCGCACAGCTATGTTCCTGAGTGTAACCAGCTTATGCTTCCGTTTATGACACTTGTAAGCAATGCGGAGCTTTCCCGCAATCCTACCGTAAAAGAGGAAATTGCGAGCGCGGGGCTTACAAACGTGAATGCCGGCATGTATACCTATCCTATTCACCAGGCGTGCGATATTCTGTTCTGCAAGGGAACTGTAGTGCCGGTTGGAAAGGATCAGCTTCCGCATATTGAGCTTACAAGAAATATTGCAAAGGCTTTCAATAGAAAATTCTGCAAGAACCGAGAGCCTGTTTTTCCTCTTCCGCAGGCGCTTTTGTCAAAGACTCCGAGTATTCTTGGACTTGACGGAAGCCAGAAGATGAGCAAGAGCCGCGGAAATGCAATTTTCCTTTGCAGCACAGAAGATGAAACTGCCGCGCTTATAAAAAAGGCAAAGACTGATTCAGAGCGTGTTATATCCTATGACCCTGTGAACCGCCCGGAAGTGGCAAATCTTCTTATGCTTATTTCTCTGTGCACCGGGGAAGAGCCTGCTGTTGTTGCTGAGCGTATCGGCGAAAAAGGCAGCGGCGAGTTGAAAAAGGTGCTTACAGAATCACTTAACGAGGAGCTTCGTCCGCTGAGAGAGCGCCGCCGGGAGCTTGAGAAAAATCCTGATTATATCAGAAAAGTTCTGCTTGAAGGCTCTGAGCGCGCCCGTGAAATAGCTGTTCAGACATTGGATGAAGTCCGCGAAGCAATGAACATGAAAATTTGATTTTTTACGTGCATGGAATAAGCCGGTTATGGTTTATTCCGTGCGAAATATAGCATTTTTTTGGTAATCACTGCTTTGGTATAAGATTTCAGTGCTCTCTAAAAACTATTGTCATTTTGAATTTAGTTCAGTATCTGTGCTGTATATAGTGCATGGATTCTGAAATAAATTCGGAATGACAGTATAAATTAGAAATGATACTGTGAATTCGGAATGAGAGTATGCTAAAAACTTATCAGACAGCCCCGAAATGCAACAGACATAATGGCGGAAAAAACGTCCATGCTTCTTGCTGATGGTATTCTAGAAATCAATTCTGTTTTAATATGCACAGTCGGATTGTGCTTTTGCCCTGCGTTTTCTAGTCTGAATCTTCCTGGCTCTGGGGAGTTTTTCTGGATTTTTTTGTGCGCTTGGGCTTTACCTGAATTCCTGCGTCCTGAAGAAGCTTTCTGACTGCAAAGTCAAGCTCCGTTCTCTGCGGATTTATAGGAAGCACAAAATTTCTGCACACTGTCCAGGTGCGCTTGTAAATCTCTGGAACTGAATATTCGCTTTGGGTTTCAAGCTTCCAGTCTGTGAGCTGCTCGACAAAATCCTTCAGCAAGAAATACAGCCGCTCGCCTAGGCGTGAGTCGTGGTTTTTCCTTACGAATTCATCGAGCTTTTTCAGGTTTGCAAGATAGGACTTTGCAAATTTTTTGTTTTCCAGTATGAGGTTTGAAGCGGCAGGCTGAAGGTATTCATACAGATCCGTGTCCAGCGCCGCGCTTATGATCGAATAGGAATTTCCGCTGTTGATGATTTTCAGGAATTCCTCGGTGAGCCGGGAAGGGGAAACAGGAGAAAGCAGAAGGGCGGATTTTCTGATTTTGCTTTTAAGACTGCGGGGAAGCTTGCAGCCTGTTGTTGCTCCGTATTTTACCGCTCTGAGCATCCGCACCGGGTCTTCTATGAAAATTCTGCTGATTGGAATCACAGGCTTTACAATGCCTTTTTTTATGTCCTGGACACCGCCCACATAGTCTATAATCTGCTGCTTGAGAGGATCGTAGTAAAGCGCATTGAGCGTAAAATCCCTGCGCATTACGTCTTCGTCCATTGAGCCGAACGCATTGCCGATTGATCCGTCTATTGTTGAGCGGAATGTGCTGACTTCAAAAATCTTTGTGCCAAAGAAAATATGCACAAGCCTGAATCTTTTTCCGATTATCCTTGAGTTCCTGAATATCTTTTTTATGCGGCTCGGCGTGGCATCTGTTACAATGTCAAAATCCTTTGGAATTCTTCCGCCGATAAGATCCCTTACCGCGCCGCCGACAATATAGGAGTCAAAACCGTTTTTCTTTAAACATTCAATAATATAGATTGCATCCGGGTCTATTGAATCAAGCTTTATGCAGTGCTCTTCCTTTGTGTAAACAAGCGCCTTTTTTACAAGCTTTCCTTTTTCATCTGTAGAATATCTAACTAACACAGTGAACCTATTTTAATGTTCAAAGCTTTTGTAGTCAAGGGAAGCGCCTGAAACTCAATTCCAAGAAAATCTGAACGCATGTTATCAGGATTTAAAATTCTTTGAAGTTCCGTCCAGCGTAATCTTGTCGATTATTATGCTGACTTCCTCAATCAGAATTCCTGTGTATTTTTCTATGTTTTCGATTATATACTGCTGAAGGCTGTGAATTTCGCCCGTGAGCTGCCTGCCGAAGGGAACGTCGATTGTTATTATAAGCCTGTAGCCCCTGCTGTTTGTTTTTATAGACAGCTTTTTGATTCTTATTTCGCTTGAAAATTCATTTACACAGTGGATTGCCATCTGGCTCAGCGCCGCCTCTGAAATTTCAATTCGCCCTTTCTTGCTGAATTCCGGCGTTACAATCGATTTTTCCATTACAGCTGTTTCCTGGTTGAAGAATTTCAGCTTGCTTTTTTTTGCGATGTCCCTCAGCGAGTCATGGAAAATCTGCGAGTATGATTTTTTTACTTCGATTGCCGGCACTGGGATAATGTGCTTTCCTTCTATCTGCCTGCTGCGGATTGCCTTTTCAATTTCTTCGCGGTTTGCGATGTCCTCGATTTTTATGATTTTTGACGGAAGCGGAATTTGCAGCCTTGTGGCGATTTTTCCCGCCATCTTTTCGCTGGTTCCGATTATCAAAAGCTTTTTTATTTTGTTTTTCTGAAGAGCCTTTGCAACATCATCCCTGTGCTGCTTGTCGTCAAAGAGTGCGATGCGCACAGCACCCATGTATGTTTTTTCGTGCTTGGCGGTGCGCCCCGCAAGAATTTTGTCGTCCTTTATAAGAAGTCCGTCATCTATGATAGCTTCAATTCCGTATTTCTGGGCAAGAAGCTTGGCGCGGAAACTTTTTCCTGTTCCGCTTTCACCAACGAGCGCAAAAACTGTTAATCCTGTGTGCAGTATTTTTGAAATAAAATTCATAGTTTAAATTATAAATCAGCATCCGGAATTTTCAAGAAGTTTTCTATAAATTTTTTGAACTTCGGGGGAATGGGCGCCTGCATTGTTTCAGGAAG
The DNA here is from genome assembly GCF_051883275.1 of Treponema sp. Lineage (GTDB taxonomy): Bacteria > Spirochaetota > Spirochaetia > Treponematales > Treponemataceae > Treponema_D. The sequence goes on along the minus strand of NZ_JBJETK010000013.1, from coordinate 176,169 downwards.
CCCGAGCGGATTCGGCACTGGGAATTCAAGCTTCCATGCATGGAGAAAAAAACGACAGCCGGAAAATTCCCCTGCGGAAAATGCGCTTCCGTTGTGCTGTGTGTCTCCCAAAAGCGGAAAGCCTTTTTTGCTGCAGTGGATTCTTATCTGGTGCTTTCTGCCTGTTTCTATCTGGATTTTTGCAAGCGAAATGTCTTTTGCCCCGTATTTTCCGCGCGCAATGCAGCTGACTTTTGTGCAGGCTGCTCTGGATTCTATGGTGTCATCTATGGTCAGGGATTCCTTTGGAAGGGAATTTTCCAAGACTGCAAGATAAGTTTTTTTTATGCTGTGGCTCTGGATGTGCTGTGAAAACCATCTTGCCCCTTCAAGGCTCTGCGAAAATGCTACAAGCCCTGTTGTGAATTTGTCGATTCTGTGCAGCGGCCCCGGTCTGAACGAAAGGGAGTCTGTCTGCGTGTTCTGAGCCACAAAGTCAGCAAGGCAGAATTTCTCTGCGCGCGAAGGCTGGACTTCAATTCCTTCTGGCTTGTTTATAATCCACAGGCTGGAATTTCTGAATATGGTCTGCGCTGAAAAATTCTGCGGCAAGACAGGAGTGTTTTTCTGTTTTATTGCAGTGGAATTTTCAAGAAGAAAGCCTGCTATGAGAATTTTGTCGCCGGGGTGAATTCTTGCTTCCGGGAACGAATTTGCGCCGTTGAGCTTTACAAGCCCCTTCCTTATAAGCTTGAAAAGATTGTCCGGGCGAATTTTCTTTGCCTCAAAAATCCTGCGGACATTTTTGTCGAGCCGCCTTCCGCTGTCATCCTCCTTTGCTTCAAATTCTTTAAATTCCATGCACAGATTATAGAACAATTTGTATTTATTTGCTATAATCAGTGCATGAATTTAAAGGAGCAACTCCATTTGTTTTTTTCCCAGCCTGCTTTGTTGGCGTGCCTTTTCAGCTGGTTTTCGGCTCAGCTTGTAAAGACGCTCATAAAGCTTTTTTCTGGAAAAGTTCATAGCTTAAAGGAATTGTTTGAGCTTCTGTTATGGCGCACAGGAAGTATGCCTTCCAGCCATGCATCTCTTGTTGCAACTCTATGCACGACAATAGGCTTTCGTTCCGGAGTTAACAGCGATGTTTTTATTCTTTCCCTCGGTTTTTATTTGGTTACAATAAGAGATGCTGTGGGCGTGCGGCGCGCAAACGGAATTCAGGCTGCCATGCTCAACAGGATTGGAAAAATTCTTTCGGAAAAGAATATAATTGAGGAAGTCAAGCCTATAAAGGAAGTGCAGGGACACACTCCGGCGGAAGTTGTCATAGGCTCTCTTCTTGGTTTTTTTATCGGTCTTGCCTTCAGTGTTGAAAGATGAACTCTGATAAAATGAAGTCTGCGGTTTGCGCCGCTGTGATTTTTTCAGCGCTTTTTTTTCTCTTTGCCCTGAAAAGCATTCCCGTGTTCAGAATATGGAACAGCTACAAGGTTGTCTACGCTGACAAGTCAATTCCAGAAAAGCAGGTTCTTGACTGTCTGGAAAGCGCCGGGTGCCAGGACATTATAAGCCTTGGCCAGCAGCAGGTTCCTCTTGTTTCAGCATTTACTCCTGTTCTGCCTGAATCCTGCAATGCGTATCTTAACAGCAGGCTGGGGTATTTTTTTGACGGCTCAAAGTCGTATTTGCTTTACTACGTTCCGAATGGCTCAGGTCAGCAGATTCTGAAATCTCTTGAGCGGCTTTCCCGGGAAACGGGGCTTTCGGCTGGAATAGATGGAATTCAGCGTTATCCTTTTGCAGTGCCTATTGTGTGCATTGCTGTTTTTGTTTTTTTTGTTTATTTGTCAGTGAACAGAATTCCTTTTTTCTGCGCGGCGTTTTTTTTTCTGCTGTTTCCTTTTTCAAAGCCTTTTTATCCCGATGCCGCTGCTTCTGTCTTGTGCATGCTTTCCTGCTATCTTGCCCAGCGTATCTGGAACAGAAGAAAGGCTCTTCGTGTGCTAAAAAGAAATCCTTATTTTATAATTCCGCTTGCGGTTTCTTTTTTGGTGGCTATGCTTTCAGGATGGCAGGACTGTTTTCTTCTTGTGCTTTGCTCTGCTGCTTCATGCTGTCTGCTTTTTCTTTTTGCCCGGCTTGAGGCCTTTATTTACGAGGGCTATTCATTTAAGCCTGTGAAAATTTTTTCTGCGCCGCAGCTTCCGCTGATGTATGCCGAGACCGCTTTTCACACGCTGCTTTGCCTTGCGCCGCTGATTGTTCTGCTTGTGTGCTTTATCTTTGCCGGGACTTTAAGCCTGATTCCTGGGAAAAGCCTTTCTCTGCCGGTGCCTGTGGATTCGGGCGCGGAATCTTCCATTCCTTCGCTGCGGGATTTTTACAGCTGGGCGTGGAACGTGGAGACTTTTCCGTACAGAAGCTTGAATACAGGCTCTGCGCAGTCTATGCAGGATGAAGGCGTTGTTTCCATTCCGCGCTTTGAGGAAAAGAACGGAAGAATTTTCAGGGCTGATTCGGTTGTGATGAAATTCAACTCTGAATTTAAAAACCGCATGGACAAGAAAATCGATTCACTTGGGTACAATGCGGTTGAAAAGCTTATGCTGAGGCAGGGTGAAAATATCACTGTCGCATACGGCTCGGGAGAGCGCGCGGTGTCAAGGCCTGACGGATTCAGCGCAGCCTTGATTTTGATATGTGTATTTGTGCCGGTTGTTCTTTTGCTCTTGTATGTGCTTAAGTCAAAGCGGCGTTGATTTTATATAATGGGGCTTTGGAAACTTTGGTTTTCGGGGTGCTTAAAAATGTGTCATGAAAAAACTGTCTGTTTTTCAGGCGGGCTTGGGAAAGAAAATGAAGACTGTGAATAATTTTGTTTTGCCAGAACATCCGATGTTTCAGGATTCTGTGAGGGCTTTTTTGCCGCGGAAAGTTGTTGTTCCGTTCAGGCAGTCTGACGGAACTGAATATTCCTGCGGACTCCAGCCGGGCGACATGGTGAGGGAAGGGCAGATAATTGCTTCTCCTAAAAGCCTGGTGAGCGGTGCGAACATCCATTCATCAGTTCCGGGAAAAATTGTTTCAATTTCAAAATGCACTCTTCCTGACGGAACTTTGGGAACGGCCGCGGAAATCTGCACGGAAGGCTCATTTTCTTTTTTGGGAAAGCATCTGCCTTCGCTTGACTGGAGTTTTTTCAATGAAGATACTCTGCTTGAAGAATTCAAGGTGAAGGGGATTGTAAACACATTCAGTAAAAAAACAGAGGCCCTTTCAATTCAGATAGAGCGTGTGCGTTCTGCCAGAAACCGCTTTGTTGTTGTCAGGATGTTTGACGAAGATCCGAGCCGCTGCACAGATGCATTTATGGCAAGGAGATTTTTGTCGGAAGTTGTGGAAGGCGCTCTTATTTGCTGCAAGGCCTGTTCCGCGGAAGGAATTATTTTTGCGATGCCCAAAAAGAATGAAATTAAAATTCCATTGGACATCATAGGAAATGTTCCATTTTTGTGCGTGGAGGCTGACACAGAAAAATATCCGTGCGGCTTTGCGCAGAATCTGCTCAGGTCAGTCCGAAAAGCCCTGAAAAATTCTCCCAATGCTCTTTTTGCAAAGGCTGGAAATTCAAGTCTTTTTATTGACCCTGAAACGGCGTTTTCTGTTTTTGAAGCAATCGTAAGGGGAATTCCTGTCATTGAGCGTTACGTTCATGTCTATGGAACCTGCCTGCGCTCTGTGGGAATGTTCCGGGCAAGAATAGGAGATTCGATATTCAGTCTTGTTGAGCAGTGCGGCGGATTCAAGATGCAGCCAGCAAAGATAATTGTAAACGGAATGATTACAGGAAACGCTGTGCCGAATCTTGAGATACCGATTACAAAATCCGTAAAGTCGCTGGAATTTGTGCCTGCCTCGGAGCTTTCTGTCCAGACAGAAAAAAAATGTATCCGCTGCGGAAAATGCAGAACGGTTTGCCCTGAGGGACTTTCGCCTGACTTGCTTTACAGGCATGCCGTTGAGCATTACAGGCTGCCGAGGGAGCTTTGCTCTACAAGCGCTCTGTGCTCTCATTGCACTGTGTGCAACTGTGTCTGCCCTTCAAGGCTTCCGCTCAGCCAGACGATTGCACTGATTTAGGCAGGAAATTTTGAGGGAGCTTCCAGAGCCTTTGGTTCTTGCGAGGCGATAATAGGCTTTTTGATGGAGAAATAAATGATATATACAGACTTGAAAAAATGCTGCGGAAATATAACTTTGAGTCCGTTTGTATGCGCATCCTATTCAGTGGGAACGGTTTCTTTTGTTTTTATCGGGCTTCTTCTTGTTCAGGCTGCAATGCTTGTGATTACAGGAAGCTATTCTTCGCTTGCGGTGCTGCTTTCCGCTCTGCTGGCTTCAGTTGCTTCTGAGGCTTTCTTTTGTTTTTTTAGGCGGGATGCTTTTCATGCGTGGAGATTTTCCGTGGTGCAGGGGCTTGTGATAGGACTTCTTCTGCCGTGCACGTATTCTCTGCCTGTTGTTTTTGCGGCGGTTTTTCTGACTTTGCTTTTGGGAAAATTTGTATTTGGGAATTTTGCAGGCTCCTGGGCGAATCTTTCTGCTCTTTGCGTTGCGGTTCTATATTTTCTTAATCCATCTGCATTTCCGCCGTTTGCTGTTTCAGCGCAGGATCTTCAGTCGCGCAATGCGGCTCTTGCTCTCATACAGAGCGGCTCTGTTCCTATTTTGAATATTGATTCAGTCATCACGGATTTTTTAAACAGCTATGTTTTCAAGCTTTTTGGAATTTCAATTCCGGAAGGTTATGTGAGCCTTTTCTGGGACAACGGCTCTGCGATTCCGGCCTTCAGGTTCAATCTTGTTACTCTAGTTTCTTCGATTGTGCTGGTTTCGCTTGATATGGTTGACTATGTGGTGCCGGCTGTTTTTCTTTTTGTCTATTCGATTTTTGTGCGCCTGCTTCTGCCGTTCCTTGTCGGAGGAATCGCTTTTCAGGGGGACATTCTTCTTGCTCTTTTGACAAGCGGAACTCTGTTCTGCACTCTGTATCTTTTGCAGTATTACGGAACAGTTCCCATGACACTTGAGGGGAAAATTCTGTATGGAGCCGCTGCTGGAATTGCGGGCTTTCTTATAATCGGAAGCGGAACTTCTTCGTCCGGCTTTGTTTTTCTTGTTCTTGCAGTGAATTTGATTTCGCCGGTGATTCAGTTTCTGGAGGATAGAAAACTGTACGAGTCTGCCTCTAAAAAGCTTGTTCCGCTGCTACGGGAATCTCAGGAGGCTTAAATGTTCGAGGATGAAATTGAAACAGTAAACGCAGAAAGGCAGATTTTTTACAAGACAATTCTTGTAAAGTGCGGAATTTTCTGCGGGCTGATTGCGGCTTTTTTTTCAGTTCTGATTTTGTTTGTCATGCTCGGAAGAAATTCCTGGAAGGCCGGGCTGAAAAGGGAAGCTGTGCAGGTTCTGTCTGAAAACGGTCTTGAAAAAATAAAGGTCGGCGACTGGATAAATTCAAAAACTGCGGTTGCCGTTTCGGCCTGTTCATACAAGGCGGTTGCCGAGGACGGAAAAACAGAAATGTTTGTTGTGCTTGTGAGAGTTCCGACTTTGTACGGCCCTGTTTCCGCTGTTTATGTGTGTTCTGCTGAAGGCAGGGCGGAATTTGTGGGGCTGGCCGATGTTTCAGGAAAAACGGCTGAAAAAATCTGCGGGAATTCTGAAAACGCGCAGATTGAGTACTGGAGAAAAAAAGTTCCTGTGATTGCAGGGATTGGAGATTCCTGAAAGCTTTTTATAAAACACTGGGCGGTCAGTCCTGCTTTTAGAAATTGTATTTGAGTTTCTTATTTTTTTGGAAGGTTTATAATGGAGAAAAAAGAGATTTATTTGTACATTCCGCTTTCTTTTGCTTTTCTTCTGCCGGTGCCAGGAAGATTTGCTTTCGGGCTGGTTATGATTATTGAGCTTTATCTTATGAGTGTGTGCGAAATTCTTTTTAAAAAGCTGACACTCAAATTTTTTAACCGCGAGCTTCACAATGTGATTACAATGATTGTGCTTGTTTCCATGTGCATTCTCTTCAGGCAGTTTATGATACTTTTTTCTCCCCTGGTTGCATTTGTCATGGGAATCGCTTTTTTTATGCCGGCTCTCACATCGTTTGTGATGGGAAGCTGGTACTCTGATTCTGTTTTGCCTCTGCCGCAGGAACTTTGCGCCGCGCTTAAAAAGTGCAGCATGTTTTCTGTTTTTGCTGCTGTGTTTTTTCTTATACGCGATATATTCGGGTATGGAACGGTTTCTTTTCCTTATCCGGGCGGCGTTTTTGAAATTCAGCTGTTCGGCATGAAAGATTCATTTTTTCTGTTTTCGTTCCTGGCTTCTATTCCAGGTGCTGTTGTTCTGCTGCTTTTATTCAGCGCAGTTTTCTTTAAGGCGGTTTCAGTTTTTGAAATCATAGAAACTTCCCGGGTGGACTAAAATGATTTCTGTTTTTTTCTATTATGTTTTTTACGCTTCTGTAATTTTGGTTTACGGAATAGGAATGGAGCGGACAGTGTTTCTTTCCGCCGAAAAAAAGAGGCTGGGGCTGAAGGCGTTCAAGATGCTGATAACAACAGTTTCCGCGTCGGCTCTGTCATATCTTTTTGTAACATCGCTTTTGGTTCCTGCCGAGCTTTCTGAGCTTTATCCGCTGGTTGTCCTTTTGTTTTTTGTTCCGCTTTCTGTTTTTGTGGAGGCGATAATCAGAATTACAACAAAAAGCAGCGCGGTGGAATTTTCTGTTTCCCTGCTGTTTGTTTTTCTTTCCGTTTCAGAAAGCACGAGCTTGTCTGAATGTGTCTTTATTTCATTTGTGAGCGTTCTTTCTTTCTTTGGATTTATTCCGCTCATGTATTCCCTGTGCAGAAAGGTTGATCTTTACGAAGGCAAAACTGCAAATTCCCGCAATGCTTTTGTGCTTTCTTCTATTGCGATTATTATGCTCATTCTTTTATGCTGGAATGTTTCCTGGCTCAACAAAGGAGTGTTTCAATGGTAGCTGCGGTTCTGTTCGGAATTCTTTTTATCATTTCGGTTTCATTTGTATGTGTGTTTGTTTTTTATATTCTTTCTCCTTCGCTGAAAAAGCAGAATATTCCATTTGAAAGTCCTCTTGTTTCAGAAACGGAGCTGCTGTCTGAAATAAAGTCTGAAAAGGATTCTGAAAATTTATCGGAAAAGCGGGCGGTTGTCTTGTGTTCCCCTGAAAAAAAATGCGGCGAAAACCGTCTGAACTACAGCGGCTCGAAAAACTGCGCGCTCTTCTTTTCAGTTTTTGACACAGAGTACAGCTGCCGGTATATGTGCGCGGGCTTTGGTGACTGTGTAAAATCATGTTCCCGCGGCGCGATTTCAATAAAGAACAAAACTGCCGTAGTAAACAAGCTTTGCAACGGCTGCGGAAAATGCATAGAATCCTGTCCGCATGGTCTTATAAAGCTTGTTTTTGCGCGTGAGGAAAAAGTTGTGCGCTGCGCCGCTCCAGTGCTTGAAAAAGTTGATTGCTCCGCTTTTCTTTCAGACAGAGAGCCTGCTGCGGAGGAAAAAAGAGACTTTAAATTCTGGAAGAAGTGCTATACAATATTCTGCAAAAGGTAAGCTGTTTTAATGGAAAATAAATTCTGTCTTGTGCTAAATGCTGATTTAGAAAGTTCTGATGAATCCGCTTTGCTTGAAAAGAACTATCAGAATATTTTTAAACCGCTGCTTTCATTTTTATATTCTCACAAGGACTTTTTTATTTCAGTCGGTTTTTCAGGGCCGCAGCTTTCCCATTATGCAAAAAAACATCCTGAGTCAATGGAGCTTCTGAAAGAGCTTGCTGGACGCAGGCAGGTTGAAATTATCGGCGGCGGCTACTATTCGCCTGTTTTTCCTTTGCTTTTGCCCATGGACAGAAGCGGACAGATTGAAAAGCTTAGCTCCCTTCTGCGCTCTTCGATTGGAAAGCGTCCCTGCGGAATGCAGCTGTTCGGCAGCATCTGGGATCCGTGCCTTGTTTCGTCCTTTCAGTCATGCGGTCTGGATTATGTTTTTCTGGACAGCTCGTTGATTCCTGAAAAGCACCTGAAATGCTGTCCGCTGATTGCAAGCGAGCAGGGAAGAAGCATAAAGATTTTTCCGTCATTTAAAAATCTTGTTCCGTCGGAAAATGAATCCGGGGAAAACTGGATTAATAGAATACAGGATTTTGCCCGGCAGCTCTGGCCTGACAATTCCTGCTTTGCGGCGAATCAGTTTTTTGATCCGATTCTTTCTGTGTGCTTTTCTTTCAGCCAGTTCGGAGCTTTTATGAAATCCGGCTGCTTTGAATTCATCATGGAAAATTCAAGCGATGTTGTTTTGACAACGCCGAATTCTTATCTTAAAAAAGCGGACTGTTTTCTCCAGGCCTATATTCCGGCTGGAATGGACAGCGACATTGCAAAGTGGAGCCTTGTGCCTTTTGAGCCTTCTGAAAACAAAACATGCTTTCCGCTTACGATTCATGATTATCTGAATATTTATTCGCAGAACCGCAGGCTTTACGAGCGGATGGTTTATATAAGCATGCTTGTTTCCCAGTGCAAGGGCGGCGACAAAGTCAGAAAGACAAATTCATCTGAGCTGCTCTGGCGGGCGCAGGACGGAACAAATTATCTTTCGCCCCTGTTCGGTTCTCCTTCTCCGGCGGAAAAACGGCAGAAGGCTTTCAGGCTGCTGAACGAAGCCGAGCATCTTTTGCGTGAGGCGGCAAAGGTTTTCAGAGAGTCGCTTACATCTTTTGACTATAACGGCGATGGAATTTTCGAGTATGTTTGCCAGATGGAAAAATACAATGCTGTTGTTTCTCGCCGCGGCGGACAGCTTTCCGAGCTTAATTTTATAAAGAGCGGCGCAAACTACGCAGCAAGCCTTTCAAAGATTTCAGCGTTTGACGGCGGAGAGGATTTATATGCCAGAGGATTTTTTGCCGACCACTTGCTTGAAAAATCCGCCTTTGAAAACTACCTTGCGGAAAAAGAAGCAGGAGCATGCATTTTTTCAAATTCGCAGTTTTCAGAAAAGAAGCTTGATCCCAAGAGAAAGGAAATTCAGCTTGAAGCAGCGGGCGTTTTTTCGTCGATGGAGCTTCCTGTGCGGATAAGAAAAAATTTTATTTTTTCTTCAAGCGGAATAATGGTTCAGTATATTCTGAAAAACGAAAGCCCCCTTGAACTTGACGGAGTTTTTGTGGTTGAGCTTAATTTTGCGCAGACGCGGTTTGAGAAAAAATTTGAGCTTGGAACACAGTATTCAGCCGAGGCGATAGTGAATGAGGAGAAATGCCCGCTTTCGGATTCTTTTTTTGCGGAAAGCGGAGTTTCGATTGTGCAGGTAAAGGATTCCGCCGACAAGCGTATTTTTGTCATAGAGCCGAATGAGGATTCCGGGGTTTCCTGCTCTATGATTTCATTTAAAAGACCTGTGGATGGATGCGAGCAGAAAATATCTTCGTCTACATATAAAGTTGCGCTCTGCTGGAACATCAGTTTGTCTGCCGGCATGGAAAAAGAAAAAACTATAAACCTGACTGTAATGCCGATGAAAAAATAGGGAAGCCAAAGCCTCTTTTTGCTGCTGGTTAAAGCGGATGTTTATCTTCCTGCGAATCTTTTTTTGAGCTTCTTGAAAAACCATGAGCGCAGTTTTTCTGCAAGCGTGTAAAATGCATACCAGTTTTTTTTCAGGACAAAATCAAAGCTTCCCGGTCTGTGGATGAGTTTTCCGCCGAAGCCTGTTTTAAAAAGAAATAGTCCGTGCATTGGATGGTTCTTGTCATCTGTCGGAGGACAGCCGTAAAAGTCGTATACAAGGCAGCCTTTTGTTTTGGCATCGCAGATTGCAGTCCACTGAAGAAGATATGCCGGCATAAGGTTCCGCTTTATGTTCCCGGATGCGCCGTAAAGGTACACAGCTTCATTTTGAGAAAACAGCGTTATAATTCCTGCAAGCACATCGCCTTCGTGCTCTGCAAGATACAGCTGCACTTGCGGCGCGCCAGAAGAAGCCGCGCTCAGATTCAGCAGATCAATGTAGTATTCCTTTTTGTGGAACTGAACGCCGTCCCTTTGGCTTGTCTGCATAAAAAGGCTGTAGAATTCATTGAAGGCCTTTGAAAATTCACTGTCCGAAGCCCTGTATGTTTTGACTTTAACGCCCTTTTTGTCTGCAAGCCGGATATTGTATCTCCACTTGCTTTTCATTGCGCAAAGAATTTCTTCCTCTGTTCCCTCAAGTGCAAGCAGAACCGTGTCCGGGGGCTGAATATCTGCTGAGGATTTTTTTATGCGTGAAAATTTTTTTTCGCCGCATGAGATTTTTTTTGCGGCTGAAATAAAGCTGCTTCTTTCGTCAATGCTTTCAAAATCAATCGGAGGATCAAAGCGTATGCAGATAGTGTTTTCTGGCAGAAAGGCGGAAATTTTTTCTGAAATCCGCTCCATATTTTCAAGGGCGGAGCGGGCTTTGTCTTTGGAGTCCTGAATTTCCGGAGCCATTGGAATATACGCAATGCTGATTTTTTTTATCTTCAGATTGAATGAGCGCACTAAAACAGAAAGTGTTTTTTCTGCGCTGGTGTTTTTTTCAAAAGAGTCAACTGGAAAAACCTCTTCCCCGCTAAATGAAAAAAGAAATTTTTTCCATCCGTGTCTGCTTTTGAAATCCGCCCAGAATTCGCTCTGAAGAAAATATTTGCTTTGACTCTGCATTTTAGTGGACAGTTCCATTTTTTGCTTTTGAAGTTGTAATGCACTGTCCGCATGCAGTCAGTTTTTTTCCTCCCACATGGACACTGCCTTCTGCAATCTGAATTTCCACTGCAAAAAAGTCATCCGCCTGAATTTCCGCTGGCTTGGAATTTTCCTCTGCGCCTTCAAGGAGAATTTTTGTTCCGGGGGCTGCCCATGGAGCTTCAAGCGGCTCTACGCAGTCCTTTTGGTTTTCATCCTTGTAGTCAGCGGCAAGAAGCATTCCTCGGCTTTCTATTCCGCGCATTTTACGGGGTGCCAGGTTTGCTGCAAGAATTATGTGTTTTCCAAGCAGATTTTCCGGCTGAAGAAAATCACGCAGTCCGCTTTGTATTATGCGCTCGGTTCCGCTTCCGTCATCAAGGGTTTCAATGTAAAGCTTGTCGCTTTCAGGGTTCGGCTCAACCTTTGTAATTTTTGCAACCAAAAGCTCTATTTTATTGTTGAACCATTCAGCCTGTTTTTCAAGCGGAAGAATTTCCTGCTGCTTTTTTTCTTTTTTCTGCTTCTTTTCCGGAGCTGCCTGGTTTCTGTCTTTTTGTGTTCCTGAGAATTTCAGCCTGAAAGCTTCCATAGCCTTCTGATCAAGCGGAGTAAAGAAAACTTCTGTGGGCTGAACTTCATCAAGACCTTCTGTGTTTCCGAGATCTGACCAGTCAAGTCCTTCGGGCTTCTGCTCGTCGTTGAATCTCGGCTCGCTTATTTTCTTTCCGAGATATGACATTATTTTTTCTGCGAACTGAGGCATGTACGGATGCGCCATAATCATGAGGTCTTTTATCATGTAGCACAGTGTCCGTATAAGCTTTGCGGCGCGCTCAGGGTCTGTGTTTCTTGTTTTCCATGGCTCTGTGTCCTGAAATGCCTTGTTTCCTATGTCGGAAATTGCAAAAATTTCATGGAAGGCATCCTTGAGGTCTGCCCATTCAAGATATTCTGTGGCCTTTGCTTCATGCTCCTTCACCTGGCTCCAGATTTCCTGGTCGATTTCAGCTTCGGGAATTTTTGAGTCGTAATATTTCTGCACAAAAAGAAGAGTGCGGTTTACAAGGTTTCCAAGATTTCCAATCAGCTCGCCGTTGTAACGCTCGCGGAATTCCTTCCATGTGAACTGATAGTCCTGCTTTTCCGGCCTGTTGTAGAAAATGTAGAAACGCCAGGCATCTGCCTTTATTCCGCTTTCCTTTGCATCTGTTCCGAAAACTCCTATGCCGCGGCTCTTTGAGAATTTTCCGTCTTCATAGTTGAGGTATTCTGTGGATGACATGTGGAACAGCTTGGTGAAGTTATGTCCGCTTCCAATCTGCGAGCAGGGAAAAATAACAGTGTGGAACGGAATATTGTCTTTTCCTATAAACTGGAAAAGGTCAACAGGAGGCTTGTTTTTTGCCTCTTCGCTTTCTTCCGGAAGCCACCAGCTTTTCCAGTCAAAGGTCGGCTTTGAATCTGCGGCAAGCTCATCGGCAAGCTGCTTTGTGATTGAAATATATCCTATGGGCGCATTGAACCAGACGTAGAAGACTTTGTTTTCGTAGCCTTCCTTTGGAACTGGAATTCCCCATTTTAAGTCGCGGGTGATTGCCCTTTCGTTCAGTCCGTCCCTGAGCCATGCTTTTGTTATGTTGATTGCGTTGTCTGACCATTTTCCGTCCTTGCTTGCCTGCATCATCCATGCATCAAGATTTTTGCTTATTGACGGAAGGTCTATGTAAAGATGCCGGGTTTCCCTTATTTCCGGGGTGGAGCCGCATGTTGCGCAGCGCGGAGAATCAAGCTCAACAGGATCAAGAAGAGAGCCGCACTTGTCGCACTGATCGCCTCTTGCATCTTCAAAGCCGCATTTTGGGCAGGTTCCGTGCACATACCGGTCGGCAAGAAACATCTGGCATGACGGACAGAAAAGCTGCTTGTTTGTGTGCTCCTTTATGTATCCGTTCTTGTCCAGATCACGGAACATGGCTTGGGTTATCTCCGTGCACTCCTGGTTTGATGTGCGCCCGAATTTATCAAATGCGATGTCAAACCACTTATAGATTTCATCATGCTGCTTGTAGTAGTAATCGCAAAGCTCTCTTGGTGTTTTCTTTTCTTCAACAGCTCTGGTTTCCGTTGCAGTTCCGTATTCGTCTGTTCCGCAGACATAAAGAGTTTCATATCCACGGCTTCTGCAGAAACGGGCAAAAACGTCCGCAGAAAGCATCTGTATTAAATTTCCAAGATGCGGAATATTGTTCACATAAGGAAGCGCTGAAGTTACAAGTCTTCTATTTAAATTCTTGATGTTTTTCATAACGCCTAGATTATAACGAAATGAATGTTTGTTAACAAGCGATATTTTTTATACTGTGCCCGTTTTATGCAATGAAGGGACAGATATTGATTTTCCAAGGATAAAAAAAAGAGAACCGGTAAAAACCGATTCTCCTTTTTTATTGGATTTTATTTTGTTGCACCCGGTATTGCTTTTTCAAATTCCGGATTTCCGTGAGTGTAGTGCGGAAGCAGTTTAGGTGATACTGTATCAGTCTTTAGTCCTGCCTTTTCGCGCTCAGCTTCAAAATCCTTTACGTGCTGCAAAGAAAGCTTTGACGGCATTTCAATGTTCTTGAACATTTTACCGGCTTCAATTCCTGCTTCGCGACCGAATACAACTACGTCAAGAAGGCTGTTTCCCATCAGGCGGTTAGTTCCGTGAACACCGCCGGAAGCTTCTCCTGCAACAAGCAGGTTCGGAACATTTGTGTGGCAAGTCTTGTCAATTTCAACACCGCCGTTCTGATAGTGCAATGTCGGATAAACAAGAATAGGCTCTTTTCTGATGTCGATTCCGTATTTGATGAACATATTGTACATTGCAGGAATTGATTTTAAAATCGTTCCTTCGCCGTGAATCATCTCAATCATCGGAGTGTCAAGCCATACTGCATCCTGTACGTCATTCTTAACGCCGCGACCTTCTTTTACTTCGCGGATAATGCCCGAAGCGTTTACGTCGCGTGTTTCAAGAGGGTGAATGTAAACTTCGCCGTCTTTGTTGATGAGTTTTGCACCAAGCGAGCGCACTTTTTCCGTTACGAGTTTTCCGAGAATCTGTGTAGGATAAGCAGCGCCTGTCGGGTGATACTGCAAAGAATCCTGATACAGAAGTTTTGCTCCTGCGCGGTAAGCCATAACAAGACCGTCGGCAGTTGCACCGTAATGGTTGGAAGTCGGGAATCCCTGATAGTGCATTCGTCCTGCACCGCCTGTTGCAATAATTACGACTTTTGCCTTTGCAATGCGGATTTCATTAGTTTCCATATTCATAAGAACTGCACCGCAGGCTTCGCCTTTTTCGTTCTTGATGATTTCAATTGCAGAAGTAAAGTCTACGATTGTAATGTCATTCGTGCGGTTGAATGCTTCGTCACGCAGGGTACGCATAATTTCTGCACCGGAATAGTCCTTGCAGGCGTGCATACGTTTACGGCTTGTTCCGCCGCCATGTGTCGTAACCATAGTTCCGTCGGCTTCCTTGTCAAATTCAACGCCAAGGTCATTCAGCCATTTGATTACGGACGGCGCTTTGTTTACCAGAGTATATACAAGTTCCGGTTTTCCGTCGAAGTGTCCGCCGCCGAATGCGTCAAGGTAATGCTGGGCAGGAGAATCGTTCGGCTTGTCAGCAGCCTGAATTCCGCCTTCTGCCATCATTGTATTTGCATCGCCTACGCGGAGTTTTGTTACGAGAAGGACTTTTGCACCTGCTTCGCTTGCCATAATTGCAGCTGAAGTACCGGCTCCGCCTCCGCCGATTACAAGAACGTCTGATTCGTAGTCAATATGAGATAAATCAATGTGCTCCGGCTCAATGCGCGGTTTTGCCTCAAGCATTTCTGCAAGCTCAAGAGGAGCTTTCTGTCCTTTATTCGGACCGATTTTCAACTCTGTGAACTGAGCTGCAATTCTGTCCGGGTGGAATTTTTTAAGCAGATCATCCTTTTCGTCTGCCGTAAGGCGTGCGTGTTCAAATTTCAGATTTTCCGCGCGTTTTTCTGCAACAATTTTTGCAGCATCGTCAAGATAATTTCCGTACATCGTGCTTCTCCTTATTTTTCAATATCGCGGTTGTTGTAAAGCTCTTTGATTTCAGCCAGAGGCTTCTGCATCATTTTCTGAATAAGCTCCTCGCATTTTCCCTGATCGATTTCCGTAACGCGGTCGATAAGGTGCTGGCTCTGCGGCTGGATATACTTTCCGTTCAGGCGGCGTGCAAGTTCAGCAACCTGCGGATGGCTTATTCCTGCCGGACAGCGTGAAGAACAGCAGCCGCACATTACGCAGTCAAATGAAAGTTCTGCGCACGCTGCAAAGTCGCCTCTCTGGGCAGCAGCAATGTACTGCATTGTGTTCAGGCTCTGCGGACAGGCACGCGTACAGGCATTGCAGCCTACGCACGCATAAATTTCCGGGTACAGCTGCATCATAACAGACTGCTCTGGCTTGATTGAATTGATGTCGTAAACCTGCTTTACAAGAGGGAAGAACGGAAGTGTTGCGATATACATATCGTTCTCAACTTTCTTTGAACAGGCAAGACAGGTCTGAAGCTGGTTCTGACCTTTAATGCGGTAGATTGTAGCGCAGGCGCCGCAGAATCCGTTACGGCATCCGCAGCCGCGCTTAAGCTGGTAGCCGGCATATTCCATTGCGTTCATAATTGTAAGTTCTGCCGGAACTTCATACTTTTTTCCGAACAGATATATAGTTGCCATTTCTTTTTCTGACATTTAAGTCTCCTAAGAAGAGCGCCGTGCCGGGCGCATCCTGGTTTTCTGATTTATACGGTTTTTGCAACGCAAACATTCCGTAATGAACAGGCGGTTTTTACCGCCCGGTTGCCTAGTATTCCGGCGGCAGCTCTCCAAGCTGGTCAAAGCTGAATACCGGACCGTCCTTGCAGACGAATTTATCACCGATATTGCATCTTCCGCACTTGCCGATTCCGCACTTCATACGCATTTCCATAGTCGTAAAGACCTGGGAATCCTTGAAGCCGAGCTTTTTAAGGGCATCAAGCGAAAGGTGAATTAAAATCGGCGGTCCGCACATAATGACAGTCATACTCGGATCAGGATTGCACTCCGTAACGAACGGCGGAACAAATCCTACGTGTCCGTCCCAGCCTTCTTCCTCGCGGTCGATTGTAAGGTTTATGGAACAGTTCGGCTGCTTCATCCATACATTCTGCATTTCGTCAAGGCGCACAAGGTCTGCCTTTGAGCGGCTTCCGTAGATAACCTGAATTCTTCCGTAGTTCTCGCGCTTGTCCATCATATAGTTTACAACGGAGTGAACAGGAGCAATTCCAATACCGCCGGCAATTACAAGAATGTCCTTGCCTTTGAGTGCGCCTTCTACCGGGAATCCGTTTCCAATCGGTCCGCGAACGCAGATTTCCTGTCCGACTTCCGCACTGTGCAGGAATTCAGTAACGCATCCGCATTTTTTAATGCTGAATTCCATATATTCTTCCAGCGTAGGGGAAGAAGTAATGGAAATCATTGATTCGCCCACGCCCGGAACAATGAGCATAGCGCACTGACCCGGAATGTGGTTGAACAGTTTTTTACCGTCCAGACCGACTACGCGGAATGTCTTTACGTCAGGAGTTTCCTGGCGAATGTCGATAATTTTACCAACATAAGGAATAAATGATTCGTTCTGTTCCATTATTTTTCCTCCGTTGTTTCTTCGTTGAATGCCTTGATTACTTTTACGATGTTCATATTTACAGGGCAGCTTTCAAGACACCGTCCGCAGCCTACGCAGCTGAACGTTCCGTCGTGAGCCATCGGATAGTACATAAGCTTGTGCATAAAGCGCTGGCGGCTGCGTTCTTTCTGTGTAAGGCGCGGATTTGCCGCTGCCATCTGAGTAAAGTCAGAATACATACAGGAATCCCAGCAGCGCACCTGTTTGATGCCGTTTCCGGTGTCAAAGTCGCGCACGTCAAAACACATACAGGTAGGGCAGACGTAAGTACACGTTCCGCAGCCAAGGCAGCTTTCCGAAACTCTGTCCCACACTTTGGAATTGAACAGCTTGAGCATATCCTTGCCGACAAATTTTGAAAGGTCAAGGTGAGCAAACGGGAGCTTTTCGATTTTTGCAGCAATTTCTTTTTTTGCAGCGTCAACGGCTTTTCCGTCGCTTTCAGAAAGAAGAGTTTTTACTGCATCAAGAAGTTTCTTTCCTTTGTCTGTATTTGCATTGAAATGGAACGCTCCGTCTGCAAGCCAGCAGCTGATGTCTCCGGCAGGATTTGCCGCGTCGATTTTATATGTCGAACAGAAACAGGTCTGTGCCGGTTCTGCGCAGGCGAGGGTGATTACCGTTCCGTGGTCGCGGCGGTTCTTATAGTAAGAATCAACCGGCGTCATTTTCAGGTATACATTGTCGATAATCTCAAAGCTCTTTGCATCGCAGGCGCGCACGCCGAAAACAACAAAGTCTTCAACTTCCTTGCGCGGATCTTCTACTGTAATCTGCTTGCCGTCCATCTTGTAGCTTACAAGGTGTTCTGTCTTCGGGAAGAAGAAATCTTTTGCAGAGCGGACTGTCTTAAGTGCATTTGAAAGTTTTGCGCCTTTTTCCCACTTCTGGAAATTTGCCTTTCCTGAAGAATTGTCCACAGGAATATACAGATTTTCCTTTGAAGCGATAGCCTCAAACAATGCATCTATTTTTTCTATTGGAAGAGAAAGCATTATTTGTCACCTCCTTCTTCTTTTGAGCGGTCATATACAATGTCCGGCTCTGCATCGCCTTCTGTAAAGGTGAGCATCGGCGGCTTTGTTTCCAAATCGCTTCCGGCAATATACGGACCGTAGATTTCGTTGATGTCCTTTGCAAATTTCCTGTTGATAAGGTGCAGTGGAATATGCTCAGGGCATACGCGTGAACATTCGCCGCAGTCTGTACAGCGTCCTGCAACGTGCCAGGCGCGGATAATATGGTAGAGCGACTCTTCAAAGCTTGTCTGCGCAACTTTCTGCGACGTGTAAAGCTTGTTGTTGTCGAATACGCATTTTTCGCATGTACAGGCAGGACAGATGTCGCGGCAGGCATTACAGCGGATACAGCGGCTAAATTCGTTCTGCCAGAATGCATAGCGCTCATCGGCTGTCATTGCTTCAAGTCTGGCAACTTCGTCAAAGCGCTTTGAATCAAGAAGGTCTCCGTCCTCGCCGATAAGCTCGTCGTAGGTTACGTGCTTCTTGCTCTTGCAGTTTGCGCACCGCTCGGAAAGAGAACCTGTTTCCGGGTCTTTCATTCCGTCGCAAGGAATGCCGACTGCATATACATCGTCGCGTGCAATGCGGTTTTCCTTAAGAAGCTCTGTAAAACTGTATGTGTCGCACGGCTTGAGGAAAACAAGCACCTTTTCCATCGGAACTGGCGTTTCCAGCGCATTAGGGTCGCGCTGTTTTGCCATCGTATTGTTCATACGTGTCGTGCTTTTCTTTATTTCAATTTCCCTGGTAAGCTTTACAAGGTACTTTGAAAGGTTTGCACCGCAGTTTTCGTCATAGACAAAATTCCTGTCAAGGTCTTCTGCCGTCGTAAAGACGCTGGGAGTAACATCGTAATCAAAAAGACCTTTTCTCCAGCCTGCAACGCGCTGAACAGTTCCGTTTGAAAGCAGTTCCTTTGCGCGCGCCAAAAGTGTGGAAGCTATTTTGCTGTCTTGCATCTTACGTCCTCCAGCTTCTTATTTTCACCAAGTTCTGTAACTTTCGCCACAAAATCGTTCATAATTCCGGCGAACCGCACGCCTTCCGCAGCGGAACACCATTCAACGCGTGTCCTTGCCTTTTCTATGCCTAGATAGTCGAGCATACTGAAAAGAAGCGTCATACGCCGGCGCGCAAAATAGTTGCCGGTAGAGTAGTGGCAGTCGCCCGGATGGCAGCCGCACAGGATAACGCCGTCAGCACCGCGCTGGAACGCACGCAGGATGAACAGCGGGTTCAGGCGGCAGGAACACGGAATGCGGATAATCTTTACGTTTGCAGGATATTCAAGACGGTTGTTTCCGGCAAGATCTGCACCTGCGTAGGAACACCAGTTGCAGCAGAACGCAACGATTTTAGGTGTCCAGGATTTGTTTTCATTGTTTGCCATAATCAATTCCCCAGATTACAAAACTGAGTCAACCTCCGCCAGAATCTGTTTGTTGCTGAATCCGTTAAGATCCATAGCTCCGGAAGGACAAGCGACCGTACATGCACCGCATCCCTGGCACATTGCCGTATTAACCTGGGAAACGTGGCGCGTAATAGTCGTGCGGTTAGGACCGCGGAAATCCTTGTCGATATAGGTGATTGCACCGTACGGACAGACGTTTGCGCACTGACCGCAGCCGTTGCAGGCATTTTCGTCCGGGTGAGCGGTACACGGGTTGTTCTGGAGCTTGTCTTTAACAAGCAGGCAGATTGCCTTTGCCGCAGCACCTGAAGACTGTGCAACAGTTTCCGGAATGTCTTTCGGTCCCTGGCAGCAGCCTGCAAGGAAAATACCGGCTGTAGGACTTTCTACAGGACGGAGCTTTGCGTGGGCTTCAAGGAAGAAGTCGTTGTTGTCCATTGACGTTGTAAGCATAGTGGCAAGCGGACGAGCAGACTTGTCAGCTTCAATAGAGACTGCAAGAACGACCATATCAGCCTTGATGTGAACCTGTCTGTTCAAAATCAGGTCTGAACCCTGAACGTCAAGCGTTCCGTCTGAAAGCGGAGTTACTTTTCCTACCTGACCCTTGATGTAGTGAACGCCATACTGCTCTACGGCGCGGCGGTAGAATTCATCAAAGTTCTTTCCAGGCGTACGAACGTCTATATAGAATACATAGCAGTCTGTGTCCGGATAGTGGTCGCGCGTAAGGATAGCGTGCTTTGCCGTATACATACAGCAGACTTTAGAGCAGTATTCGTGTCCTTTTTCAGAATCAGCAGAACAGCGTGAACCTACGCACTGTACAAATACGATAGTCTTAGGCTCTTTTCCGTCTGACGGGCGGAGAAGGTGACCGTTTGTAGGACCTGACGCATTGCAAAGACGCTCGAATTCGAGTGATGAAACAACGTCAGGACTCTGGGAATATGCGTACTCATCGAATTTCTTAAGGTCAATCGGATTGTAGCCGGTTGCTACGATGATTGCGCCGTATTTTTCGGTGATGACCTCGTCTTTCTGGGTAAAGTCAATCGCTCCGGCTCCGCAGGTTTTCTGGCAGAAACCGCAGACGTTGTCCTTGCCGTTTGCAAGTCCTTTCATATGAAGGCAGTACGTTGAATCGATTGTAGCCACCTTAGGAACGGCCTGTGCGAACGGAATATAGATAGCCTTTTTGTTGTTAAGGTTAAGGTTAAAGTCGTTCGGAACTTTCTTGTTCGGACATTTTTCGATACATTCGCCGCATCCTGTACATTTTGTTTCGTCAACATAACGTGCATGGCGCTTGATGTCGATGCTGAAATTTCCGATGTATCCCTTTACGCCGACAACTTCGCTGTAAGAAAGAATGCGGATGTTCGGATTCTGGCTTACTTCCGTCATTTTAGGCGTAACGATACAGGAAGCGCAGTCGAGGGTAGGGAATGTCTTGTCGAGCATAGCCATTTTTCCGCCGACCGTAGGCTTTTTTTCAACGATGTCAACCGGAAATCCTGCGTCTGCAATGTCAAGCGCAGCAGTAATTCCGGCGATACCGCCTCCGATGACAAGCGCGCGCTTTGTAACAGGCGTTTCGCCCGGTGTAAGCGGCGTGTCGAGTATTGCTTTTGCAACGGCAGCTTTTCCAAGCGCGATTGCCTTTTCAGTCGCCTGTTCCATATCCTTAAGAACCCAGGAGGTCTGCTCGCGGATATTTGCAACTTCTACTTTATATGGATTCAGCCCCGCACGTTCTGCGCACGCACGGAATGTCTTTTCGTGCATACGAGGAGAGCAGGAACAAAGGACAACGCCTGTAAGCTTGTCGTCCTTGATATGATCCTCAATCATTTTCTGACCGGCAGAGGAACACATATAGGTGTAGTGCGTTGAATATACAACGCCGTTTACCTTTCCCAGTTCCTCAGCAACTTTTTCTACGTCAACTGTTCCGGCAATGTTAGTACCGCAGTGACATAC
Organism: Treponema sp.; assembly: GCF_051883275.1. GTDB lineage: Bacteria > Spirochaetota > Spirochaetia > Treponematales > Treponemataceae > Treponema_D. The sequence goes on along the minus strand of NZ_JBJETK010000013.1, from coordinate 155,188 downwards.
GAAAACTCCAATTCTTTCCATTTGCCACTCCTACTTACGATATTTTCTGAATGCGCTGACGATTGCCTGCTGCGGCATATCATCATCAAGATAGTCCGGAACATTCTCGGCTGCCAGATGCTGTGCGCCGCGCTGACGTTCAGCATACATACGCACCGCTTCGATAAGCTTTGCCGGCTCTACCTGGCGCGGACAGCGCTCAAGGCACGCAAAACAGGAAAGACAGGCGTAAATTGACTTTGAATTCAAAAACTTTTCAACTTCGCCGTTTTCCACCATCTGAACGAACTGATGAGGATGATATTCCATCGAATCATAGTTCGGGCAGGTGCCGGAGCATTTTCCGCAGACCATACATTTTTTAGGATTTACACCGCTTATAGAAAGAATCTGCTCTTTGCAGAGCTCTGCCTCACTTTTAAGCATTACAAACCTCCTTCAGTGCTTTTTCCTTTACACCAAGAGCCTGTGCCAAAAGTTCCGTAAAGTAAATTACGTCAAGCGGACTTTCCGCCTTGTTTTTTACAAGATTATATTTGCAGAGCGGACAGCTTGTTACAAGGAATTCAGCGCCCTGTTCCTCTGCGTTTTTAAGGATTGCCTTTGTGCGTTTTTCAGGAATGGATGAATCCTCGAACATCGTATATGCGCCGCAGCATTCGTTTCTCTGTGCATATATGACAGGAGTTCCTCCGATAGCCTTTATGAAGTCTTCGATAATCTGTGGATTTTCCGGGTCATCGAACTGAAGGACTTTTCCAGGGCGGAGAAGAAGGCAGCCGTAGTATGCGCCGATTTTCTTTCCGGTGAACGGATTTTTTACGGCGGCTTTTACGTTGTCCCAACCAACAACATCTCTTAACACCTCAAGAAAATGAAGAACCTTTGTTTCTCCGTGGTACTCAACGCCATCTTGCTTAAGATAGGTGTTCGCCTTGAGAATAACGTTCTCGTCATTGATCATGTCATTGTTTACTTGTTTAAGTACGTTATAACATGCTGAGCAGAGAGTAACTAAATCAGTACCGGAATCCCTTGCAGAAGCAAGCGCGCGGACAGAAGACAGCTTTGTAGCAATCTCGTCCTTTGCAAGCGGATACACTCCGCCGCAGCACTGCCATTCAGGAATTTCCTCTAGTTTAAAGCCCAAAACGTCTGCACTTGCCCGTGCATAGGCATCTAAGTCCTTCGCTTTGTTCTTTAAAGTACATCCAGGAAAATATGAATAATTCATACTGGCTCCCTAAAAAACTAAGATAACCGACAATAAGCCGAAATATACCAAATATATTTGGAAGGCATTATAATACAAACTTCTTGTTTTGCAAAGATATAACAGGGGGAAAGTTGCAAATAAATGTGTACATTCTTGCTGATTTGACAGGCGTTTCTTGAACCGGGCGGCGGTCATTTTTTTTCTTTGTTATTTCCGCTGGAAGAAATTTAAAGGCTTGTGAAATAATTTTTGTATTACCTATTGACTTAATAGGCTGATGGGTGTATAAAATAAACATCAGATAAACCTACTGAATAGATAGGTTAAATAGATCAGGAGCGAATTATGGCAGACATTAAACAGAGCGCATTGGAATTAGTTGGAAACACACCGCTTTTACAGCTGAACGGCTATTCAAAGGCGAGCGGAATCACAAACACAAATCTTTTTGCAAAGCTTGAGTACCTGAATCCCGCCGGAAGCGTAAAGGACAGAATCGCACTTGCAATGATTGAAAAAGCAGAAAAAGACGGAACTTTAAAGCCCGGAGCGACTATTATCGAGCCGACTTCTGGAAACACAGGAATCGGACTTGCCGCGGTGGGAGCTGCAAAGGGCTACCATACAATTCTTACTTTGCCCGACACGATGAGCGTTGAGCGGCGCAATCTTCTGAAGGCTTACGGAGCTGAGCTTGTTCTTACTGAGGGCGCAAAGGGAATGAAGGGAGCCATTGCAAAGGCTGAAGAGCTGAAGGCTTCTATTCCGGGAAGCGTTATTCTTGGCCAGTTTGTGAACCCGGAAAATCCTGCCGTGCACGAGCGCACAACAGGCCCTGAAATCTGGAAGCAGACAGACGGCAAGGTTGATATTTTTGTGGCCGGAGTCGGAACAGGCGGAACAATCACGGGCGTGGGCCGGTATCTTAAATCGCAGAATCCTGGTGTAAAAGTTGTGGCTGTTGAGCCGGCAGGCTCTCCTGTTCTTTCCAAGGGAACTGCGGGCCCCCACAAAATCCAGGGAATCGGCGCGGGCTTTATTCCTGATGTTCTTGATACAAAAATCTACGATGAAGTCATCGCCATTGAAAACGAGGATGCTTTTGAAAACGGAAGAAAATTCGCGGCAAGCGAGGGAATTCTTGTGGGAATCTCGAGCGGAGCTGCATTGAAGGCTGCCGGCATTCTTGCGGAGCGTCCTGAGAACAAGGGCAAGAATATTGTTGTTCTTTTGCCGGACTCAGGGGACAGATATTTGAGCACACCGCTTTTCAGCGGCAACTGACAGTGATCTAAAAAGGCTAGGGGTATGAAGCAGACGCCGGAGGTGGGCCACTGGAGCGAGCGCAGCGAGTGAAGCGGCTGAGGGCTACCGAACTGCGGAACACCCCGGTTTTTGCGGAGCAAAAAAGCCCATGAAAAAGAAGGTCGGGGTTTTTCCTTGAAGACTGAGTTTTTTTAGGAGCGCCTTGAAAACTTCTTTTTTATTTAAACTAATTACCTATTAAAATGGTAGGTTTTTCAAGGGTAAGGTTATGGCAAAGAGTTTTTCGGAAATTGAACAGAATCATCCGTGCTTCGGGCGGCACGGGGCGAGCACAGGGCGGATTCATCTTCCTGTGTGTCCGGGGTGCAACATCAGCTGCCGGTTTTGCGAGAGGTCGCTGAATGACTGGGAAAACAGGCCCGGGGTTGCATCGAAGGTTTTGTCGCCTGAAAGCGCGGCTGAGATTGTGGGCAAGGCTCTGGAAATCAGTCCGGACATCAAGGTCTGCGGAATTGCAGGCCCCGGCGACACTCTTGCTGGAAACGGCGCCTTTGAAACGTTCAGGCTGGTGGAGCAGAAATTTCCGCAGCTGATTAAATGCATGAGCACAAACGGGCTTCTGCTCAGCGAGCGCGCTGATGAGGTTATAAGGGCCGGGGTTGACACTCTGACTGTGACGGTGAATGCGGTTTCTCCGGAAATTGAAGCCAGGCTGAACGACTACATTATCTACCACGGAAAAAAAATCTGGGGAATTGAGGGAGCTGAAATCCTGATTAAAAACCAGATTGAGGGGATAAAGAAAATTGCGGCTGCCGGAATTACGGTGAAGGTGAATACAGTTCTTGTGCCTGAAATCAACGGCGGTCACATTGAGCAGATCGCGCGGACTGTGGCAGAGGCTGGAGCGGATATCTACAATATTATTCCGCTGATTCCAAATGCCAAGCTCAGGGATTTTGCGCCGCCTACATGCGTGGAGATTGAAAACGCAAGAAAAGCCGCAGGGCAGTATATCGACTTGTTCTTGCACTGCAACCACTGCCGCGCTGATGCCGCAGGAGTTCCCGGCAAGTCTGAGATTTCGCACCTTTTGTATTCAAGGAGCTTTAGGGTTCAGGAGACTTTTTCGCATGGATGAAAGCGGAGGATACAGGGTTGCGCTTGCAAGCTCGGACGGGAACAGCGTGGACATGCACTATGGCAGGGCTGAAAAATTTTACATCTACTTTGTAGGCGAGCAAGACTACGACCTTGTTGAGGAGCGGAAAACAGAGCCTGTGTGCCTTGGCGGAAAGCATGAGGTTTCTGCAATGGAAAAAAGCGCGGAAAAATTTTCAGACTGCCGCTATGTGGTGGCGGCAAAAATCGGTTCGGGAGCGGCTTCGAGCCTTGCAAAAAAGGGAGTCACCGGAATGGAATTGCCTGGTTCTGTGGACGAGGCGATTCTGAAGGTTTGGAAATACAACAGAATTCAAGGCTTGTTTTGTTAAAGAAGCCGGGAAAAGAAATCTTTAAAAAATGAATGGAGTATTGGGAGCAGAAAAATGGGTGAATTAAGGCAGATTGCAATTTACGGCAAAGGCGGAATTGGAAAGTCCACGACAACGCAGAATCTTACAGCAGGACTTGTAGAGCACGGAAAAAAAGTGATGGTTGTGGGCTGCGATCCGAAGGCTGACTCTACGCGGCTTTTGCTCGGAGGGCTGGCTCAGAAAACTGTTCTGGACACAATCCGAGATGAGGGCGAAAACATTGAGCTTGACAGAATTCTCAAGGAAGGCTTTGGCGGAACACGCTGTGTGGAATCCGGAGGCCCTGAGCCTGGAGTCGGCTGCGCAGGACGCGGAATCATCACTTCAATAAACATGCTAGAAAATCTCGGCGCGTACACGGATGACCTTGATTATGTTTTTTACGATGTTCTCGGCGATGTTGTGTGCGGCGGTTTTGCCATGCCGATCCGCGAAGGAAAAGCAAAGGAAATTTACATTGTTGCCAGCGGAGAAATGATGGCTCTGTATGCCGCCAATAATATCTCAAAGGGAATTCAGCGCTATGCAAGGGCGGGAGGCGTTCGTCTGGGCGGAATTATATGCAACAGCCGCAACGTTGACCGGGAGCTGGATTTGCTCAGGGCGTTTGCAAAGGAGCTTGGAACAAAGCTTCTTTACTTTGTGCCCAGGGACAACATTGTCCAGCATGCGGAAATCAACAAGAAAACTGTGATTGAATACAAGCCCGATTCAAAGCAGGCGCAGGAATACAGAAATCTTGCGCAGGCTGTAATCGACAACAAGGATTTTGTGATTCCAACTCCGATGACACAGGAGCGGCTTGAGGAAATTCTCCTTGAATACGGAATGATGGACATGGCTGATGACTACAAGATTTAGGAAAATCCATGCGGACGGTAGATCCGGGCTTTCCTGAAAAATCAGCTTTTTAGCTGGCTTGGAAAATCGATTGAAGGCGGGAAATAAGTATGGCAATCAATATAGAAAATTCAAATATTGGAACAAGAGAAAACCGCATCGGCTCCATCACAGGCTATGTAGGAACATTAAAAGACCTTGCGACAAAAAGCGAGTGCGGAACACTGAAAGGCTGCTCAAGATGCTTTTCTCAGTCCAGCACTTGCCTTTCAATGTGCGGTCTGAGCCAGCTTGCGGCTATCCGTGATGTCGCGGTGATTCATCATGGTCCTGCGGGCTGTTCTGTGTCGGGCGCAAATTCCTACTATATGTCCCGCGTAATGGCAAAAAAAAGAGGAGTTGCAAGCAGGACGATTTATGTCGGAACTGACATGAATGAGAACGATACAATTTTTGGCTCCACAGGAAAGCTGAAGGAAATCATACTTGAGGTGAACAAAAGATATTCTCCCAAGGCAATCTTTGTTTCAAGCTCGTGCGCCACAGGAATTATCGGCGAGGACATTGACAGCATTGTGGACGATGTGCGGAGCCAGGTGGGCGTTCCCATTGCAGCGGTTCACTGCGAAGGATTTAAATCAAGAATCTGGGCCACAGGATTTGACATTTCAGATCACGCGGTCATGCAGGCAATCGTCAAGCCGCCTCGGGAAGGAGTCAGGACAAACAAAATAAATTTCAAGAATTTCTTTGAAAGCGCGCGCCCGGAAATTATCGAGATTTTCAGGAACTTCGATCTGGAGCCGGTTTTTCTCTACTGCAATTCTACAGTCGAAGAACTGTCGCGCCTTTCAGAAAGCATAGCCACAACCTGTATCTGCGGAACACTTGGAAATTATCTTGGCAATGCGCTTGAGGAAAAATACGGCGTTCCCTATGTCAGGAGCATAAACCAATGCGGAATCAAGGGCTTTGAAGCCTGGCTGCGTGAAATCGGAAAGGTGACAGGCAGAGCTGACAAAATTGAAAAATACATCGCTGAGCAGAGGGCGCTTTACCTTCCGCAGATCGAGGAAGCAAAGAAGGAACTGAAGGGGCTTACAGCGGTTCTTGGAATGGGGCCGGGCTATACATTTGAAGTGTCGAGAGTTCTGGACGAGCTTGGAATAAAAGTTGTGTGGGCGCTTGCATGGCACTACGACAAGAAATATGAAAACGGCGATGTTCCGCCTTCAATGAAATATCTTCTGGACAATGACATTGACTTTGAGGCAAGCGTTGCAGACCAGCAGAACTATGAAGTCATGAATATCCTCAACAGGTACAAGCCTGATATGTATCTGTCGCGCCATCCCGGCTCTACAGTGTGGGCAATCAAGAACGGAACACCTGCGATTTATGTTGCTGATGAGTACATGATTTTTGGCTACAGGCATACTCTGGAATTCGCAAGGACTATTATTGACGCAATAAAGAACAGAAGCTTTGAGGAAAATCTGGCCAAGCGTTCCAGGCTGCCTTATACGGACTGGTGGTACAGCCAGAAAGTTGATGCATTCCTTCAGGAGGCGAAATAAAATGGCAAAATTATTAGACAAGCAGAGATACAAATGCGCCCTTGCGGCAATGCAGTCAGTTCAGGCGATTCACAGGGCGCTGCCGATACTTCACTCAGGCCCGGGATGCGCACAGAAGCTTTCGGAGTCAACAGGAAGCTCTGGATATTTTTCGCCGAATATTTTTCCCTGCACAAGCATAAATGAAAAGGATGTTGTTTTCGGAGGAGTCAAGAAACTCAATTCAACAATCGAAAATGCGCTGAAAGTAATTGATGCGGATTTGTACATAGTCCTCACCGGATGTATTCCTGAAATTGTCGGCGATGATTCTGAAGAAGTTGTTTCAAGGTTTAAGGATTCTGACAAGCCAGTTCTCTACGCGCACACAGCAGGATTCAAGGGCAACAACTACAGAGGCCATGAGCAGGTTGTGGATGCCATCATCGAGCAGTATCTGAAGAAGTCTGACAAAAAACAGAAGGGGCTTGTAAACATCTGGGCGGATGTTCCGTATCAGGATTTGTTCTGGCTTGGAAATATTCGCGAGCTGGAAAAGCTTGTAAAGGAACTGGGGCTTACTCCGAATACAATTTTCGGCTACAAAAGAGGAATCGAGCAGATAAAAAAAATTCCCGAAGCTGAATTCAATCTTCTTGTTTCGCCCTGGGTCGGCCTTGACAACATGAAAAAAATGGAGCGGAAACTTGACATTCCGTTTCTCCATTACAATACGCTTCCGATCGGAGCAACAGAAACAAGCCGCTTTCTGAAAACTGTAGGCGAGTTTGCCGGTGTTGAAAAGCAAAAAATTGAAAGTGTAATCAGGGAGCATGAGGATTACTACTATTACCTTATTGAGCGGTACGCGGATTTGTTTCTTGAAAACCGTGTAATCAACAAGCAGTTTACCGTTGTGTCGGATGCGCAGTATGCCCTTGGAATCACAAAGTTTCTGGTGAATGATCTGGGCCTTGTGCCTGCGAAACAGTTTGTGACAGATGACACGCCCAAAAATTTCCAGGCGCAGATTGCACAGGAATTCAGCAATCTGAATTATGGAATCAAGGCGGAAGTTGCATTTGAAACAGACGGTCACAGGATTCATGAGGAAATAAAAAATCATGATTACCATGGCTACCCGCTGATTTTAGGCGGCTATTACGAAAAGGAAATCACAGAAGAACTGAAGGGAAATTTTCTGAATATTTCATGGCCGGTTCAGGACAAGGTAGTTCTGGACGATACCTACGTAGGGTATACAGGCGGAATCAGGCTTATAGAAAATATTTATACAGTGGCTGTGTCACGGTTCAACTGATAAAAGTAATCCGGAGATTTTTATGTTATACAAAATTGCAGTGGCAACATCCAGCGGTGAAAATGTTGACCTTAAATTCGGCGAAGCGCAGGAGTTCAGCCTATATGCAGCGGAAGGAAAAAAATACAGTTTCCTTGAAAAAAGAGCCGTGGAAAAATCCGCTGATTCTGAAAAGCCAGAAAGCTGCTCTTCTGAAATCTGCGGCTCCGGAAATTCATGCGGAGGAAACGGACACGGATGCGCAGGGGCTGAAGCGGATTCCAGAGTTGTTCTTTTGTCTGACTGCCGCTGTGTAGTCTGCAAAAAAATAGGCTTTCATGCTCAAAGGCAGTTTGAAAAAAAAGCAATATCTGTGTTTGACGTGGAATGTTCCATAAAAGAGGCACTGGATAAAATCACAGCTTATTATGAAAAAACTGAAAGACTAATCAGAATTCCGGAAGAGGAATAAGGAGCGAAATTAAAATGGCAGGAAAGGATTTAGAAAAACTTCATAATTTTCTGACTGAGGCAAAAACATATTTCATTGCTTCATCAGACGGAAAAAAGCCTCGTGTGCGACCGTTTGGAACAGCACTTCTTTTTGAAGATAAAATTTATATTTTGACTTCATCTGAAAAAAAAGTAGCAAAGCAGTTTGAAAAAAATCCGCGTTTTGAAATTTCAGCGATGGATTCAAAACAGAGATGGATCCGCGTGTCAGGCAAGCTTAAGGCAGACAACAGAATTGAAGTTCAGGAGGCAATGCTTAATGCCTATCCGAATCTGAAAAAACAGTACACGGCGGGCGACAAAAAAACTTTGACTTTCGCAATGAAAAATTTAAAGGCTGCAATTTATTCTTTCACAGAAGAGCCTGAAATTCTTGATGTGTAGAAAATCAAAAGACAAGAGCCTCTGAGCCGCATTTGCATCGGCTTGGAATTTTCAGAAACTATAAAATGGAGAAAAAAAATGGCAAAGATTTACGATTCAATCACTTCACTTGTAGGACACACTCCACTTTTTGAGCCTAAAAATATCGAAAAGAAATACAATCTCAATGCGCGCATTTTGCTGAAGCTTGAGTATTACAATCCGGCGCAGAGCGTAAAGGACAGAATCGCTTATGCAATGATTGAAAAAGCTGAAAAAGAAGGAAAGCTGAAAAGCGGCTACACAATTGTTGAAGTTACAAGCGGAAACACAGGAATCGGGCTTGCTGCGGTTGCGGCGAGCAAGGGATACAAATTCCGCGTTTACATTGCGGATGATGTGAGCGAGGAGCGCTTCAAGGTGATTCATGCATTCGGCGGCGAAACTGTAAAGCTCAGCACCGTTCCTGCGATTCAAAAAACACTGGAAGAAACAAACGGAGATTTTCAGGCTGCTGTGAGGGCATTGCAGAGGGAAGTGATTTCAAAAGAAGAGAAAGTTTTTTTTACAAACCAGTCAACAAACGAAGCAAACTGGAAAATTCACTTTGAAACAACAGGCCCTGAAATCTGGGAAGACTCCGACGGAAAGGTTGACATTTTTGTTTCAAATATCGGAACAGGCGGAACTCTGACAGGAACTTCCCGTTTTCTGAAATCGAAAAATTCAGGCTTGAAAGTTGTGGCTCTTGAACCTACGCCGCAGTCTTTGCCGAGCAAGGAAAATCCGAACCCTGAGCAGATAACAGGTGTTCATCCGTACGACGGGCTTCCAAAGGAAATGCTCCCTGAAATTCTTGATGTGAGCCTTATCGATGAAAAATATGTAATCGACACAAAGCAGGCTTACAAGGCATGCCGCGAGCTTGCAAAGTCCGATGGAATTCTTCTTGGAACTTCAGGCGGAGCTTCCCTGTACGCTGCCATTGATATTGCACAGCGTCCTGAAAATGCAGGAAAGACAATAGTCGCAGTCGCGCCTGACACTGGGCTTCGCTATCTTTCCACGAATCTTTACAACGAAGATTTTGAAGTTTGAAAATTTTTTTTGAAGCCTGAGTTTTTTATGAAAACTCAAAATGCGGGTGATGATTAATCGCTTCAAATGCAATCTGAAATTTTACGGAGGAAAAAATGGCGGTTCAATATTCAGGTGTGAGAGAAAGCAAGCCGGGACGTTTAAATGATCTTGGAAACTCCAGCTCGGCGATTGAAAATGATTTTAAAAAAGGCTGCCTGAAGAGGGCGGACAGAACTTTTGCGCAGGGGCTTCAGTGTCAGCAGATTAACAGCATGGCTGCCCTGATGTCGCTGGAAGATTCAGTTTTTGTTTCCCATTCGCCGCAGGGCTGTGTGGGCTGCACAATCATGGCTGTTGATATGTTCCGTGTCGGACAGGCTCACCGGGGAATCAAGCTTATAAAAAATCCGCGCATAATAGTTACAAACCTCGACCAGAAAAGCGTTGTTTTTGGCGGTGAAAAAAAATTGCATGAGGCCGTTCAGAAAGCTGTTGCGCGCTACAATCCCAAGCTGATTTTTATTTACGCCAGCTGTGCCAGCGGAATTATCGGCGATGACATTGATGCGATTGCGGGCGATCTTGCAGGCGAATATCCGAACACAACTTTTGTTCCGATTCATTGCGAAGGCTTTAAATCAAAAATCTGCGCTTCTGGATTTGATGCGGCTTTTCTTTCAATCAACAAGTACATTTTGAAAAAAGAAAAAAAAACGACTATTCCAAACCTGGTGAATCTTTTTGCGCCGACAACAGTGAGCTATGCAGACCAGAAGGAAATGGAGCGCATGCTGAGCCTCATTGGAATCGAAGTGAATTACATTCCGTTCTACAGTTCGCTTGAAAAAATAAAGAAGATTCCGCAGGCCGCAGCCTCCACTTCAATCTGCAAAGTTTTCGCGGATGAATTTATGAAGACACTGGAGGAAGACTACGACATTCCTTATTCGCACACTGTCATGCCGATTGGAATCCGCAATACTGATAAGTGGTACCGCGGAATTGCAAAAGTTCTTGGAAAAGAAGAAGAGGTTGAAAAAATCATTGCTGCGGAGCACAAGAGAATTGAAGGGCTTGTCGCAAAGATTCGTGAAAAACTTGAAGGAAAGCGGGTTTTTATCTGCGGAGGAACAGGACGCTCTTTTGCCGCTGCTGCCTTGATTGATGATTTTGGAATGAAGCTTGTGGGGCTTGAAACTCCGACTTACGACGAGGATGCGCAGGTCGATGTTGAATATCTTAACGGCATCCACAAGGATTTTGTAATTGACATTGCAAACATGCAGCCTTTTGAGCAGGTGAATCTTGTAAAGAAGCTTAAGCCTGATGCCTTTATCGGTGTTCCTGACTGGGCGGCAAAACTTGGTATTCCTACAACCCATGTTCTTGACGGAAAAAGGCCAACGATGGGTTATGACGGACTTTTGTACCTGGGAAACAAAATCGCAGATCAGCTGAGCAATCCCGGGTTCAATAAAAAACTTGCAGAGCATGTAAAACTTCCATACAAGGAAAGCTGGTATGAAAGCGACGCATTCAAATTTATAAAGGGAGCAAACTGATGTCTTTTGTTACAGAAAATCCTCGCGGCGGTTGTGTTCTTGCTGGAATAAACTCCGTTTTAAGCGCAATCCACAGAGTGTGCCCAGTTTTACATTCAGGCCCGGGCTGCTGCATGCAGACTACCGCGGCTGAACAGGGAAACAGCGGACACAAGCATGCCTGCTTTGTAAGCGGAGTTTCCCTTCCAAGCACAAATATGCTGGAAAAGGAAGTTGTGTTCGGCGGCGCAAATAAACTCCGCACAACAATTTCCGGCGCGCTTGAAGTGATTGATGCGGATGCATATTTTGTCTTGACAGGGTGCACTGCAGGAATTATCGGCGATGACATTGCAAGTGTCACAGATGAATTTGCAGCTGAAGGGCACAAGGTTTTTCCGATTGATACTCCCGGTTTTGCAGGAGACAGTCTTCTGGGATATGAAACTGTGTGGAACACTTTTATCGACAAGGTGATAAAACCTCAGCCCGTCAAAGATGAAAAACTTGTAAATGTTTTCGGAATTGTTCCCTACCATGATCCGTACTGGAGCGGAACTCTTGAAGAAATTGACCACATTTTAACCAAGCTCGGACTTAAGGTAAACACTTTTTTTACAAAGCATCAGAATTTTGATGTTGTTGAAAACTGCGCAAAAGCTTCCCTGAATATAATTGTGAACCCGTGGCTTTTTAAGGGACCGGCGGAAAAGTTTGAAAAAAAATTCGGAACACCATCGCTGCGTTTTCCGTTCGTGCCAACAGGCGCAACAGACACAACAAGATTTGTCCGAGAAGTTGCACAGGCCATGAACATTGACAAAGAGATTGCGGAGAAAGTGATTTCAGAAGAGGAAGACTATGTTTACAGCTACCTTGCACAGTCAATCGGAGCTTTAAGCTGGAAGCGATTCTGCATTGCAGGAGACGCATCAAGCGCAATCGGACTTGCCCGGTATCTTGCAAACGACTACAGTTTTTCGCCGGTGCTTGTCGTGATTACAGAAAATATTTTCCGCGCGGAAGACAAGGAGCGAATTCTTGGAGAAATAAACAGCCTCGAATACGCCAAGCCTCCCAAAGTTGTGTTTTCGAGTGACCAGTGGGAAATCAATCAGGCGATTTTAAACGAGCCTGAGGAAATTACACTTCTGGTTGGAAGCACGAACGAAAAGGAAATCGCACTTGAAAAAAACATTCAGTTTTTGAATGCGACTTTTCCGCTGAACGACCGCCTTGTGTTCAACCGGACTTACGCAGGCTACAGAGGAAGTTTAACTTTTACAGAAGATTTATATGACAATCTGTAAGGCTTAAAAAACAACAGACAAAACCTGGGCGCATTAAGCGGCAGGAGATAAAAAAAATTATAGGAGTGTACAAGATGAAAAAAACAAATCTTATTGCAGATATTGCACTTGTTTTATTAATGCTGACAGAATTTTCTGGCTGCTCAAAGGAAGAATTCGTATTTAAAATCGGAACTTCAAATTCAGGACTCTGCGCCGCGCCTCTTCATATTGCAATCGACAACGGATATTTTGATGAGGAATTTTCAAAGGCAGGAATAAAGTGGGAGCCTGTGGAAATTGAAATGGCAAAGGCTAGCGAACTCGCTGTTGCCGGAAAAATTGATGCGACATTGGGCCTTGCAGGAAGCCTGATTCCCCAGATGGACAACGGGCTTGACGTAAAATTTCTGACAGGCATTCACACTGGCTGCACAAAATTCTACGTCCGCGAGGATTCGCCTTATTACACAGTTGCCGACTTGAAAGGACAGACTGTAGGTTTCTGCGCAGTGCAGGATTCCTCAACGATTGCTTTCCAGAGAAAATTCCATGATTACGGCCTGACAGCCTTCGGCCCAAATCAGGAATTTAAAATCGCAGTTTACGGAATGACAGACCTGCCGCTTGCGCTGGAAAACAAGGCAGTTGAAGCAATCGGACTTCATGATCCTGTGGCATACATAACAGAGCGCGACTACAAGGTTCGGAAAATTCTTGACACAACAGAAGATGAAAAATTCAGCCAGGAATATTGCTGCATGACTTTTGTTTCCTCAGTGATTGCAGAAAAATATCCTGAGGCAACGGCGGCATTTGTCCGCGCCATTCTAAAAGCATCTGCGTATGTCAAGGCAAATCCGCTTCGCTCCGCAGAGCTTCAGATTGAAAACAAGCAGATGTCGGGCGACGTAAATCAGAATGCATATCTTTTGAGCACTTACAATTACACGCCTTCTGTGAACCTTGCAAAAAAGACAATGCACGATGCGATTTATCAGCTTGTTGAAATGGGCGTTTTGCAGAATATCGAAGATAAAGATGAGTTTATTGAAAATCATTTTATAAGCTTTGAAGGCGTTCCTGATTCCTACATTTATAACGATGATGGAACTTTTTCAGAAACTTATGTAGAAAAACTCGGCAGACACGAGGCTGACAAAAATTTAAATAATCTTGTGTCCGCAGAAATAAAGCATAAGAACAGCTGCTTCGATTAAAAACAAGGCTGGGGTAAGATTATGGAAGGATTTCCTGATGAAAGCGTTCAGAATGTTATAAATTTAATTCTGGAGGATTATAAGGACAGCAAGGCAATAAACCGGACTGAGCTTTTCAATCAGACAGACAAGGATGAAATCATAGGCATTGTAAAAAAGCTTATGCGCATTCTGTTCCCGGGATATTACAGCGACAAGCTCTACAAAAAAATCAGTCTGAAAAATAAAATCCCTTCTGCTGTTGAAGATGTGATTTATCATTTGAAGACGCAGATAAAACTGATTCTGGATTATTGCAGCTGCTATCCTGAATTTTCAGATGAAGAGGTTGACAGAAAATCAGCGGAACTGACTTTGAGCTTCATAAAAAAAATTCCTGAAATCAGAGCAGTTCTTGAAACTGATGTTCAGGCCGCTTTTGAAGGAGATCCGGCCGCATACAGCAATGACGAGATAATTCTTGCGTATCCCGGCTTTTATGCAATCGCAGTCTACAGGCTTGCCCATGAGCTTCACTTGCTTAAGATTCCGCTTCTGCCTCGGATTATGACAGAATATGCCCACAGCGTTACAGGAATTGATATTCATCCCGGCGCTGAAATCGGAAAGTATTTTTTTATGGACCACGGAACGGGAATTGTAATCGGCGAAACCTGCATAATCGGTGAGCATGTAAAGCTTTACCAGGGAGTAACGCTTGGCGGACTTTCAACAAAAGGAGGACAAAGCCTGAAAGGTGTGCAGCGGCATCCAACACTAAAGGACAATGTAACGATTTATTCCGGCGCATCAATTTTAGGCGGACAAACAATTATTGAAGAAAACGTTATTGTCGGCGGAAATACATTCATCACTTCGTCTGTGGAAAAAGGAAAAAGGGTAAGTTCAAAAAAGCCTGAGCTTCAGATTAAATAATTGCAGCTTGAAAAATTTTTAAGGCAACTCTGAATTTTTTAAGCTGCCGCCAGTGCGGTGTTTTGCGGGAGGAACCATGAGTCAAAAAGCAAAAAAAATCTTTACTTATGCGCTGCCATTTTTAGCAGTTGCATTTTCAATACTTTTATATATTTTAATTCCTGAAAGCGGAAAACAGAAAAAAACTGCCCATCCGTATTTTCTTATTCTCAATGTGATTGCCGCTGTTGTGATTGCAGTTTTCTATGCGGTTTCTGTTTTTTCAAAAAAAATGAACAGCAAGTTGTTTTACAAACTTCCGTTTTACGCAGGACTGATTTTATTTTTGGCTCTCCTGAACACAGTGGTTACAAAAACAAAATTGCTGCCTGTGCTTTTTTTCCCGTCACTCGATAGAATCACAGGGCTTTTATGGGAGCAGAAATTTTTCCTTGCAAAGAATTTTATGTTTTCCCTTGGGCTTCTTTCCGAAGGATTTGTTTTTGGACTCGCAGCAGGTTTTGCAACAGGGCTTGCGCTTGGCTACAACCGCAAAGTGGGCTACTGGCTTAATCCTGTTACAAAATTTCTCGGGCCTGTTCCAACAACCGCATGGATTCCTCTGGCGCTGAGTGTTTTTCCTACAACGCATGCGGCGAATGTTTTTCTTATTGCATTTGCAGTGTGGTTTCCGGTAACGCTCATGACAGCTTCTGGATTGCAGAGCGTAAATAAAATTTTCTTTGAGGTCAGCGAAACTCTGGGCGCAAACACTTTTTCTAAAATTTTCAGAATTGCAGTTCCAGCAAGCCTTCCGCAAATTTTCATGGGGCTTTTCTACGGAATTGTTTCCTCCTTTGCAACTCTGATGGCTGTTGAAATGAACGGAAATTCCAGCGGAATCGGGTGGTACATAAACTGGCAGAAATCCGTAATGCAGTACGACGGAGTTTATGCCGGGCTGATTATCATCGCGTTCATGTGCTCTCTGATTCTTACACTTTTATTTAAAGTCCGCGACAGAATTCTTGTGTGGCAGAAAGGAGTTATCAGATGGTAGGAAACATAAATATTCAGAACATAACAAAAAGCTTTGATGATGTAAAAGTTTTAAATGATTTTTCCCTGAATGTTGAGCCGGGAAGTTTTGTGAGTTTAATCGGGCCTTCAGGCTGCGGAAAGTCAACTCTTCTCAGAATAATCGGCGGGCTTGAAAAAAATCACGAAGGCAGAGCGTTTATTGACGGCGAGGAAATCAAAAAGGCCGGCAGCGACAGGGGCTTTGCTTTTCAAGGCTCGAATCTTTTTCCCTGGCTTACGGTTGAAAAAAATATTGCGTTTGGATTGAAAACCCGGGGGCTTTATAAAGAGCATAGAAATGATGTCAAGGACATTATAAATCTTGTGGGGCTAAAGGGCTTTGAAGAATCTTTTCCGCATCAGCTTTCAGGAGGAATGCAGCAGCGGGCTTCGCTTGCACGTGCGCTTGTGGGCCATCCGAAAGTTCTTCTTTTAGATGAACCGCTCGGAGCGCTCGATGCCTTTACAAGAATGAATCTTCAGGATGAAATTCTCCGCATCAAAAATGAATACAACATGACAATGATTATGGTCACTCACGATGTGGACGAGGCGATTTACATGAGCGACAGGGTTGTTGTAATGAGCAGCCGTCCTTCAAAAGTGGAGGCGGTAATTGAAATTGACCTGCCCAAGCCCCGCGCAAGAATTCAGGACACCTTTGCAATTTACAGAAACAAAATTCTTGAAATTCTGAACTTCGGCGGAAAGGTTGCAGAAGTTGAATATACAATTTAGAAAGCAGAAAAAAAACTTTCTGTCTATTTTGAATTATTCTAACAGTGGATAATTCGCATTGGATTGTCCGCTGTTTTATTAGAGGAAATACTATGTTAGATTTACAAACAAAATGCCTTCATCTGGAAGACAAATCAGAAGATGGCTGTAAAAAACTTCACTATGGTTCGGTGAGCTATCCGATTTATCAGACTGCAACTTACGCACATCCTGGTGTGGGACAAAGCACCGGGTTTGACTACTCGCGGCTGCAAAATCCCACGCGCGCTCAGCTTGAAAAAGTTGTGGCACAGCTTGAAGGTGGAATTGATGCATTTGCTCTTTCAAGCGGCATGGCTGCTATTACGCTTCTCTTTGAAATTTTTGCACCCGGCGATCACATAATAATTGACTCTGATTTGTACGGCGGCTCGATAAGACTTTTTGACAATGTTTCTTCAAAGAACGGAATAAAATTTTCGCGGGCCAACTGTAGTGTTGATGATGTGGAATCCCTTGTGCAGGAAAATACAAAAGCCATTTACATTGAAACTCCTACAAACCCGATGATGAATGTAACAGATATTTCAAAAATGGCGGAAATCGCAAAAAGACACAGGCTCCTTCTGATTGTGGACAATACATTTCTTTCTCCGTATTTTCAAAATCCCCTGTCACTTGGAGCGGATGTTGTGATTCACAGCGGAACAAAATATCTTGCAGGGCACAACGATACACTGGCAGGCTTTATTGTTACAGGCAGCGATGAAATTCAGGAGAAGCTGAGATTTTTAATAAAAACAACCGGGGCTGGACTTCCGCCTTTCGATTCATGGCTTGTTCTTCGCGGAATAAAAACTCTTGCGGTCAGAATGGAAGCGGCACAGAAAAATGCGCAGAAAATTGTGGACTGGCTTTTAAAGCAAAACCAAGTTGAAAAAGTGATTTATCCCGGACTTGAAAATCATCCCGGCTACAAAATAATGAAAAAGCAATCACGCGGTTTTGGCGCAATGGTAACGTTTGATTTAAAAAGCGAAGAGATTGCAAAAAAAATTCTCGGCAGCGTAAAGCTCATTCAGTTTGCGGAAAGCCTCGGCGGTGTAGAAACACTCATCACTTATCCCACAACTCAGACGCATGCGGATGTTCCCGAAGAATTAAGGCTGAAGAACGGAATCACAAATGCAACTCTGCGCCTGTCAGTTGGAATTGAAAATGCTGAAGATTTGATTTACGATTTACAGCAGTCCTTTTGCCAGGAGAAATAAAATGAATTTTAATTTTGACAAAATCACCGACAGAAAAAATACCTGTGCAATAAAATATGATCTGGCGGAAAAACGCCGCAAGCCCAGGGATGCAGTCAGCCTGTGGGTTGCCGACATGGATTTTCCTGTGGCGCCCTGCATTCAAAAGGCGCTTGAAGAAAAAGTTGCCCATGGAATTTTTGGATACAGCCGCCCGGACTTTCGCTATTATGATGCCTTGAAAAAATGGTTTAAAGAGCGGCACAATTTTTCAATTCAAAATGAATGGGTTGTAAATACACCGGGAGTCTGCTTTGCCCTGGCAACTGCGATAAAGGCATACACAAAAGAAGGCGAGGGCGTTCTGATTCAAAAGCCGGTTTACTATCCGTTTTTCAATGAAATAAAATCTCTCGGAAGAAAAGTTGTAAACAGTCCGCTTGTTTTAAAAAACAATCACTACGAAATTGACTTTGCAGATTTTGAGCGGAAAATTATTCTTGAAAATGTAAAATTATTTTTAATGTGTTCTCCGCATAATCCCGGCGGCCGTGTCTGGAAAAAAGAGGAGCTTCAGAAAATTTCAGAAATATGTTTAAAGCACGGCGTTATTGTTGTGAGCGATGAAATTCATTCCGACCTTACATTTGAAAATAACAGGCACACTGTTTTTGCAAGCCTGTCCAAGGAAGCTGAGCAGAATTCTGTTATCTGCACTTCGCCGAGCAAGACATTCAATCTTGCAGGATTGCAGTTTTCAAATATTATAATTCCAAACGAAAATCTTCGTATTCTCTTTATGCGTGAAGTCGATAAAACCGGCTACGACGAGCCTTCAATCATGGGAATTGTCGCAGCGACAGCCGCTTATTCTGACGGCGCGGAATGGTTTGAGGCTGTAAAAAAATATATCTGGGAAAATTTTATCTTTGCAAAAAATTACATCGAAGAAAACTGCAACAAAATCAAGGTGCTTGTTCCTGAGGGAACTTATCTTTTGTGGCTTGACTTTTCCGGTTTTGGCCTTGAGGATTCGGAAATCAATGAGCGCATTCTGAACAGCGCAAAAGTCTGGCTTGATGCAGGCTCAATGTTCGGAGCAGAAGGAAAATGCTTTCAGAGAATAAACTGTGCAACTCCGAGGGAAATTTTAAAAGAAGCATTGCGCAGGATCTGCATAGAATTTTCAAAATGAACAGCACACTTCAACTCTGGCACAGTGGTGTGTTGTTTCCATAAGAAGCGCAGTCAGGTGAAATCCACTGCACGAAACAGGAGCAGAAAACCATGTTGAAAATCAGCACAAAAGGTCAGTATGCGTTGGCAACAATGGAAGCGCTTGCAGAGCAAAATACTGAATCTTATACGCCGCTAAAAAAACTAAGCCACAAGCTTAATCTTTCTGAAAAATACCTGGAGCAGATTTTAATCAGCCTGAGCAAATCCGGCCTGATTGAAGGGCTTCGCGGCCAGAACGGAGGCTATAGGCTTGTAAAGAAAAAACAAGACTACACCGTCGGCGAAATTCTGCGCGCTATGGAAGGCGATCTTGTGCCAAGAACAATGCCCGCGCTTCCGTCTGTAAAATCTCCAGGCACAGAGGAATTCTGGGCTGATTTCAACAAGCTTATAAATGACTATGTGGATTCCGTTTCCCTGGAAAAAATTTCCCAGACAAGCAAAAAAAACGACAACTATATTTACTGCATTTAAGGAATTTATGTGCTGTTATAAAGTGTTCCGGCGGCCTGATTCGTTTTGTAAATATTAATGGAATTATCCCCTCAATTTATTTGACATTTCAGAAACGCACTATGTTTTATGTGCGATGGCGTTCAATGAATTACAAGAAAAGTTCTCTACGGAACAATCTATAACAGCACATTTTCGCCCCTCGGAATTTTTCCGAAAGCCTCTTTTGCTCCAAGGCTGTCCGCGGAATTTTTCCGAACACTCCTTTTACGCTAGGCTGCCTGCGGAATTTTTCCGAAAGCTCCTTTTACGCTAGGCTGCCTGCGGAATTTTTCCGAAAGCTCCTTTTACGCTAGGCTGCCTGCGGAATTTTTCCGAAAGTTTCTTCGTACAAAATTGTATCACTGACTTTTATTCTTTCAGACAAATCCACATTATAAAAACTTAGCAACTTCGTTTTTGAGTATCCGAATTTTGTTTTGAATAATCAGTATGCTCTTGAAAAAGCAGCAGATGAACTTATTTGTGATGCTGAGTTTAAGCAGATAAAGTTTCCGCTAACTGATAAAAAAAACTGCCCTAAAAACAAAAAGCTTTTAGAGCAGCTGAAAAAAATCTTAAAAAAAATTCAGTTTTAATCTAAGCCAAAAACTAAAGCAGCCGCAGCACATTCAGGCTGAGGCCGCTGTTGATTTATGACTGCTCCGAATTTTATTTCGGATAAGCCATACTTTCCGGCTTGAATACTTCATCGAATTTTTCTGCCGTAAGGAAGCCGAGTCCTACGCACGCATCTTTAAGCGAAATGTTTTCATCAAATGCCTTGTGCGCAGTCTTTGCCGCATTTTCGTAGCCGATATACGGATTAAGGGCTGTTACAAGCATCAGTGAGTTGTACAGGTTGTGGTGCATTTTTTCCTTGTTTGCAGTAATTCCTACAGCGCAGTTATCGTTGAAAGAAACCATTGCTTCTGCAAGCAGGCGGACTGACTGAATGAAGTTATATGCGATTACCGGCATAAATACGTTAAGTTCAAAGTTACCCTGGCTTGCGGCAAAACCAATTGCAGAATCGTTACCCATTACCTGTACGGCAACCATTGTAACTGCCTCGCACTGAGTCGGATTTACTTTGCCAGGCATTATGGAACTTCCCGGTTCGTTTTCAGGAATATGAATTTCTCCAAGACCGTCGCGCGGACCTGATGCAAGCCAGCGTACGTCGTTTGCAATCTTCATCATATCGCACGCAAGAGCCTTTACTGCTCCGTGTGCAAAAACAAGCTCGTCCTTGCTTGTAAGCGCGTGAAATTTGTTCGGCGCAGTAACAAAGTCTTTTCCCGTAAGTTTTGAAACTTCTTCTGCAACTTTTACGTCAAAGCCTTTCGGCGCGTTCAGTCCTGTTCCTACGGCAGTTCCGCCGAGGGCAAGCTGTTTAAGGTACGGCAGGGAAGAAACAATCATCTCGCGGTCACGCTCAATGCTTGTGCGCCATCCGCTGATTTCCTGGTCAAACGCAATCGGAACTGCATCCTGAAGGTGAGTGCGTCCTGACTTTACGATGCCTTCGTTTTCTTTTTCAAGGCGCTTGAAAGTTTCTGTCAATTTGTCGATTGCAGGAAGAAGCTTGTCCTCCAGCTCGCATACGGCAGAAATGTGGAGCGCAGTAGGGAAGGTATCGTTGCTTGACTGGCTCATATTGATGTCATCGTTAGGGTGAAGGATTTTCTTTCCCGCGATTTCGTTTCCGCGGTTTGCGATGACTTCGTTTGTGTTCATATTTGACTGCGTGCCGCTTCCTGTCTGCCATACTACGAGCGGAAAATGCTCGTTCAGGCTTCCTGAAATTACTTCGTCACACGCCTGTTCGATTGCAGACAGTTTTTCAGAAGTCATTTTTTCCGGCTTAAGCGCATTGTTTGCGCGCGCGGCAGCCTTTTTAAGATAGCCGAATGCACGCGTAATTTCGCGCGGCATTGTTTCTATTCCTACGCCGATTTTAAAATTTTCGTGGCTTCGTTCCGTCTGAGCAGCCCAGTATTTGTCTGCCGGAACTTTCATTTCGCCCATAGAGTCGTGCTCGATTCTGTATTCCATTTTAGAACTCCAGCTGCTTGATTACATCTTTGAGGCAGTCAGCGGAATGTTTGAGCTGCGCAATTTCACTGTCTGTAAGAGGAGCAACAAGACGGCCGCTGATTCCATTGCCGCCCACAACTGTAAGGATGCTCATGCACACGTCGCTGATTCCGTATTCACCTGTAAGCATTGATGATGCGATGGTAACTGAATCATTTGAATTCTTGATGATTTCGCAGAGACGGGCTGTTGTCGCGCCGATTCCGTAGTTTGTGCATTTCTTTGCGGCAATTATGATTCCGCCTGACTTGCGAACAAAATCCTCGATTTCAGCATGATCAGGCTTTGCCTTTCCTTTTCCGTTCAGGCTGTCGTAATATGAATCAACAGGCACTGAAGCAACGTTTACAAGCGACCATGGAACAAACGAAGAATCTCCGTGCTCTCCGAAAACATAGGCATGAAGATTCGGCTGTCCGATTCCATACACATCGGCAATTTTTGTGCGGAGGCGGGCAGTGTCAAGAAGAGTTCCTGTTCCGATGATGTGGTCAGCAGGAATTCCTGAGGTTTTTACAAACTGGTATGTCAAAATGTCAACTGGGTTTGCGACAATAACATAAATTGCATCAGGAGCAACTTTTGTAATCTGCGGAATAATTGACTTTGTGATGTTCACATTTGTCTGCGCCAAATCAAGGCGTGACTGTCCAGGCTTGCGCGCAACACCAGAAGTCAAAATAACGAGATCTGAATTCCGTGCATCCTCGTATGTTCCGTCATGAATATTTACCGGGCTCATATACGGAGTTCCCTGCCGTATGTCCAGCGCCTCTCCCATAGCGCGGTTTGCGTCAATATCAATCATGACGATTTCGGTTGCAATGCTTTTAAGACAAAGAGCATAAGCAATAGAAGAGCCAACCTGGCCTGCGCCGATAATGGTGATTTTGTTTGCCATAAATATCTCCTGTGTGCAATTATTTTGGAGTTATCCCGGAAAATTTTATTTTCCCGGAACTTCCTTCTAAAGAGCCGCCGCATAGCTTGAAAAAAACTTTCTGTGACAACGACATTCAGTATTTATTATAATAAAAAAAAAAGCACCTGTTAATAGAGATAAAAACGAAAATGAATTTAAAAAGCGGATTTTATCAAATTTTCATTTTTATTGTGAAATTTGTAACAGTTAGAAAAAAATATTGTGATATTTTTCACATGGATTACCGGAAAAAAACTGGTATTGCGCATTTCTTCCATTCAAACTAAAATACGGACATTATTATGGACATTTTAGAAAGGTTTACCCGGCAGGCAGCTGAAAAAATGCGCCAGGACATACAGGAAGCTGAAGGGAACGAAGTTTTCTGGGCAGGAAAACTCGACAGCAAGGGGCTTGTATCCTGCGTGGAAGTAGGCTCCCGGGGAAACAGGGATTCCGTTGTGCTGAATTCCGATGCGGCGGACGGGGCTTCTGTGCTGATTCATAATCATCCGAGCGGAATTCTTTCTCCGAGCGACGCTGACCAGAAAATCGCAATGGACGCTTCTGATGCTGCCTGTGGATTTTATATCGTTGACAATGAAGTTTCGCGCGTCTACGTTGTGCTTGAGCCGGTTCGTCCGCGCCAGAATGAGCCTCTTGACCTTGACGAAACTGTTTTCTACCTTTCAGGCGAAGGGCCGTTCGCCAAATCTTCCGAAAATTACGAGGAGCGTCCATCTCAAATTTCTCTTTCCAGGGAAATTGCCCGCTCGTTCAACGAAGATAAAATCGGAGTTTTTGAAGCTGGAACAGGAGTTGGAAAGAGTTTTTCCTACCTTATTCCTGCCATGCTGTGGTCTGTAAAAAACAAGGAATGTGTTGTTGTTTCAACAGGAACAATAAGCCTTCAGCATCAGCTTTTTGAAAAGGACATTCCGTTTGCGCAGAAATTAATAGGAAAAAAAATAAAGGCTGTACTTCTGAAAGGTCGGCAGAACTATATCTGCCGGCGGCGTCTTTCTGAAATCGAAAATGACCGAAGCCTTTTCGACGAGGAAATAGAAGCTCTTGACAAAATAAGCGCATGGTCAAAAAAAAGCTCCACAGGAAGCAAAAGCGATCTTACGTTCGTTCCGCCTGAATCTCTGTGGATAAAAGTAAACAGCGAAAGCGATGCCTGCATGGGCGGAAGATGTCCGTTCAGGGAAGAATGTTTTGTTATGAAAACCAGGGCTGAGGCGGCGGATGCGAATATCATTGTTGTGAACCATCATCTTCTGTTCGCGGACATAGAAAGCCGCATGGATGGTGCGGGGTACAACAACAGCGCCGTGCTTCCTCCCTACAAGCGCATTGTCTTTGACGAAGCCCACGGCATAGAAGACAGCGCGACAAGTTTTTTCAGCGAGATAATAACACGCTTCAAGGTTCTAAAGCAGGTTGGTCTTTTGTTCAGGGTTTTCAGAGGTTCCGCGGCGGGATTCCTTGTTCAGGCTGCTACGGTTTCTTCGGCCGATGACTGCATGGAGCGCGCGCCTGCGCTTGTTGACGCAATAAAGGAATCGCTTACTGCTCTTGACCAGGCGGCATTGCTTGAGCTTTCCGAGGATTCAGCTGCGCGGATCTGCGATTCGACTTCAGAGGCGTTCAGCAGAACTTTTAATGCGCTGTCACAGCTCAGGATTTCTCTTTTGTCATTCAATAATTTTGTGAGGGAAATCCTTGAAAAGATAGATGAAAAGGACAGCGATTTTCCTGCCGTCTGGGAAACAAAAGCCGTTCTTCACCGCCTTGAATCCATGGCCGTGCTGTGTGAAAATTTTGAGCGCTGGGATAGAATGCAGGATACCGTTTTCTGGCTTCAAAAAGTCAGGCTTCCCCCGAAAATTCCGGGAGAGGACTTTACAGTGTTCATTCAGTTCATCCAGACACCGCTGGATATTGCGCCGCTCATGTCATCTGGAGTTTTTGAGCCGATGAAGACTGTTGTCTGCACAAGCGCAACTTTGCGTATTGACAGCAACTTCAATTTCTGGACGCGCCGTGTTGGAATTTTATTTTTAGAGCCTGAGCGTGTACTACAGGGCGCTTTTGACTCTCCGTTTCCATACGGCGATTCTGTTTTGTTTGCAGTGCCAAATGACGCTCCGTTTCCGGCTTCCCCTTATTTTCAAGGCTATGTTGAAAATGCTGTTTCAAAACTTATTCTTGCTTCACACGGAAGAACGCTTGTTCTTTTTACATCCTATGACAGCCTGAAATTCACTTTCAATGCCTGCCGCCATATTCTGGCTGAAAATGGAATAACTGCATTTGTCCAGAATGAAGAAGACAGGTTCAAGCTTCTTGACAAATTCAAGAAAGACACTGGCAGCGTTCTGTTCGCAACCGACAGTTTCTGGGAAGGCGTTGATGTTCCCGGAAAAAGTCTGAGCCAAGTCATAATCGTAAAGCTTCCGTTCGCAGTGCCAAACGACCCTGTTTTTTCAGCAAGAAGCGAATCGCTTGAAAAGAAAGGAGGAAATCCATTTATGCAGCTCAGTCTTCCCCAGGCAGTTATAAAATTCAGGCAGGGATTTGGGCGGCTTGTAAGAAGGGCTGATGACAGGGGAGCTGTTGTTGTCCTTGACCGCCGCATTGTGGAAAAAAAATACGGCCAAATTTTCACACGGAGCGTGCCGATGACAAAACGGCTCTACTCATCATTGGACAACATTCTGTGCGCTGTGGAAAAAGCAGTTGAAGAAAACCCGGAAAACTGAAAGTTCCCGGGCCAGTTTACAAATGCATTTTCCATGCAGAAGTGAATAAATCGAATTTTCAGATTACTTGCGCTTTCCGAAGAGCTTAAGAAGATAAAGGAAAATATTTATAAAGTCAAGGTAAAGCTCAAGCGCACCTATGACAGCAATTTTTTTGTAAGCATCTGAACTGTCTGCTTTTCTGGCTGCGGCCATTATTTTCTGCGAATCATAAGCTGTAAGACCTGTAAACACCACAACAGCAACGATAGAAATAAGCCAGTCAAGCATTGAGCTTCCGGCTCCGAAAAGATACAGCAGCCCGTTTACAAGAGAAGCAATCAGTATTCCCATCAGAGCCATTGTAAGATAGCGGCCTGCGCTTGTAAGATCAGATTTTGTGCGCGCGCCATACAGAGCCATTGCAAAAAACAGCAGTGAAGATGAAACAAAGCAGATTGCAATAGAATTCAATTCATATACAAAGAAAATTGTAGAAAAAGTCAGTCCGTTCAGGGCGGAATAAACAACAAACATAATGCTTGCGGTTCCTACAGAAATTTTCCGTATTGAAGATGTAAGCCCGAACACAAGGACAAGCTCTGCTATGCACAGGATAAAAATTCCCATTCCGCTTGTTTTTACAAGAAAAGAAAGAATCAGACCGCTGGATGCTCCAAAAAATGCAACAGCCGCGCTCACAAGAAGAGCAAGTCCCATCCACAGATAAGTTCTTGTCAGGAATTTTTTTGCATCTGTCGCTGTGGGAGCAAAAATAACATTCTGGCTTTCCATAAAATAATCCTCCAAAAAAAATCGCTAAAATGCTGGCTGCTCTTGGACAAATTCAGCATTTTCATAGAATATACTATAAAAAATATAAAACTGCAAACATATTTCAGGCCGTGGGAAAGACACCGCAAAACCCTTTTCTTTTATAAAATTCCTTATTATAATAAAAAGCTATGAGAAGTTTCTTTTCAGCCGGATATTTTTTTTGCCTGTTTCAGGGGAAGCTAAAAAAAATCCCCTGGTGCTTTATTCTGTTTTACAGCGTTTTTCTAGCCTCGTGCGCAGTTTCGGTAGATGAGCACACGGAAAATGCTGAAACACTAAAAAGAGCTGCACAGGAATTTGAAAGCGAAGCCTTGTGGTCAGGCGCGGCGGAAGAAAGTTCCTCGGATTCCACGGAGAAAAAATCAAATTCTGAGCCAGCGGAATTTTCTCCTGCTTCGGCGGCACTTGCATGCCTTTCTGATGTGCCTGTTTTTCCGAGCCTGAAAAATTCATTCAGCCTTGATGTTTCTGAAATGGACAGGAGCGCGCTGGAAACTTTGAATTCATTTTTTTCAGCCTTTGAGTCCGGGGGAGATTTTGAGATTTTTTTTGAAAAGGAAAGTCTTTATTCCCTGGGAATTTTCCTGCACGATTTATCAGTGATTCAGGCTTCAGCTTTGAATCATATCGCAGGAAAGCCTTTTTTTTCAGACGGAATCTATCAGTGCCCGGTTCGCATTTTTCTTGGAAAGAACACCGGCGGCTTTGACAGCATAGATGTGTATGCCTGCATGAATAAACAGAGCCAGAAATGGACTGTTTTTCAGCTACAGATTTTCAGCTGGAATAAAAAAGAAGACAGCAGTTTTGGAGGAGAAGATGACTGAAAACAAGGAGCTTACAAAAATAGAAAGGGAGCTTGTGCTACAGTATCTTATTGATGACAATGTTCCTCTGACAGTCACTCTGGAGCAGAAGCCCGAAAAGTCCGATGTGGAGATGGTCGGAGAAAAAATTCCCGAGCCTGAAAAAGAAAAGCGGGTTCCTGCAAGCGCGGTTTTTCCCGTTGCGATTCCCTCGGAGCAGATAAAGGTTTTGAATCAGGGCGTGATACTTCTGAAAAATCCAGCGAGGACTGTTCTGCCGTTTCTTGGAAAGCGCGTGAAAGTTCAGTTTTATTTTAACCATCTGGGGCTTTATTTTATCACAGAGATGAAGGAATGTTCACAGGGGCTTGCTATTGTGATTCCCCAATGCATAAGGCGAATTCCTGAGATAGCATCAAAGACCGATTATGATTTCAGCGGAAAAATTTCATACAAAGCGGCAAACTGCGTTGTTTCTTTTGACTGCCTTCCTGAAAACGGCTACAGAATTTTTTCCGCGCCAAAGTGGTCTGATCTTCCTGAAGACTGCCAGCGCGAGGCAAAAATGCTTCTTGAAAAATTCGTGCAGGAAGTAAAAGAAGGCCGGACAGGCTCTATCGGAAACGGAGTGCAGCTTCTGAGCATTGTGCGCTATCTTACCGACAAGCCGGATTCTGTGCAGGAGCCGGTGGAGGGCAGGGTAAAGCCGTTCTATATAATTTTTGCAGATGACAAGAGAATTGTTCTTGCAGGCGAAGAAGGCTCCGAAATGCTTGACCCGGAGCAGACATACAACCTTTCGCTTTATTTTTCTCTTGCGGGAAACAAGCTTTTAAAAAGAACTATCCAGACGAAATGTTCCATTGAAAATATCTATGAGCCTGAAATCCGCAGCGGAAGAAAATGCGTTTCGCTCCGCTACGAAAATTTAAAGGAAGAGGATGTGCGCTTTTTGTACGAAAGGATTACAGGAAAACTACTTGAAGAGGAGGTTGAATCAACAACCCCGCAAGCATAGGCACGTTGGTTCTTAGTGTCATTTTCCCTTTAAAAAGCCGAATGGATTTTTCTTGTTTTTGAATTTCGTCTTGTTGCCCAAAAGAATTCCAATGGAATTAAGAAATCCTATGTTTTCGCAGATTATCTTTAAAATCACAAGAATCGGAACTGCAAGAATCATTCCTATAAAGCCCCACAGCCAGCCCCAAAGCGAAAGGGTCACCAGAATAATAAACGGCGAAATTCCAAGGTCTGAACCTTCCCAACGCGGCTCTATTATGTTTCCAAGAATAAAATTAACTGCAAGAACCGCAATTCCCACATAAAGAATTTTTCCAAGCGAAGGATAAAACTGAAGAACCGCAAATCCAGTTGTGAGCGCCCACGAAAGAATAGAGCCGAATGTCGGTATAAAATTCAAAAGGAATGCGAGGAAGCCCCAGATGATTGCAAAGTCAAGCCCTATAGCAAAGCAGAAAATAAACACCAGAAGCCCCGTGAAAAAGGAAACAAGGAATTTTATGGAAATATAGCGCGTAACTTCTGCGATTGTTTTTGTTATCATGAACATTATTTTCCTGCTTAGATGCTCCTCCGGGAATGCGGTCTTTACTTTTTCCTTCATTCCGCGGATTTCAATAAGGAAAAACACAATGAACAGCGCTATTACAAAAATGACCTTCAGTGTATAGAGCATGTAGTTGCTCGCTGTAAAAGCCAGATTCTGTAAAAAAGTCCGCACGCCCAGGGAGTTCCACAGATTTACAATCAGAGAAGAATTTTCATCAAACGGAATATGAAACGCCTCCGCAATCATGCTGTAAACAGTGGAAAATCTCGCCTCGTACTTTGGATATGCATTCAAGATAGTTCTACAGCTTGTGACAATAAGATTTCCTATCGCGAAAAAAATCGCGGCGGCAAGAATTACAATTATGATTATTCCCACAGACCATGGTATGTGGAATTTTGTGAGATTCTTTACAAAGGGATAAAAAACAAAGGAAAGCAGCAGCGCAATCGTAAGTGGAATGAAAAATGATGAAGTGATTTTTAGAATAACCGTCGACAAAATTATGGAGGCAAAAAGCAAAATATAAAAAATACCCTTTGAATAATTTTTTTCTTCCATAAATTTTCTTTCCTTTTTTGCACCGAAATTTCGAAAAACTGAAATTTCCAGAATAACTTTGAAAATCTATCCGGCGATATTCCGCGCTTTGCAGAAACCGCCGGACAGAAAGTCTATTTTTTTATTGTCTTGTAAACAGGGGATGAAACATCCTTTTTTGGCCCGATTTTATCAAAGCCGCAGTAGGGGACAAGAACTTCAGGTATTGACACAGAGCCGTCTTCATTCTGGTAGTTTTCAAGAAGCGCAAGCATAGCTCTTCCGACCGCAACAGCAGTTCCATTCAGCATGTGCACGTACTTGTTTTTTCCATCATCGTCATGGTATTTTACATTCAGTCTTCTGGCCTGGTAATCTGTGCAGTTTGAAGTTGAAGTCACTTCGCCGTAGTCTCCGTCTGGATGGCTTTCATCAGCGCGTCCCGGCATCCATGCTTCAAGATCCCATTTTCTGTAGGCAGGTGCTCCAAGGTCTCCTGTGCAGGTATCAACAACACGGAACGGAAGTCCAAGCCCTTCAAAAATTTCTTCTTCAATCAGACGAAGCTTTTCGTGAATCTCGTTGCTCTGCTCTGGAAGACAGTAAACAAACATTTCAACCTTGTCAAACTGATGAACTCTGTAAAGCCCCTTGCTGAACTGCCCGGCTGCTCCTGCTTCGCGCCTGAAACAATGCGAGAGTCCGCAATACATAAGCGGAAGCTTCGACTTGTCCAGTATTTCTCCGGAATGATATCCTCCGAGTGTTATTTCCGCTGTGGCAACAAGGCAGGTTCCTTCATCTTCAATAGCATAAACATTGCTCTCGTTTCCACGGGGGTTGAAGCCGATTCCCTTTAAAACTTCCTCGCGCGCAATATCCGGTGTGATAAATGTTGTAAATCCATGCTTGCGCAGAATGGAAAGAGCGTACATGATAAGAGCCTGCTCAAGGAATACAGCTTCATTCTTAAGATAGTAGAATTTTGCGCCGGAAACCTTGGTTCCACGCTCAAAGTCAATAAGGTCAAGCGACTCACCAAGCTCAACATGGCTTTTCGGCTTGAATCCGAATTTGCGCGGCGTTCCAACTTTTTTTACTTCAAGATTTTCTGTATCAAGCTTTCCAACCGGAACTTCAGGATGAGCCATGTTCGGAATCTGTCTTCCTGCCTCCTCAAGGCGGGATTCAACATCAGCGAGCTTCTCCTCCATTGCGGCGGCGGCATCCTTTATCGATTTTCCTTCCTCGATGTATTTTGCGCGGGTCTGCGGATCGAGTTTTTGTTTCATGGCGGCCGCATTTGCATTTCTCCTCTGCTGCAGAGCCTGAAGCTCCGTTGTAAGAGAAGTGCGCTCGTCAAAAAGCTTCACCACAAGGTCAGCATCCGCCTTCGCAGGATCCATGTTGCGGTCTATGATATTTTTCTTTACCGCCTCAAGATTTTCCTTTATAAATCTGTAGTCCAACATTTTATGCCTCTATATATAAAAAAATGCAAATAAAGCGCAACTTAAAAATTCCAAAGTTGCATGAAAAGCGCTGTAAGAACTTCCTTAGTTTACTGAATTTCGTAAACCACTTCAACATTGACTGAAACAGAAGTTTTTCCGCCTGAAACAGGAGTTGAATATCCCTTGGCAGTCTGAATATCAGAATACATCAGATTAGACGAAGCTTCTGACAAAAAAGCCGGGCTTTCCTTTATTGAAAGAATTTTTGCAACAGAGCATCCGCTTGTGCTTGCCAGAGTAACGGCCTTTTGCTCTGCGTTCCTCAGCGCAAGAATTCTTGCCTGCTTTTCCGCATCTGTTGTTTCTCCGGCGGAAAATGTCAGCGACCTGAACTGATTTGCACCGGCTCTCACGGCTCCGTCAATAACAGGGCCTGTTTTTTCTATTGAAGGAATAAGGATATTCAGGCTGTTTGAAACAACATACTGTCCAAGAATTGTCCTTCCGTTTGAGTAGGAACTTTCCTGCTGTATATGGAAAGACGAAGTTGTAATATTTTCCTTTCCGATTCCAAGCTCTTCAACCGCTTTCTGCACAGCCTCTGTTTTTTTTGCATTCTCTTCTGTTGCAGAAAGAATATTTGCACTCCGCGTTATGACAGAAAGTGAAATAACAGCCTTTTGATTTTCAATGTCGACTGTTCCTGTTCCCGCCACAGTGATTGTTCTGGAAGCGCATTTTTCAGGCTTTATACCGCATGAAGTGAATGCGATAAAAATCAACGGCACGGCTGCAAGTAATTTTTTCATTTTCGTTCTCCATAATTTAATAAATATTATCTTATATTAAAATAAAACTTTTTCAGATATGTTGCACGCTCGCTTGCTTTTTTCCAGTGCCGGCTCTGCGGATAGCGGCGGACAATCGATTCGTAGCTGTCAAGCGCGCTTTTTATATTTCTCTCTGCTGAAGCGGACTCAAAAATCTGCGCCTTCAAAAAAAGCGCCTCATCAATTCCAGTGCCGGCTTCTTGCATATAGGCATCAGCATAATGCAAAGCCTCTTTGTATTTTCCTTCTGAAAAACACTGCCGGGCTTTCTTTAGCATTTCCTCTGAAGAAATATTTTCCACTTCTTTTTCATTCTGCACGTCAGGAATTTCAGGCTCTTCAGTGGAAGGAATTTCTTTTTCGCGCGTTTCAGGAGCCTTTGTGATTTCCTTTGCGGCTGCCACTGCCGGCAAAATTTCCTGTGCGGAAGACTTCACATGCGGCGGAACCGCTTCAGCATAATCCGGTGCTGTAACCCTGTCATTTGAAAATCCGGTGCCCTTTATTTCAACTTCCAGATAGTCGTCAATCGGAGAGCCTGTAAGCGCGTCATTCTTGTAAAAATGAAGCACAGTCGTTCCTTCGCTGCGTGAGCGCAAACTGAATGAAGTGTTTTTCTCGCCGATTTTTCTTCCGAAATAGCGCATCAGATTTTTTCCGTCTTCCTCGCCAAGATAAATCCAGCCTTTTCCGGGATACACAATGTCAAGGTACTGGCTATTTTTTATGCTCACAGAGCGCGATGGAACAACAGGAGGCTTTTCCGGCTGCTCGGGCGCTTCCAGAGGTTTTTCATCTGCTTCTTCTTTCTGCGGCGGAATAATTTTTTCTTCTGGGGCGGAAATCTGAATTTCTGGAGCGGGAGCGATTTCTTTTTCAGGCGGCGGAAGAGGCTCTGCTTTTTTCTCAGGCTCCGCGGAAACAGAAATGCTCTGCTCTGAAGCAATTTCTTCCGGAACTGCCTGTGGCACCTCTGTGTTTTTTGCCTCTTCAATTATCTCAGATTTTTCCGTTTCTGAATTCGGCTCTGGGAGAGATTTTTCTGTTTCAGTTTCTGACGGCAGGGGAGCAGGCGGAATTTGCTCAGCCGCCGGTTCAATCGGAATTTCCCCGGTGTCCTCAATCGGCTCAATAATCTGCGGCGCTTCAACAAAAACCGGGATCGGCTCGCTTTCGTAATAGCCTTCAATATCTTCAATCGGCTCAAGCACAGGCTCGCTGCTGTTTTCCTCAGGCAATGTCAGTTCTTCTGAAGAATCCTGCTCCAGGGAATTTTCCTCTTCTTCCCGGGCAATTTCTTCGTCAGGCTGCGGCTGCTCCTGGACAGCTGGCGCGTGGGCAGTGACTGAAGCTGTGGCACATGAAAAAAATGAAAGTGAAAAAAACAATGCTGCTAAAATTACTGTCATGGGGCTGCTCCTAAAATTTCAGAGGCTGTTTTCTCATTTGCTTTTCCAAGGGCTTCAACATTTTCCTTTGATGGAACTGTGAACCACCGGCTGAATTCATCTGTGTCCCATGATGCGCCTTGCTCCCTTGAAAAATAATATTCCTCTGTGAGCGCATCTTTTTCCGGCGGAAAAAATTCCTCCACTGCTGAAAATGGAATTTCGTCAGGAAAAACAAATTCCTTTGGCTTTCCGCGCTCCTGAAAAAATCCCGAAAAGACTGCGGCAGCTGTAAGAATCAGCAGAAGAACTGAAATTCCAACTGTGATTTTTGTGTTCTCACAGAGAAAACTGTGTATATTTTCCTTTATCTCCTGAAGAGAATTCATTGCTGGCTTCCGTCTTCCTTGGCTTCAGGCTGCGAATCCTGTTTCAGTGTTCCGTCTGGATTATGCTCTCTGCGGGGAGGGCGAGGAGGAATCACAATGCCTTCTTCCGGCTGAACATCTTCCTCCACAAAATCAGACTGATCATTGAACGTGATTTTTCCATTCATGGTGTCCTCGTCAAGGCGAACCTGAAGCACTTTTGTAATTCCGGATTCTTCCATTGTAACACCAAGCATTGTCGAAGCGCCCATTACTGTTTTGCGGTTGTGCGTAATGACAATATACTGGCTCACATTTCCAAAGGCGCGCAGGGTGCTTACAAAGCTCGCAACATTTTTATCATCAAGCGCAGCGTCAATTTCGTCCAGAAGACAGAACGGGCTTGGGCGTACCTGATATGTCGCAAACAGAAGCGCAACGGCTGTCATTGTTTTTTCACCGCCTGAAAGCAGCGAAATATTAACAAGCTTTTTTCCCGGCGGCTGGGCAAGAATTTCTACACCGCTTGAAAGCACATTCGCAGGGTCAACAAGCCTGAGCTCGGCTCTTCCTCCGTTCATGAGCCTGCGGAACATATTGTGGAAATTTTTGCGTATCTTGTTATAAGTGTCAAGGAACATCTCAGAAGACTTTGTCCTGATTTCCTCGCTTACACGCACAAGATTTTCCAGGGTTTTCAGAGTGTCATTGTAGCTTGCCTGCTGCCGCTCATAGCGCTCCTTTTCTTCTGCGAACTGCTCAATCGCCATCAGGTTTGGAGTTCCCACTTCCTGAATTTTCTGCTTGACCTGGGAAAGTTTTTCCCGGAGTGCCGGAACAGAAGTGGTTATAGTGTACATTCTCTCTTCAAATTCCATGAGGTCGCGCGAAAAATTTTCCTGGAAATTCTGCTTTACATTTCTGATTTCAGTATCGTACTGGGCAATTCCCACACTGAATTTTTCAAGCTGCGCCTGGTACTTGTTCCGCTCCTCCTGCTTTTTCTGGAGCGCGCTCTGTTTTCCGCTTACCTGGCTGTTGCAGTCTGCAATCTGCCTGTCAAGCTCATTCAGCTCGGCTGTGATTTTCTGCCCCTGAGCTTCAAGTTCTGCAATCGCCTCGTCAGTTTCCTGAAGCTGCTCTTCATTTTCCTCGCGCCGCTTGGTTTCCTCAAAAAGCTCATTCTGCTGTTCCCTCAGGAGATTTTCCTCCGAAGCCAGCGTTTTTCTGAGCGTTGAAATCTGCTGCTCGCATGAAGTTATCTGCTGCGCCATTTGCGCCTGGTTTATTCTAAGCTTGGAAAGCGTTTCCTTATATTCGTCTATCTTTTTGGTGAGCGAAACATTCTTTGCGCTCAGCTCCGAAGTTTCTTGCTTTATCACTTCGATTGCGGCAAGATTTTCCTGTATGGAAGAATCGATTTCACGCTTTTTGGTGATGATTCCCTCGGGCGAAAGAAATTCGTCAATAAACTGAGGCGTTGTCTTTGCATATTCGCATACACAAGCCGAAACTTCCTCCAACATGCGGAGAATTTCTGTAAATGCCGCAACCGCATCCTGTCCCATCTGCGCGGAATCCTTTTCAGAATGAGAGGGAAGGGAAGAAAAATCCTTGAAAATATTTGCGCGGCCGTTTGTGTAAATTTTTATTTTTTCAAGCGAGGTGTCAAGATTTTCCCTTGCCTTCTTGTTTGAGCTGCTTGAATATCCAACATCTTTAAGCTTGGCGTCAAGTTCTGTTACAATATCCTCTGTTATAGAAGCCAGGCGGTTTTGAAATTCTGAACGCTGGGAGTCAAGATTATTGATTTTTCCTGCATTTGTATTTATGAGCCTGATGTTTTCCTCAATCTGGCCGGATGACTGCCGGATGCTTTCGGAAAAGCTTTCAACATTTTTGTTTATGTCCGACAGCTGCTTGTGCTTTTCATGAAGCTCTGAATTCTGGCTGTCTATTTCTTCATTGTATTCGTCAATGCGCTCTTCTATGTTTTTTATGCGGTTTTCAATCTGCCCTATTTTTTCCTTTATCTGGCTCTGATGGTCATGAAGCTGGCGAAGCATGGCTTTTTTTCCGGTCTGCTCCGCGCTGATTTTTATAACAAGCTGCTGCTTTGAGTTTACCTGCTCCTGAAGCTCCTTTACCTTGTCCGTGTTCACCTGAAGTGTATTTAAAATCTCATCGATTTCCTGCGCGGCGGCATTGCGCTTTTCCTCGGCTTCTTTTCTGTTCTGTTCATGGCGCGATTTATTCTGCGTAAAATCCTTCAGTTTTAAAAGCTGTATGTCAAGTTCGCACTCGAATTTTTCATCCTGAAGTTTTCTGTACCTGGCAGTTTTTTCAGCCTGGACTTTTAGTGTTTCGTAGTTTCTTTTTGTTTCCGCGAGTCCTATGTCAATCTGCGCAAGATTTGCCCGTGTTTTTTCAAGCTCCTTTTCGGCATCCGCAACTTCCGCCTTTGAACGGCTGATTCCAGCAGCCTCTTCAAAAAGATAACGCCTGTCTTCAGGCTTGCTCGAGAGTATCAGGTCGATTTTTCCCTGCTCCATAACGGAATATGCGGCTTTTCCAACTCCAGTGTCCATAAAAAGCTTTCGGATTGAGGAAGCTCCGACCTGGCTGGAATTTATAAAGTACTCGTTTTCTCCGTTTCGGTACAGGCGGCGCTTTATGGCAATCTCAGAATCTTCAAGGGGAAGAAGCCCGTTTTCATTTGCTATTGTCAGTGTAACCTCAGCCATTGAGAGGGCGGGGCGGGTTTCTGTTCCGGTGAAAATCACATCCTCCATCGAGTCCGCGCGCAGATTCTTTGACCTGTTTTCAGCAAGAACCCATTTTATTGCATCCACAACGTTGCTCTTTCCGCAGCCGTTGGGACCAAGCAGAGCCGTGATTCCATCAGCAAAATCTATATGAGTTCGATCAGCAAATGACTTAAAGCCGAAAATTTCAAGACTTTTTAAAAACACAGAAATTCCCTCAATTTAAAATGTCTTTGCATTATAGCAAAATCAAGTACAAGCCTCAAGTATTTTCAAAGTTACAGCTTCACATAAGCGAATTAGGATCCACAAGGCTGCCCTTGTAGAGCATTTTGGGAAAAACAGTTATCTTCAGTTTTTTTTCAAGCCGGGCATAGTTGTTCATTTCCCAGGCATCTCCAATCACGCAGTTTATTCCTGTTGCTCCGGCTCTGGCGGTTCTTCCTGCGCGGTGAATGAAGAAATCCTCTTTTTCAGGCAAATCCATCTGGACAACATGGGTTATTCCTGATATGTCAAGCCCGCGGGATGCAAGGTCTGTGGTGATTAGAATTTTTATTTTTCCGCTCCTGAAACGGTCTATGGCGGATTTGCGGTCGACTTTGTTTGTTTTTCCGCACAGGGTTTCGCACTCGATTTTCTTGAAGCGCAGCTTTGACGCTATGTTTTCAATCTGGTCGGACTTTGAAGTGAACACAAGCAGCTTTCCAGGCTTTTCTGCATTTATAAAGCTCCTGAGCGTATCTATCTTGTCCCTCCGCTCCGCAAAAATAGCCCAGTGGGAAATCCGCTTTCTAAGTACATCTTCCATCGGCAGGGAAACAAAAAGAATCTGATTTTCCTGCGCGCCGTCTGTTCCGCTCCGCTCTTTCTGCAGAATATCACGTGTGAGCGCGCTGACTGTGGCTGAATTTCCTATAATCTGCACTGACTTGGGAAGTCGCTCCATGAGATTCTTTGTATCCTCGCGCATTTCCGGGCTGAGAAGCCTGTCCGCCTCATCAAGAACCAGGATTTCGATTTTATCCGCCTTGAGTTTTTTCAGATGAATAAGCTCAAGAAGCCTGGCAGGTCCGCCTATGACAACACGGGGCTTTTCCTTCAGAAGGTCAATTTGCCGCGCAATGGGAGCGCCTCCTATAAGAAGAGCGCATTTTATTCCGCACACTTTCTGAAGCTGAACCTTTATCTGCGATGCAAGCTCGTAGGTCGGGGAGGCTATCATAAGACTGACTGAATTTGTTTCCTCCGAATTAAGCCTGGTCAGCAGCGGCAGAAGGTAGGCAAAAGTTTTTCCTGTTCCGGTTTCACTCTGAAAAAAAATATTTTTTCCTTCCGCTATGAGGGGAATCACCTTTTTCTGCACTTCAGTCGGCTCGGTTATTCCGTTTTCCTCAAGTTTTCTGATTATAGATTCGTCGATGTTTAACTGTGAAAAATTGCTCATGAATAAAATATAGCATATTTTTGTATTTTTGTGGTATACTGAAAAAATATGAAAATAGGAATCGACACATTTGGCTGTGAGCACGGAAAATCCGGCCTTGGCTCATACCTCATGTACTTTATAAAAAATCTTCCCGATGAGCCGGAGTTTTCTTTTGAATTGTTCGGGGAGGAAATTGACAGATACACGTACAACAAGGAAAAGGATGTTCCGTTTTCCGCGGCCGGCAAAAAGAACATGGATGCAAGGCTCTGGCATTATTTTTCAGCAGACCGATTCATACGAAAAATGAAATATGATGCTGTTATTTTTCCCGCAGGAGCAAGGCTTGTTCCTTCTTCATTCAGCGTTCCCTCCGTTGCAATCATAAATGACATTCCGGCTGCGGTCTTAAAAAAGGAAAGCTGGCTTGCCCAGAGGCATATAAAGACCGGGCTGTCAAAAATAGACTGCGTGGTTGTTCCGAGCATGTTTGTAAAAAAAAATATCGAGCGTTCCGGGCTGAAATGCCGCCGCATTGAGATTGTTCACAACGGAATAGACCACAGCAGTTTTTTTCCAGTGGAGCCTCTCGGAATTGAAAATGAAATCGCTGACATAAAGCCGTTCGCGATAAAAAAACCGTACATAATTTATGCAAGCAGCATGCAGGGCCCTGAAAAAAAACACAGGGAGCTTATAGAGGCTTTTGCCCTGTTCAAGAAGCAGACTGGACTTCCGCACCGCCTGGTTATCGCAGGAAGCGACGGTCCTTGCAGCGATGATGTCCACAGGGCGGCCTTTGAATCTTCTGCGGCGAGCGATATTTTTATAACTGGATATTTTCCCCATGAAAGCTTTCCTGAGCTTTACAGAAATTCTGATGCGTGTATTTTTCCGTCTATAAATGAAGGAGCGGGGCTTTCTGTTCTTGAGGCGATGGCAACCGGAGTTCCTGTGGCCTGCGCAAAGGCCGGCGCGCTGCCTGAAGTGGCCGGGAGCAATGCGCTCTTTTTTGACAGCGATAATACTGCGGAATTTGCTTCGTGCATTGAAAAAATAACGACTGACAAGACATTCAGAAAAAAAATCATCGAAAGCGGACTTGAATGGACAAAAAGATTTTCATGGGAAAAATGCGTTGTTGAAACAATGGATATAATAAAGGATATTCTGGCAAAATAGGCTAGGGCAAGTTTTTAAGGATGGTTCAGAATTCTAAGCAACACTGAATAAGACAGCTTGATCCTATTCAGTGTTCATTTTATTGTGCGGCGCTTATGCCATCTGAAATGCCTTTGAGCACACCTCGACAGATAAAACCGAGGTGCTAATCTGTCAGGCTGTTTTCTGCTCAATCAAAAGGGATTCCGCAGACGGAAGCACTTTGCGGTTGACAATATCCTTTGTGATGACAAGCTTCTTTTTTCCCTTTACGCTTGGCACTTCATACATAAGATCAAGAAGGATATTCTCTACAATCGCACGAAGTCCTCTTGCGCCGGTTTTGTTTTTTATAGCCATTTCAGCAATCAGGTCAATCACATCATCTTCAAACGAAAGCTCCACATCGTCGATTGCAAAAATAGCCTGGAACTGCTTTGTAATGGCATTTTTTGGCTCCACAAGAATTCTCTTCAGATCCTCCTTGTTAAGCTCCTTCAAAGCGCAGGTCATAGGAAGTCTTCCAATCAACTCAGGAATAAGCCCGAATTTCACAAGGTCATCGCTTGTAACCTGATTCAAAAGCTCCATGCGCTCTTCATTTGTTCTGTGTGTTCCCTCTGCTCCAAAGCCGATTGATGCAGTGGAAAGACGCTGCTCAATTATTTTGTCAAGGCCAACAAATGCTCCGCCGCAGATGAACAGAATATTTGTGGTGTCGATGTCAAGCATCTCCTGGTTCGGATGTTTTCTTCCGCCCTGAGGTGGAACAGAAGCGTGAGTTCCCTCAAGAATCTTTAAAAGAGCCTGCTGAACACCTTCACCTGAAACATCACGTGTTATCGAAGTGTTTTCACTTTTTCTGCCAATCTTGTCTATTTCGTCAATAAAAATAATTCCGCGCTCTGCCGCCGCTATATCTCCGTCCGCCGCATTGATAAGCTTCAGCAGGACATTCTCAACATCTTCGCCTACATATCCAGCTTCAGTGAGTGTGGTGGCATCTGCAATCGCAAACGGAACATTCAGCTTTTGCGCCAGGGTTTTTGCAAGAAGCGTTTTTCCAGAGCCGGTCGGGCCGAGAAGAAGAATGTTTGATTTTTCAATCTTCACGTCCATTGAAAGCTGCTGTTCCTTTGAAATCGAAAGCTGCTTATAGTGATTGTAAACGGCAACAGAAAGAACTTTTTTTGCATAGTCCTGCCCGATCACATACTGGTCAAGATACGCCTTGAAATCCTTCGGGGAGGGGATAGTGCTCATGTCAATCGGAGCCATTGTATGGGCTTCATTATTTAAAATCGTCTGACATGTTGAAACGCAATGCTCGCAGATAGAAATTGAATCATCAGGAGAGCTTATAACTCTTCTGTGCTCATCAGCAGGACGCCCGCAAAACGCACATACAGGCTGGTTGTTTTTGCCTAATCTGGCCATTATTGAACTCCCATAAACTCAGAGAAAAATCAAAAGCAAAACTTATAAGCAAGTTTAAATTTGACTTTTCAAGCAACTCCGCAGCGCAGTTTTCAGCGGAAGTTACAGTTGATAATAAAATTTGCAACGCAAACTTAAGAAAACAATGAATATCCAAAAAGAACTATCCATTGTTTTGATTTTTACAAAGCTGCTGTTAAAACTGCATTTTCAGTGGCTTCCTATGGAAAATCCAAATCTGAAAACGCGGCTATTTTCCTTTTTTGGCACTGTTCATTATATGGTCAATTATGCCGTAAGCCTTAGCTTCCTCAGCAGGCATATAAAAATCACGCTCCATATCAGCGGCAATTTCCTCTTCCTTTTTTCCAGTCTGCCTAGAAAGATACTGTATGCTCAGTTTTTTCAGGCGGCCGATTTCCTTTGCCTGTATCGCTATATCGCTTTCCTGTCCCTGAGCTCCGCCCCACGGCTGATGTATCATAACACGGCTGGACGGAAGCGCATATCTTTTTCCGACTGTTCCTCCGGCAAGAATAATTGCGCCCATGCTTGCTGCCTGTCCCATGCAGATAGTCTGAATGTCACAGCGCACATACTGCATTGTGTCATAAATGGCAAGACCTGCTGTCACAGAGCCTCCAGGGCTGTTTATATACATGCTTATATCTTTCTCTGGATTTTCGCTTTCAAGATAAAGAATCTGAGCTACAATCAAATCAGCTGTTTCATCCCGGATTTCACCGTCCACAAAGATTATCCTGTCTTTCAGAAGCCTTGAATACAAATCATAGGCACGCTCGCCATTTCCGCTTCTTTCAATGACAGTCGGAACAAGAGTGTTCATAAATTCATTCATCAAATTTTCCCCTGCTGAATAATGTAAACAAAAAAAACGGAATGTGCAACACTCCGTTTTTCCTGTGCCTAGAAGTGTTTGAAACTTCTAGCGGCTGTTTTTGAAGAGATCCGCAAACGAAACTTTATCGCCCTTTGAAACCTTCACCTGCTTGTAAAGATCGTCAAAAAGCTTTTTTTCCTTGATTTCATCAATCAAATATTCCTTTGCGCGGGCATCCTTGTAACGCTCCTTTACCTCTTCAACAGTCGAGCCTGACTCTTCTGCAAGCTTTGAAAATTCAGCTTCAACTTCCTCAGGAGAAACTGAAATATTTTTTTCGCGTATAAGAGTATCAACTATCAGGCGGCTCTTGAGCATTTTTTCAGGATCCCCGATCCAGTTTGAAATAACATTTTCCTTGGAATCTCCTGAGCTAGCCACTATTTTTTCAAGCTGCTCTGGTGTTGTCTGGAACTGCTGAGCCATCATTCTCCAGCGGCTTTCTGTTTCAGCCTTAACCATTGACTTTGGAAGTGAAATAGGATTCTTTTCAACAAGCTGCTCAAGAAGGCTCTGTGATTTCATTTCCTCAATCTTCTTGTTTTTTGCGCTCTCAAGACCTTTCTGAATGTCCTTTTTCAAGTCATCAAGAGTCTTGTATTTTTCGCTCACATCCTGGGCAAGCTCGTCATCCAATGCAGGAAGAGTGCGTGTCTTTATAAATTTAACAGTCACGCTGATTTTCTTTGTTTTTCCAGCAAGATCCTCGTTTTCATCTTTTGCATCATAGGTCTTTACAATTTCCTTTGTTTCATCTTTTTTCATGCCTATGATTTCATTGTCGATTTTATAGATGTTCTCGCCGCTTCCGACTGTAAACACAAAGCCTTCGCGCTCAGAGCCAGCAACAGTGTTGCCTGCGTCATCAAGCTCCTTGTAGTCGATTTTTACAATATTGTCTTTTTCAACAGGCTCTCCGTCTTTCTTGTCAATAACAGAAGCGTTTCTGTCCTGGATAGCCTTCAGCTCCTCTTCAAGCTCCTTGTCTCCAACTTCAACCTGAGGCTCCTTCACTTCAATCTTGGAAAAATCCTTCACTTCAACAGAAGGGAAAACATCATAAACAACAGAGAAAGTCAGATCATTTTCAAGGCTGAATTCAGGAAGCTTATCTCCGTCAAGGCGCGGCTGATCATAGGGAAGGGGACGGATATCCTTTGACTCTTCCTCTGCGAAAATCTGGTTCAGTGATTCATCTATGAGATCTGCAAGAACTTCCTGCTTGAGAGAGTCGCCATATTTCTGCTCAAGAACCTTCACAGGCACATGACCCTTGCGGAAGCCTGGAAGCTGAACATTTTTTGCGTATTTAGAAATGTTTTTGTTGTACCCAGAAACAACATCTTCTTTTGAAATTGTGGCAGTAAGCTTTACTGCTGAATTTTCAAGTCTGGAAATTTCCTTTGTTACCTTCACGTGGGAACCTCTCGATTATAAAATGCACCGGGCCAAGGCACGCTTTTCTCAAGTCCCTGACTCCGCTGTTTCTATGGTTTGGTGTAAACCATAAATAAAAAAGCGATTCAGAAAAAATCCAAATCGCTTCGTCGTCGAGCGGAAAACGGGAATCGAACCCGCAACATCGACCTTGGCAAGGTCGCGCTCTACCATTGAGCCATTTCCGCAAATTGCGTCGCAGCAACTGAATACAGCACTGCTTTGTAAATGTAAAGCGGAAAACGGGAATCGAACCCGCAACATCGACCTTGGCAAGGTCGCGCTCTACCATTGAGCCATTTCCGCAAAACCTCTGCGTTTTGTATTAATTTCCTTATAAAAATAAAGAAGATTAAAATGCGAAAGGAGGGACTTGAACCCTCACGCCTAGGGCACTAGATCCTAAGTCTAGCGTGTCTGCCAATTTCACCACTCTCGCGTGAATTTTTTGACCTACACAGAGTGTTTCAAAATCCTTTGAGCGATGGGAGGATCGAACTCCCGACCCACAGATTAAGAGTCTGTTGCTCTACCAGCTGAGCTAATCGCCCGTTTATTGCGTCCGACACGACTCGAACGTGCAACCTTCGGATTCGAAGTCCACTGCTCTATCCAGTTGAGCTACGAACGCATTCCGCTGCACGGTCTTTCGGTTGGAATCCGGGTGCCTGGTGGGATTTGAACCCACGACAACCAGATCCACAATCTGGCGCTCTACCCCTGAACTACAGGCACCATGCAATCGATGTATAAGACTATATATGAATTGCTTTTGTTGGTCAAGTGCAAATCAAAAAAAAAGTTAAAATATTTTCAGTTCCATGCAGATAACCGACACTGCCATTGCAATCGAAAAAACAAAGCAGATATAATCCCTTGCCCTGAACGGATATTTTTTCAGGCAGCTTTTTGCAGTCCGGAGCTTGAAGCCGCGCAGGTCAGCAGCAATCGCAGTTCCGTTTGTTTTCCGCACAGAAGAAACCAGAAGAGGAGCGCACAAAGGCAGAATGAGCGCCAGCTTCTTCAGAGGATTTCTTGTGTCCAGCTGAATTCCCCGGGAAGTCTGGGCCTCCTGAATTCCTTCCATTTCCTGTGCAAAAATCGGTATAAAGC
Source organism: Treponema sp. (assembly GCF_051883275.1). Taxonomy (GTDB): domain Bacteria; phylum Spirochaetota; class Spirochaetia; order Treponematales; family Treponemataceae; genus Treponema_D. The sequence continues at coordinate 111,995 of NZ_JBJETK010000013.1, read as the reverse complement.
GGATTGCAGTTGTAAGTGTAAAGGCATACTTGTACGGAACTTTCAATTTTTCAACAAGAGCATTTGAAAGGTCAGCCAGCTTTGTCACAGAAAGCATAAGCACAAGAGGAAGTGTGGCGCAGCAAAGTTTTAGAACAAGGACAACAGAAACCGCAAGCCCTTCATCCGTGATTTTCAGAAAATAAAGATCCGCCACCACCTGGCCTTTTCTGATAAGCAGAATCTGTATGATAAGCAGAAAAAGCGAAATCTTTGCAAGCCCCCGCAGAAGCCTGAATGTTCTTCCTGGAATTCCGCACAGAAAGCCAGATGTTATATCCACTGCAAGAAGAGCCAGAAGCACCGCCGGTGATGACGATACAAAGCATGAAGCACAGATCGCAGCTGAAAAAAACAATTTTGCCAGAGGATTCATTCTATGGAAAACAGAATTTCCGGGGGCAAAGTCTACAAGTCCCTTCATTTTATTGCCTCCTGTATTTTTGCGGCAAGACCGTCAGCGGTTCTGACATCTGAAAAATCGAATCTGCCGCTAAATTTTTCTTCCAGCTCAAGCGCAACCTGCACAATCTGAGGCGGAAGAAGGCTGGCCTGTTTCAGAACATCCCGGCTGCGCATTATGTCCAGGGTTTCACCATCTGCGATAATCCTGCCGCCGGCAAGAACAACCATTCGCGCAGCGAAATCAAGAACAAGCTCCATGTCGTGGCAGACCATTACAACTGTTGTTCCGTTTCTGTTCAGTTCCTGAACTGACCGCATGATTTCCATACATTCCTTGTAGTCAAGCCCGGTTGTCGGCTCGTCAAGAATCATTATCTTTGGCTCAACCGCGATAATCGAAGCAAGCGCAAGCCTCTGCCGCTGTCCTCTGCTGAGCGAAAACGGAGCAGCATCAGGGCTGAAGCCGAATTCTTCTATTATGCTGTCTGTCCGGCGGTAAATTTCTTCCTCCGTGCCTGTTTTCAGAGCCTTCTGCCCGAATGCGATTTCCTCCCTGACGGTATAAGCGCAAAGCTGCCTGTCCGGGTTCTGAAAAAGAAAGCCGGTGTTCCTTGCAAGCTCGCTGTTTTTTGACTTTGCCGTGTCCGCTCCGCTCACTGTGATTTTTCCGGATGACGGCTTTAGAATTCCTGCGATAAGCTTGCTGAGCGTGGATTTTCCGGCTCCGTTTTCTCCTGTGATCGCAACGAATTCGCCTTTTTCTATGCTGAGCGAAATGCTGTGTATAAGCTCGGTGTCCTTTGTCTTTCCGTAGCCGAAGCAGACATCCTTGCACTCTATCATAGAAGTCCTCCTGCAAGAGCCGCAGCCTCTTCCGCGCTTATGCAGACTTCTGTTCCCGGGGCAATCATTCCGCGGGAAACAAGGCTTTTATGGAAATCAACTGCGCGCGGATAGTTCACTCCGAGCGAGGCGAGCCTGTCCGCATTTTTGAGCACATCCCTAACGCTTCCGTAGAATGCAAGAGAGCCTTTGTCAAGAACTGCAAGCTTCCTTGCGAATTCGCACAGCAGCATGATTTTCTGCTCTATGACTACGATTGTTATCCCGTATGATTCGTTGAGCTCCTTGAGAATTCTGAAAATATTCCTGCTCGAAGCCGGATCCAGCTCCCCGGTCGGCTCGTCAAGAACAAGAATGTTCGGTTTAAGGGCAAGAATCGCCGCAACCGCCGTTCTCTGCTTCTGTCCGCCGCTCAGCCCTGAAATTTCACGGCTGCGGAGATTTTCAATTCCGGTTTCCCTGAGCGCCCATTCAAGCCTGGCTTCCGCCTCATCCTTCGGAACTCCGAAATTTTCAAGTCCGAACAGAATTTCATCCTCAACAACAGAGCAGGTCATCTGGCTGTCTATATCCTGAAAAACACTGCCGACATCAAGCGCGACCTTGCACGGATCTGTGCTGAAAACATCATTGCCGTTCACGCGGACATTTCCGTAGTATTCGCCCCTGTAGTAGTGGGGAACAACTCCGTTTATCACAAAGCTGAGCGTTGTTTTTCCCGCGCCGGAAGCACCTGTTATTCCAAGGAATTCTCCGTCAGGAATTTCCATGGAGATGTTTTTCAGTGCGGGAGAAGAAGAGCCGCTGTAGGAAAAGCTAAGTTTCTCAATCTGTATCATCAGGCGCTCACTTGAGTGTCATTTTCAGAGGAATAAAAAGAACCTGCACAAGAACCGCATTGATGCAGGCTGTGCAGAGAACAATAGGAATGTAAGCCACGAGAGTTCCCTTGTCGGCTCCGAGCGCAAATATAAGAAGAACTGTAAAAATGCCGCCGCTTACAATTGTGCTTGCCAGTGTGGAAAGCGCCGGCTTGAAATCAAGCTTTCCAAGCTGCGGAACCGGAAGCTTCATCAAAAGAGCCATTACAACCGCGCCGGCTATTTCGCTTGCAAAATTCAGATAGGGAGTTCCCGGGAAGAACTGGCAGATTGCGCCGGCAAGAATTCCTATCACAGCCGCTGATTTTATTCCGGGCTTTGTCAGGGCAATCGCCATGCAGTACATTGCGATAATAAAGTTCGGCTTCATTCCCCCGATGTTTATAATTGAGCCGACAAAAAATTTCAGCACAGCTCCTGCCGCAAGCAGAACCGCGACAAGAATAAGATCCTGCACCTGAAGTCCCTTTTTTTCCTCGGAGACAAGAACGCGCTTCTCGCCAAGATTTTCATTTTCGTTCATAAAAATGCTCCCTGTTTTTAAGTTTCTATTTATAGAAACATACCGCTAGCACGCTTTTTTGTCAAGTGAAAAATGAACCTTTCTGAAATCTCCGCATAAATCAAGTAATAGACTTTTGAGAAAACCTGGAGTATAATTGCGGCATGAATTGGTTGATTATTGCTTCATCAAATAAGGAAGAAAAAACACGGAAAGCCGAAGAATTCCTGAGCGGAAACGGCTGCGGAATCGAAAGAATTTCATTTTTGGACAGCGGAAAAAATGCGGAGCTTCTGGCGGAAAAAATTTTTTCAGCGGATGCATTCCTCATGCTCCCTGAAGGCGGAGAGTGCGCCGGCGCATTGTCCTATATCCTGGGAGTTGCGGCCGGAAAACAGATTCCTGCCATTGTCTGCGCGGAAGAAAAAAATTATGAGCAGTCCGTTTTCTGCTCTGAAAACTTTCCGGCTGAAAAGTTCCGCACATGGGAGCTTGCCAGAAAGTGGCTTGAGCGCAATCTTGATGCGATAAAAACTGAACATAATGAAAGAAAATACAAAGCCAGCCTTCTTGCGCAGGGAATTTCATGCACGGCAGACAGCTTTGAATTCTACCTTGAAAAGGAAAAAGAAGACATCTGCATGTCCATTTTAAATTCCGGCATCGATGTGAATTCAAGGACAATGCAGGGCGTGCCTCTGATATGCATTGCAACAAGAAATGACAACCAGGAGATGATTGAGTGGCTTCTTTCAAAGGGCGCTGACATAAACGCCATTTCCTCGGACAGGGGATATTCAGCTGTAATGGACGCTGTGTGGAGAAAAAACTACACTGTCGCCCAGATGCTCATAGAAAAGGGTGCCAGCCTGAACACTGTCAGCTCAGACGGCCAGCCGATTCTTGTTCTTGCAGTGGGAAACGGAAGCCCGAAGCTTGTAAAGCTTCTGCTTGACTCCGGAGCCGACCCTGACATACAGGACAGCATGGGAATGAGCGCAAGAAAATATGCACTGCTGTTTAAAAACGAAGAGCTTTCAAGCCTCATAGCAAAAGCCAAGCCGGAATAAAAAATGTCCAGAAAAAAAATAAAAGTTGTTTTTGCAGGCGGCGGAACAGGAGGACACATATATCCTGGAATCGCCATTGCCGACGAGCTCAAAAAAAAATTCGCATCTCCTGATGAAATTGAAATTCACTGGATCGGAAATTCCAGCGGAATGGACGCTTCGATTCTTGAAAAAAATCTTGTTTCATCAGGCGGAAGCATTTCATTTTTCCATGGAATTCCCTGCGGAAAGCTGCGCCGGTATTTTTCACTCAAAAACATCAGCGACATGTTCAAAATTTGCGCGGGCTTTTTCAAGTCGATTTTGATTTTAAAAAAAATAAAGCCTGATTTTCTTTTTTCAAAGGGCGGATTTGTGAGTGTGCCTCCATGCGCCGCCGCCTTCATTCTGAAAATTCCGTACTTTACGCATGAATGTGATTTCACACCGGGGCTTGCAACCAGAATAAACAGCTGCAATGCCGCAAAGATTCTGCTTTCCTACAGCGAAACTTCAAAATATTTTGACAGCGGACTCAGGGGCAAATGCATAGCTACAGGAAATCCAGTGCGCCCTTCATTCTACGAGGACAAAAGCCTGGCCGGAAAAAAATTTCTTGGCATAAGTGAAGACTGCAAGAAGGACATTCTTTTGGTTCTGGGCGGAAGCCTCGGGGCAGAGCAGATAAACAGACTTGTGCTTGAATGTATCGGCGAGCTGAAGAAAAAATACATAGTGGTTCATCAGACTGGAAAAAAATTCGCAATGGAAAATCCTTCCGTGATGGCTTCTGCGGATGAATCCTACAGGCCCTATGAATTCATTTACAGCGAAATGGTTTCTGTGATTCAGGCGGCGGACGTTGTTGTTTCAAGAGCCGGAGCAAATTCGCTGTGGGAATGTGCTGTCTGCGGAAAGCCGATGATTCTTATTCCCCTGTGCGGAGCCGGAACAAGAGGAGACCAGGTTGACAATGCCGAATATTTTTCTTCAAGAGGAGCCGCTGTTTCACTTGCAGGAGAAGCTGCCAGCAAGGAAAATCTGATTTCAGCCCTGAACCGCCTCAGTATTCCCGAAGAGCGAAAAAAAATGTCTGAAAACTGCGGGGCTATCTGCGGTGAATCAAGGCCATCTGAAATAATTTCAAACCTTATTATGGAGCAAGTTAAAATATGATGTTTCCTGCTGTTGATATCATTTTTTTGCTTATTGTTTTGCTGTTCGCTGTCCTCGGAACGTTTAACGGTTTTCTGAATGAAATTTTCGGAAAAGCCGCGCCTGTTGTGAGCGCATGGGTTGCTTTTCTTTTTTACGGGCAGCTTGTTTTGCCGATTGAAAAATATATTCACATCAGATTTCTGTCAGTGATAATTTCGTTTCTTCTTATTTTTATTTCATCGTTCATTGTGATGAAGCTTTTGCAGACAGCCGTGAAAAATATTTTCGGCGGAGAAATCTTCAAGGATCTTGACAGAATTCTTGGCTTTTTATTCGGGATTCTGGAAGGGCTTGTGGTGGTATGCCTTGTTATGTTTGTCATGGAAATTCAGCCGTGGTTTTCTGTTGAGCCGATTCTGAAAAACAGTTTTTTCTTCAGGATTTTCAGTCCGATTGTTTCAGTGCCGCTTCAAAGAATTTCAGGCGCGGTTGAAAACACTTCAGCTGCTCCGCTTGCAATTCCTCTTGTGACAGGGGACAACTGAAAATGTTCGAGAATATTCTGAACCAGAGCGCAACTTCTCTTCTGCGCGAGGACATTGAAAAAAAAAGGCTTCCCGGCTCTATTCTTTTTTCAGGGCCGGTGTCTTCAGGAAAATTATCCGCCGCGCTGGAAACCGCTAGAATTCTTTCATGCGCAAATAGCGGAGAATGGAACTGCAACTGTTCCTCCTGCCGCCAGAATAAAGCTTTGGTCAGTCCGTCGCTCCTTGTTCTAGGGGCCGGAAACCGAACGTTGGAAATTGCCGCCGCAAAAAAATCCCTGCTCAGCCAGAACGTGCAGAACACAAAGCACCTTGAAGCTTCACGCTATTTTTTTATCCGCGCTGTCAGAAAACTTACAGTGAGATTCAGTCCTGTGCTTTGGGAAGGCGACGACAAGCTACAGAAATTTTCACCGCTGGTTCAGGAAATTGAAGAGGAGCTTGAGCAGATTGAGCCAGGCAGAATTCTTCCGGAAGATGAGGAGCTTTCAAAAATCACCGAAAAAATTGAAAAGGCCTGCGCAAAGCTCGAGGGATGTTTTTTGTACGGTTCAGTTCCCGTTCTGCAGATACGCAATTTATCTTCCTGGGCGCACCTTGCATCCAGCTCAGGCAAAAAAGTTCTGATCATTGAAAATGCAGATTTGATGGCGGACAGCGCACGCAATGCCCTGCTGAAAATTCTTGAAGAGCCGCCCCGAGATGTAGTTTTTATCCTGACAACTTCGCGCCGCGGAGCAATGCTTCCGACAATTCTTTCAAGAGTGCGCACCTATGTTTTTTTTGAGCGGACAGCACAGCAGCAGAAAAATGTCATTGACAGAATTTTTCACTACGAGCCTCAGTTCAACGGCGGAAAAGAATTCGACAGCATAAATGTTTTTTTGCAGTCCTTTCTTTCTGTAAAGCCTGAGCTTGTAAAATCATGCGCGGCGGATTTTTTTTCTTGCATAGCGCAGGGCCATGTTCCTGATATTCAAAAAATAATGTCGCAGTGCTCCTCGTTCGAACCTCGTGTTCTTTTTAGAATTTTTATTCTCGGACTTATCGAGGCGCAGGAAAAACTGAAGCTGTCAGCGGCCGGCTCGGAAATTTCATTTGAAATTCTAGGTCTTTTAAAATCATCATTGAGCAATGCAGAAACATTCAACCAGAATCCGGCAGCCTGCCTTGAAGAGCTTGCCCGCAGCATAATGCATGTAAATTATATGAACAACGGAATTCTGAGGGAGCTGATTTTGCCCGGCCCGCAGGAAAAAAAATGAATGGCATGCTGAAAGAACAGGAGCATCACAGATGACAGATTTTGTTGAAAAGGCATCGGAAAAAATTAAAAAGCTTTCTGACGAGCAGCTTGAGAGGCTTGTAAAAAATGTGCGTGAGGAAAACGAAGTCTATGACTCGATAATCCAGAGCATTCCCTCGGGGCTTGTGATTGTTGACAAAAACTGGTGCATCTCAAAGATAAACAAGGCCGCAAAAAGATACATTCATTTTTTTCATCTGCATCAGGTGAAATCCGAGCCGGTCTGGAATCTTATAGAGGACAAGGAAGTTTCGGACTTCATCTCACTTTGCGCGCAGAAACATAACACAAATACAAGCGAGGAATTTTCCATAGTTTCCGCAGATGAAAAGGCAAGGTTTATTGTTGTTTCCATTTTGCCTCTTGTACGCAACGGAAAAATTGCGGGGAACATTATTTTCATAGAAGACATAACCGCAAAAAGACAGCAGGAAATTCTTGTTCACCGCATGGAAAGCATGAAAAGCCTCACAAGCCTCGCTGCCTCAGTTGCGCATGAAATAAAAAATCCGCTGGGAGCAATAAGCATTCACATTCAGCTTCTGCAGAAGTCAATAAAAAAATGCAGAAACGGAGACGGCATGCTCCCTGACGAAAAATTCATGGAAAAATACCTTGAGGTCATAAACGAAGAAATTGAAAGCCTGAACAAAATCGTAATGGATTTTCTTTTTGCAGTGCGCCCTCTTAAAGCGGACCTCAGGCTTTACGAGCCGGATTCAATAATTAAAAAGTCCATGGATTTCTTCATGCCTGAATTTGAAAGCAGCGGAATTGCGGTTTCAGTGCGTCTTCAGGGCAACGGAGTCAGGCTTCTTATTGACGACAAATTGTTCCGCGAGATTTTTATAAACATAATCCAGAATGCAAAGTCCGCCGTTCTTTCAGGAAAAAAACCGGAGGGAAAAATCGCCGTGAATTCTTTTTTAAAGGACGGGCAGTATATCATGACTATCGCCGACAATGGCTGCGGAATGGATGAAGCCACCTGCTCAAGAATTTTCGAGCCGTACTACACCACAAAGGCGGACGGAACAGGGCTTGGTCTTACAACGGTTTACAAGATTGTCAAGGAATTCCGCGGAGACATAGCGGTGAATTCCGAGCTTGAAAAAGGCACAGTCTTTACAATACAGATTCCGGCTCCGCAGAAAAACACAATGCTTCTTGAGGAATAAAATTCAGGGAGGAAATATTGAAATTCACAATTCTGATTATTGACGATGAAAAAAATATACGCGAAGGGCTTGCGGCGAATTTCGAGCTTGAGGACTACAATGTAAAGACAGCTGCATCAGGAAAAGAGGGCCTTGAGCTGATTTCCAAGGGCGACATTGATCTTGTTATCACGGATCTCCGCATGCCGGGAATTTCAGGAGAGGAAGTCCTAAGCCGCATTGCCACAGAAACACCGGGAATTCCTGTGATTATTCTTACAGGCCACGGAAGCATTGATTCCGCCGTGGATGCAATGAGGCACGGAGCATACGATTTTCTGACCAAGCCGCTCAACCTTGACCAGCTCGGAATAATTGTAAAGCGCGCGCTTGAAAACCGCCAGATAAAAATAGAGCACCAGGAGCTGAAAAAAGAAGTTGCTGAAAATTCCGTGATGAAGGAAATGATCGGAAATTCCCCGGCAATGCAGAAAATCCAGGAAACTATAAAAAAAGCCGCAGCGTCAAAGGCAAGCGTTCTCATCACAGGTGAAAGTGGAGTCGGCAAGGAAGTCGTGGCGCGCGCAATACACCTGCTTTCGTCCAGGCGCGACAGGCAGATGATCAACGTGCACTGTGCGGCTTTAAGCGAGACACTTCTTGAAAGCGAGCTGTTCGGGCATGAAAAGGGAGCGTTCACGGGAGCCGACCATCTGCAGAAGGGAAGGTTTGAGCTTGCGCATGGAAGCACTGTCTTTCTTGATGAAATCGGCGAGATAAACCAGAACGTGCAGATAAAAATTCTAAGAGTGCTTGCCGAAAGAAAATTCGAGAGAGTCGGAGGCGAGCAGACAATCAGCGTCGATGTGAGAATAATCGCGGCGACAAACAGAAATCTTGAGGACGAAATAAAAGCCGGAAAATTCAGGGAGGATTTATATTACCGCCTGAATGTAATTCACATCCATGTGCCGCCGCTCCGTGAAAGAAAAAGCGATCTGCCTCTGCTTGTTTCTTCATTCCTTGAAGAATTCAACGCCGAAAATAAAAAGCAGGTGAAAGGATTTTCCAGCAAGGCAAAAGCCGCTATCATGAAGTATGACTGGCCGGGAAACATAAGGGAGCTGAGAAACTGTGTTGAAAGCGCAGTCGTAATGAGTTCCGGCAGCGAAATAGGAATTGAAGACCTTCCGCCGGCGGTGGCAAAAAGCACGCAGGAAAACAGCATCATGATTCCACTCGGCGTAAAGCTTTATGAAGCTGAAAGAATTGTCATCGAGCAGACACTCGCAGCAAACAAGAACAACAAGAGCAAGACTGCTGATATACTCGGAATCGGAAGAAAAACGCTCCAGAGAAAACTTTCGGACTGGAATGAGGAAACGGAGAGCGCAGATGGAGACGATGTATGACAGGCTCGGAGACCTTCTGAGCGAAAGCCTGAAATCCGGGCATATAAAAGAAAAAAAGCACTCCCAGAAAAATCAGAAGAATTTTTTTTCCCCTGATGAAAAGGCTGAAAAAGAAAAGAGGGAAGAGAGCGAGCAGAAAAAAAAGCAGGATTTTCACGCTGAAAAAAAAGAAATTCCCGGACAGCAAAAAAAACAGCGGATAAAAAAAATCACGGCGGAAACAGAGCGCGCATGCAGGCTTCTTGACATAACGCTTTCCGCGGAACCTGCCGATGTCAAAAGGGCATACAAGGAAAAGCTCCTTTATTTTCATCCTGACAAGTATGACAAAAATCCTATCCTCAGAAAAATCGCTACAGACAAAACGCGGATGATTGTGGAGGCATATAAGCTTCTGATGAATTCGTTTGAGCCTTTATGAAGTGAATGCCGCGCGGTATGCCGACGGAGCAAGCCCTGTGCATTTTTTGAACACCCTGGAAAAATGAAACTGGTTTTCAAACGAAAAGTCATCCGCAATCTGTGAAACAGGCGCCCTGGAATTTATAAGGGCAAGAGCCGCAGTCTGAATCTTGAGCCGCGTAAAATACTGGTGAGGCGTCATCTGCATTTCATCCTTGAAAATCCTTATAAAATGCTCCTGGGAAATTCCGCAGAAAGAAGCAAGCTCCGCTACAGTGCATCGCTTGCAGACTTTGCCTTCCATAAATTTCACTGCGCGTCCGACATAGCCTTTTGCCGCCGTGGAATTTCTTGGAACCGGAGAATCCTGGCTTATTCCGTTCTGCTCCCCGAACCACCTGAGAAGACAGCTTTCAAGGAGAAGGGCGGCGGACTTTCTGAGATCAGCAGACTCTGCCTTGGATAGGCGCATTATATCTTCCATCATGAATTTTATGGAAACTGAATCGCTTTCCGCAAGAGACTGCCTTTTTTTTCTTCCTGCCTGCATAAGAAGCTGGCGTAGATTTTCCTCGGACTTTTCAAGGGAAAAAAGCACGGCATAATAAGTCAGCGGCTTTTTAACTTCCTTTGGGAGAATTGAATGGAATTCGTGCGGAAAAACCAGAAACAGCGAATTGTTCCTTATGGCGCAGGATGTTTTGTTTGAAAAGAAAGTTCCTTCGCCCTCCGCAAAAAAGTGGATTTCAAATTCCATTTCGCCGTGGGAATGATACCGCCCGTGCCAGGCAAGTTTTTCGCCTGCAATAAGCTTATAGATATAGGCCGTGTCCTTTATTTCCATTTTTTATTCCAAGAAAGCTTTTTCCGCTTCCGCTAGATTTTATTCGCGCCGAAAGTTTTATTCCGGCTTCGCTTCCTATGGCACAACATTCAGTCGATTGCGCCCAGAAAATTTTCTGCTTTTATTATAGCACAAAAATCAATTTTGGATATATAAAATCAGTTTTCTGTATTGCTTTATGGCGAATTCACCCTGATACTATTTTCAGAGGCGGAAAATATTTTGCCGGATTCGCTTTCTGGAGGTTTTATGAAGACTGTCGCTGGAATTGATCTTGGAACACAGAGCATGAAAGTTGTCCTCTATGACTATGAGGCAAAAAAAACGGTGGAAAGCTCGTCTTTTCCCCTGGAACTGATTTCAGGGGCGGATGGAAGCAGGGAGCAGAAGGCAGAATGGTACCGGGCGGCTCTTGAGTCGTGTTTTTTAAAACTGTCAGCCGAAGGAAAAAGCTCGATTCAGTCAATCGGAGTTTCCGGACAGCAGCATGGATTTGTTCCGCTGGATTCCCAGGGAAATCCTCTGTACAACATCAAGCTCTGGAACGACACTTCAACGGCGGAGGAATGTAGGCTGATTGCAGACAGCGTTGGAGGGCAGGAAGCAGCAGCCGCGGAAGTCCAGAACTTCATTCTCCCCGGATTTACCGCGCCAAAAATACTGTGGCTTAAAAGACATCAACCGCAGCTGTTTGAAAAGCTCCGCTATATAATGCTTCCCCACGACTACCTGAATTTTCTTTTAACAGGAAACTACGTGATGGAGCAGGGGGATTCTTCCGGAACCGCCCTTTTCAGCTCAAAGGAAAAAAAATGGTCGGAAAAACTCTGCGCGGCGGTTGACCCGGAGCTTATAAAAAAACTTCCGCCTGTAATTGCTCCGGATGAGCCTGCCGGCTTTGTTTCCAGGGAGGCTGCCGGGTGGCTTGGAATTCCTGAGGGCGCAGTTGTTTCTTCAGGCGGCGGCGACAATATGATGAGCGCAATCGGAACAGGCACTGTAAAAAACGGAGTTCTTGCGATGAGCATGGGAACTTCGGGAACGCTATACGGCTTCAGCAGCACTTCGATATCAGATCCGGCGGCGGGAATTTCAGGCTTCTGCGCGTCATCGGGGGGCTACCTTCCGCTTCTTTGCACCATGAACTGCACCGTGGCCTCCGAGGAAATCAGAGGGCTTTTGAACCTCGGCGTAAAGGAATTCGATGCGGAGGCTGAAAAAGCAGACCCGTGCGCAGGAGGAGTCTTTGTGCTTCCTTTCTTCAATGGAGAGCGCACTCCGAATCTTCCGCATGGAAAAGCAAGCATAACGGGACTTACTGCCCAGAACTGTAGCCGGAGCAACATAGCACGGGCGGCACTTGAAAGCGCAGTCTATGCCATGAAGACAGGGCTTGATTCATTCAGAAAGCACGGATTCACTCCAAGCGAGCTGCGGCTTACGGGAGGAGGTGCAAAGAGCGCATTATGGCGGCAGATTACAGCGGATATAATGAATCTTCCGGTTCGGATTCCAGTCTTGCAGGAAGCGGCTGCATTCGGGGCGGCGCTTCAGGCTCTGTGGTGTCTGAGCAAGCTCCAGAAAAATCCGGTCAGCATGGAAAGCCTTGCGGAGATTCACGTAGAAATGGACAGCTCAAAAACCGCCAGGCCGGACGAAAAACGTGTCCAGGAATACAACCGGGCATTTTCAGAATACCAGTCGCTGGTGGAGCATCTTGCGCCCCTCTACAGATAGAGTTTTCAGGAAGCTTGCAGGAGAGAGTATCTGCTGGCAAAAAAAAAGCCTGTGTGTCAGGCTGCTAAAAAATATATGAAAAAGCTTGATTGCTTTTCAGGAGGATTTTATGTCATTTTTCAAAGGTTCCAAAGAGTATTTCCCGGGAATTCCGCAGATTTCCTATGAAGGTCCGGATTCAAAAAATCCGCTCGCATTCAAGTATTATGACGCTGAAAAGACGGTCATGGGCAAAAAAATGAAAGACTGGCTCAAATTCACTGTGGCCTACTGGCATTCATTCTGCGCTGACGGAGGAGATCCCTTTGGAAGCGGAACCAGGGAATTCACATGGAAAACCCCGGAGGAAAAAGCAGACGCCGCATTTGAATTCATCACAAAGCTCGGCTGTGGATACTACGCATGGCACGACCGCGACATCTGCCCTGAAGGAGACAGCCCTGCCGACAGCGAAAAAAAGCTTTCGCACATCACGGATATTCTTCTTGAAAGGCAGAAGGCAACAGGCGTAAAGCTTCTGTGGGGAACTGCGAATGTATTCAACAATCCGCGCTATATGAACGGAGCCGCGACAAACCCTGATTTTGAAGTTATCGCGCAGGCGGCAAGCCAGATAAAGGCGGCAATCGACGGCACAATAAAGCTGGGCGGAGCAGGCTATACATTCTGGGGCGGACGCGAAGGATATATGAGCCTCCTGAACACAGACATGAAGGCTGAAAAGGAACATCTGGCAATGATGCTCACAATGGCCCGCGACTACGCCAGAAAACAGGGCTTTACCGGATGCTTCTATATAGAGCCTAAGCCTATGGAGCCTACAAAGCACCAGTATGACTACGATTCTGAAACAGTCATCGGATTCCTGCGCGCCCACGGACTTGACAAGGATTTCAAGCTGAACATTGAGGCAAACCACGCAGAGCTTGCAGGCCATGATTTTGCCCACGAGCTTACAGTGTGCGTAGACAACGGAATGCTCGGCTCTATTGATGCAAACAGGGGCGATCCTGTAAACGGCTGGGACACAGACCAGTTCCCGGCGAGCATCTACGAATCAACACTTGCAATGCTCCAGGTAATCAGAATGGGCGGCTTCACAACCGGCGGTCTCAACTTCGATGCCAAAGTCAGAAGAAATTCTGTTGCGCCGGAAGATCTTTTCATTGCCCACATAGGCGGAATGGATATTTTTGCGCGCGGTCTTGAAAAAGCAGCCCAGATTATCGAAGACGGAAGAATTCCAGCCATGGTCAAGGAACGCTATGCCAGCTTTGAATCAGGCAATGGAAAGGCTTTCGCCGAAGGAAAACTTACACTTGAGCAGACTGCGGCACTTGCCAAGCCGTACAGCGAAGTTTCAAGAACTTCAGGCAGGCAGGAGCTTTACGAAAACATCCTGAATCAAATCTGCCTGGGTTAAAAACTCAGCCGCCGTGTTCGTTTGCAAAAACATTGTTTCTGTTGTAAAATGGCACCCTATGGAAAAAACATTTTTTCCCCGTGATTTCCATGGGGTTCATGTACACTTTGTAGGAATAAAGGGAACGGGCATGGCGGCGCTGGTGGAGCTTCTTTTTGCCCGCGGTGCTGTCATTACAGGCAGCGATGTCACAGAGCGTTTCTATACCGACGAAATTCTTGAGCGGCTCGGCATTGAGCCTCTTCCATTCGGAAAACAAAATATCACAGAAAAAATCCAGCTTGTAATTTATTCAAGCGCATATTCACCTGAAAAAAATCCTGATCTTGCGGAAGCCAGGCTGCTTGGAATTCCGATGATGCTTTACAGCGAAGCCCTGGGAGCGCTTTCAAGAAATTCATACAGCTGCGGAATCTGCGGCGTGCACGGAAAAACCACAACAACCGGTCTTGTTGGAACTATAATGAAAAATCTGGATCTGCCTTCACAGGTTCTGGCAGGAAGCATAATCGCATCGTTCGGAAATTCATGCACAATGACAACCTGCAGTTTTTCAGCCTCGGAAGGGCAGAAGTATTTTATCGCTGAAACATGCGAATACCAGCGGCACTTCATGTCGTTTTCTCCGCGCAAAATTATCCTGACCTCAGTGGAAAGCGACCATCAGGATTTTTATCCCACATTTTCTGATATACAGAATGCTTTTGTTGACTATATCTGCCTGCTGCCCCAGAACGGCGACCTGATTTTCTGCGCGGATGACAAGGGCGCTTTTGAAACTGCCCTTATTGCCTCAAAACGCCGCAGCGACATAAACCTGATTCCTTACGGCGAAAATGCGCAGGGGAATTTCGGGGTTTCATTCGGTTCTGTTTCAGGCGGAAAACAGCATTTTATAATAGGCGACACTGAATGTGTCCTTCATGTTCCCGGCAGGCATAATGTTCTAAATGCGGCGGCGGCATTTGCGCTGGCATACAGGCTTCTCAATGAAGCTGGAAAAAATCCCCGTGATTTCCGTGAGCAGATAAAAAAAGGCATAGAGGAATTTTCAGGCGGAAAGCGGAGAAGCGAAGTCACAGGGCGCGCAAAAAACAAATTCGGGCAGGATATAATATTCATCGACGATTATGGCCATCACCCCACAGCAATAAAAACAACGCTCGATGGATTCCGCCAGTTCTACAAAAACCACAAAATAATCGTGGATTTTATGAGCCACACTTACACACGCACAGCGGCCCTTCTTGACGAATTTGCAGACAGCTTCGGGAGCGCAGACTTTGTTATTATAAACAAGATTTATGGAAGCGCGCGCGAACAGCCCGGCACACTGTCTGTAACAGGAAAAATCCTTGCAGAGCGCACGGCGGAGTATCATCCGCACGTTGTGTATGCCGCGGAATTCCAGGAAGCATGCGAGATTGCGGCGGAAGAGCTAAACAAAAAAACTGAATTTCCGGACGGCTATGTCTTTGTTACAATGGGAGCAGGAGACAACTTCAAGGTCGGCCAGATGGTTCTTGAAAAATTCAAACAGCAGGACAAACTATGAACAGCATGACAGGTTACGGTTTCAAGGAAGCCGTCATAGACAGCACACAGATCAGTGTTGAAATAAAATCAGTGAATTCCCGTTTTCTGGACTTATCGGTGAATATTCCATCATTTTTGAATCCGCTTGAAGCCAGAATCCGCAAGGCGGTATCAGAAAAAATCGTGCGCGGAAAAGTGGATCTGACAGTCCGTGTCCGGGACAGCGGAGATTCTGCAACCGTAACAGCGGATCCTGCCGCGGCAAAAAGATACTTCGATGCAATCCGCGAAATAGCAAAGTCAATAGGAAAGGAAGATGCCGAAATTCCGCTCAGCCTCATTGTTTCACAGGAAGGCGTTCTGAATATCTCAAGAAACTATGATGCGGAGGCTTTCTGGAAAAAAATCGAAGGAATTCTTGCGGAAGTCCTTGACCAGTTCACGGAAGACCGCCAGCGAGAGGGAAGAAACCTTGAGCATGATATCCTCGAAAAGCTTTCAGTTCTTGACAGCTGCGCGGCATTTTTCAAGGAATGGCAGCCAGAAATGGAAAAAAGATTCCGGACGCAGATTTCAGAAAAATTCCACGAGCTTCTTGCGGACAAGGCGGACGAAAACCGCATAATGGCAGAAACAGCGGCAATGATTGTAAAGTACACGATAAACGAGGAAATCATACGCCTCCAAAGCCATCTTCAGGCTCTCAGAAAGGAAATCAGCGAAAATCCTGTTCCCGGAAAGAAAATTGACTTTATCTGCCAGGAAGCGAACAGGGAAATCAATACAATCGGAAGCAAGAACCAGTTCATTGAAATCGGTGAAAAAGTCATAGAGGCAAAAAACGCCCTTGAAAATATAAGGGAGCAGGGAAAAAACATTGAATAGTCGGACACATCTGCCGGCAGATTTCTGTTTGCCGCGGAAAATATTTTTTGGAGGCTGAAATGGGCTACACAATTCCACAGGGAAAGGAACTAAGAATTGCTATAAGCGGAAAGTCAGGCTGCGGAAACACCACAGTGAGCACTCTTATTGCGCAGCTGCTCGGTGTAAAGCTTATAAATTTCACATTCCGCCAGCTTGCAGCGGAAAAAGGGCTTACGCTTGCCCAGGTTATTGAAAACGCAAAGACAGACGACAGCTACGACATCGCAGTGGACACAAGGCAGGTTGAGCTTGCCAGGCAGGAAAGCTGTGTGCTCGGAAGCCGCCTTGCAATCTGGATGCTGAAGGAAGCTGACCTGAAAGTGTATCTTCTGGCAGACGACGAAGTGCGCGCAAAAAGAATTCTGAACAGGGAAGGCGGCTCTCTGGAAGAAATAAGAAATTTCACTGCGATGAGAGATTCGGAAGACACACGCCGCTATAAAAAGCTCTATGGAATTGACAACAATGACTTTGAATTTGCGGATATAAAAATCGATACAGCAGCCTATGCTCCGGAACAGATTGCAGAGCTTGTACTTCAGGAACTTGAAAAACGCGGGCTTGTAAAAAAAGCCTAGCCAAAAAATTACCGCGGAAAAATTTATCCGCGGCAGCTATCATTGCTTCCTAGAGATTGGCTGTGAGCCATTCCTTGAAAGTGTCATAATCCTTGCCCATAGGAATAGCATTGTCCGGGAGCGATATGACTTTTTCAAGACGCTCAGGCAGAGCAGGCTCTTCTCCGATTGCCTTGAGTACAGTTGCTCCGAATTTCGCAGGGTGCGCTGTTTCAAGAACAATAGCGGAGGCTTTTTTTCCGGTAACAGCATCAGCCCACAGAGGCACGTTCGGTGTAAGTCCCGGCTTGTCGATCTCGTTCTTTTTTCCTGAAACAAGCTTTTCCATTTCACCGCCGCGGATATCATTCCAGGCTTTCCATGCCACTGCGCCGTGCGGATCTATCACATATCCTGTCTTTGTCTTGCAGGCCTTGATTCCTTCTATAGTTCCCTCATCATTTGTCCAGTATGAAGCAAAAAGCTCCCTCACCTGATCAAGCGAATACATGGCTGCGATTCTTTCATAGTTGCTTGGCGCGCCGACATCCATCGCATTGCTGAGCGTGGCGACAGACGGCCTGGTTTTATAATCGCCGCTTGCAATCCAGTCGGGAACAGTGTGGTTTGAATTTGTAGCCGCAACAAAGCCCGTTATAGGAGCGCCCATTTCCCTGGCAATAAGACCTGATGTGAGGTTTCCGAAATTTCCGCTTGGAACAACAACAATTATAGAATCTCCGCCTGTCTTGCTGTCAAACGGAATGCGCTTCTTTACAACAAGCGATGAATACATATAGTAAAACGCCTGTGGCAAAAGCCGTGAAATGTTTATTGAATTCGCAGATGAAAGCCTGAATTTGGAGCGCAGATCCCTGTCTGTGAAAGCCGTTTTTACAAGACGCTGGCAGTCATCAAAAGTTCCCTTTACTTTGAGCGCGCGGACATTTCCAGTGAAAGTTGAAAGCTGCTTTTCCTGGAGCGGAGAAATTTTTCCATCAGGATAAAGAATTGTAACATCTATTCCGGGAACATTGTGGAATGCGCTTCCCACCGCAGAGCCTGTGTCGCCTGAAGTAGCAACAAGAATATGAAGATTGTCACTTTCCGAGCGGTTGAAATACGACATCACGCGAGCCATGAACCTTGCTCCAAAATCCTTGAATGCGCAGGTAGGACCGTGAAAAAGCTCAAGAACGTATGTCACAGGATCTATGGGAACAACCTTGGGCGAAAAAGGATAGCAGTCCTGGATTATCGCCTCAAGGTCTTCATCTGAAATTTCATTTTCAACAAAGGGCTTTGCCATCTCATAGGCAGTCTCGCGGAATGAAGGCTCCGGATTGCGCTCCAGAAATGACGAATCAAGCCTCGGAAATTCAACAGGCATATAAAGTCCGCCTGTTTCCGCATTCATTCCATTCAAAACAGCTGTTCTGAAATCCACACTGACATTTTTATCTCTTGTGTCTGTATACTTCATAAAAAATCCCCATGGGAAAACATTGCGTTTTCAAAGTTAACTTATTTTCTGATACGACATTATAACAATCATTGTAAACTTTTACAACAGCACCGAAAACACAGTCAATGAAAGATTGTACAGAAAATGAGCCGCCGCGGAAGAAACCACAGCTCCCGTTTTTACCCTGCACAGCCGCAAAAATGCTCCGCACAAAACCGCATTGAGAACCGAAATCCAGCCCAGGTATCTATGGGCAAGCGCAAAAAGCAGGACAGAAAGAATTTCAGCAGGAATTTTTCTTTCACCCAGAAGAGTTGCAAGAGTTTCCGGAAGATACTGGCGGTAAAGAACCTCCTCAAAAAAAGCCCCGGCAGCCAGAGTCACAGCGACAAAAATCCAGGAGGAAATCTTTTCAGGGTGAAAAAGCACAACGCCAGAATGTGACGGAGAAAGCCGCATTGCAAACGAAATCAGCTGGACAGCCGAAAAAACAAGCATCATGTGCCCAAGTGTGAGCGCGCCCCATTTCAACGAGCGGACAACAAAGCAGAAATGTTCCTTTGGCGTGGGCTTGCAGGAGCGTTTCATGGACAGATGCTGAATCTGAAGAAGAGATGCCGCGACAAGCTCTGAAATCACAGAAAGCGAAATTCCGTTTCCAAGCGAAGCGCCCTCTTCAGCAAAAAGCGGAGGAACAACAAGAAATGCCAAAACAATTAAAAATTCTGCAAGAATATATCTTTTTTTCATTTTGTTATGTATAATAACAGGAAAATATAAAATTTACTATAATTAAGAATATCCAGAATTTGTCCCAAGATAAATTTACGGGAGGTATTTTTGTGCCGGCAGCGTTATCTGTAATTATAATACTTGTGTTTATTGCCGCGGTTTTCAAGATTTATAAGTCCAGCTCAGACAGAATAAATTTCTATTCAAAAGGCTTTGATTTCGGCTTCCGGCATTCTGAAATTTCAGCTCTGTGGAAGCTTGCCAAAAAATGCGAAATTGAAGAGCCGCTCTCCCTTTTTATCTCTGAAAATGCGGTGAACAGGTGCATTTCAACAGTTATTATAGAGGCGAAAAAAAGAGGAGAGGAAAGCTCGTCCCATGTGCAGGCTTTTCTTGAAAAACTCTACCAGTTCAAAACCCGCGTAATTCTTGAAAGGGAAAAAAAGCACGGCATAGAAAACACAAAGTCGCTTGACACAGACCAGAGGCTCACAATTCTCCTGAAGGACAAAGGCGCATTCAAGTCCAGGGTGCTCAACAGCGGCGCGCAGCTTACAATTCTTCTTCCTTATAGATACACAAGGGCATCAAAGAATCCTGAATTTCTGCCGGAGGAAGAATGGGACGGAATGGATATTTCCGTTTACTTCTGGAGAAACGGAGATGCAGGCTATGCGTTCGACACAAGGGTTATCGGCACAGGAATGTTCAGGAGCAACAAGGCGCTGTATCTTCTTCATTCCCACAAGCTTGAGCGCACCCAGAAGCGGCAGTCCATACGCTGCAAGTGTGAAATTTACGCGCAGATGTATCTCCTTGGACAGAACGACAAAGCTGACTACCACAATGTGGAAAAGACATCCGGCTACAAGTGCCTTCTTGAGGACATAAGCGAAGACGGCGCAATGATAAGAATCGGCGGAAAAGGAAAAACCGGCACACGCATAAAAATACAGTTTGAGCTGAGCGGAAAAATGATTGTCATGCACGGCGTTATCCGGGCGGTTGAATGGAACAGCCAGCTCGGGCAGTCAAGAATTCACTTTGAGTGCACTCATATCGAAAAGGAAATGAGAAACAGAATTCTTGCCTTTGTCTACAAGGTCATTCCACATGAAAAAAACGGCAGCGCATCACCAACGCCGCCTTCCGCTCCAGAAGCAAAACAGGTGCTTCCTGATGAAACCAAAAGCGGAGCTTGATCTGAACTGACTTTTTGACTGTAGATATTTTTTTATATTTTTTGTAATATTTTTTAAGTTATCTTGAAAACAGAAATTTTTCGAGGTTTCCTAAAAAAAATTTTTTAAACAGCGTGGCAGCAAGCCTTAACGTTACTTAAAAGAAGAAGAGCTATGATAAAAAAACTGAACCTTATATTCATTCTATTTCTTTTATCCTGCGGAATATGCGCAGCGCAGGAATCCCTGATGTCTGAATTCTACAAGGGCAATCTTATAGAAAAAAAAGAAGTCGTTGAAGCTTCCGCCGCATCCGGGGATTCTTCAATCGCTATTGCAGCCCTGGATTTTTCAATTTCAGCCTATGACGCGCTTATATATGACGATGACTTTATAACGCTTGCCGAAACAGCCGTAAAATCCCTGACCGCCGGAAACTGCCGGGGCAAGGAAAAGCTTGTCTCGGAAAAACTCAAGTCAGTTTTCAAGCTTTTTAATGACTCAAGAGTAATAATTGCTGTAATCGACGCTTTTTCAGTGTTCCAGTCGCAGGAAAACCTTTACCTTGTAAATGACTTTTTCTACAGCAACATGCAGAACCAGAATGAAATGAACGAAGCAATTCTGAAGGCGGTTCTTTTTATGGAAACATACGGAAATTCCGCCTCGTTCAATATGCTTTTTATAGCGGACATTCTTGACATCTGGCCTTCATACAGCGAAATTCTTTCGTCATCCTACGGCTCGCTTGCGAACGAAAGCGAAAAGGAAATTCTTCAGTTCCTGGCGACAGTTCCTGTTGAAAAGAAAATCCTGATTCTGAAAAAGCTCGACACAAACCCGAAAATTTCAAAGAAAATCTGCGGAGAAGCGGCGGAAAATGCTCTTTCATCGGTAATATATAATATTGAAGGAGCTAAACTTGATTTTTCCGGAAGCAAGCTTGATCTTGCGCTTGTCTGCCTTGAAGTGATTTCCGACACACAGTGGACAAGGTCAGCTTCTCTGGTTGCTCAGTGCTTTGACGGAATTAAAAAGGAATATGAAAGCGGAAGACTTTCAGACACAGAATTTTCCGCTGCAATAAAGAATATCGCTGCGGTTTCATCGTCAGAAACTGTGCTCCAGCTTTCATCGTACCTTGACTTTCTGAACAAGCAGGCTGAAAAAAACAAGGCTCCAAGCAAAGCCGTTGTGCTTTCCTTGATAAATTCACTGGGGGACATGGGCGACAAGACAGCTTTTGACAGCTTGCTCTATGCGACATACATTGATTATCCTGAGGAGGTTGTGGCAGCTGCAAAAAACGCCCTTGCAAAGCTTAAGTGGTAGACTTTATAAAAGAAAATTTTTTAAGCCCGTTTTTTATTGCAGCAAGCGTATTTTGCATTTTTGTTTACTCCGGAATTTTGCCGTGCCGCGATCGTTTTCCCTACAAATCTCTTGTGCCGCTGGAAAATGCTAAAATCATAGAGGGAACAGTCTGCTCCAGCCCTTCAAAGTTTTCAAGCGGAAAATTTTATGCCGTAAAACTAAAGCTTTTTTCCGTGCAGGGAAAAATTTCCGGTGTTGAAGTCAAATCCCGCGCATCGGGGAAAATCTCTGTTCTTGTGCCTGCTGAAATCGTGGAGGCTCTTTTTCCAGGCAGGCTTTATTCAGCTTCAGGCGGCGGAATTTTCATTGAGCGGGGAGAGCGGCTTTCTTTTTCAGGGAAATTCAAGGCGCCGTTTTTTTCAGCGGAAAAAGCATTGCAGCAGCCATTGCCGCCTTCATTTTCCGGCAGAATAATCAGACTCAGAACACTATGCCGGCTTTCGTTCAAAAAACTCATGTACGGCTGGGGAAGCGCAGGCGGCTTTATCCTTGCACTTCTTTCAGGCTCACGGGAATATCTTGATCCGGCTCTACAGGAAATATTCAGAAAAGCCGGGCTTTCTCACGTTCTTGCCCTGAGTGGAATGCATCTTTCGTTTTTTTCTTTAATTGCAGGAAAAACAGGAAGCAGGATTTTTGGCAGAAAATATGATTTTTTCTTCCGCGCGGCAGGAATTCTTTTTTTTGTCTGGTTTGCCGGACTTTCGCCTTCGCTGCTCAGAGCCTTGCTGTGTTCCGCGCTGCTTCTTTTATGCGGAATTTTCTTTTGCGCCCGGATAAGCTTTTTTAAAATTCTATGCGCTGTATTTTTGATTCACTGCATGCTTTTTCCCGAGGACATTTTTTCCGCGGCGTTTATGCTTTCGTATTCAGCTCTGGCCGGAATCCTCGTTTTTGGCGGACTGTTCAGATTTTTTATGCAGAGATTTCTGCCACGGAGACTCACAGACTTGGCTTCAGCTTCCGCAGGCGCACAGGCAGCAACTTTTCCAATCTGCATTTCGCTTTTCAAAGCAGTGCCGGCAGCCGGAATAGCGGCCTCCGTTGCAGTGTGTCCGCTTGTGAGCATTTTTCTTGCCGCGGCAATAGTTGCAATTATAGTTTCTTTTATGATACCTTTTCTTTCGCCACTTATGGGCGCCATGCTGAATTTTCTTTATCAGCTGATAAAATCGGCCGCTGCGGTGTTTTCGCTTTTTCCAATGCTGGCGGTGGATTGACAAAAATAATTTAGAGTAAATTCAGATATGATTGGAGAATAAAAACATGACACATATAAATAAACACTTCCTGAAAAAACAGCGAAGGGCACTTAAAAAATTCCTGACTTGGAGAAAATATGAACCATCCTGACTACAACTCTCCGTCTGAACTGAAAGCTTTTTTAGAGCAGGCGGGAATGGCAATGCAGAAAAAATTCGGGCAAAATTTCATGATAAATCCGTCAGCCCGGGAAAAAATAATAGAGCTTCTTGAGCCGCAGAAGGGCGACCTTGTCTGGGAAATCGGGCCGGGGCTGGGCTGCATGACAGAAGCAATTCTTGCAAGCGGCGCATCCCTTGTGTCATTTGAAATTGACAGGGGATTTGCATCATTTCTGCACCAATTTTTTTCCAGCAGCGAAAAAACAGGGCAGTTTAAAATTTCAGAGGGCGATGTCCTAAAAAACTGGAAGGGCGAATTTTTTGGAGCGGAGCGCAGACCCGCAAAGCTTTTTGGAAACCTTCCTTATAATATTGCGGCAACATTCATAGCGGACACCATTACAGAGCGCGCGGTTTTTGACAGGTGCGTTTTTACAGTGCAAAGGGAAGTTGCACAGCGAATGGCGGCAAAAAGAGGAACTGAGCAGTATTCTGCGTTCAGCGTTTTGTGCCAGTGGAACTATAATGTAAAGCCCTCTCTTGTTCTGGGCTCAAGCAGTTTCTGGCCGCGCCCCTCGGTTTCGTCACAGGCCGTTGTAATGACAAAAAAGGAAAATCTTTTTACCGGGGACTCCAGTCTGTTCCCAAAGACCGTGCACGCGCTTTTTTCAGCCAGAAGAAAAACTGTTCAAAACAACATAAAGCCGCTTCTTCCTCCTGGAATTTCAGCAGAAAGCTTTCTTGAAAAATGCGGCATTCCCAAAAACGAGCGGGCAGAAAATCTTTCGGTGGAAGACTTCGCAGGAATATCACAGCAGTTGAGCCAACTTTGCCAATCTGATAGAATAAAAAGCGGATGTGCGGAGGGCGGAAAATGACAGCGGAAGAAATAGCAGAAAATCTTGAGAATATAAAAAGCCAGATTGCAGAGGCGGAATTAAAATCAGGAAGGGCTGGAGGAAGTGTAAAACTTTGCGCTGTAAGCAAATTTCATCCGGCTGAAGCTGTAACGGCGGCAATGGGCTGCGGCCAGTTTCTTTTTGGTGAAAACCGGGTGCAGGAAGCATACACAAAATTCCATGAGATAAGCGAGCTTTCCGGAAAAAATCCTGAGCTTCATATAATCGGAAGCCTTCAGTCCAACAAGGTGAAAAAGGCAGTTGAAATTTCTGCGTGCATACAGTCTGTGGACAGGGAAGAGCTTTTGCAGGAAATTGAAAAACAGTGCGCAAAGCTTGAAAAGAGTATAAAGGTCTTTTTTGAATTCCATACAGGCGAAGATTCAAAAAGCGGCTACAGAAATCTCACGGAGCTGCTCAAGTCCGCGGAAAACTGCGCATCGGGGATTTACCCTCATATCGTTCCTGCCGGTCTTATGACAATGGCGCCCTTCACAGAAGATGAAACTCTTATACGCTCGTCATTTTCAGCGCTCCGGAAAGCAAAAGAAAAACTCAGCGCTGAATTTCCGCAGCTTGAAATCACAGAGCTAAGCATGGGAATGAGCGGCGACTATAAAATCGCAATAGAAGAGGGAAGCACCATGGTTCGCATAGGAACAGCTATTTTCGGAGAGCGGGAGTATCCCCGGGAAAAATGAAGCGCATAGTGAGTATTCTGGTTTTGCTGGTTATTACTCTTTCTATACCGCTACAGGTAACAGCAGAAGCCGCGTCTTCTTCCGACACTCCGGAGCCGTACACCAAGGAAGAATTTCCGCAGTGGGCAATCGACCTCAGGCGGTTCGAGATTGTTTCGCTCGGAGCCGTTCCGTTTGCCGCAATAAGCGTGAACCTTGGATACAGCGCATTTCAGTATTTTTCCGGCAACTCAGACAGCTTTCATGCACCGTTCTCCGGAAATTCGTCGCTTTCCGAGGGGGAGCAGATGAAGATTTTCTGCCTTTCCATTGGAACAGGAGTACTTATCGGAACAGTGGATCTTGCAATCTGCCTTGCAAAGAGAAGAAGCGAAAAGAAGCGGCTGCAGAAAATACAGGAAAGCCATGACCAGATTATAGTAGTTCCATTTCAGGAAGCAGAAAACGCCGATACTGAAAATTCGAATTCGGAGCAATAGATGTCTTTTTTTTCAAACAAAGTTCCTCCCACATACAAGGGAGAAATACGGCTGGACAAATACATAGCATCTCTTCCCAACGGAATGAACAGGAGCAAGCTCAAGAGCGGAATTGTCTGCATCCAGATAAATGGAAAAAAACAGAAGCTTTCATCCCTGGTAAAAGCGAATGACATCATCGACATACAGTGGGAGGAAAATGTTCCCGACAACATCGAGCCTGAGAACATTCCCCTTGATATTGTCTACGAGGACGAAAATGTCTGCGTTGTAAACAAAAGCCAGGGAATGGTGACACATCCGGCCGCTGGAAACTGGAGCGGAACACTTGTAAATGCGCTTCTGTACCACTGGGGCAGGGAGGCTGTTCCGGAGCTGAAGGAAGGGCAGGTGTCAAAGATTCTTTCAAACCGCCGCCCCGGAATTGTCCACAGACTCGACAAGGAAACTTCAGGGATAATCATAACGGCAAAAAATCATGACACCGAGGAATTTCTTTCCGCGCAGTTCAGAAACCACAGCTCAATTACAAAGGAATACATTGCAATCTGCATGGGCCGGCCTCAGCACCAGCACGGAATAATCCGCACAAATATAATAAGAGATCCCAGGGACAGAAAAAGATTCAAGGCAGCCGTGGACACGGACGAAGGAAAGCCCGCGGAAACCATCTATGAATGTATAAGCTGCTACGGAGAATATTCCCTGATGAAGGTGCGCATAAAAACCGGCCGCACGCACCAGATTCGGGTTCACATGAAATATCTCAACTGCCCGATTCTTGGAGATGGAATCTATGCCCGCCCCGACAAGAAATTTCCCCGGGCAAAGCTCATGCTGAATGCAAGGCTTTTAAAAATAAGAATTCCCGGAAAAGACGAGCCTTCAGTTTTCAAGTCGCCCACACCCCAGCGTTTTATTGAAGTGATGAAGATACTGAAAAAGGATTTCGCCAAAGTTATTCTTCCCAGGGACAGGTGAAAAAAGTGGAACCAAAAAACAGCATACAAATTCTTCTGCCGCCTTCCACGAAAAATCCGTTTCTTGTTCTGCGGAAGCCCCGGCACATTCCGAGCGCGCCTCTCTTTGAAAACGACGAAAGCGCATTCACGGCTGCGGCATCCCTTTATCCGTTCCTTCTTGACGTCCGCGGAAAAAAAGAATCGGAGCACGGTCTTGTACACAGAATCGACACCGAAACAGCGGGGCTTCTTCTGATTGCAGCCACCCAGGAAAGCTACAGCGCCATAATGCAGTCGCAGAAAAACGGGCTTTTTGTAAAGGGCTATACCGCGCTGTGCCAGGAATACAAAGGCAAACAGCAGGAAGGATTTCCGCCGTTCGAATTTGAAGCTGAAGAGGCGAGCAGGAATTCAAGGATATACACGGTTTCTTCCCGGTTCAGGCCGTTTTCCAGAAAATCAGCCCAGGTGCGCCCCGTAACCGAAAATTCAGGCAGGGCAGCGAATAAAAAAAGCGGCGAAAAAATATACACCACGCGCATTGTTTTGGATTCAGACAATTTTTCCGCCTCATGCCGCATAACGCAGGGATACCGCCATCAGGTGAGGTGCCATCTTGCATGGATGGGGTTTCCTGTGCGCGGGGACAGGCTTTACAATCCGCTTAGCCGTCCTGATGAAAAAATGCAGTTCTTTGCGGACTACATAAGTTTTCCGCATCCGCTGACCGGCCGCACTGTTGAAATTAAAGACAAAGACTTTTGAGTTTTTCCCGGGGATTATTCCGCGGACTTTGAAAAATTCCAGAGTTTTCGGTCTTTCTATTTTTTTATAATATTTTTTAAATCCGTATTGACTAGTTATTTAAATTTGTTTATATTCAAGTTACCGATTGTTCGGTAACCAAGTAAGGCATTATGGAAAAGAACAAAATATCCACAAGGGAAAAATTAATTCAGTCAGCATTCTCATTCTACGACAAAGTTATCTTTGACAAGATTCCACTTTCAAAGATAGCCGCAAAAGTCGGAATAACAAAGCCTGCAATCTACAAGCACTTCAAGAGCCGCACAGAGCTTGAAAACGCAATGCTTGACACCATAGTTTCCGCGACACTTTCGGAAATCAAAAAATACAACGACCTTCCAGATGCTGACATAATTGAAAGAATAGCTATCTTCCTGTGCAAGAACAGGCAGTATTTCTACTATATTATTTCAAATACAGTCAATTTTGCAATAGATACCTTTTTCGATACATCCTGGAAGCTGGAAAATTCGCCATTTTCGCAGTTGGTTTCTCCAGACAGAAAAATCATCGACAAGGAAAAATACAAAAGGGCAGTGTACACAGGCGGATGCATTATCTTCTTCCACGGCGCAAGAGATTTTATCCTGCTGGACAGAAATATTTCTGACAACGACGATTTTGCAGCTGAATACGCCGCAAAGCTTTCTTCGTTTATATGCAACAGCGGACTCAGGCACGACATTTCAAGCATAGATCCCCTAAGACTTTCGCAGCTGGCCAAGGAATGTCTAAAGGAAATAGACTGCCTTGAAAAGCCGGACAGAATTCTCGAGGGCATTTCAAATGTTATCTGCAAGCTCGGCTCATGCAGAATGACAGTGGAAAATCTTGCGAATGAACTGGAGCTTGCAAAGAGCAGCTTCTACACAAATTTCAGCTCCAAGAAGGAAATGCTCAAAAAGCTTCTTGAAGGGGAGGCGCTCAAGCTTATAAACGCCACAAAGAAAAATCTTCTCTTTGCAAGAAATCCGGCCGAGTGCGTTTATATACTTATGGCAACAGAAGTTGAATTCTTCCTACAGAGAAAAAGCGTTCTTGCCTCGTTCCGCTGGTTTATGTTCCAGAATTTATGCGATGACTTCTACTCAAAGAATTCCCCAAGGAAAGTGCCAAAGCTGATAGACGCCAACAGTGATTTTGACTTCTTTGCGTTTCTTGCGAATTCCGACATAATAACGGAAATCCCCGACATGGGAAATCCGCCTATAGATATGTACACAATATTTGCCTGGATTTACCAGATGCCGATATTTTTTCTGCTCCACGGCGAAATGCACAATATGGCGAGCGAGGAGATTCATGCAGCAACAAAGGATTTTTTCTACTATATGGAAAAAGGAATAAGCTTCAATGAAAAGGAAGCCTTGAAAAAATGAATTTTTCGAGGCAGCTCCAAAAAAATACACATCTAAAAATACGAGGAGGAAAGAGATGATTTTTAGAAGAAAAGTGCTTTCTGCAGCTGCCGCGCTGCTTGCACTCACTGCAGTTGTCTATTCTCAGGAAAAAGCGGAGAATAAAGCTTCCGCAGAGAAAAAAACAGTCAAGCTGACAATTTATGAGGCAGTGGACTATGCGCTCGACCACAGCCATAATCTCAAGACCGCGGACATTGACCTTGAGATAAAGAAGCGCGCCGGACAAAATGCATGGAATGTCCTGCTTCCTGACGTGAATGCAACCGGAACACTGAACAGAACAACGGACATTTCTTCTAATCTTGAAACCACAAACATGGTCATGTCTGTAGCGAGCCTTCCCAAGGTGAAAGAAACAGAAAGCATGAAGTGGACTGGCATCGCTGGAATTTCGGCGGACTGGACTTTCAGCCTCGCAAAAATCCAGCAGATAAGAGCTGCAAAGGCTGACTATGAAAGCGGAAAAATCAGCTACGAGCAGAGCCTTGTGCAGACGGAAGTTGCTGTAAAAAAGCTCTTTTACGCCTTGCTCCTCCAGCAGGAAAACCTGAATTTGGAGCGCACGACCCTTGAAAATTCACGCCAGCGCATGATTCAGGCGGAAGCGAATTTCAAGAACGGAATGGCTTCAGAGCTTGCTCTTCTCCAGGCGCAGGTTACCTACGAAAACAAGCGTCCTGAAGTTTCAAACCTCGAGCGCGAGTTCAGGCAGGAAATAGACAATTTTGCGTTCCTTCTTGGGCTTCCTGTGGGAACAGACATTGTGCTTCAGGGAAAAATAGAGCCGTTCTACGTGGACTTGAACTACGATACACTGCTTGAAAAATACGGCAAGAACAGCCTCAGCCTTCAGCAGCTCGACAAGGGAATTGAGATTATGCAGCGCAACCTTGATGCCCTGAACCTGAGCACATACACTCCGTATTTCAATATAAGCTATGGATTCAAGCCGATGCTCACTGATTTTCTTGATGCTGACAAGGGCGGATTTCCAAACGGCGGAGACTGGACTGACTCAGGCTCTGTGAGCTTTACAATCGGCTGGAACCTTACAAACCTTCTTCCGTTCTCTTCTAACAGACAGCAGGCAAAGGACTTGCAGGCGAATCTTGACAAGCAGAAAATCGAAAGGGAAAAATTCCTTGAGAGCCAGAAGATGGAAGTCAGAAAATCAGTTGACACTCTGACACAGGCGCGCGAGCAGATACAGTCCATGAACAGGAGCATAACACTTGCACAGCGTTCTTATGACATGACACTTCGCGCATACCGCAACGGAACAAAGGAGCTTCTTGATGTGCGCGATGCTGAAAACCAGCTTAACACTGCAAAGCTCGGACTTGCCAAGCAGAAATACAACTATATTTCAGCGCTGATTGATCTTGAAACAACCCTGAATACAAAACTTACCGGAGGAGAAAAATAAAATGAAAAAAACTATTGTAAAAACATCTGTTATTTTAGCCGCGCTTTTTGCGTCATCAGTTATGGTAGCATGCAAGGGAAAGAATTCCGGCGCAGGCGAAAATGAAGAGGCAGAGACAGTCTACGCTGTAAACGCTGACGTTGTGCAGGTCGGAAACCTTGACAACTACCTTGAATTCGGAGGAGATATTTCCTCTGTTTCCGCTGTGGATGTATATCCGGATGCATCAGGAAAAATTTCCCGCATAACGGTTGCAGTGGGCGACACAGTGCACAAAGACCAGATTATCGCTTATGTAGACCCGAGCCGCCCTGGAATGAACTACAGCGAAAACCCTGTAAAATCCCCGATCACAGGAAGAGTCACATCATTTCCTCCTACAATCGGAACAATGGTTTCTCCGAGCTATTCAATCGCAAAGGTGAGCGACACTGACGAGCTTCAGATAAAAATCAATGTCGCCGAGCGTTTCATAAGCCGCATAAAGGAAAACCAGAAAGCGATTGTCACACTTGACGCATATCCGGGAGTTGAATTCATAGCCCGCGTGTTTGAAGTTTCGCCTGTTCTGGACACAACGAGCCGCACAATGCTTGCAAAGCTCAAGGTGGAGCCGGCTGATTCTAGAATCAAGGCTGGAATGTATGCGCGCGTAAAGCTCATAACAGACACAATAGAAACTGCTGTTGTAATTCCGAATGATGCAATCATCTACCGCGACGGAAAGCCCTATGTCTTTGTTACAAACACCGCCGACATGAGCACTACAGTTTCAATGATTTCTATAAAGGAAGGCCTTACAGTGGATAACCGCACTGAAATTCAGGAAGGACTGAAGGCAGGAGACACTATCATCATAAAAGGCCAGTCTCTTTTGAGCGACAACTCAAAGGTAAAGATTGTTTCTATTTCAGGAAAAGCTGTTGAAAAATAAAACTGCTTCTAAATTGTTAGCAAGGAATAAAATATGACATTTTCAGAAAAATGTGTAAACAAGCCGGTTACGACTATTCTTGTTTTCTTTATAATGGTCGCGCTTGGAATCTTTTGTATTTTTGATATGCCTGTAGACATGTATCCTGACATGGATCTGCCGTACATGGTTGTATACACAGCATACGACGACGCAGGCCCGGAGGAAGTTGAGCAGAGCCTTAGCCGTGTCATGGAAAGCTCTCTTTCCGGTGTAAGCGGACTTAAGAAGATGCAGTCAACCTCTCAGTCAGGCGCAAGCATCATATTCATGGAATTTGACTACGGAACAAACCTTGACACCGCAGCCATAGAAATCCGCGACAAGATTGACCTTGTAAGAAGCTATTTCCCGGACGAAGCGGATTCTCCTATAACACTCAAGCTCGACCCTTCCATGATGCCTATCATGAATATTGCGGTTCAGGGCGACATGACACAGGAGGAGCTGCGCACAATCGCGGAGGACATCATCCAGCCTAGATTTGAGCAGCTTGACGGTGTTGCATCCGCAAATGTAATCGGCGGCCGCGAGGAGTCAATCAACGTTGATATTCCAAGGGACAGGCTCGAGGCATACGGACTTACAATTTCAACAATTTCCCAGATGATCGGAGCCCAGAACATTCAAAGCTCGGGCGGAACAATAACAGCAGGAGACAAGAACTACACAATCAAGACAAGCGGAAAATACAGCAGCATCGAGGAGCTGAAGAATACCGTAATCACATACAAGCCGGATTCTCTTGACAACTCCCGCATGGTCACTGTAAAGCTCCGTGATATAGCCGATGTCTACGAGGGATACAAGGACGAAAGCACTCTCGCTTTTCTTGACGGAAAGCCATGTGTAATGCTTCAGATTCAGAAGCAGAGCGGAAAAAATTCCGTTACCGCCGCAAGAAATGTAAGAAAGACAATGGGAAAACTCAAGGACGATCTTCCGAGCGGAATTTCCCTGGTTGAAACATCGAACAGTGTCGACATCATCGAGCAGACAATCAATGAAGTTGTTACTTCCGTTATCCAGGGTGCGCTTCTTGCCATTGCGATTCTTTTTATCTTCCTGCGCTCATTTAAAACAACATTTATCATCGGACTTTCAATTCCGATTTCAGTATTCATCACGCTCATGCTTATGTATTTCCGAGGCATGACAATCAACATGATTTCAATGGCTGGCCTTCTTCTTGGAATAGGTATGCTTGTTGACAACTCAATCGTTGTTCTTGAAAACATCTATGCCTACCGCCAGAGAGATGCAAAGCTCAAGGTTGCGGCTATTCTCGGAAGCCAGGAAATGATCACTTCGATTACTGCCTCCACGCTGACTTCTGTATGCGTTTTCCTTCCGATGATTCTGTTCAAGAAAAAACTCGGAATCATGGGACAGATGTTCGACAGCCTTGCATACACTATTATTTTCTCATTGATGTGCTCCCTCATAGTTGCCATGGCTCTCGTTCCGGTTCTCTGCTCAAGCTACCTGAAGATTGACAAGATTGTTGATGAGAACCGCTCTGGAATCGGCTACGGAATGAACCAGGCGTTCAACAGATTCTTCCTGTGGCTTGACAACGCATACGCAAAGGGTGTCCGCTTTGTTCTTCACCACAGAAAAATTTTTATCGGCGTGCTGGTTCTGTGCTTCTTTATTTCAATTTTCAGCGTGAAATTTGTAGGCTTTATCTTCATGCCGGAAACCGCGTCCACAACTGTGGGAATCGACGTAGAGCTTCCGATGGGAACAACGCTTGAAGTTACAGAGGAAACCCTGGACACACTCGCTGAAATCGGAAAGAAAGAGCTTGTAGGCGTAAAGTACGCTTCCGTGACAGTCGGAGGAACAAGCGTTATTTCCGCAAGCTCTGAAACAAACACAGGTGTAATCACATGGACACTTTATGATGCGGACGAGCGCGAAAAAGGCTGGGACAACGAAAAGACCGCCAAGGACAAGCTCAGAAAATATTTCAACACAATTCCGGGCGCCAAGCTTTCGTTCTCCACAAATTCCAACAGCGCATCTTCAGGTGAAATGAGCGTTGACATCAAGTGCGATGACCTGAATCTGGTTCGTGAAACCGCAGTCCGCGTTGAAAAGCTTCTGAGAGAGCAGGGCGCTGACCTTGTTACAGAAGTTTCAAGCGATGTTGAAGACGGACTTCCGCAGGCTGAAATTGTTGTGGACAGAGACAGAATGTATGAGCTCGGGCTAAATATATACAATATCGGCGATGAGATAAACGCGGCCATAAACGGAAAGACTGCCAGCCGCTACACAAAGATGGGTGACGACATTGATGTAGTTGTCCGCTTCTCTGAAAAGGACAGAAAGAAGCTCAGCGACCTTGACCAGATTTCCGTTGTAAACTCAAGCGGCCAGCGCATTCCTCTTTCAAGCTTTGCGCATTATGAAGAGAACCTTTCGCCGGTTTCAATCCTGCGCGAGGATCAGTCAAGAATTATCCACGTAACAGCAAAGCCTGTTAGCGGAGTTTCGCTTGATGTTGTACAGGCAGGACTTCTGAAGCTCATCAATGACAATATTCCAAAGGACGATGCTGTGACAATCTCGATAAGCGGCGACTACGAAGACATGATGGAAGCTGTTGTAAACTTCGGCGCAATCATTATTCTGGCGGCGGCTCTTGTATTCATCGTCATGGCAAGCCAGTTCGAGTCCCTTGTGGATCCGTTCATTGTTCTGCTTACAATTCCGCTTTCGTTCATCGGAGTTATAACAATCTACGCGCTCGTAGGACAGCAGCTGAGCGTTATTACAATCATGGGTATGCTCGTTCTTGTAGGAAGTATCGTCAACAACGGTATTGTTCTTGTCGACTATACAAACCTTCTGCGCAAAAGAGGCTATCAGCTTGAAGAAGCCTGTATTGAGGCCGCAAGAAACAGACTTAGACCTATTCTGATGAGTACGCTTACAACAGTTATTTCACTGGCTCCTATGGCGTTCTTCCCGGGAGAAGGCTCAACTTCAATGCAGCCAATATCTCTCACAACATTCGGCGGAATGTCGTTCGGCTCGCTTATGACACTGTTCCTCATGCCTTCAATCTACTATATCGTGAACTCAAGAAGAATCAGGAAAGCGGCAAAGAAAGCTGCTAAAAAGGAAGCTCTTCAGAAAAAGAAGCTTGATGCCATCAATGCAAGAAACAGCTGATTTGGAGGAAAATATGGCAGATGAATATGAAAAGAATATTCCGCGTGTGCGTGTTGAAATAATATGCTCCCAGGCTCTGGAGGAAGATTTTTCCGAGGAGTTTGAAAAGAATGGAGTAGCCAAGCACTACACAAAAGTTTCTCCTGTTATGGGAGCAGGATACAGCAATCCGCATCTCGGTGATGCAGTATGGCCGCAGCTGAACACAATGTACATAATCTACTGCACAGAAGAGGATGCCGAAAAAATAAAGCAGATTGTAGTAAAACTCAGAAAGCTCTTTATTACAGAGGGAATCGGCTGCTTTATAGGAAGCGGAACTGAAATATAAAAAACAAAAAAAACAGCCTGCTGGCAGCAGGCTGTTTTTTTTAGATTCAGTAAAGATTGGAAGTTCAAGCTTTACAAAATTCTATTTTCCTTGGAAACAATTTTACATTAAGGCTATGCAAGTCAATGCTTTTCAAAACTACACGGAGGGGCTGGGCATGAAACGCTCGCTTTTTATAAACTTTTCAAGACTGTCCTGCCACTCGGGGATTTTTATTTTAAGAGCTGACTGTATTTTTTCCTTGCTCAGCACAGAATAGGCAGGTCTTGCGGCTGCTGTAGGATATTCTTCTGAAGCGCAGGAATTCACAGTGCAATCCCTTGTGATTTTACCGTATTTTTTTCCAAGCTCATAAATTTTACGGGCAAAGTCAAACCATGTTGTTTCCCCGAGATTGGAAAAGTTGTAAATTCCGTAGGGCAGGGCGGATTTTTTTCCGAACAGGCTTTTTGCTTTTTCAGACACGCACATTATTTTTAAAATCAAAGCCGCCAAATCCACAGCGCAAGTCGGCGTACCCTTCTGATCAGATACAACGCAAAGCTCATCCCTGACATTCATATTTTTTGCCATGGTGTATACAAAATTTCCGCCATCAAATCCGTAGAGCCAGGAAGTCCTCAAAATATAGTACTGCGTCATCTCTTTTTCCACGAAATCTTCGCCTAAAGCCTTTGTTTTTCCGTAGACAGAAACAGGGCATTTTGGCATATCCTCTGTATAGGGAATATTTCCGCTGCCGTCAAAAACATAGTCGGTTGAAATATGAATAAGCTTTGCGCCAAGCTCCCTTGTAATGCGCGCTACGTTCTTAGGCCCCTCGGCATTGAGTTTTTCAGCGGAATCGATTTCAGTTTCGGCCTTGTCCACAGCAGTATAGGCGGCGCAGTTTATGACCCATGTTATTTTTTCAGGAACGGTTTTGCGCGCAACTGAAATTCCCGTTCTTCCGGCCTCAGTTCCATGATCGCGGGCAAACTTGGAAAGCGCAACGGAATCTGTTATATCAACCTCGCTTCCGCTGCCAATCCATCTGATTTTATTTTCTGTAAGCTGCCTTGCAACTTCACTTCCAAGCATTCCTTTGTAACCGATTAGCCAAACCATTTTTCGCTCCAAAATACAAAAATCAACTGCGGAAAACTGTCTTACAAGGAAATTTCAAAAAGCCAGATTAATTTTTTTCCTTGAATTTCTTCACGACTTCCCGCATGGAAGAGCTGGCTCCCTTTTTCATGACGAGAATCTTACCATTTTTCACAACAACAATCAAATCCTGCACTCCGCACAGAGCCACGGGCATATCGGAATAGACAAAATTTCCGCTGCTTTCCACTGAAATAAAATCTCCGCTGTCCTTTTTAAAATACTTTTCAAACGAATCCCAGCTCCCGACATCATCCCAGTCAAACGAAGCCTTCACTGCAACAGCCCTGTCCGTGCGCTCGGCGACTGCATTGTCAACCGCAACAGCTTTTGTTTTGCTGTAGGAATCCACCAAAGGCTCCCAGCCTTCAATATATTTTATGGAATTCAGAATTTTGCATTCCGGAAGCTTCGCAGTATCAAACACCTTGAACGCCTCGTGCATTTCAGGCTCATACTTTTTTATTTCATCCTCAAAAAGCGAAGCTGAAAAACCGAACATTCCGCTGTTCCAGGCATACTTTCCAGTGGCAAGATAGGCGCGGGCAGTTTCCAGATCAGGCTTTTCCTTGAAGCTGTCAATTTTAAAGACCGACTCTTCCGCGTCAAGTGGAATTCCAGTTTTTATATAGCCGAATCCGGTTGAAGGCTCCGCAGGCGGAATGGCGAAACACACAAAATTTCCCTGCGCAACAAATTCCGCGGCCTTATGGCAGTCCCGCACGAAATTTTCCATAGGACCTATAACATGGTCGCTTGTAAGAACAAGAATCAAATGCTCGCTTTTGCTGGAAAGCTCAAGAAATTTGCATGCAAGCAGAAGAGGTGGGCAAGTGTGGCGGGGACACGGCTCTGCAATCACATAAAGGTCATTGCTGATTTTTTCCCTGTGGCTGGAAGAAAGCACCGGCTTTAAATTTTCAACCTGCCTTGTAAGCTCTCCGCAGATTTCAGGGCGGGAAACAACAAGAATTTTCCCTGACGGCTCAACATCCAGCGCACGCATAATGGCAGTCTGGATAAATGAAATTCCGTCCTCCAGCGCCATAAACTGCTTTGGAAACTCAGGAATTGAAGCCGGCCACAGCCTGTCTCCGAATCCTCCTGCAAGTATCACAATATCGGTAAAACCGGTTTTGCCCATGTTATTCTCCTGTAAAAAGCGATTTCAGACAAAGTTCTTTTTTAGTTTTCAGATGTTTCTTCTTTCTTTTCCATCTTTTCAAAGAAATATGCGCAGAATGTCTTTATTCTGTTCATAAATGAAGTGTCCACACGCTCTCTCAGAAAAAAAACGCTTGGAGCCTTGACTGCCCCGATTCCGTAAAGAATCCATTTTTCCTCTTCCCTGAAAATAACTATTATGGATTTCATGCACTCAGGGCTTACGCAGTTGAATTTGTCGTAATAGCGCATTGTGGAAAGATTTGTCGACTCGTAATAATAGCAGGCATCTCCTTTTTCAGAGACTATCCGCATTTCCACAAGTCCGAACGGCTTCATTTCAAAGTCAGCCTTCACGGTCTGAACATCTCCGTCTGTCCCGGAAGAAACTATCTTTGCAGAAGAATAAAGGTCATACCATTCTTCCGCGCGCTCTGAATAATAGGGAATTCCTGCGTATGACGGAATATCCATAACAAGCGAAGAAAAATTATCCATGAGATTTTCGTTTCCCTCGTACGGATATTCCCTGATGACTTCAGCGAGGTAGGCTGGCTTCAGTTTTGAAACAGTTTCAACAGCCCTTTTTACATAGGGATTATCGCTTTTTATGCACATCTTCTTATAGGAAGCGGTATTTTTTATCACAGTGCTTCCTTCGCTCAAAACAGCTCTGTCTTCATCTGATAGATTTTCGTTGTAGGGTGAATTTGAAAATAAAAGGGCGCAGGCTCCTGATAAAACAAAAACAGCCGCCGCAATTTTTTTTAAGAAAGTTTTCAATGCAATCTCCATTCGTTTTTTAGGAATATCCGGAAATGTAAGGGAAACCTGGAAAAAACTCAGTTTTTAAAGGTTCTTTTCATTATAATGAATAAAACAGCCTCTTTCAAGGTTACACCAGGAAAGTTATAAAAACACCGGTCTGCAAAAGCTTTCCGCTGTCATCTGCGAAAGTCAAAAGAGCAAACAAATCAGATTGAAGAAACTTATTTTTTTATATAAAATCATTTTTTATGAATATGGAAGCTTTTATTTTGGGCTGCGGAGGAATGATGCCGCTGCCGTACCGTCACCTTACATCTGTTTTACTGCGCAGGGACGGGGATTTGTTTTTATTTGACGGCGGAGAAGGAACTCAGGTTTCGCTCAGGCGGCTGAACTTGAAATGGAAAAAAATCAATGCAATTTTTGTTTCCCATACACATGCCGACCACGTTACAGGTCTTCCAGGAATTCTTATGCTTTCATCACAGGTTGACAGGAGCGAGCCTCTGTATATCTTCGGACCGCCAAAAATTTCTGAGTACATAGAAACAAGCAGGAAAGTTCTTGACATGTATATAAACTATCCGATTGTCGTAAAGGAAATAACAGAGCCGGGCGTTATATACGAGGGCGACGGTTTTTACATACGCGCATTTCCGCTGGAGCACACAAAGACTTGCGTGGGCTATACACTGGAGGAGCTTGACCGGCCGGGTGAATTCAATCCGGAGGAAGCCCAGCGCTTAAAAATTCCGCGCGGTCCATTATGGGGCAAGCTTCAGCACGGCGAAAGCGTTCTAAATGAAGACGGAGAAGAGATAAAGCCGGAGCAGGTTGTGGGCAAATGCAGGAGCGGCAGGAAATTCAGTTTTGTGACTGATACAATGTATCTTCCTTCAATCGCAAGGGAAGTGAAGGGAAGCGATCTTCTTATCTGCGAGGGGATGTTCGAGGACAGCTGCGCAGACCAGGCAAAGGAAAAAAAGCACATGACTTCACGACAGGCCGCAACGATTGCCCGTGATGCACAGGCGCTCAGGATGGGGCTTATACATTATAGTCCGCGCTACAACGACAAGGAGCTTTCTATCCTTTTAGAGCAGGCGCGCCAGGTTTACCCGGAAACGTTCCTTACAAGAGACAGGCTTAGAATCGAGATTCCCTATGTCGAATAATGTCGAGCTGATTTCATTCTGCAAAAGCTACGGTTCAACCGAGGCTTGCATGAACATTGATTTTTTCGCAGAGGAAAATTCCATAACAGGAATTCTAGGACCAAACGGCGCCGGGAAAACTTCCATACTGAAGGCAATCTGCGGACTGCACTATCCGACGTCCGGGGCAGTAAAAGTCTGCGGTGCAGAGGATTCCGCGATGCTGAGAAAATTCACTGCCTTTGTGCCGGAATTCCCTGAGCTTGATTCACGTCTTACCGTCAGAGAAACCCTCTGGCTGGAAGCTGAGCTTTCAGGGCAAAAAAAGGAGAGCGCATTTCAGTCGGTGGAAAAAGCAGTTTCAATATGCGGACTGGAAGATTTTGAAAAGAGCAAAGTGCACGCGCTTTCAAAAGGCTACAGGCAGCGCACAAGTCTGGCAAAGGCAATATGCAGAAATCCAAAGGTTCTCGTGCTTGATGAATTTTCCGCGGGGCTTGATCCTGCACAGACAGCTTCGTTCAGGGAAAAACTCACAGAACTTTCCCGCTCAATGACAATAATTCTTTCAACACACCGCATAGATGAAGCTTCGCTGCTCTGCTCAAAACTTTACATCATCAGCAGAGGAGAAGTCGCCGCCTCAGGAAACCGGGACTCCGTCATAAAAAAATTCGGCTGCAGAAATCTGGAGGAAGCCTTTATCTGCGCCACGGAAACAAAAAAATGAAAGCTATTTTGAAAAGATATTTTTTTAACTTTGCAGTTCATCCTCTTACATATATTTTGACCGCCGCGTTTGGAATTTTTCTGTCGCTGAAATTTTTTATAGGGCAGCAGTTTTTTCTTGGAGCGGGAACAACAGACCTGCACAGATTTTTTTCGGCTTTTCCACCGGCGTGCATTCTTTTTATTCCCGGGCTTGTTTCAATTTCTTCTTCCGTAAACAGGAACTTTGCGCTTGAGCCGGTTTTACAGCCGCTGCCGGAATTCATTTCAGTTTTTTCGGTGTGCTGTATGAACGCTTTGTTTTCCGCCGTCATTCCGATATGCGTTTCGTTTTTCGGCGACATTGAAGCAAGCCAGCTGCTTGTGGGCTTTGCAGGAATTCTGTTCTACCTTGCAGCCGCGGTTTCATTTACGGTTTTTATTTTCCGCACGCTGAAAAATACAGGAGCGGCGTTTATAGTTTCGGCGTTTTTGCTTGCCTGTGTAAATTCAGCTCATATAATTCCGCTCTATATGAACATACCGGATGCGGCCGGAAAAGCGGTGCGCTTTATTTCCTTTGCATGGAGATTCGATCCTTTTTCCAAGGGAATTTTCAGCGTTACGGGTTTTCTTTTTCTTGTGTCATGCAGCGTTCTTTTTTATGCGCTTTCGTATTTTGTCCAGGAAGACAGAATGGGAAACTGCTCGCCGTATCTCAGGAAAACCAAGCGCGCTTTCGCCGTGACATTTATTCTTTTTATCGCTGTAAACGAAAGCCTCAATCTTGGCATAGACTTCACGCCGACAAAAACATTCAGCGTAAGCAGATACAGCAGGCAGGTTCTGAGCAGAATTGAAGATCCGCTTTCCATTTCCTACTACCTCAGCCCGCGCCTAAAAAATCTGTATCCCCAGGTCAGGGACATAACAGAATTTCTTGAATCCTATGCAGGGCAATCGCGCAGAGTTTCCCTTGAAATAATAAACCCCTCAAAAAAGGAAGCGGAACGGCTTTCAGAGGCAGGAATACGCGGCTACCCGATGAAGATTTCATCCGCAGAAAATGAAACAAGCACGCTTTTTGTATATTCCGCAATAAAAATCGACTACCTTGGAAAAAGCGAAGTGATTCCATTCGCGCTGAATTTATCCAGACTGGAATTCGACCTGACAAGAAAAATAGAATCACTCACCGAGGAAAAAAGCAATCCCGTTCAGCTTCTCTGCGCTTCGTTTCCAAATCCGGGCTACAGTCTTGCCGCACAGTATCTTGAGGCTGAAGGATTTTCCGTGATTCACTCTGTACTTCCGTCTGAAAAGGGCATAAAGCCTGGAATGTCGTTCAACGAGCTTCCTGATGTTCCGCTGGTTGTATTCGGAAGCGACACCTTCACAAGGGAAGACTGCTCGGCGCTTGAAAGATTTATTCTTGACGGCGGAAAAGTTTTTGCGGCATCCCAGCCATTTTCAGTAGACTTTGAAGACAACTGGATGATAAAGCAAAATGAATCGAACAGGCTTTTTGAGCGGCTTATGTTTACATTCGGTATATATTTCAAGCAGACCCTTACATGCGACATTTCAAGCCTCCGCATCACAATGTCAAGCACGCAGGACACAGATGGAATGCAAAAGCCGCTTCAGACTGAATACGTAAACTATCCGCTGTGGATTCTTCTGCGCCCGCAGAAAAACGCCGGCTCCGGGCTTTCCATGTTCTGGCCGTGCGCCTTTGACATTGACAGCGACATCGCAGAGATAGAGGACATGAAAACAGAGCCTCTTCTTTTCACCAGCGCCAGGGCATGGCAGACAGACAGAAACCAGGAATTCATAACGAATCCTTTTGCCGTTCCAAAATCCGCGGAATCAGAAGATGAATATTCATCTTTTACACTGTGCGCCGCTTCCGCTAAAAAAAACAGCAAGGCACCGTCGCTTATACTTTTTGCAGACCAGTACACTTTTTCTGACTCGCTTCTTGCATACAATTCAAGTTCTCTCCTTGACGCAGATTCACGCAGTCTTGATTTTTTATGCAGCGGAATTTTCTCACTCACAGATCAGACAGAGCTTCTTGAGCTGAAGAAAAAAACAGGCTGCGGCACATCAATCTACAAAATCGACCGCGAAAATTTCAGGCAGGCAGCCATAAAAACACTTGCCGCATCATGCGGAATTCCTGCCGCCATAATCCTAATGTTAGGTTTTGTTTTCTCCGCATGGAGAAGGAGGTTCAATAGATGAAGCAGCTTTCACAAAAAAAAGCTCTTTTAATTTTTTATGGTTTCGATCTTATACTTCTGCTTGCTCTGCTTGTTTTTATTCCGCTCACAAAAAAAAATTCGCCTGAAGTTTCAAGGCTGAAATTCATTGACAGCGCAAAAGAAATTTCCTCTGTTGAAATTTTCAATGCCGTGGACAAAAGCCTGATTGTCATCGCAAAAAAAGGCAGAGCATGGATCGGAACAGATGACGCTTCCAACATGACAATAAACTGGCCCTGCGACACACAGACAATGGAGCGTCTGCTTTCAGAGGCTGAAAAGGAGCACACTCTTTTCAAAAAAGCCGACCGCGTATCATCATGGGAAAAGCTTGGCGTGGATGAAAAAAATTCCTGCCGCCTGACTTTTTTCAAGGGCAATCATGAAAAAGAATGCGATCTTTTTTTTGGAGCGGAAGATTCCATCACAGAAAGAATATCGCTTAGAACAGCCAACGACCAGACTGTCTGGGAAACAAAAACGGGGCTTTCAGCTTTTGTATTCAAGGATTCATCATTTTGGGCGGATCCATATATAGCGCCCGTTTGTGCAAGCGGAGCGGAAAGCAGCTCCAGTTTAAGAAGAGGCCCGCTCGTGTATCTTTCGCCGTCCTCCAGCATCAAGCCAGAAAAAGTGATCACAAGAATATTTCCAAACGAAACAAAGGCTGTCTATTCAATTTACAGCCGGGAAAATTCATACATCGTGATTCCTCTTTTTTTTCCGCAGGGGGAAGATGCAGAAGCGGTGAAATCCATAAACTACAGATATTCCATAAGCCAGTGGACATATAACAAGTTCCTGGAGGAAAGCAATGAATGAAAAAAAATCAGCTTTAGCAGTCTTTGAAAATTTCGCGGATGAATACCTGAATTTTGAGCAGACACCAGCCAAAAATATTTTCTGGCTGGATACAATGGAATTTCTGTGCAAAAGACTTTCCGAGCCACAGAAGTGCTGCCCGAGCTTTCACGTGGCAGGAAGCAAGGGAAAAGGC
Source organism: Treponema sp. (assembly GCF_051883275.1). GTDB lineage: Bacteria > Spirochaetota > Spirochaetia > Treponematales > Treponemataceae > Treponema_D. The sequence goes on along the minus strand of NZ_JBJETK010000013.1, from coordinate 69,767 downwards.
TCCATTTCAAAAATGATTGCCTGCATTCTTGAAGAGGCTGGATTTTCCACAGGGCTTTATTCCTCGCCGCATATCCTGAATTTTTCAGAGCGCATAGGCACGGCATCCGGAATATTTCCCGAAGCTGTCTATGAAAAATCTGTCAGGCAGCTCATGGAAAGCATATCATCCATAAAAACCCAGGATCTTCCGGGCGGCAGACCAGTCACGTGGTTTGAGCTTGCAACGCTCCTTGGAATGTTGTGCTTTAAAAATGCTGAAACAGACTATGCAGTCTACGAAGTGGGAATAGGAGGAAGGCTTGATGCCACAAATGTCATCACACCGATATGCAGCTGCATAGGCCAGATAGAACTTGAGCACACTGAATTCCTCGGGAACACCGAAGAACTTATCGCGGCAGAGAAGGCAGGAATAATAAAGCAGGGTGTACCCGTTGTCGCCCTCGGACAGAAGGATTCTGTAAAATCTGTACTCAGAAAAAAAGCGGAAGAAAAAAATGCGCCGATCTACTTCACTAATGAAACCTGTAAAATATCTGAAGTTGTATACAAAAATACACAGTGCACCTCAAACACTTCTTATGATGTAAACTTTTTTAGACAGAATAAAGTGGAAATGTCCTTTTCAATCAGTTCCTGCTTATTCAAAAGAGAGCTTTCAGTTTCACTTTCAATGCTCGGCGCGTTTCAGGCACAAAATGCGGCGGTTGCAGCCCTTGCTGTAAAAACAGCGATTCCAGAAATAGAGGAAAGCATAATTGAACAGGGGCTTGCAAAAGCATCGCTTCCGGGAAGATTTGAATGTGCGCAGCTTGAAGGCACTCCGTTCACGGGAATTCCACAGCTTATACTTGACGGAGCGCATACTGTAAAAAGCATAGGGTGCACACTGGACACATTTTCAAGGCTTTTCCCCAGCCATAGCACAGACACCCAGCTTCTTTTTGCGTGCGCCGCAGACAAAAATGTGGAACAGATTGCATCCCTTTTCAAGGGAAAATTCAGGCAGGTTATACTGACAGTGCCGGGAAGCACAAAAAAATCTGATTTTCCGCGCCTGAAAGCAGCGTTTGACACAGCCGGAGTTGACTACATTCCAATTCCAGACTACACAAAGGCAATTTCGTATATACTAGCCAGGGCTTCAGAAAACCGCGAGGAAATTCTAGTAACCGGCTCATTTTACCTTGTTGCAGAAGTGAAAAAATATCTCATGGCGCAAAGGACAATGACGGGAAACAGCCCCATAGCATAGCCGCTGAAAAACGGCCTCAGGAATCTATAAAGACACGAGGAACCCTTTTTGAAATTCCGCATGTTATCTCATAGGAGATAGTGCCTGTAAGACGTGCGATGTCATCAGCAGTCTGAAGCGCGCCGTCCGAGCTGTCTCCGAACAAGACAGCCTTGTCCCATCTCTTTACTGAGCAGGAATTTCCAAGGTCTATCATGCACTGGTCCATGCAGATCCGGCCGCAGATAGGATAGTTTTTTCCGCCCACAGCGATTTTTACACCGCACTGCGAAAATCTTCTGAACCAGCCGTCTGCATACCCAACAGGAATGACCCCGATATTGGTATCAGAAGAAGACTTCCATGTGCACCCATAGCCTACAAATTTACCGCTGGCAAACGGGCGAACAGCTGACACTGCGCTTTCCACAGTCATAACAGGCCGAAGCTCCAGAGGTTTTCCAGCCGAAGCCAGATACTCGCGCGAAACTTCATCCGCATAGTAGCCGTACACAATAATCCCAGGGCGAACCATTCCAAGATGCATCTGGGGACAGTCAAGCGTGGCCGCAGAATTCGCACAGTGGCAGATTCCCGGATTTATCCCGGCAGACTTTATGCTGTCAATCGCCTGTAAAAAATTCCTGAACTGAAGCGCAGTATATTCTTTTCCCGCAGCTGAAACGCAGTCGCTCATTGCAAAATGCGTGGCAGTTCCTTCAAGCGAAAGCACACCGCTGTTTTGTATCTCGGAAGCAATTTCTCCAGCCTCAGACGGAAGACAGCCGATTCTTCCCATGCCGGTATCCACCGCAAGATGAACCGCAAAATTCCGCTTTCCCTGTTTTCTGCATGAATCAGAAAAAAGCCCTATATATTCACTGTCAAACACAAGCGGAGTAATTTCCGCAGAAACAGCATCATCAACTTCATCAGGAGAGCAGAGGCTCAGCATCAGAACATGAGCTTTTATCCCTGCATTCCTAAGCTCAATTCCTTCCGCGCATGTCGCAACTGAAAGAAAATCAGCGCCAGCCTCAAGAGCAGCCCTTGCACACTGGACAGCACCATGACCGTATGCATCCGCCTTCACAGCAACGCACATTTTTGTTTCAGGCTGAATAAAAGTCCGTATCTGCCTGATATTTTCCTTTAGATTGTCCAAATGAATCAAAGCCCTTGTAACGCGCATAGAAAAAAAGTTTAGCAAAATGAAAAGTTTTGTCAAGCGAACGCAAGGGGTGGAAAACATCGGAAAAAAATGATATTTTCTTGGAATGACAGTTTTCTTTGATCTGGACAGAACTCTCATGGACTTTGAAACGGCCGAAAACCGCGGCATACAGGCAGTGTTTGAAAAATACAGAAACGAAATTTCCATGGATTTCGATGAATTCAAAATTCAGTGGAAAAAATGGGCGCAGTATTTTTTTGATGAATATTCGGCCGGAAAACTGACCTTTGACGGGCAGAGAAAAAGCCGCATAGCAAAAATATTCGAGCTCAACGGTTCACCTGTAAAATCCGGGGAAGAGCTTGACAGAAGATTCACTCTCTACTGGACAACCTACGAAGCGGAATATTCACTTTTCAGCGATGCACTTCCAGCGCTTGAAAAACTTTCCAGCCTGAAAATCCGCATGGGCATAATAACAAACGGAGACTCAGAAAACCAGCGCTCAAAACTGAAAAGGGCAGGCATCACTGAATTTTTCAGCCCAATCGTGATTTCCTCGGAAGCAGGAGCAAGCAAGCCCGACCCTACGATTTTTCAAAAGGCAATGGAGCTTTCAGAAACGCCCAGGGACAAAACATGGTATGTAGGCGACAGCACGGAGCATGACATAGTTCCAGCCAGAAAACTCGGAATAAACTGCTTTTACCTGAACAGGAAACGCCAAGCTCCGCTCCGCATCGAAAGTGAAAAACCGTTTTATGCCGAAATAAAGGATTTTTATGAAATGACAGGAATTATTGAACAGAAGCATGCCCAGAACGAGACTTGAACTCGTACATCCTTGCGGACTCTAGTACCTGAAACTAGCGTGTCTACCAATTCCACCACCTGGGCAATTTCAATATAGTATATTTAAATATCCGTTCTTTGTCAAGGGAACATCTTGAATACAGCTGAAATCAGTTTAAAAAAAACGGAAACTAATCAAACAAAGCTTCCCATGTATCTGACTTCATGGCTTTAAAACACATCTCAATTTGCTCCCTGTTGTTTTTTTCTTCTGCAAGCTCCGGAAGCTCATCGATTCCAAAATAATCAAAGCCCGTTGTTTCAATATTGGCTGCAAATTCACCGCCGGTCACTTCACATTGCATGAATATCTTGCACACCTTATATGTATATACAGGCAGATTATGTTTTTCTCTGTCCTGAACCGCAATAACGCGCTTTACTAAAACATCAAGACCCGCTTCCTCTTTTACTTCCTTTATTGTATTTTCCGCAACTGAAATATCGACATCGCACCAGCCGCCCGGCAATGACCACGTTCCATTAGCTTCATGGACTAACAGTATTTTTTCATTATTAAAAATTGCCGCTCTTGTATCAATTTTAGGAGTTTGATATCCGGTTTCATTGCAGAATAGTTTTCTTACTTTATCAATAGATATTTCTGTTTTAAAGCTAAGTATTTCAGCTGAAATCTCTCGAATTCTTTTATAACGCTCTAAATCAAATTTATCCTTTCCATAAAACAAACCGGCTTGAGCAATAGCTTGTAATTCCACTGCCCATTGCAGCCATTGTTCGTTCTTATCCATAAGCTATCCTTTGTCAGTTTTTGCAGCGTATAAAAAGAACCGCGAATATCACAATCAAAGCTATAATGCTTGCAAAAAAGAGCCAGGCGGGAACATCGTCGGAAAAAAGAGAAGCGGGCTGATGATTTTTAAAAGCCTTCTTTATTTTTTTTCTTGAACTGGCGGAAAGCCTTTTTTTTCTGCCCTGGGAGGAAGGCTCTCCGTAAATTTCATCCTTGCTCATCGCATAGTGGCAGGCAGGACAGCCCTTGATGAAATTTCTTACAGTTCCTATGTGGCCGCAGTTAGGGCATCTGACCGCCGCAAAAAACCGTCCGCATTTCGGACAGAATTTCGCGTCAGGAACAACCTCGGAGCCGCAGCCTTCGCAAAAATACTTCGCCTTCTTTGCATCAGCCATTATTCAGTACCCAGATTATCAACGGTGTAGTCATAAATCTGCCAAATTCCATCCCTCTGGCGCACATAGTAAGTATACCGCTTGCGCTCCATGAAATTGTCATTTTTAAACCACTCAAGAACCTTCACAGATCCTTCAGTCTGCGAATAAGAAGTTGTTTCAATTTTGAATTTTGCAGGAATAGCCACAATATCATAGTCAATGCGCTGAAGCATAAGCTCCGCCTTGAACGAACGCAGCATATCAGCGCGCTCATCCGCCCCGGCAAGATTGTATTTTCTTCCGCGTGAAGGGTCGCGCTTGAGCATTTCCTCAAGATCTATATACAGGAAAAACTGATCCCACAGGCTTTTCTGCCGCGCAACAATAGTCTGCTCAACAACACGATCAGGCCCGATGTCCTCCGGCTGAAGAACGACAGCACTGTTCGCCTCAACAGGCAGGGCAGTAGAGGACGCAGCAGACGGGCTCGGGCGAATCTCAAGGCTGAGACGGTTTGAAGTCAGGCTGACAGATTTGTTCCTGTACAGTTCAGGATAAAATTTCAGTTCTACGTAATAAATCGAAGGATCCTTTATCTCAAGGTAATCCTTCAGGTTTTCACGGAATGAATACTCCTCGCCAGGCTCAAGTGAAATTTCGCGGAAATACACGGTCTGGTTGGTCGTGCGCTTTCTCACAAGGCTCTGGGTTGAAGCGAGCTGTCTTTTTTTTACATTGAATCCGATGAAGTCAACAGAAAACATCTTGTCGTCGGCAATCTTAAATCTGAGTGTCGAATTTCCGCGGTTTGAAACTGTTATATAAACATAAACCGGATTTTCCTCGGGGCTGCCCGGATAATAAATCGTCCTGTCATAGAATTTTATTGAAACGTCCGCGCCGCTGTCTTCAGCTTTGTCCGTCCCGGCAACCTGCGCAAAGGAAAGAACACAGGAAAATGATATAACCGCAAGCAAAAAGCGTTTTATGTTCACAAAAATACTCCCGGGGAAAACCTTTTTTTTGTCCAGGGCTTTGCAATTCCCCTAAAATAAAGCTAAAATAAGAAGATTATCTTATCTATTTATTATATCATCGGACAATTATGAAAAATACATTATCAACAAAAATTCAAAATCCGCTGATTGCCAGAATGAATTCATGCAAGGAATTCCATGCGGCGGCGGTGCAGTGCGCAGATTCGGAGCAGGGTAGTTTTCCGCTTCAGGTTTCAGGACTAAAAGGCAGCCTTCCGGCATTTTTCATCAGGCAGATAGCTGAAAGGCACCTGCAAAACAGAATACACCAGGCACAGTACGAAAACAAAAACCAGCAGTTTCAGAAGGACACGGTTATTGTTGTTCCCACACAGAAAGAGGCGGACGAATGTGAGTCTGACCTCGCCACAGTTTTTGAGGACGAAGCCGGCATCTTTAAATTTCCCTGGTGGGGAACTATTCCTTACAGGCCAAGCGCAAAAGGCTCCGCTGTTTTCGGCGAAAGGGCAGGACTTCTTGCAAAGCTCGCTGTCAGAAATCCGGTTTCAGAAAAGCCCCGGATTTTTATAATTCCGCAGAGAGCGTTCCTTACACCTGTGCCACCCGCCGCCTATACAAGGAGCCAGATTACAGTCCTAAGAAAGGGCCAGGAATTTGACCCCGAAAAACTCGCAGAAAAGCTTGCATCCCAGGGATATCTAAGGGTGCCAAAAATAGGAATGAAGGGCGAATTTGTACTCCGCGGTGAAGTCCTTGAAATTTTCATGAGCGGAGAAAGCTCGGCGCACAGAATTGTCTTTGACTTTGACACAATCAGCCAGATAAAGCTGTTTGACACTGAAACACAGGCATCCAGGGAAAGCATAGACAGGCTTGTAATCTATCCGCAGAAAGAAGTTGTCTGGAATGAAGCCCTCATAGAAAAACTTACCTCGGAATGGGAAAAAGAAGACCAGGGTGGAATCAAAAACAGCTTTGCTGAATATGACATGGCAAAACGCCAGATAACTAACAACCGTTCATTTGAAAAACAGCAAAAATCTGTTGAAAATTCAGAAAATAACGACCGGTCAGAAGCCGAACCGACAGATACAGCAGACGAAAATCCAACTAACAAACAGTCATCAGTTGCACAAGCGGTGCATCTTTCACTCACAGAAAACGCAAAAAAAGAACAGGAACGTATAATTTCAGAGCTTGCAGAATTCGGGACAACCGAGGGAGAAGAGCTTTTCTATCCCGTGCTGTTTGACAAGCTTTATTCTGTTCTGGACTATATAACAGAAGACACTGACGTTTTCTGCCTTGACTGGGACAGGCTTGTAAACGCAAAAAAAATGCTGGAAAACGAATGTAATGCCGCATACAGGCTGGCAAGACAGAATCTTCCGGTGTTTCAGCCAGATACAGTCCAGCTGGATTTTTTCACTCTGGCCTCATCGTGCAGAAGGCTCACTGCATTCAGAACACTTGACACTCTGAGCAATTCCGAGGAAGGATCACAGGACAGTCCGGTTTCATTCTGTACCTCTGTGGAACTTCAGAGCGAGCCGGGGCAAAGCTACTTTGGAAACATCGCCTATCTCAAGGAGCAGCTTGAAGCCTTCAGCAGGGAAAACTACAGCATTTTTGTGTACGCAGACAACGCAAATCAAGCCGCAAGAATACAGGAAGTCATAAAGGAATTCTGCGCTCCCGGCGGAGTTACAATTTTTCCGAATGCGCTTACCTCAGGCTTTATGATTTCCAGCGAAAAGCTTCTTGTAATCCAGGAAAACGAAATATTCGGGCGCAAGAAAAACATTCCGAAATCAGCAAGGAAAGCAAAATCCCGCGCAATCGACACATTTGTAGAGCTTACGCCCGGCGACTATGTTGTGCACGTAAACTACGGAATAGGTCTGTTCAAGGGCATAGAGCGTGTACGCACAATGGGAATGGAGCGCGACTATATAAAGCTGGAGTACGCTGACGAGGAAATCGCATTCATTCCGATAGAGCAGGTCAACATGGTTCAGCGTTATATCGGCAGCGAAAACGAACATCCGCGGCTCGACAGAATCGGCTCAAAAAGCTGGTCTGAAAGAAAATCAAAAGTCCAGAAAAAAGTGGAGGAAATCGCAGAAAAACTCATCGACTTGTATTCCAAGCGAAAGGCATCCCGCGGTTTTCCGTTTCCAAAGGATACAGAATGGAATGCGGCGTTCGAGGCGGCTTTTCCATACGAGGACACAGCAGATCAGTTTTCTGCCACCAGGGAAATCAAGGAAGATATGGAAAAACCTGTCCCCATGGATCGCCTGGTCTGCGGTGATGTGGGCTACGGAAAAACTGAAATAGCAATGCGGGCGGCATTCAAGGCTGTAATGGGCGGAAAACAGGTGGCATTCCTTGCGCCGACTACAATTCTCGCAGAGCAGCACTTTGAAAACTGCACAGAGCGCTTCAGAAATTTTCCGGTGACAATCGCCCAGCTTTCGCGCTTTATTCCGCCGTCAGAGCAGAAAAAGACACTGGCAAAGCTTCAAAACGGAGAAATCGACATTCTTATCGGAACCCACAGAATTCTCCAGAAAGATGTAGTGTTCAAGGATCTGGGGCTGATGATAATTGACGAAGAGCAGAGATTCGGAGTGAAGGACAAGGAAAAACTGAAGACTCTGAAAACGAACATCGACTGCCTTGCAATGAGCGCAACGCCAATTCCGAGGACACTCCACATGAGCCTGCTGAAAATCAGGGATATGTCGCTTCTCACGACACCGCCGCAGAACAGACAGCCGATTGAAACAGTCATCGAAGAATACAACGACGAAAAAATCGCCGCGGCAGTCAGAAATGAAGTCCAGCGGGGAGGGCAGGTATTCTTTCTTCACAACCGCGTTGAAACGCTGGACGAAACACGGCTCAGGCTTGAGCGGCTTCTTCCGGAAATGCTGGTCGAAACAGCGCACGGAAAAATGACCAGCGAAGAGCTTGACGACATCTTCAGGCGGTTTAAGATGGGAGGATTTCATATTCTTGTTGCCACGACAATAATTGAAAACGGAATCGATATTCCAAACGTGAACACAATCATAATAGACAGAGCCGACATGTACGGAGTTAGCCAGCTTTACCAGCTCAGGGGGCGAGTGGGCCGCAGCGACAGAAAGGCATACGCATATCTTTTTTATCCCAGGGACAAGGCTTTAAGCGAAGTTGCAATGAAGAGGCTTCAGGTTATAAGCGATTTTACAGAGCTTGGCTCAGGATTCAAGATTGCAATGAAGGACATGGAAATCCGCGGAGCCGGAAATCTTCTGGGAAAAGACCAGAGCGGTGAAATTTACGCTGTCGGTTTCGAAATGTACCTGAACCTGCTGAATTCAGCAATAGAGCGGCTTTCCAACAGCGACTGGCATTCCCCGGACGAAGTTCTGCTTGAGCTTGAATACACAGGCTTCATTCCTGATTCCTATATAAAGGACGCGCAGACAAAAATGGAGCTGTACAAGAAAATCGCTTCCGTGCAGACACAGGATTCCCTGGACGCAGTATGGGAAGAGCTTTTTGACAGATTCGGGCCTGTTCCTGATGAAGTAGTCAGCCTGCTAAGCCTCGCTAAAATCCGCATAATCTGCAACAGGCTTTCAGTCAGTTCCCTGAAGGAAAAGCAAGGCATTGTCCAGATAGAATTCAGCAGAGTTTCAAAGATAAACATAGACAAAGTAATAGGATTGATACAATCAAGCTCCGGAAGAGTAAAGCTTGACCCGGCAAGGCCAAACCAGATTATTCTTCAGACCGGAACCATTGACTTGAAAAGCAAAAGCGAATTTATAAAGGAAAAGCTTGAGCAGCTGATATGATTTGAACTTTGAAAAAGGAAAGTCCAGAAGGATAACGGACGGAAAAAGAAAAGGAACTGGAGATTTTAGTAGACAGAATACGCATTATAGTCAGTAAACTATACACAAAAAACACTGATATCCATCAAACTTTCCTGTATGTGGGAATCAGAATTCAGCTCTTTTGTTTATCAAATCAATATTCACCCTGGCAATCTGCGAATAAAGCTCCATATAAGAAACAGGCTTTGTTCCGCTGGACTTTGGAGCGGATTTTACAAAATTCCGGTTGTTTCTTCTCCACATATCCTCATCTTCAACAGTCCATCCGCCGACTTCATTTTTTGCAAGAGTATGCAGCTTTTCTATCCGGGAAACCTCATACCACTTTTTTTCATAAAAAGACTCCATCGCCTGACGCAAAGCCTTGTCGCTCACAGGAAGAACAGCAGTCAAGTTTTCTTTCTTAAAATCAAATTCCGCCAGTGGATTTTTTTCAGCGAATTCACGGAACTGCCGGGAAGCCGCAAAGGCAGCCGGATCATTGAAAAAGCTGTATCTGTACACACCTCCCCAAAGCCCCTGGCTCAATGATTCCCTCTTACGCAGATTGGTCACAGGAAAAACAAACGCTTCCGTTATCTGAAGCCCTGAAGGCAGAACACTGTTCATTTTTGATACAAATTCCGAGGACGAAATTTCAGTGTAAAGCAGACAGGATGCGGACTCTTCATGGGAAGGAATTCCCAGCGTCATCGCAGTGGCAAATTCCAGCCTCGGAAGCGGATTAAAGCCCGACGTAAACACAAAATCAAGCCCCGAGCGGAAAACAGCCTTATGAAAAATTTCAACCTGTGACAAATATGCTATGAATTCGCCGCCGTTTTTCCTTGAAAAATTAAAAATAACCCTGTAAAGAACCGGAATATTGCACTCAGGAAACTGAACCCTGTCAATAACTGTATTATTTTTTAGACATGTTAAAGCTGATTCTATTTTATCTTTATCAAAAACTTCAGTATTTTCCTTTTTGTTGCAGACACCGCATTTATGGGTGCAGTTCGGGGTACACTTTTCAGTCAGCTCATGTGCAATGGATTTTTTCCATTCCTTTTCATAGAACCCGGACGAAGGCCCAAGACTCACTGATTTCCATGGAAGCTCCCCTTCATCCCAATTTCTAAAAATCCATTTCTCAACATCAAAATCCGCTTCTGCAAAGGCTTCCTTCCACAGAGAAAAACCCTTCTGCAGATAATCATCCCAGGCATCAAAACGGACACCTTTTTTATAGGCATTGAGAATAACACTTCCAGCCCTAAAATCGCCGCGGCTCAAAAGGCCTTCTAGAACTGTGGCATTGTAATTATGCCGGGACATCTTGAATTTTCCGCGCGGAAGGTTCCTGAAAATATACTCGATTTTTTCTTCGGCTGTTTTGGGGTCTATCTGCTTTACACGCTCATAAGGAGTATGCGGCTTTGGAATAAAAACTCCGACATTTACATTACACTGTATTTTCACCCTTGACTGGAGATCCAGCATAAAATCTACAATCGCTTTTTCTTCGCTGCCTTCAGCACCAGCAGGCAAAGTCCGCTGTGAAAAATAATCTCCGAGCGGAAGTCCCACCATGAAATAGAATTTTGCGCTTGACCATCCACGGCTTTTTGCCTCCCTGATGATTTCCTCAAGATGGCTTGCATAAACCTCCTTGTTGAGGCTCAGCTGCCACATTTCATCCGGAGTTTCAACCGCAAATGTAAGACCGCTCCTTCGGACTTTTGAAAGCTTTTCAAGAATATCAAGGGAAAAAGCATTGACCTTGAGCGACGGAAGCTGAAAGGAAACATTCAGCCCCTTGTAGCGCTCGTTAAGCTCGTCAAGCAGCCCTGAAACATCGGGGAAATCTGCGCTGCTCAGCGAATTCAGGCTTATTTCCCTGTATCCTGCGTCAAATACAAGATGATCTATTTCTTCTATTATCAGATTCCTGTTTTTTACCCTCATGGGGCGGTAGTAAATTCCTGCATGGCAGAATCGGCATCCGTTCGGGCAGCCGCGCATTATCTCAACAACCCCATGATCCTGGACAGGCTTGCAGGACGGAAGCGGAAACCACGACGGAACAGAGCGCACAAGACCAAAATCAGCCTGCACTGCCCTTCTGGCGGTTTTATTTTCAAGGTGCTTTCTTTTTGTCCATATAAAAGGCTTGGACTCCATCAGCTCAATCAGCTCTTTTCTGGATGCGCCCTCCTTCTTCCGCAGGGAAAGCTCTTCAACCAGAGAAAAAAGCGCAGGCTCGGCTTCACCAATAAAAACCGCGTCAAAAAAATCACTGAACGGCGCCGGATTTGTAACACCGCAGCCGCCAGCTATAACAATCGGCTCGAATTCACTGCGCTCACAGGCAAGCAGATGAATTTTCCCCAAGTCAAGCATAGCCAGAACTTCAGTGATTCCAAGCTCATACCCGATCGAAAAGCCTATCATATCTGCCTTAAAAAGAGGAATTCCAGTTTCAAGCGTATACAAAGGAACGTCATTTTCACGCAGAAGCTTTTCAAAGTCAACATCAGGCGCAAAAACACGCTCGCACCTTACATTGCCAAGCTGATTCAATCCGTTGTAGATAATCTTCACGGCAAGGTTCGACATTGCGATTTCATACAAATCAGGAAAAGCCACAGCAAAATTAAAAAGCCCGTCAGAATCACTGTGCGGCTTGACAGTAGCTTTGAATTCTCCGCCAATATATCTGGAGGGAGACTGCACGCCATTTAAGCTTGTGCCGAAAACCTTGAGCGGCTCTACAAGAAAAGAATTTTTCATAGGGCAGTCTTGAAGTCCAGGCGGCGGCTGCTGATGCTCATCAAAAGTCCTATTGCAAGCATATTAGTCAAAAGCGCAGAACCTCCGTAAGAAAGGAACGGCAAAGGAATTCCTGTTATAGGCATTATTCCCATAACCATTCCGACATTTACGATAAAGTGAAAAAAGAACATTCCAAGAATTCCGGAGGCGATATAGCAGCTGTAGGAATTATTTGTCTGCCGTATTATATAAGTTATCCTGAGAAGCACCGTAAAAAAAACAAGGAACAAAACAATTCCCCCCAGAAAGCCCATTTCCTCTGAAAAAATACTGAAAATAAAGTCAGTGCTCTGCTGCGGAAGAAAGCGGAGATGGCTCTGCGACCCCTGCATAAAGCCCCTTCCCAAAAGCTGTCCGGCGCCGATGGCTGTCTTTGACTGAATTATATTCCACCCTGCCCCCTTTGGATCGCTGTTCGGATCTATAAACACAATAAGGCGGGCAATCTGATACGACTTTAGAACCTTGCCGCATCCCCATGAGCCTACAAGAGCTGCTGAAAGTATTCCGAAAAAATATGTAATCCAGTAATAGTATTTTTTTCTGAAGAACATATTCCCAAGAATTCCAATTATGCATATTCCCATGGAAGCAAAAAGCACCAGAAGCCAAAGCTTTGTATTTGAAAGAATATGAATTATAGGCACGCTTTTCCGAAGTATTTCAGTTTCCCAGATCGGAAGAACGGCAAAAACGACGGTCAACAATCCAGTCAGAAAAACAATCATAAGATAGCGGACAGGAACATCGGCCATAAAGCACATAAAAAGAAAAATGGGAACAAAAACACTGGCAGTTCCAAGGTCAGGCTGAAGAAGTATAAGCCCCATTGGAACCATCATTATGTATATTGCAAATGCAAAACGCTTTATCGGCTTTTCCGCATAGGACTTGTCAAGATAGCGAGCAAGATAAAGCACAAAGGAAATCTTCATGAGCTCAGAAGGCTGAATTCCCAAATCTCCGATTCCAATCCAGCTTCTAGCTCCGTTTACATACCTTCCGAAAAGTTTTGTGTAGACAAGAACTACAGACATAAAAACAAAAAAATGCCAGGAATACCGCTCAAGCCGCCTGTAGTCAAGAAGAGCCATGACAATCATAACGGCTAAACCGATGGCAAACCAGACAATCTGCTTTATGTATTCATTTGAAACAAGAATTCCGTTTGAATTAATTCCGGAGGAATATATAAACGCAATTCCCACTGATATCAAAAAAAGAACGCACAGAAGGAGAATATAATCAATTGAGCTAAAAAAACGTACTTTCATTCCCGCCTTCCTCCAGAAGCACCCTGCCTGTTCAGCAGATAGCGGAATTTCAGGGCATCCACAGACTCCTCAAAAGTCTGATTGTTGAAAATTCCCTGGATAATTATATTTGTGGCATAAGGCGCCCACCATTCCCATGTATTTACAGCCTCAACAAGAACAGCCACTACAACCTGATCCTCCGGCGGCGCATCGAACGGAGCATAGGCAACCATCCAAGAATGCCAGTGGTTTTTCCCCACTCCGTTGACCTCCGCTGTTCCGGTTTTTCCGGCAATCTGAACAGAAGTATTATGCATCGGATAAACAGCAGTTCCATCTGAAATAGTATACCGCAAATTCCGCTGTATCTCTTTCCAGACTTCAGGCGCAACCGTGGATTCATGCATGACTTCCGGCTGAATTTCCTGTATTGAATTGTTCAGAGAATCCCTGACTTCCTTGAGCAGATGCGGACGGTAAATTTTTCCGCTGTTGCAGACCATCGCCATCATATTCGCCACATGAAGAGGCGTTGCAAGCGTATAGCCCTGCCCGATTGACATATTCATTGTATCGCCGCCGAGCCATTTTTCATGGTAGCGTCTTTCCTTCCACTGCGGAGTCGGCACAAAACCGACACTCTGCGCCGGAAGATCAATTCCAAGGCTCTGGCCGAATCCGAATTCCTTTGAATAACTGGCGATTCTTTCAACTCCAAGGTATTCAGTTCCTATGACCCAGAAATAAACATCGCAGCTCTGGGCGAGCGCATTTTTCAAGTCAAGCCATCCGTGTCCGGGAACACCGATGTGGCAGCGGAAAACTCTATCACCATACGTAATCCGTCCGGGACATTCTATTTTCTTTTCAGACGGAAAAACTTTTTCAGAAAGAACCGCGGTGCTCATGATAATCTTAAAGGTAGATGCAGGCGGATATTCAGCATTCACAACCCTGTTGAGCATTGGCTTGTTTTTATCTGCGGCGAGCTGCGTATACTGGGATGAAGCATCGCCCCGTGAAAAAATATTCGCATCAAAATACGGATAGGAAACCATCGCAAGAATTTCCCCAGATGCAGGCTTGAGAACAACAGCAGCCCCGATTCGCTCGCCGAGTGCCTTTTCCGCCAGAGTCTGAATTTCGCTGTCAATGGTAAGCACCAGATTTTTTCCGCTCACAGGGGGAACTACAACCGGAGCTTCGTTCAAAATGCGCCCGTGGACATCAACTGTGCGGCTTATGCTTCCTTCCTTTCCCTGAAGAAGGCTGTCGTACTGCCGCTCAATTCCTGTTTTTCCCACAATCGAATTTGAAGTATAACCTTTGTTATACATAAGCTTCAGCTCTTCATTTGTAATATCGCCCACATAGCCCAAAACGTGGCTCATGGAACCGGTTTCAGCGTAATAGCGGACCGGCTTGTTTCTCCATGAAACCCCCGGCAGATCTGTGATATTTTCCGCGATATCAGAAATCACTTCAAAAGGAACATTTGTTTTTATTTCAATAGGCGAAAAGCTTTTTCTAAGCTCCGGCGGAATTTTAGTGTCAATGACAGACTTTGAAATTCCAAGAAAACCTGCAAGCTTTGTTGCGACAGTATCAAAATAGTTCTGTGAAATTTCCCCGGGAATCAGGTCGACGGCAAAAGAATCAGTGTTGATAACCATGGGAAGATTTGCCTTTCTGTCAAAAATTTCACCGCGCTGGGCCGCAATCGTTGTCACAGTCCTTGAAATCCTCACCGAGCGGTTCTGATACTGCGCCCCCTCAAGAATCTGGAGGCTGAAAAGCTTGAGCGCATAAAGGGCAAAAATAATAAAAATCAACCCCCTCAAAAAGGAAATCTTGTAATTTCTTCTAAGGGAACTGCCTTTCTCTTCAGAATTCTCAAGACCCATGCCCAAATTATTTCTTCCGCTCATTGAAAAATAGTCTCCGGCTTCATCACAACACTGTTTTTAAACAGCCTCAAAAATGCAAAAATGAACGGACACAAAAAACTGTTCAGCAAAATCTCAAACAAAAAATTAAACGAAAATATCTTATAGGAAACAACAGCCATCGGGAAAAAAATGGAAATCAGCTGAATCAAAACAACCTTCAAAATTGTAACACAGGCTCCAAGAAAAAACGGAACAAAAAATCCCTCTGTGTTCAGAGATTTGTTGAAAATGCCGCCCACATAACCGAGCAGCGAGCGAAGCAGACAGTTAAGCCCAAGCGGACACAGGCTCAGAAAATCAAGCAGAAGACCTGAAACAAAGCCCGTTGACTCGCCGATTATCTTTCCGTTGCTTATCGAAAAAAACAGAACACAAATCAGCGACAAATCCGGCAAAGCAGGAAGAAATACAATATTGGAAAGAACAGCAGCTTCAAAAACTGAAACAAAAAACAAAATAACGGATGCAGAAAAAAAGGAACGAATCATTTTTTCTCCAAGAAGTGAACTATTTGCGCGCTTCAAGCGGCTTGTCATTTAGATTTTTCTGGTCAACAACCAGAACATTTTCCAGGCGAAGAAAATCTATCGCAGGCTCAAGCTCAATTTCAAGCGAAGAGTCATAGTCAAGAACAGTGATTTTTGAAATTCGCCCGATCGGAATGTCCTTCACATAATTTCCATTTTCACCGCTCGTAACAATAATATCACCATGATTCAAGCTGTCGAAAACTCTTTTGCGTATATAGCGGAGATTCAGAGGGCTGCTGTATGAGCCGTTTCCTGAAACAATTCCAATGTCCCGGGTATTCTGGATTCTGGCCGAAATATTGCATTTTGTGTCATATATAGGCATCACAAGGCTTGTATCAAGTCCGGCTATAACAACCTTGCCCACAACACCGACATTTCCGCTTTGAATCGCAATAACAGGAAAGCCTTTTTTTATGCCGCTCCGTGCACCCTTGTTTATAGTGATTCCTGAATAAAGATTGTCGGGATCTCTTCCGATTATCTGGGCAGGAATATTTTTATATTCAATCTCAGCAGCAAACTGAAGCTGCTCCCTCAGGCGCTCATTTTCTTTGCGTATCTCAACGTTGCTGCGGCGCATATACTCGTAATCCTTCAGCTTTTCTGAAAGCTCCTGGTATTCCTTCTGCAGAACCGCAATATCCCTTACAGATGTAACTACCCCGGTTACAGAACTTACAACTGCGCCAGCTCCCTTTTGAACAAGCGAAACTACAGAAAATCCCAGCTTGCTAAAATTCACAACAAAACCGCCGCTGGAAAATCCCAGGAGAATTCCGCTGAATAAAACAAGAAACGCTAAAAGAATCTCTGCAAACCGGAGGCGGACAAAAGCTTTAAATTTTCCTGCCATGGACAAACAACCTGCGCCTAGTCATTCAAATTTTCATAAATTGAACGGCGGGTAGACATATCCTTGAACAGCTCAAAGGCTTCGCCTGCTCCTTTTGCAACACACTCAAGCGGCTTTTCAACAAGGAAAACAGGAACTCCAGTTTCCTTCTTTATAAGATCTTTAAGACCTTTAAGCATTGAACCGCCGCCGGACATAACAATACCGCGCTCAACAATATCAGCTGCAAGCTCAGGCGGAGTGCGTCCCAGAGTCTTCTTTATTTCCTCAATGATTTTAGAAACAGGCTCCTTCAAAGCTTCCCTGACTTCAACAGAATCAACCTCAAGGCGGCGCGGAAGTCCAGTTATAGCATCACCGCCGCGGATCTCCATCTTGCGGATTTTATTGTCATCAATATTTTTTTCAGCGATTGCGTTTCCAATTTCAATTTTCAGCCGCTCTGCTGTCTGCTGGCCGATAATAAGATTATGAACAGAGCGTATATGCTTTATAATAGCTTCATCAAATGCATTTCCGCCGATTCTGATTGAGCTTGTAACAACCATTCCGCCCAGTGAAATAACAGAAACCTCTGTTGTGCCGCCGCCGATATCGCAAACCATGTGGCCCGCAGGCTCGTAAATAGGAATCTCAGCGCCGATAGCAGCCGCAAGGCTTTCTTCTATGAGCTTAACTTCCTTTGCGCCGGCCTTAAGAGCAGCAGCCATTACAGCATCCTGCTGAACCTGTGTTATGCATGACGGAATTCCAATCTTCATTCTTATGGACTTAAAAAGATGATGGCGTGGAATCACTTTTGAAATAAAATACTTCAGCATCTTTTCTGTTGAATCACTGTCAGAAATAACGCCGTCCGCAAGCGGTCTGATGGCAACAATATTTCCGGGTGTCTTCCAAAGCATGCGCTTTGCCTCAACACCGACAGCCTCAATTCTTCCAGTTCCCTTTTCAACAGCAACAACAGAAGGCTCATCAATAACAATTCCCTGTCCGCGGACATAAATCAATGTATTGCATGTTCCCAGGTCAATTCCTATATCAGTTGTGAAATTGTCAAGAAAGCTCATCTTTTCCTCCTCCAAGCTTTTCCGCATAATCCGTATTTTTTTTACAGCTCTGACATTTTTTTCAGCGCATCCTTATGGTTGAACTGAATTTTCAGGCATTTACGCCATTCTGCCCTCGCTTTTATAGTATCACCTTTTTTTTCATATAATACACCAAGTCCGTAATGTGCGTCAGCAGAATTTGAATTTTTTTCAAGAATTGAGTCAAATTCCTTTTCCGCATCAGAAAAATTTCCTTCACCTGTGTATATCTGCCCCAAAAGAATATGGCTGTCATCAAGCAAATCCTCATTCTGGCTTGTTTCCAGAACACGCACAAGATACTGCTTGGCAACCATCTCCTGCCCGTTGGCGCAATACTGCTTTGCTATGTTGAACAAAAGCGTATCGGTTTCGCGCACAAGAAGCGCCTCTGTAAAAGCCGCTATGCTTTCGTCAGTCTCACCAAGAGATGCGTAGCTAAGTCCAAGAAGCAGCGGAATATCCGCGGACTTATATCCGTTTGAAACTGAAAGTGTAAGATATTTCACAGCCAAATCCGCATAATAATGGTAGGCTGAAACCTTGTTCTTGTAAAAATACGCGCGGCCGAGCATATACTGAATTTGAGGCAGGGCATTTTTCCTGCATCCATGCATTGCCTTTCTCAAGCTGAAAATGGATTTTTCCAAAAGCTCCTGGGATTTTACGCTGTCTGTTTCTGATTCGGCGAGCATGAAGGAACTGTAGCCCGAAAAAGCAAGAGCCGCATTGTGGTAGGGATTTTTTTCAAGTATATTCATGGCCGCATTGTAGACAGCCTTATAGCCATCCTCCGTATGCAAAGCCCAGTTTTCATACATAGAATCAACAGAATCAAGATTGAAAATTTTATTTCTTACGAATTTTATAAAAAGGAAGGAAAAAACTATCGCCGCAGCAACAGAAAAAGACGCGATTACAAGTTTAACGGCAAATGTTTTCTTTTTATGATAAAACAGATCCAATCCGTATCTTGTCTTCATTTCCCCACCCGAAAATGCAAAAATATAAAACGCAGCCTGCAAAACAGGAAGCAAAAATAAAAAGGATATGATAAGCCGGGTTCTGGAACACTTTATTTCTAAAGCGCATTGACCATCTATCTGCAATGCCAGTCGCCTGGCACCTCCAGCAATCTACCCGCAGCATAAGGCCGGAAAACCGAACTGCTATATGATCTTGCTCCTGATGAGGTTTACTTATGCCGTTTCTGTTGCCAAAAACGCGGTAGGCTCTTACCCTGCCTTTTCACCCTTACCTGCGTCGCAGGCGGTAATTTTCTGTAGCACTTTCTGTCGGAAAAGAAACTTTGCTGAAACAGCAGTTTTCAAATCCGCCCGGTTATTACCCGGCATCCTTTCCGGAGGAGCCCGGACTTTTCCTCACTGACAGGAAACACATCGTTTCCCTCAGCGCGGTCAACATATCCTTATTTTTTAATTTTCATAATCCAGCGACTTCATAGAAGAATCAGAATCTTCTGAATCGTCACTGTCAATATCAATGATATCATCATCCTCAAGAAGATCCTCATCGGTCTCATCGGCAGAAATATCATCCTGAATAGAAATATAGCTTTCATCCGCATCAGCAGACTCCTCGTAAAAGAGAATTCTACTGCAATAAGGGCAGAACAAAATTTCCTTTCCCCTGTGAACTTCATTTGCAAACTGGGCAGGAAGTATCATGTGGCAGCCGTCGCACACTTTTCCCTTAACTGCGACAATGCCCTTGCGGTTCCGCTTTATAATGCGCTGAAATTTTATAATAATCTCAGTGTTTATTCCCTCGGAAATTTCGTCTTCTTTTTTCTTGAGAGCCTCAAGCTTTTCGTTGCACTCTGCGATTTCCTTGTCAAGATTCTGGCGCGACTCATTTACATCCTTTTCTGTGGAAGCAATCAAGTCCTCTTCGCTTTTCAGAAGGTCATTAAGCTCGGCCATGCTCTTTTCTTCACGCTGAAGTTCTTTGCGCTTTGAATCCTCCAAAGTCTGGGCTTCGGAAATCTGCTTTTCAAGAATTTCATACTCGCGGTGAGTGGAAATGGCATCCATTCCCTTTTCACCCTCTTCACGCTTTCTCTGAGCCTCGTCAAGCTCAACTCTCAAGCGGGCAACTATTTCCTTTTTTTCTTCATAAAGCCTGTTTTTTTCTATATATTCTCTTTTAAAACGGTCAAGGCTTTCTGTACTGCCGTCAAGAGTTTTTGGCAGCTCTTCTACCTTCGCTTCAATATCGTATTTTTCAGCAAGCACATCCTGCAGGCTCTTCAGCCTTTCCAATTCCTCTGTCATTTGCATAAACAGCAACCTCTTTATTGAACACTATTTTTCCAGCATCCCAGCCTGCAAAACACAGGAAAGCAAGATCCTAGAAATTCCCCCTGAATTCCAAACAAAGGTAAAATATTTTACATAATTTCAATTATTATGTCTAGGGCACCTGTAAAAAACTGATTTCCAGCGATTTTTAAAGGCGCCCCGGAACATTTTTATTCAGGCAATTTTACCATGGCTCATTATAGTCACGCAAAATAGCCGCGCGCCTAGGATGACGGAGCCGCCTCAACGCCTTCGCTTCAATCTGGCGAATTCGCTCTCGTGTCACATTGAAATACAGTCCGACTTCCTCAAGGGTAAGCGAATATCCATCCTCCAGACCGAAACGCATCTTCAGAACTTCCTGTTCACGCTGCGGAAGAGTGCTTAAAACAGAACGAAGCTGCTCCTGCAGAAGCGTATAGGCAGTCTGGTTTGCAGGATTTTCAATTTCCTTGTCCTCAATGAAATCTCCCAGAGAAGAATCCTCCTCCTCGCCTATAGGAGTTTCAAGGGAAATCGGCTCGCGGGCAACATTCTTAACCTGCTTAACCCGCGCCAACGGCCATGTAAGCTGGGCTGCAATCTCCTCGTCAGTCGGCTCGCGCCCGAGTTTCTGCATAAGCTGGCGGCTTTCGCGCACAACCTTGTTTATCTGCTCAATCATGTGGACAGGAACACGGATAGTGCGCGCCTGATCTGATATAGAGCGTGTAATGGCCTGGCGTATCCACCATGTAGCATAGGTTGAAAACTTATAGCCCTTGCGGTACTCAAATTTCTCAACAGCCTTTATAAGTCCGATATTTCCTTCCTGAATCAGATCAAAAAGCTGAAGTCCGCGGTTTGTGTACTTCTTTGCGATTGAAACGACAAGGCGGAGGTTTGCATTTATCAGCCTGTTTTTAGCCTGCTCCAGCTGCATTCTTCCCCGCTCAATTTCCTTTTTCATTTCCAGAATTTCATCAACTGAATTCTCGAAATCGTACTCAAGCTCGCGAAGCTTTCTGTCAATTTTCTGGATTTCCGTATAGTCAGAGCGAATCTCATCCGCAGACATGGCAAGATCCTTTTCAAGCTTTGCAGACTCTGTCCTGATTGCAAGCCGTCGTCCGATAGAGCGAAGCCCCACAGCATCAGTAATCCGGAGCTTTTTCATGCGGCGCTCCTGAATCAGATGGTACTCGTCAATCTTTTTTGAGGCAGTGATAAATTTCGCACTGAAAACTTCAATTTCCTCGGTCTGGAGATCCGCATTTACAAGCGCTTCCTTTATGAAATTTCTTACACGCTTCAAATTTTCATCAGAAAAAATATTTATGCTCGGATCCTCTGAATGAAGCTGTTTTTTCAGCTGCATATATTCAGACATCTGCTCACGGATCGGCTTGACATATTCCACGTAGCAGCTTCTAAGCCGTCTGCGCTCCGCCATAAGCTCAGTTATTTCCTTTCTTGCCTTTCCCGGCTCATGCGGATCTATTTTTTTGTAGATTGTGTGGCAAATCTGATAGAATTCGGGGATAATCATTCCTGAATTTCTTATCACATTTTTTATGATATTCTGCCCGTCTTCCATCTGCTTTGAAAGTATAACTTCCTGTTCCGCAGTAAGAAGATTTTCCTTGCCTATCTCACGGAGATAAAGCCTTATCGGATCATCAATTCCCGAATCCTTATCGTTAGAAACAAGGCGGTGCTTTTCGTCCAGCTTGGACTCGTCATCGGAATCAGAAAGGGAATCTTCATCCTCATCATCCTCTTCCTCATCAAGAAGGCTGTCCTCTTCCATGACCTGGATATTGTTCTTTGTAAGAAGCTGGAGAACCTCCTCCATTTTTGGCGAAGCGACGAATTCAGGAGTAAGTATTTCTGTGATTTCATCCCATGAAATAATCTGTTTGCTGCATGCGTAATCAAGAAGCTTCTTTACATTGGGATCAAGCTCTTCCTCAGAATCCGCATCAATGTCAGAGGCATCATCGTTTTCAGAAGAAACTTCATTTTCATCATAGTCACTGGAAGCGGCTTCATTTTTAGTTTTTTCAGATTTTGATTCCAGCGAATTTTTTTCTTTTTTAACTGTGTCAGATTTTTTCTCAGGTGACTTTCTAGCCATTGACTAATCCTTCAAATTTTCAATTTGGAAATCAAGTTCCATTTTCTGCTTAGCAAGCTCCGACAAAAGGGCTTTGTCCTCGGGCAGAACACTTCTTGACAGTGAAACCATCTGCTCCATGACAGATGTTCGCCGCCGCTTGAGGGCATTTTTTCTCAGATACTGAATACAACTATCGACAGATTCCTGAATTCTTCCATTATTTTTACTTATATATTCTATTATAAGTCTTCTGAATTCCTCTTGCTCTATCCGATTAAGTATATTGCTCACTGAGAAAGAACCGCTCTTCTGACATTCCTGCATTACAGAAAACAGCTGTTTGGAATAACTATCCGACAGGTCATCAGCGGAAACAAGACCACACATTTTTTGGAAAAGACTGACATCTTCAGTTACGGCTGTCATAACAGCTTGCAGCTCAGCGGTCACTTTTATTTTTTCTGAAGCCGCTTGATTTTTCTGCTCCGTAATCACATTTCTAAAACGGTGCGCCAATTTATTCCGGTTGAAATAATCTTTTCGGGCAGCCTCCTTTTCTATACCGTAGACCTGGCACAGCTGATCCAGGCAGGCATCTTTCTGAACATCCGACTGCAATGAATCGATATACTCAAAAAAATCCAAGGATGCTCGGGTCTTCCCCATCGGCGTATCTCTAGGACAAAGTTCTTGCAGTTTAGACAACAGATAATCAGAATCAAATATAGCATTATTCACTTCATTTGTCAAGTATTCAGGGCCGAATTTGAGCATTATTTCCGCAGGATCTTTTCCGCCTGAAAGCCTTATGACCTTCACCGCGATTCCCTGACTTCTGCACATCAGGATAGCCTTTCTTGTGGCCTTCTGCCCCGCTCCGTCTGAATCAAACGAAAGATAGATTTCTTCAACAAAATTCTTCACCAGGGAAATCTGCTCGTTTGTAAGAGCCGTTCCAAGAGGCGCAACCGCCCAGTTTATTCCGCACTGATGATAGGCAATGCAGTCCATATACCCCTCGCAGAATACAACCTTGCGCTTTTCACGGATCGCAGGCTTTGCAAAGTTGAAGGCATAAAGAGTGCTTCCCTTCTTATACTGCGGCAAGTCCCCGGAATTCAGGTACTTGGGGGATTTCTGAGGATCTCCGCGGAGAAAGCGGCCTCCCATGGCAACAACATCGCCGTCCTTGTCAAAAATCGGAAACATCAGCCTGTCCGAAAAAAAAGCGCAGTCCGGATAATTTCTGCTGAAAAGCCCCGAGCCGTCCAGAAACTTATCGGAATAATTTTTTTTCTGAAGAAATTTCCTGAGCCATTTTCTGTCCGCAGGGCTGTAGCCTATCTTGAATTTCTCAAGAGTTTCAGCGGACAAGCCGCGCTGCATGGCATAGTCAAGGGCAAATTTTCCGGCGGAAGTTTCCATAAGCATATAATGGAACATTCCGGCAACCCTTGTATAGAGAGTCTTGTACTCGGTTTTCAGGGAGGAAGCAGGCTCGTCCCGCCTGGACATACCGTCAGCATAGGAAAGAACCACTCCGCTTTTTTTTGCAAGAAGCTCCACGGCCTCGGCAAAAGAAATTTTCTCCATTTCCTTTACAAAGTCAAAAACACTTCCTGAAACACCGCAGCCAAAGCAGTAGTAAAATTTCTTTGAGGGGGAAACGCTGAATGAAGGAGTCTTTTCATTATGGAACGGACAGCAGCCCCACCAGTCGGCTCCGCGCTGCTCAAGCGGAACATACTCAGAAACGAGCTCCACTATATCTGTCTTGTCCGACACTTCGTCAATAGATTTCTTTGAAATCAATCCCGGCATCTGCTTTTAATAACCCTTCAAATAATAGCCTGTGTTTTCCGCGGCCTTGTGCTGGTCAAAATTCCTAGAAAAAACATGCCGCCCGGTTTCAGAATCCGCAAGAACAAAGAAATAGTAATCTGTTTCAGCAGGAGCAGCCGCGGCGGACAGTGCGACAAGCCCCGGATTTGAAATAGGCCCCGCAGGAAGACCGGCCCACTTATATGTGTTGTACGGACTGTCGATTTTCAAGTCATTGTATGTTATGCGGTCAGGATGAGGTCTGCCCATGATTTCTGTCAGAATATACTCGATTGTGGCGCATGAATAAAGCCCGATTCCATTCCGAAGCCTGTTCGTGAAAACACTTGAGATGAGAGGAGCCTCCGATTCAATCCTGTATTCACGCTCAACAACAGAAGCGAGCACCACAAGATTATGAAGCTTTTCCCCGGACAGCCCCTTCATCTCCGGAATAGAGTCAATCCGCGAAAAAAAGTTTTCAGCCATAGTAGAAACCACGGCATCGGAATCCATCTGCGGAATAAAAAAATATGTATCGGGAAAAAGATAGCCCTCAAAGCTCTGCGCAGGAATTCCGTACTTTTCAAGAAGCTCTGCCTTTCTGCATGAAGCAAGAAAATCATCAGCGGAGCACACACCGTCTTTTTCCAGAAGGCGCGCAATCTTTGACATCGTAAAGCCCTCGGGAACAACCACAGAGAAATTTTCGCTTTCCCCGGACTGCAAAATTCTGTACAGCGCTTTCATTCCCATGGAAGTGTCAAGAAGATAAGAGCCGCTTCTGAGGCAGAATGGATTTTCCCTGTCAAAAACACTGAAACGGGCCGCATAATAAAATGCCCCGGCGGACTTCACAAGCCCCTTTTCCGCAAGAAGATTTGACACATCCCTCACGGACATTCCAGCCGGAACAACAACACGCTCCACACGCAAATTTCCGGCCATGTCAACCGGAGCGCACAAATATGACCAGAGAGCAAACAGCCCCACCGCAAGAAGCGCCACAGCTGCAAGAACCCATGTAAAAAAGACGACGGTTTTTCTAAAAATAGTTTTCAAAGCTGAATTTCCTGGCCTTCCCTTGAAATATACAGATTCAAGCTGCCGCAGGATTTGTATTTCTTGTAGTTGTTTCCGGCATCAAGAATCGCCTCAAGCTTCTTGTCATCATAATTCGGCTCATGATGAAAGAAATATAAATTCCGTATATTCCAGTTGGAGGCAAAATCAATAGCGGATCTGAATGAATTATGGCCCCAGTTTATTTTCTTAGCGGCCTCAGGGGCTGTATACTGGCTGTCAAAAACCAGAACATCCGCATCCTTGAAAAAAGCATTGCGCTCTCGGCTCTTGTCAAAATCCGAAGCCTGAAGCTCCACATCAGTGCTGTAAATAAAACGCTTGCCGTCCTCCTCAAACGAATACGAATAGGAATCTCCTGGATGGAACATCCTGTGGCATTTTATTTTTACACCGGCAATTTCAATAGGAACATCTTCTTCCATTAAATGAAAAGAAAGCTGATTCTTGACAGACTCGAAGCATGCATTCATCGGAAAAAACGGAAGGCTGCTCTGACGCTCAAGATAATCCTCGGCGTTTTGAAAAGGCGTATAGATATCAATCTTGCTATCAGGGGAAAAAGACTGGCCGAAAAAAGGAAAGCCCTGGATGTGGTCCCAGTGAAAATGCGAAAGAAAAATCGTATAATGCTTGTCCTCAGGCTGCCGCCCGGAAACAGAAAATTCCCTCAGCCCCGTTCCGCAGTCCAGGAGAAAAAGCTTCCCGGAGCGCGACCTAAGCTCTATGCAGGGAGTGTTTCCCCCTATTGTTCCGTAAATCCAATCAGGAAGGGATGAAAGAAATCTCATTTTCGACTCAGAGCTTTCCAAATCCTTAGGAGAAAGCCTGGAAATAGCCGCGGCGATTTTAGCCTGAACCTGATCGTTTTTTAGCGGCGTGGGCAAGGACCCTCTGACACCCCAGAAATGAATAAGCACTTTCTTCCTCCATTGCAAGCCGCAGAAACCTAAAAAAATCATTGAAAATGAGATTTCAGAGGTTCCCTTATAAAAGTACCATAGTATATAAAAATTTCAGCACACTGTAAACAGACTATTCCTTGCTTTTGTTCTCAAATTTTGTATAGCTGGAAAGAAATATAACTTTCACATCGCCGATAGGACCATTACGCTGCTTTGCCACAATGAGCTTTCTTTCCTGAACCGGATTATAGTCCTCGTTACTTTCCTTGTTTTCGCCTCGGTTTCCATGGATGAACATGACCACATCCGCATCCTGCTCAATGGAACCCGAGCCCCTGAGCTGAGCAAGATTGGGCTCTTCGCCTTCTGCGGCACGGTTGACCTGGCACAGCACAACAATAGGAATTTCAAGCTCCCTGGCAAGCCCCTTCAGCGACTTTGAAATTTCAGACTGCTGCTCAAAAACAGGCACATCAAGATTTTCGCTTGTAATAAGACCTATGTAGTCTATAAAAATAATCTGCACTTTCTGATTGACTTTCATGCGCCGCGCCATTGCCCTGAGGTCAAGGAGCTTCATATTCGGAGTATCTACTATATAAAGGGGCGCATTGAAGCAGTCTCCCGCCGCATCCTGAAGCTTTTTAAAGTCCTCTATCTTCAACATTCCGTTTCTAAGCTTAGAGCCCGGAATCCTAGCAATCTGAGAAAGCAAGCGCTGAACAATCTGGTCAGCTGACATTTCAAGACTGAAAAAGCCGCAGGGAATTCCGCGGTCAACGGCAATGTTCTGCATCATGCTCAGAGCAAGGGCAGTTTTTCCCATGGAAGGGCGCGCTCCGATAATGATCATTTCGCTGTTCTGGAAGCCGCTTGTCATTGTGTCAAGATCATTAAGCCCTGACGGAATACCGGAAAACGCATTCTTGTTCTTGTAGCGCGTGTCGATGAGCTGGATCGCCTTAGGAACGACATCCTTCATCGCATAAACCTGCGCAGACTGATTCACATCTGTAAGCTTGAAAATCTTCTGCTCGGCGTCCTCAAGAATCAAGCGGCTTTCCTTTGTTTCGTTGAAGCTTTCCGCCTTTATCTCGGAGGAAATTTTTATCAGGCTTCTCCTGATTGACTGGTCCAGGACAATTTTCGCATAGTACTCAACATTCGCGCTTGTCGGAACAATATCAGTCAGCGATGAAATATAGGCAACTCCGCCGGCCGCATCCAGTTTTCCGTTTTTTGTAAGGTCGTCAACAAGTGTAAGTATATCGCCTTTTATTCCGGCTGAAAAAAGATGCATAAGGGATTCGTAAATAAGCTGATTCTGCTGGCTGTAGAAATTTTCAGCGCGAAGATATGTAACAACATCGCCCACAGAGCTCCAGTCCAGCAGAAGAGCGCCAATAACAGCCTGCTCGGCCTCTATATTATGCGGCGGTATCTTGTCTTTCAGTTCCATCGTGATAATCCCGAAAAATACGGCGAGCCAGAAACACGGTCTGCGCAAAAAAACTGACTTTCCGTTCTTATTAATTTAAAAACGCAAACCGTGCAAAATTATACATCAGAAAACAGGCAAAATTCAAGGCATAAAAAAAAGCACCCTAAAAAGGATGCTTTTCATTGCCAGCGGTCAGAATCGAACTGACGACATAAGGATTTTCAGTCCTCCGCTCTACCAGCTGAGCTACACCGGCAATTAATGTACATACTATACTCTTCATGATTTTTTTTGTCAATAGCAAAATCAATATTTTTTTCAAAAATAAAAAAAATCTGCACAGACAGCAATCATCAAGGAGTCCGCATGAATAAAAAAAGGCACACAGAAAATTCTGCATGCCTTAAAAGTTCGGGATGACAGGATTTGAACCTGCGACCCTCTGGTCCCAAACCAGATGCGCTACCAGCTGCGCTACGTCCCGATTAGCTGGGCTCTGAGGGGATCGAACCCCCGACATTCTGGGTGTAAACCAGACGCTCGTACCAGCTGAGCTAAGAGCCCATTTAATATGCTCAATATATTATCAGTCCTGCGCTTTTTTGTCAACACCCAAACCACGGCTCTAAAAAAAATATTGAAAAAAAATTCCTCTGTATTTTTCCGTTTCCACAGAAAATCAGTGCCGCAGCGAAAAATCTGTTTTCTTTTTTTCACAGGCTTCCTGCCGCGCAAAAACCTTTTCAACCAAATCTGAAATCGCCTCTATAACGATACCCCTGTACCTTATAAAATCCTCATTTGTTTCCGTGAACAGCTGAAAGGGCTTTATATTGAAAATTTCCACGCACTTGGCAAGAGTTTCCTTTTTGGGCCACGACTTTCCGGTTTCAATCTTCGACAGTCCAATGGAAGTCAGCCCTATCTTCCTGCTGAATTCCTCCTGCGTCATTCCAAGCTTAAGCCTATAGCGGCGAATATTCGAACCTAAAATTTCACTTAAATCCCTGGATCTGTCCATGGAACAATTCTATACTTGCGACTTTTCAATGCAGAACAAAACAGAATTTTATAAACCAGAAGAATATTAAACCGGCAGTTTAAGAAAAAAAAGCACATAAAAAAAGCACCGTCCACAAAGAACGGCGCCATCACTAAAAACAAGGATTTTCAAGCTGAAATTCTACTTTTTGTTCAGACGGTCTTTAAGCGCTTTTCCCGGCTTGAATTTAGGTGTCTTTGAAGCGGCTATCTTTATAGTCTCTCCGGTTGCAGGGTTGCGTCCTTCCCTGGCAGCTCTTTTTCCTACAGCAAATGTTCCAAAACCAATGAGCTGGACCTCATGTCCCTTTTCAAGCTCCTTTGAAACAATCTCAAGAAATGACTTCAGGGCGCTTTCTGTGTCTTTTTTTGAAAGCCCTGTAGATTTTGCCATCTTCTCAATAAGTTCAGCCTTGTTCATCTTTTCTCCCTTAAAAAAGCCAATGAAAAACTTGCAAGCAAAGCCTATGACAATTTTCGATTTGACTTTTTCCGCAACTTCGTGATGAAGTGTAAAGTTGCATTAAAAATAAAAAGTCCGCAACGCGAACTTGCGGATAAAAAAACCGCAGTTTCCAGGCACAGCTTTTCATCCGCGCCTGAATGACTCTTTTGAAAACAGCCTGCATTTCCCCTGCTTCCAGGCACAGTGCTTATTTCAAAATAGAATGGGCAAAATTATACTTAAATGTTTACAAAAACTCTAGTGGTAAAACATATTTTCTTGAAAATTCTGTTTTTTGGCTCCGAGCGGAAATCTTCAGTTTCCAGATGTTTTCTTGACTAACTTTCAGAAAACTGATAACATTTTGTACCCCTTGGAGCTGCGTATGCGGCCCCCATTTTGACCATAAGGAGAACCATACAATGAGAAAGTATGAACTTATGACAATTTTTCCTTTAGAGGAAGAAAAATCAAAGGCCGGCCTTGAAACAATGAGAGCTGACCTTGCAGCTTTTGGCGCTGAAATTGAAAAGGAAGAAGTATTCGGCGACCGTGATCTTACCTATGAAGTAAAAAAGCAGAAGCGCGGACACTTTGTTCTGTTCACTCTGAAATTAAATCCAGCTAAAGTCGCTGAGCTTGATGCAAAATTCAAATTCAACAATAATCTTTTGAAATACCTGTTTGTTTTAATAGAATCAAAGAACGTATAAGCAGGAAAAAATTCCGGAGTAGATTATGGCAAATTCAGATATAAACAGCGTTGTTATTGTGGGAAGACTCACAAGGGACGCAGAATTGAGATACCTTAACAATGGAACTGCGGTTGCCTCTATTTCCATTGCTGTAAACCGCAGCAAAAAGGACGGCGACCAGTGGATCAGCGAAGCGCATTTTTTTGATGTTTCATACTTCGGAAAGGGTGCGGAAGGTATCAAGCCTTATCTTACAAAGGGAACACAGATTGCGGTTCAAGGTTCTTTGCGCCAGGACAGATGGGAAAAGGAAGGCCAGAAATTCAGCAGAGTGAATATTCTCGCTGACTCTATCGAGCTTTTGGGCTCAAGGTCTTCCGGTTCACAGGGAAACAGCGGCTCTGATTCTTTTGGGGGGTATCAGCAGCGTCCGTCATATTCCCAGAATACGTCTTCAGGCGGAGGATACGAATCTTCACAGGAACCATTTGGCGGAGAAGCCTCAGGTTTTCCGGAAGATATTCCATTTTAAGCGTGAATTCGCAGTTTGAAAAAAACACACTCTCAAAATAGGAGCTAATTATGGCAGACGAAAAAGATGTAAATGAAAACGCAAATGTAACACAGGAGCAGCTTCAGGATTCAGGACGTGAAGACGAAGTTCGCGGAGGACGCGGAAAAGGAAAATCATTCTTCCACAAGAAAGTGTGCCGTTTCTGCGCAAACAAGGGAAAAATCGACTACAAGGACGCAGACGGACTTCGCCGCTTTACAACAGAGCGCGGAAAGATTCTTCCACGCCGCATAACAGGAACCTGCTCAAGACACCAGAAGCAGATTGCAGCTGCAATCAAGCGCGCACGTGCAATTTGCCTTCTTCCATTTGTTGCAGACTAATTTATGCCATGGAGCCTCTAAAGCAGCTGTTTTTAGGGGCAGTAAAAAATGCGATATTCTAATTTCGCAGACGGCAAAGCCAACTCCTGGTTGCGCTGTAATTTTATTTTTAGGAGCTTGAAAAATGAAAGTAATTCTTAACGAAGATGTAAAACACCTCGGTGAAATGGGTGATGTAAAAAATGTTGCAAACGGATATTTCCGCAACTATCTTTTTCCGCGCATGCTCGCAGTTCCATGCACTCCAGAAACTGAAGCTTATTTCGCAACAAAAAAGGCTGAAATTGAAGCCCGCAAGGAACAGAAGCGCAAGGACAGCCTGAGCCTGAAGGAAAAACTCGAGGCTCTTGAAGTTGTTATTTCAATGCCTGCTGGAAACAACGGAAAACTCTACGGTGCGGTTACAAGCCAGACTATCGCGGATTTCTACAAGAACAGCGGATTCGAGATTGAGCGCAAGAAAATTGAGATTCCTGGCCACACAATAAAGAGCACAGGTTCTTATTCTGCAAAAATTCACCTTTATGAAACTTCAGTTGCAGAAGTAAAAATCACAGTAAAATCCCAGGATGATTCTTCATCTGAAAAGAAGGAAGAAGCTCCTGCAAAAAAAGCTGAGACTCCAGCTGCAGAAACTGCCGCAGAGTAAGCAGAATTTTTTGTGAACCGAGGCTGTCCTGAAATCACCGGGCGGTCTCGGTTTTTTATTAAGTCTGGCTTCACGCGGGCCAGAGCTCTATGCCGGAACTGTTCTAAAAGAAACACCGGATATCTAAAAAAAACAAAATGAACATTCGAATTCCCCCGTCAATACAAAAAGGATGCACAATAGGTGTAACAGCCCCTTCATTTGGCTGCACAACAGAACCGTATATATCCCGCTTTAAGTGTGCGAAAACACAGCTTGAATCCGCCGGCTACAAAATTTCTGCCGGGGAAACTGTATTTAAAAGCGACGGAAAAGGAATTTCCACAGACCCAAGAACCGCCGCAAGGGAGCTTGAGGAATTTTACTGCTCAGGCTCAAATTCCGCTGTTATTTCAGCCGGCGGCGGAGAGCTGATGTGCGAAACAGCAGGATTTATAGACTTTGAGAAAATAGCCGCCGCGCCTGCAAAGTGGTTCATGGGATATTCAGACAACACAAATTTCATTTTTCCGCTTGTCACAAAATGCGGTGTCGCGGCAATATACGGCCCGACAATCACAGGCTTCGGAAAAAAATGGCAGGAAACTGAGCTGTATTCCATCGGGCTTCTGGAAGGAAAAATAAAAGAAACCTCCGGATTTGAAAAATTCCAGCTCCCGGAAAACGATAATTCTTCCACAGAAAAAATTGAAGAGCAGACATACTGCCTCACTGAAAAGAAAATCATAAGGCTCTTTCCGCAAGAAAATGAGCAGGTTCACTTCAGCGGAATTCTTCTTGGAGGCTGTCTGGATGTTCTTGCGAATCTCTGCGGCACACACCTTGACTGCATGAAGGAATTCAACAAAAACTCAGGGCCTGTTATATGGATTCTTGAAAGCTGCGACGGAAATCCCGCCGAAATCAGAAGGCAGATATGGCATTTAAAAAGCGCGGACTGGTTTGAAAACGCAGCAGGATTTCTTGTCGGACGGCCTCTGGCTTCGCTTGGAAAAACACTTTTCGGAATTGACCAGTACAATGCCGTTACGGATATATTAGCAGACCTTGAAGTTCCCATTGTGATGGACGCTGACATAGGCCACGTGGATCCAGTTGTTCCCATTGCAATGGGGCTTCAGGCAGAAGTTTCAGCAGACAGAAGGAATTTTAAAATCCAGTATGACAGGAGATAGCCGGATGCAGAATTTCAGCATAAGAAAGGCGGAAGAAAAAGATGCCCCTGAAATCTGCGCTATTTACAGGTGGTACGTGGAAAACACATCCGTAACATTTTCAACACAGGCTCCGACCGAGGATGAATGTAGAAAAAGCATCTGTGAAATCCAAAAAATGTACCCCTACTTTGTCGCGCTGAGCAGTGACGGAAAAATCATTGGCTTTGTCTACGGACACCAGCTCAGGCCGCATGAAGCCTACAAATGGAATGTTGAGGCGACAATATATCTTTCTCATCAGGCTCCAATGCGCCAGGGAATCGGAAGCGCGCTCTACAAAAAATTCATCGAAACACTTTCCAGGCAGGGCTTCAAATATGTCTACGGAGTTATAACTTCAGGAAACAAAGCGAGCCTTGAAATGCACAAAAAGCTCGGTTTTCAGGAAATAGGAAAATTTCCGAATGCAGGGAACAAGGCAGGAAAATGGCAGGACATTGTATGGATGCAAAAGCAGCTCGGGGAAGCGACAGAAAATCCGCCTGAGCCGCTGCCCTTTTCTATGCTAAGCAAATAGTGAATTTTGCAGCATAAAAAGCGCGGAAACAGCTCACGGAATTTTTGCGAGGTATTTTATGGAAAATGACAAAAACAGCTATCAGGGCGAAATTTTTTTCAACAGGATTACAAAAAACTACCGCCGCCTGAAAAAATGGGCAAGAAAAAACAGGATAACCTGCTACAGGCTCTACGACAGGGACATTCCTGAAATTCCGCTGTGCCTTGACATATACACCTTTCTGCCGGATTATATTGAAACAAAAATTGATGCGGCAAAATACCACCAGGAACTGTGCGCCGCAGTGAGCGAAAACGGACAGCGGGCAAGAGAATTTGCGGCGGAAGAAAGAAATTGCACCTATGCGCGGCTGTATCTATATGAGCGTCCCTACGAAAAGCCGGAGGAAGAAGAGGAAAAATGGCTGAAGGAAATGAGCATTCAAGTTTCAAGGGCGCTTGAAATACCGGAAAGCAATATCATAGTCAAGACAAGAAAACGTCAGCGCGGAGACAGCAGCGGAAAACGCGACCAGTACGAAAAATCCGAAGATAAAAACAGCATAAGGGGAATTATATTCGAGCAGGGCCAGCTTTTTTCCGTGGATCTGACCGGCTACATAGACACAGGCATTTTTTTCGACCACAGGCCGCTTCGCCTGAAAGTACGCGAAACATGCAGGGGAAAACGAGTCCTTAACCTTTTCTGCTACACCGGAAGCTTTTCTGTGTATGCCGCCGAAGGAGGAGCTTCCTTTGTGGAAAGCGTCGACATGAGCAATACCTACACTGAATGGACAAGGAGCAACCTGAAGCTGAACGGATTCACAGACAGCGGAATCTACCAAACCGAAAGAATTGACGCCATACATTTTCTGAATGAAATGCCGGACAGTCTGCCGGAAAACAAAAAATTCGATATAATCATCCTGGATCCGCCGACATTCAGCAATTCCAAGAGCACAGACACAACACTCGATCTCAACAAAGACTGGCCGGCTCTTATAGAAAAATGCACAAAAATCATGTCGCCGCGCGGAATTCTATATTTCAGCACAAACAGCCGCAGACTCAGGCTCAACAACTCCAGGCTTCCCGCTTCAGTTCAGGCAAGGGAAATAACAGAATCGACAATCCCCGAGGATTTCAGAAATTCAAAAATCCACAGGGCTTGGGAAATTACATTTTTTTAGAACCGCCCCAGTTTAAGTCTTGCGTAAACATTGACTGCATTCAGGACTGAAAAAACATCATCAACTTCGTCATAGGCGGCATATTTTATATAGAAATCATCCGAAACTCCCACGGAAACTGCCCTGGAAACCGGAAGCTCCACGCCGCACTGTGAAAAGGCAAAGAATTCCCAGCCGGTATCATCGCAGTCCTGCTTCTGGGCTTCATACTTGTACATTGCATATCCATGGACAGTCCAGTCAAAGACAAGCCCGGAATCATGCTTGTATGCGAATTTTTCAACAATCTCCGCGCCTGTTGTATATCCGTAGTCGCAGGAAACATAATCAGGCTTTGGAAAAACTCCACGCCTAAGATAATAATAATCCGCAGTGCCCATTATAATTCCAGCGATATGCGACTGCCACTCAACAACTCCGTTCTTTCCATAAATGCGCTGCTTGAATGCAACACCCGGAGCGATTGAAGAGAATTCCATAAAAGAATGCCACATAAAGTCATATTCAAGAACAAGCCCGAATGTTGTATCGTATTTTTCCCCGAAATCGAGGCTTCGGGAAAGAAGCATTCCATTGCTGAATATGCTTATGCTGTACATAATCTTTTCTTCTGTGGAATCCGCGCCTTCTCCGGAACCTATGCCGGCAGCTCCCTGAATTGAAAGCTCGAACTGGCTGTACGGACTGTTTGAGTCATGCCCATAGGGATCAGAATAAACCACATCAAGCCCCAAAAAGCCATAGGAAGGGAAAAATTCCGAGCAGTCGTCATAAGGGTCTTTAAGCCATGTATTTGCAAAAGCAAGACCAAAGCCTGCCTTGACAGAAAAATCCTGCAAAAGCCCGGATGGTCCCTGCGGAGGACGCTTCAGCACCGGGTCAGTGTAAAGCCTCAAAGGATTTGCGGTATAGCTCAAAAATGTATGTCCCCTCGCGGCCGCCTCAAGCCCCAGACGGTACAGCATTTCGCCTGTTATAAATCCGCCTATCGGAGTGTATACAAGGTCATTTGTCGAAGGAGAATTTGTTTCAAAGAAATATTCCCATATAAATGAGCCCACAGCAGAAACAGCAAGAGATTCAAGACAGTTCAAATTCGAATTTCTTGCAGCAAGATAGTAAAGTCCTCCCTGATACGGATGAAGGACAAAATTTGTCCAGTACCAGTCGCGGTCGAATTTTATTTCCTTGCCAAGCGGATCCTTTATATCATCCCAGTAGACTTGCGCCCAGCCTGCCTGCGCCGGCCCAAAACGGTTCCAGCCTCCGATGACAAGGTTTGTAAGCATCATTCCGCCGGCTGCAACAAAATAATGCTTTTCAGTATCAAGCTCCATATTTCCGCTGGAAAATTCCAGGGAAGATTCCCCAGACTCGGAAGTTTCAGCCTCCTGTGCATAGACGCCAGATAAAAAAACAAGCGCGCACAAAGTCAAAATAGATTTTTTAAACAGCATTTTTATATTCCAAACAATAAAAAATAAAGAAAGCCCTAAAAATCGCATTTTTTAGAAGCAGCCAAAAATAAAACGGGCTGCCCAACAAGTACCGACATGCAGATTTCCTTGCATGCTATAATATGTACTTTTTAGACAGCCCTTTCAGAGAATAAAAGGACAAATTTAGTTTGTCTCTGCGGATTTCACACCGTAGCGCTTATTGAAGCGGTCAATGCGTCCTGCAGTATCAACAAGCTTCTGCTTTCCTGTATAGAAAGGATGGCAGGCAGAGCAAATTTCAACATGAATATCCGCAACAGTTGAGCGGGTCTCAATCACATTTCCACATACACATGTGATTTTTGTAAGCTTGTAATCCGGATGGATTTCCTTTTTCATGATAACTCCTATTCTTGCCCGGCATTAAAGAAAGACGTCGTTCATACTAAAGGGAACCTGAAAAAACATTTCCGCAGCTTCCAAGGCTCCTGTATTTCTATTTTCCGCTGTCCAACAAATCAATGCCACAAGATAAATTTTATTGTCCAATTAGTATATAAAAACAAAGAGGCATGGTCAATATTCAAATTGAAATTTCAGCTGATTTTTCATATACTATTTTTATGAACAGAGATATAAAAGCCTTTATATTCGACATGGACGGTGTTCTCCTTGACACGGAGACAATCTGCGAAAGAACCTGGATTATCGCCGGCAAGGAATTCGGAATTCCCGAGGAAGAATCCACTGTGATTTTCAAAAAATGCATAGGGACAAACAAGGTTGACACAAGCAATATTTTAAAAGAAAACCTGGCTTCTACCGTCAGCGCGGAAGAATTCATGAAGCGGACTTCGGAGCTTTTTTCACAAATAGAAACTTCCGAAGGAATAAAACTGATGCCATTTGCCCGTGAAACACTCGCCCACCTGAAGCAAAAAGGATACAGGCTGGCACTTGCATCTTCAACGAGGGAACCGGTTGTCGAGAGGCAGCTAAGAAACGCCGGGCTTTTTTCATTCTTTGAAACCGTGACAACAGGCGATATGGTTTCTCATTCCAAGCCAGACCCGGAAATATACAGAGTTGCATGCAGGTCGCTTTCCCTTCTGCCTGAAAAATGCGCGGCAGTTGAAGACAGCCCGAACGGAATAAAAAGCGCAAAATCAGCGGGTCTATTTACTGTTATGGTGCCAGACAGAATTCAGCCGGACTGCGAACTGTCTGAAAAAATAGACTTGCTGTGTAAAAACCTAGGAAGAGTCCGCTTGATATTCTAAAAACAACTGCACAAAACCCCAGATTCAAGCCGCCGGGATTTTCTCCTGGAAAAAAAATATTTCTTCTTTTATTGAAAGCGACAAGTTTTTTAGCTATACTTTTCGAATGTCAATGGAAGTAATCGCAGGAAAAATGATTTTCGGGGGAGACTGCATAGCGGAAAACTCTGAAAAAAAAATTTTTATTCCCTATACAATCCCAGGCGAAAAAGTTCAAATTGAAATCGAAAAAGACTTCAAGGACTACAGTACTGCAAAAAACCTGGGCATCATAGAAAAATCCAGATACAGAACCGAGCCGTTCTGCCCCTACTACGGAAAATGCGGCGGATGCAGCCTTCAGCACATCGATCCGGAGTACCAGAAAATTCTCCGCGCTCAAATCCTGAGGGACGCTTTTTTACGGGAAGGCATAACAGTTCCAGAAATCCAGGTGATTTCCAGCCCCGACAGAGGATACAGGGCAAGGTTCCAGCTCCACGACGGAGGCCTCATGGAAAAAAGAAGCAGCGAAATCATACCAATCAGCCACTGCCCCTGTGCCACGGAAGAAGTGAACCGCTACCTGAAAGAAATTCCGCCAAACGAACGCCCCAGGGGAAGAGTCCACATTTTTGGAAGCAAATACATCACTTCTGTACCGGACGGCTTCGATAAAATCGTCATATCAAAACCTGAAACTCCTCCCGTCAGAACAAAAGGCAAAAAGCAGAAAGCCGCAAAACCCCGACACGAAGGAACATCCCCGGATTCAGAAAGCCTCTGCACAGTGAGCCTTCTGGGAAAAAGCATAACGTTTGATGCGCAGGGATTCTTCCAGTCAAACCTTGAGGCTCTGGAAAAAACAATTCCGCTCATCACAGAAGGTCTGTCCGGCAAAAACGTTCTTGACACGTATTCCGGGGCTGGAACTTTTTCAGTATTCCTTGCAGACCGCTTTGAAAACACAATCCTCGTGGAGCACAACAAGGGAGCGGTCGTCTACGCAGAACAAAACCTTGCAGGCAAAAAACATAAAAGTTTCGGGGTGAGCGGAGACGTCTGGGTCAAATACCATGCCGAAACATGCAGAAAAGAACTTGGCGCTTTTGATGCGGTTGTAATAGATCCTCCAAGGAGCGGAATGGAAAAATCAGTGCGCAGCTGGCTCAAGTCCTCTGATATTCCAGTGATAAGAAGCCTTTCGTGCGACCCTGCAACCCATGCCAGGGATATACAAGAACTCGCAAGTGCCGGCTATAAGCTAAAAAAGCTGTTTTTACTTGACTTTTATCCTCAAACAAGCCATATAGAAAGCCTCGGGTACCTTGAAAAATGAAATCACTGTCCAAAAAAATATACATCATTACACTGTTTTTAGTACAAATTCATTTTTCTTTTTCCCAGAATTCATTTACTTCACAGGAAACAGATTTTTCAGGGGAAAATCCGGCCTTTGTTTCAGTGCTAGGCGGAAATGTCCTTTGCCAGCCAGTCAGAACAAGCTACGGCTATATCGCGGCAGGCGATGGAAAACAGGTGCTCGGTTTTTCAAGGCTCGGAAAACTTTTATGGCAGCGCCACGCTCCGGGAAGATTGAAGCCGTTTATAACAGAAGGTCCGGCAGATTTAATTTACGGCGCAACCACCGATTCAAGGCTTTTTATGATGAATTCTTCAGGACTTGTTCTGTGGACAGCGCAGCCGGAATTCAATATAGAAGAAGCCCCCCTGTGCGGAAAGGACGGAAGAGTTTTTATCAGAGGAAAAAACATGCTTTCCTGCTACGGATTAAAGGGCGTGCAAAGATGGAAAATGCAGACAGAAATTCAGGACTGTTCAATTCCCCTCTCTGCCCTGAACGACGGAAGCCTTCTTGTCTTTCTTGAAAAATCAGAAAACGGAAAATCAGTTGCGCTTCGCATAACCCCGTTCGGCGAAAAAAAAGAAGAGATTGTCTTTGCAGGAAAAGTTACCCAGGTGTTCCAGTGCGCCCAGGGAGTTGTCCTTGCATTCACTGACGGAAGCGCAGGTCTCTGCTCAGCTGAAAAAAGCGGAGCTGTATCAAAATGGATTTTCCAGCCGCAGCTCCATAAAGTTCCCAGAATTGCGGCCTTTAACAGAAAAATAGCCCTTATCTATCCCGGCTACATATATCTGCTGGATGAAAAAACGGGAAGCACATCAGCAGAATTTCCCTCTGACATACAGGAAATTATTTACGCAGAGCAGACCGCGCAGGGGCTTGCAGTGTGCAGCCTTCAAGGCGGAGCCTGTTACGGAGAAGACGGTTCGATTATATGGAAAACAAAATTCGGCAGAGAAAAAAAATGGAACTTTGTTTTTGCAGCTGACTCAGGCTATATTATATTCTGCATGCAAAACTGGGCTTTGGAAGCATTCCAGGCAAGACTGAATTTGTCGGGAAAAAAAAGAAATGTTTTTGAAGAAAAAAAAGCCGCGCCCTACACTTACGAAAATCCCGGCTTGAAGTCAGATGATTTTCTGGGACAGGCCATAAGCGGAAACCTTGCCGCTCAAATGCAGGAAGCCTTTTCAACAGGGGAATTCGGCGGCCATGAGGAAAAATGGAATTCACTGCTAAAAAGCGAGCTTGACTGTCTGCGAGCGGACTGGACAAAGACGCCTGCATCCAGGAGAGAAATTCCATATTTCAGGAGAAATATAGCCTACTGCCAAACCCTTATCGACCTTGAAAGCGAAAGCGGAATTTATTTCGGAGCGCTTCCTCAGCTTATAAAAAACGCGGACGATCCATTTCTCCTTATCCGGCTTGTTCACAGCGCAGGAAAAACCGCATTCGACCCAGAGGGAAATATGCTTTCCGCCCTTGAGATTGTTATAAAAACAAAAGCGACAAGAAATGACAAGCAGCTCCTCAGGGAAATCGCAGATTCAACCTATGAAATATGCAGGTTCATGGGCAGGCCTTCGTTCTTCAAAAAGGGAAAGGAAATTCTAAAGTACATGATGTATCCGCAGTTTGACAAGGAAACAAGGGAATACGCGGTAAAAACGCTTGATAAAATTATTGAGTCAGAAATGTAAGTTTTAGCGCATTTTAATAGAATTTTTTATAAAACCATGATAACATAAGAAAACCATAAAAACAGAAGTTTTTAGTGGCAACCTAAAAAAAATGCGATGCTTTAGGCAGTGCTTTTCGCCTAAAAATTCGCAAGCCGCCCTGTGGAAAACTGAAGCGTTTTTCAGGGCAGACATAAATTCCTCTGGAGGAAATATGAACAGAAAGTTTTTTGCCGTGCTGATTCTTGCGGGAACAGCATTTTTCGTTTCAGCGCAGACTGTAAATGAAAGAGAGCTGAGAAGCGCAGACGGAAGCACAATCGTCTTTGAAAACTATGAAGGCCCGCATTCTGTGATTGAATCAGCCGCAGCGATACAGGCAATAGGAACAGGACTTGGAAGGCAGCTGAAGAGAGCCGGAACAGGAGCTCCCGGAACATTCGAAGCAAACGGAAAATACACAGTGATTCATGCGGTAGACCCTTCTGAAACCGGAAAGCTCGATGCGGATATTATCCTTATAAATAAAGATGCAACAGTTGACCACATAAGAAACCTCAGGAGAATCATCGCAGCCTATCTAACCGAAGCCTACAGCTATTCAGCCCAGGACGCATCGACAATCGCTACTTTTGTCACAGTGTACAATGCAGTTTACAGAGGAAACATTGACACTTTCAGGGCAAGGTACAAGGAGAAAGTCCTCATGCACCTGTCCGAAAAAAAATGCGGTCTTTCAGTAAAATGGAGCGACTGGCCAGGAAATTCACAGATTGTCATTCCGCTCGGAGACTATCCGGAGGGCGGCCTTTCTTCTGTGGACACTTCAGTTATCAGCGATAAGAAAGTCGTGGAATCCATGAGGGAAGAAGACGACAGAGGCATTGATGAGCGCAAAAACATGGTGGACATAAAAGAGCGCGAAGCTGAAAACGCAGAAGCAAAAGCACAGGAAGCTGCAAAGGAAGCCGCCAAAGAAAAACAGGCTCTTGACAATCAGAAAAAGAAGCAGTCCCAGGCGGAAAAAACAGCGCAGGTAAAGCAGGCTGAAGCAGGAAAGGCAAAGCAAGCCGCGGAAACTGCAAAGAAAGAGGCCGCCGCAGATCCAAAAAACACTGCAAAGCGCGAAGAAGCAAAAAAAGCAGAGCAGAAAGCTGTATCCGCTCAGAAGGAAGCTGAAAAGGCTCAGACTGAAGCCAAGCAGGAACAGGAGAAAACTCAGCAGCAGCAGCAAAAGGCTGACACAGCGGCAAAAATAGCCGAAGACCAGCAGCAGAAAGCTGATAAAAAACTGGACGAAGCGCAGAGCGAGCGCATTGAAATTGCAAAAGACCAGCAGGATATTGCCGAGTCAGAGCTAAAGCAGATTGAGGACGGCACTGTAATCGGACTGAAAGTTGTAAAGGAAAATGACTATCTCAGCGAACTTATAAAGCTGAATTCAAAAACAGGAAAGCTTGTAAAAGAGTCCGCCGTAAAAGTAATACGCGGAAGAACTATAATCGCAGTCCAGGACGCAGTTGTCGGTGTTGCAACAGGCGCTTCATATCCAAAGACATCAGGAGAATCAACATTTTACATGGCAATATGCGGCGAGGAATCCGGAAAAGGCGCTATAAAGCTCTGTCTTATTGATGCCTACAAAATGGAAATCCAGAAGGAATCAGAGGAAACAGTTTCTGCCCATTCAGTCCTTGTAAACAACGGAAGCAGCTTCTATTGCATTATTAAAGACAATTCAGGCTGGGTTCTGGGCCGCTATGACAAGTCCCTTAATCTCTTGCAGAAAAGCACTGAAAAGATATCAGAAAGCACCCCTATTACTGTTACAGGAAAAGGAATCATTGTAACGAATTCCAACAACATTCCGGTTCTGCTTTCAATATCTGACTTGTCTATTGTAGAATAAATTATCCTGAAAAGAGAAATCCAACAAGGGGAAGAAAGGAGCCGATGCGGTTTCTTTCTTCCTTTTTTTTCAACTTAGCCTTTTAAAAGCTTCTTGTACAGATTTTCATACTCTAGCCCCACCCTGTTCCACGAATAATGCTCATGGATATAGCGAGATGCGTAAGAAATCATGGCCTTGAAAATATCACGTCCAGCGCAATGCATAATGCACACCAGAGATTCAAGCACAGTGCGAAGCGCAGATGCAGTGTTCGGGGCATAAAGCCAGCCTGTTTCATCATCAACAATCTTGCAAAGACCGCCAGTTGCATGGGCAACAGGAAGAGTGCCAAATGTCTGGGCGATAAAATCTTCAAGTCCGCACGGCTCAAAATAGCTTGGATGAAGTGAAAAATCAACTGAAGCCAAAGCCAGCCTGGAAAGAGACTTGCTGTAGCCCTTTATGTACACACAGCTTCCCTTCCATCTGTCGGAAAAACGAATCAGGGAATTTTCAAGCTCAAGGCTTCCCTGCCCCGCAAAAACAAATTTCACGGGAACTTTATCGGCAAGAAGTTTTTCAGCAGCCTCAAGCATAACCTCTATGCCTTTCTGCTGAACTACCCGCCCATGATAGGCAATGTAAACAAAGCCTGTATTGTCTCCGCGAGTATCAATAAAGCCGTACTGAACCGTTCCGCGCTCAAATTTTCCGCTCGCAAGGCTTTTTTCAGAAGCAAAATGCTCCAGAAAAAAATCCCGGCACTTATATTTTCCGTCCAAGTCATTTTTCAGGGGATTAAAAGAAAACGGAAGCAGCGATTTATGTACATCCGCTGGATCATACTTGAAAAAATCTATGCCGTTTGTGATTCCAACCAGCTCAATGCCCTTCTTCCTGAATTCCTGAGAAAGCCCGGCTGTATCTGTTCTCCCTGAAATAATCTCGCAGGCATATTCAGGTGAAACAGTCGTAATGCAGGCTGTCTCCGCAGCAAGAAGAAAAGGCTCAATGCAGTGGCGGTTCTTTCCTTTTTCAAGAATTTTTGCAGGAAGCCCTGAAAAACGCTCCGCAGCACTGAGATCCTTGAATTCATGGTGGTAGCCCGGCCCCGCATTATGAACCGTTACAACAAACTTTGTATCCGAAAAAAATTCAGAAACAGCAGGAAAAAAGCGCGCAAAAACAGAAACCATCGAAGCAGGCGCATCCTGGGAATGCACTATATCAGGCCTCTCTGGCTTGGCGCAGTTTTCTGAATAAAACACAACGGCCTTCTGGAAAAGCATATTCAAAAAATCACGGTCAGCATGACCTTCACCCTGCCGGTGCGCAGGATTTGCTTTCTGCTCTTCAGCGGTATATGTATAGACAGCTTTCTTTTCCAGAAAAGACTGGTGGCAGACAAGAATTATTTCAACAGAATTCAAAATTCCATGCGAAAATGAAACTTCAACCGGATTTCCGCAGATCTCAAAAGAAACAGAAGAGCGCCATTTATCCGAAAAATTTTCAATATGCGACAAATCTGTGCAGCCATAGAGAGGAATAAAAACAGAAACATGATGCCCAAGGCGAGAAAGGCTTTCAGCCAGAGAACAGGCGACATTCTTCACGCCGCCGGCTTCCGCTATGCCTGCGTATTCCCTAGAAACAAGCCAGATATTCAAGTTAATCTTCCTTAAAAAAATCAGGCCGGAGTTTTTCCGCTCCATTCATGTACACAGGAGATGGAACAGATCCCTTGGGAAGATAGGCTGTAACAAGAACCCTGACAACACGGGGCAACATCCCAGAAATAACCGCCTCCTGGGAAACAAAAAGCGCAAGAGAAGACGTATCGATTCCCGCATCGCTTTTTCTGAGAGCCGCAGCGGCATTCATGCAGTCCAAATCCGGGGTCATTGTAAAATGGACAGAAACAATATCCTCTGACTTCAGATTGTTGCCGCAAAAAAGAGCGCGGCACATTTCAGCCACATTTTTCTGTATTGACTCGGGGGTATTTTCTGCGCACACAGCGCCGCGGATTCCATATATTCTCTTTTCCATTTTTTCCTCCGAATTTATTTCAGAGCGCGGACAGCATTTATAATATCAGCCGCATCCCCTGTCTTGAACATTTCCTCGAACTGAGGAAAACGCTGAAGCATCACACCAAGCTTTTCAAGCTGCGCCAAAGTCCTGTCCTGCTCAACAAAAAATTCCGCCTGGGAATCAGCTTTCTTTGCCATCTTTGAATTTAAAAGCTCAAGGTATGAAGCGTAGTTTTCCTTGGCGATATTGTACAGCTCCACATCGGGAATTTTCGCCGCAAGCAGCTCGACTGACGAAACTGAAATTCCCTTGAATTCAGAAGGACTTTTTCCAAGCACATCAAGAATTTCCTGCTGTGTCAGCGCGGAAGGAGTTACCAGACGGGAATTCGC
Source organism: Treponema sp. (assembly GCF_051883275.1). GTDB lineage: Bacteria > Spirochaetota > Spirochaetia > Treponematales > Treponemataceae > Treponema_D. The sequence goes on along the minus strand of NZ_JBJETK010000013.1, from coordinate 25,614 downwards.
AACAAGGTAATCCGCCACAAGTGAAGCAATCAGCCTAGCCTTTGAATCGTAAAAGGCAGGAAGATCTTCCCCTGAAGTTATCTTGTTTTCTGAAACCAGGCGGTGAATTTCCTCCGGGGAAACGCACATTGAAACAGAAATCTGCACATCATAGGAAAAATCAACTTTTTTTTCTGAAAAACGGGAGCTGTAAAAAGCCGCGCCAGGAAGCTCCCCGGAAACAGACTGTGTTGAGCTGTACACAGAAAGGTCAAACATCTGAAGGCTGACATTGGTCGGCAGAAGACGCTCCCATCTCCAGGTAAACTTTCCCGGAACAATCGCGGAAGAATAAAGCCCGCCTGTCTTGGAGCTCATTATGGCGCAGGTGCCTGGACTCACATAAAACTGAATCCAGCCGATAAAAAAAACAACCGCTGAAAAAATCAGCAGGATAACGGCATTTACAAAAAACTTTCTGGCTTTCATTTTGCCCCACTCGATAATCTGAAGTTTTTTTATTATACTGTTTTAAAGAAATATTTTAAAGCATATTTACAGAAAATGAATTCCATAAACTACAAACTGAAAAACATAGACCGCTCTTTTCTCTTCAAGCTCACAGGCCGGACTTTTCTTTTTTTTCTGCTGTTTTCTGTATTTCTTGCAACACTTTATATCAGCGGCACATACCAGGATTTTCTGAACAGCACGCAGAGTTTTATTCTTGCCCTGTGCTCCCTATCCTGCCTGGGGCTTTTTATTTTTTCCGCGGCGGGAATAATTCAGAGCGCGGTATTTTTCTTTGTGACAAAAAGAAAGTCCTACTGGATTTTTTTTGCAATCTATTTTACAGCATGCATTTTTTCATCCGCAGTCTTTGTGGCGGCCAGAATAATATCAATCGCTGCAAAGGGAGTCTAAAGCTACTCCAGCTCAACGCGGCAATGGTACGGAGCGAAAATCAAAAAAGAACCTTTTTCTGCAAAAAGCTCAGCCGGTTTTTTCTCCGTGAAATTTCTGCGGGAAATTCTGTTTGATATGCTTGCCATTCCCTTCTGCCTGAAGCAATTCCATTCAAGCCCCTCAGCTTCCATTGAAGAATTGCAAAAGCTGCTTGTAAGCCGGGCAACAGAAATGCGGTCTTCCATCATCAGGTCAAAGACACGGGCGCGTTTTTTTTCAGGAACAAAATATGCGACCTGGTTTATGCAAAGCCAGACATCCGCGTGGAATTCCTCGGAAAAAGAATCATATATTGAAATAAAATGGTCAACGCAGCCGCCATTTCCGCCTACAAGAATAACTTCGGCTGTTCCGCATACTTTTCTTGCCTCAAACAGCGCAAGCTCAGTATCTGTAAAATCCTTGTCGCACGGAAAAACAGAACGGGAGGCTCCGCTGTACTTTTCAAGCAGAGATGAATTCCTCAGGCTGTCCATATCGCCGAGAATCATGTCAGGAGCAAAATCTTCTCCCAGGGAGCGCACATACAAATCCGCCGTATCAAGCCCGGAGTCAGCGGCGATTACATAGTCAGGTCTATTGCGCGAAAAAAACAAAAAAGCGTCATCCGGAGACGGAGCTTCGCCTCCTGTAAAAACTGCAATCTTCATAGATAGAAATTCCGTTTGAAATGTGATATTCTATATTATCATGTTTTCAGCAGAAAGTATCAGAATTCCAGAAAAATTAATAAAAATCGGCAGAATTTTTTCAGACAACGGATATAAGTCATACCTTGTGGGCGGAGCAGTCCGCGATATGCTCAGAGGAAATCCCTGCCATGACTATGACATAGCAACAGACGCCTCCCCCTCGCAGGTGATGGAAATATTCAGAAACGTCATTCCAACAGGAATCGCGCACGGCACAGTCACAATCCACATTTTCGGCATGGAGATTGAAACAACCACATTCAGGACAGAAACCAGCTACACAGACGGACGACATCCGGACAAGGTTGAGTACGCGGCAACGATTGAAGAGGATCTTTCGCGCAGGGATTTTACAATGAATGCAATCGCAGCTGAGCTTTCAACAGGAAAAATCACAGACCCGTTCGGCGGACAGGACGACATACAGAAAAATATAATAAGAACAGTGGGAAATCCGCTCGACAGATTTTCAGAGGACGGACTCAGACCGGTGCGGGCAATCAGATTTTCGGGGCAGCTTGGGTTCAGAATTGAAGAAAAAACATTCGCCGCTATCTCAGAAAAAGAAGTGCTGAAAAAAGTTGCAGGCATCTCGCCGGAAAGATTCAGGGACGAATTCTGCAAGATTCTTCAGACTGAAAAGCCAAGCGACAGCCTGAGGCTTCTTGAGCAGTGCGGCATACTTCAAATATTCATTCCGCAGTTTTCAGTGTGCAGGGGCTGTCTTCAGCAGGACGACAGGGGATTCCATGAATTTGATGTTGCAGACCACATTCTGAACACCTGCGACGGCGCGCCCAGGGAAAATCTCATTGTGCGGCTGGCGGCATTTTTCCACGACATAGGCAAGCCCGAATCAAGAACTGTTGAAATGATAAACGGAGCTGAAAGAATTCATTTTCACGGGCACGAGCAGATTTCAGCCGAAAAAGCAAAAGACTCTATGACCGCCCTGAAATTCTCAAACAGCGAAATCAAAACCGTGAGCCACCTTGTGAGGGAGCACATGTTCCACTATGAAAGCAGCTGGAGCGACTCTGCGGTGCGCCGTTTTATAATAAGGGCCGGCACTGAAAATCTTGAAAACCTCTTTCTGCTGCGACTTGCGGACATATACGGAATGCACGCGGTTCCGCTTCAGGAAAACAGCCCGTCATGGAATCTTCTTTCAGAGCTGAAAACCAGAATTCATAATCTGCTCGAGGAAAAATCCGCGCTGAGCATAAAAGACATGAAAGTAAACGGAACGCAGCTCATAGAAGCAGGCATTCCCGCCGGAAAAACAATGGGTAAAATTTTAAGGGAGCTTTTTGATACAATAACAGAATTCCCTGAAAAGAACGAAAAAGAAACTCTTATTTCGCTTGCAAAAAAAATATTCCGTGAAAAATACAGCTGCTAGCAGAGATTCCTATTCAATGCCAAGAGCCTCGCATGCAACCGCAGCCGCAGCCTGCTCCGCAGATTTTTTGTTTTTTCCAGAAGCCGGCCCATACACTGAATTCCCGAGCTTTACAGAAACATAGAAAACCCGGTCGTGGTCTGGGCCTGTTGTCTTCACAAGAGAATAGGACGGACAGAGGCTTGTCTTTTTCTGATAAAATTCCTGGAGCAAAGTCTTATAGTCCTTGCTTCCATGGTCATTCTGCACCTTGCGGATCTCAGGAATGATAATCTCAAGAACAAGCTTTTCAGCGCTCTCATACCCGGAGTCAATATACAGCGCGCCGATAACAGCTTCTACGGCATCTGCAAGAATAGCCTTCTTTTTTCTTCCTCCTGAAAGCTCCTCGCCTTTTCCCAGAACCAGATAGCGGTCTATGTGCATTTTTTCAACCGCAATCGGTGCCAGTGACTGCTCGCTGACAACATTCGATTTTATCTTGGCCAGATCGCCTTCCTTGTTCTGCGACATGTCATTGTACAGAAAAGCCGCTGTGGCAAGCCCCAGAACACTGTCGCCTAGAAATTCAAGGCGCTCATTATTGTAACGCTTATACGAAGAATTTTCATTTGAATACGATCTGTGATGAAAGGCCAAGTCCAGCAGGGAATAATCCTTGAAGTGAAGCTTCAAGTTGCGGCAGAACTCATCAAGCTCTTTGCGCCTTTCCTTTGTCAGGCTTTTTTCCGGATAGAAAAGATTCTTTAACATCATGCCTAAAGTCCAAATAAAAAAAGCACAGCCAACAGACTGTGCCTTATAAAACTGAAAATCAGAAACTACTGCTGCTGTGACTTAATATAGTCATAAGCATCTTTTACAGTTTCAAATTCATTAGCCTTGTCATCAGGAATAGAAACTCCCAATTCCTCTTCAATCGCATAAACAAGTTCATACGTATCAAGGCTGTCAGCTCCAAGATCACCACGGAAAGATGCATCCATTGTAACCTTTGACTCTTCAATTCCAAGCTTTTCTGCAGTAAGCTTCTGAATTTTTACAAACAATTCATCCATTTTAATCTCCTGATTTAGCCATTAACTTCTGGAGTAAGAACCTGGCGGCCCTTGTAAAAACCGCATTTTTTGCATACATGGTGCGGAAGAACTAAATTTCCGCAGTTTCCGCATGCAACAAGATTCGGAGTGTCAAGATGCATATTAACGCCACGTCTTCTCTTGGTTACAGCTTTTGAAGTTTTCGATCTAGGTACTGCCATAATATATAACCTCGCTATAATTTTTAGTCGTCTGTATAACGGTTTTGAATATTACTACAGATTTCTATTTCTTGTCAAGAATTATACTTGCATTATGAAATATTTGTCAATGAATTTCAGCACTTTTTTCTGACATTTTGACATTTTTTGTTATTTTAAGGGAAACTTCCCGCACTTGCACCAGCATAATTTAAAGCGCCTCAGCCCCAGAGGATTCCTTTGCACTGGAATCTCCCTCGAAAAATTTTCTTTTAAGCTCCATTTCAACAATCTTAGGAACCATAGTGCTTATATCTCCGCCAAAGCGCGCCGCTTCCTTTATGCTGCTTGATCTCACAAGAAAATATTTCTGGTCGGTAGGAATAAGAAGAGTCTCCACATCGGCATTCAAATGCTTGTTCATAAGGGAAAGGTCGAATTCATGTGAAAAATCCATGGCATTCCTCACTCCCCTGATCAATACATTCGCGCCGGATTTTCTGCAGTAATCAACAACAAGAGAATTCCATATATGCACAGAAACATTGCTGAATTTCTCTGTAAGCCGCTCAAGCAGATTCTGCCTCTCCTGGTCTGAAAAAAGACATTTTTTGTCTGGATTCACAGAAATAAGAACATCAACGCTGTCAAAAAGGCTGCTCGCCCGCTCTATTATATTCAGATGCCCGTAAGTCGGAGGATCAAAAGACCCCGGAAAAACCGCTGTAGTCATATTTTGGATTTTAGCAGATTTTAAATATTTTAACAAGAAACTGAATAAGCAAAAGAGAAAGCTAAAAAAAATAATTGCGATGCAACGATTCAAAGGACAGCATTTCTGGAATCAAGGCAAAACAGTGGATTTTCCCCGAGGGTAAAAAATACTTGCGGAACACACTCATGGCATGCTATAAAATTCTGCAAAAAGAAAATTTTAATAATTCCATCTGCCGGAGAAAAAAATGATTGCTGTTTTTGTAAACTGCGCGACTGTAATTTTCGGAAGCCTTATAGGAATTTTTTTTGCAAAGAAAATTTCAAAGAACCTGTCAGAAATCATACAGAACGCCGCAGGTGTTGTAACATGCATAATCGGAATACAGTCTGCCTTTCAATACAAAAGCATTGTTGTCCTCACACTCTCCTTGATTACAGGAGGTCTTTTAGGCGCATGGTGGGACTGGGACGGAAAAATCCTATCGTTGGGAAAAGTAATAGAAAATCTGCTGAATAAAAACAGCAAAAAAAACGGCGGAAAACTCAAAGAGCCTGCCTGCTCAGAATGGAATTTCGCATACGCATTTTTAAATTCATCTGTTTTATTCTGTGTCGGCGCAATGGCAATCCTCGGATCCTTCAAGGCAGGGCTTGAAAAGGACTATACAATTATTTTCACAAAATCCATTCTTGACGGATTCATGGCAATAACTTTTGCAGCCGCAATGGGACCGGGAACTATATTCTCGTGCCTTTCAATACTTGTTTACCAGGGAGCGCTGACACTGCTGGCCGCTGCGATTCAAAGCTTTATAGACGAAGCAATGCTTGCTGAAATCACGGCTGTCGGAGGAGCCTTAATCACAATGATAGGCATAAATCTCCTCGGCCTGAAGAAAATAAAAACCGCCAATTATCTTCCTGCGGTTCTGGTCTCTGTTTTATTTTCAGCATTAGGAAATTTCATTCCCCTGTAAAAAAACAAATGAATTTTTATCAGAATTATCCCCCTATGCCCCAAAAAAAGACTTTTTGAAAAAATAAAAAACTAAGACTGCATAAACTGCTTAAATGAAGAAATAAATTTGAAGCTGCCCCGAGAAAGAACATGAAGAGAGTTATGAGTCGTTTTGAATGGAATGTTTCGTCATTTTTTTCTTCAGCACCGCGGCTTACATGATTAGCCGCAATCTGGAGTTTTATGAAAATTGCTTCAGGCTTACGCTTAAATTAAAACTCGAATTTCAGGCTAATTAAGACATTATAACTCTCCGTTACTTTCCCCTGCAAAATAACGATTTTTTAAGCCGGATATAAAAACGCGGTTCTTTAAGTCATGCTATTACAACAACTTAACTCTCTCCGGAACTCCTAAAAAATCAATGAAAATGACTTTTTAAAGCTTTCCTTTAATTGACCAAAGGCGATAAACATATTACAATTTTTGTCATGGAAAAACTCTTTACAAAAACAAGTCTTATTTTTGCATTTGCATTCCTGTCCTGTGCCAGTGCGCCAGTAATCGAGCAAGTGCCTCCCGCAGAAGAACAGCCTCCTGTGGAAGCTCCGCTTGAAGAACCAGCCCCTGCACCTGTTCCTGTTCCAGAGCCGGCTCCAGTAGAGCAGCCAGCTGAGAAAACTGACGATGAATACGAAAGATCCACATCAGCGGTTTCGGTTTCAAAGGAAGTTTTCAATGAGGACAAGGCAAGGATTCTTGCTATAATAAGAGATCTTGACACCTATATGAAAAATGTCGATTACCGCGGATGGATTTCATGCCTTGACGAGGAAAGCTTCAATTATTGGTCAAAGCGCCAGAATCTTCAGAAAGCTTCCAATATGCTTCCTAAAAAAGGAATCAGGCTTAACACAATCGAGGATTACTTCAAATTTGTATTCATACCAGCAAGAGCCGGACATCAGGTTGATGAAATCAGGTATGAAACAAAAACACTTGTAAAAGCAGTTCAAGTCCAAGATGACATCGATGTTGTTTATTACAACTTTCATAAAACAAACGGTCAATGGAAACTTGTTCTTCCAAAGAATTTAGAATAAAACAGCCTTACATTTTTCTTGCTTTTTTAGAAAATATATTCTAAACTTGAAGATATCCATAAGGAGGAATAAATATGAAATTATCAAAGCTGGCTTCAGTTGCTTGTTGCATTTTTATCTGCCAGGCACTTTTCGCACAGGGTCAGAATGTAAAGAACAAAAATTCAAGAAGCGAAACTACAGTTGAGGAAGAGTATTTCAGCAGCGCAGAAGACATAATTATAGGAGAACTTGCAGCTTCAGAGGACTATGACAACAAGCTTGTAGCCCTACAGTATCTTGAAGAAGCTGTTGCAGCTGGAAGAACATCTCCAGATATGACAGCAGCACTTTCACGGCTCGCTGGTGAAGGTGTAAAAAGCCAAGCCAGAACAAACGGGCGCATTATGAACAACTTTCCAGACATCCGCGCAAAGGCCTGTGATATTCTCGGTGAAATTCCTTCTGAGGAATCAAAGAACATGCTTGTTTCAATCGCTGTGGAAGACAAGGAGCCGATGGTTGTTACAGCCGCTATCCGCTCACTTGGAAACATAGGCATGAATGACAATGACGAAGTTGTAAGCATGATTGATTTCGTTCACAAAAAATATGCGGCGTTGAACCCGACTAGCTCGCTTGCGCTTGAAGTTCTCAATGCCTATGAAAAGCTTGCTCCTACAGTGCAGGATAAAGGCGCAATGATCCAGTCAATTTCTTCGATTGGAACAAACTACAGATATGTAACACCTGTAAGAACAAAAGCCCTTCAGCTGATCAAGGCTCTTCAAAGCGGCAACACAAGCAGCAGCGAAAAAGAAGGTATGTAAGCACAAAAAAAGCACATATGAATTTATAAAATCCGTATGTGCTTACTTGATTTAAAAACAGATAATTAAAACAGGCAGTTTAGATATAATTCTAAAACTGAGAGATACGGGATTCGAACCCACAACCTTCGGCTCCGGAGGCCGACGCTCTATCCAGTTGAGCTAATCTCCCGAAAAACAAAGATACTTTATATTTTTGTTTTTAAAATGTCAACTGAAAAAAAGAAATTATGGATCCAATAATATTAGCATCATCTTCTCCAAGACGTCAGGAAATTTTGAGATTCCTGAATATTCCTTTTATAGTAAACCCAGCATGCATTGAAGAAAAAATTCCAGAGGATATTCCCCTTGAAAGCGCCGCGGAATTTCTTGCCGCAAGAAAAATCGATGCAGTTGCCAGAAAGCTTCCGACCGAAGATGAAATAGGCTGGATTCTTGCAGCCGATACAATAATCATCCACAAGGGACGGATTTTCGGAAAGCCCGAAGATCAGGATGAAGCGCGCAGATTTCTGAAATCCCTCCAGGGCACAACACACAAGGTTGCAACAGGCATTGCGCTTTTTAACGGAAGCGCACATTATATGTCCACACGGACAAGCATAAACAAAGTGACTTTCGCCCCTATGTCAAATGAAGAAATAGAAGCATACCTTGAAACAAGCGAATGGCACGGAGCCGCCGGAGCATACCGGATACAAGGGAAAGCATCCTGCTTTATAAAGAAAATAGAAGGCACTGAAAGTTCCGTCATGGGCTTGCCTATCTTTGAACTATATGATATGCTTAAAGAGCAGAATTATAAGTTTACAGTTTGATAAACAATTCTGCCGGACATTTTAAAAATGTTACGAAAATATCCGGGCTGGTTTTTTCCAGTCACGAGAAATAATGCCGGTGGAAAATTTTTCATTTTGAAAATTTTCCGGTGAAGGAGTTAATCATGGCAGTTGTAACCATGAAAAGTCTTCTTGAGTCTGGAGTTCATTTCGGACATCAAGTAAAGCGCTGGGATCCGCGCATGAAGAAGTACATCTTTGCTGAGCGCAATGGAATCCACATCATCGACCTGCAGAAAACAATCACTGCAATCAAAGACAGCTACGATGTTATCCGCAAAGTTGCATCGTCAAACAAATCAGTTCTTTTCGTAGGAACAAAAAAACAGGCACAGCAGGCAATAGCAAAAGAAGCAGAGCGCTGCGGAATGTATTATGTAAACAACCGCTGGCTTGGTGGAACACTTACAAACTTCACTACAATAAAAAAATCACTTCTTCGCCTGAAGAAAATTGAAAAAATGGAAGTTGACGGAACTTTCGACAAGCTTACAAAAAAAGAAGTCGCTTCATACCTCAAGGAAAAAGAAACACTTACAAAGAATTACGGTGGAATGAAGGATATGAAAGAGCTTCCTGGCGCTGTCTTTATCATTGACACACACAAGGAGCAGATTGCTGTTGCAGAAGCACGCCGCATGGGAATTCCTATTATCGCTATTGTAGATACAAACTGCAATCCAGAAGGAATCGACTACCCTATTCCAGGAAACGATGATGCAATCCGCGCAATCAGCCTGTTTACTTCAATTATTGCGAATGCTGTTATTGAAGCTGACAATGAGCAGGGGCTTAAAATCATCGATACTCTTGGTGACGAGGATGACATCACAACAGATGCCACAACCAAGAAAGAAGATGAAGAAATTGTTGATTATTCAAATTACACTCCTACAGAGCCAAAAGAAGAAGACACAGAAGCTGACAAAAGAGAAAGCGAGCTTTTGGACGAGGACAATTATACAAAATAATTATTACAGGGAATTTCAGTGCATCTGATTATTCCCTGATGGAGAAAAAAATGGCAGATATCACAGCCGCTATGGTAAAAGACCTGCGTGAAACAACAGGCGCAGGTATGATGGATTGCAAAAAGGCTCTTGTTGATACAAATGGAGATTTCGATGCAGCTGTAAAGCTTTTGAAGGAAAAGGGACTGGCTGCAGTCGCAAAACGCACAGAGCGCGCAACTTCAGAAGGACGTATTTTCATCCGTCAGAATGGAAACAAGGTTGCAGTAGCAGAGCTGGTTTGCGAGACAGACTTTGTTGCAAAAAATGAAGAATTTATTGCCTGCGGAGAAAAGATTCTTGACGAAATTTTTGCAAAGGGATACACAGAAGTAAACAAAGAGCTTTCAGATGTTCTTTTGGACTTTGCAACACGCACACGCGAAAATATGTCCCTTTCAAAAATTCAGATTATTGATGTTCCTGAAAATTCTGTTGCTGGAATTTATATTCACTCAGATTTCAAGACAGCTGCTGTTACAGTTATAAAGGGTTCAACAGACGACAAGGTTAAAGAATTCGCACGTGATTGCTGTATGCACCTTGCAGCATTTGTGCCTCCTTATAACAGACCTGAAGATGTTCCTGCTGAATACATCAATGAGCAGAAGGAAATCTTTGCAAAGCAGATGGAAGATGATCCAAAAATGGCTTCAAAACCGGATAATGTAAAAGCCGGAATTCTTGAGGGCAAAATTAAAAAGCATCTTGCAGAAATATGCTTTGTTGACCAGATGTTCGTAAAGGATGACAAAAAATCAGTAAAGGCAAAACTTGATGAAGTTGGAAAATCCGTAGGTTCAAGCCTCGAATTCAGCAGCATCACCCTTTTGCTTTTGGGAAAATAAAATTTTTGCGGCAAGAATATTCCATAATGGGAAGCCTTGCCGCATTGTTAACAGAAAATTTCTAAAAACTATAATTTTTAGAGTTTTCCTTGAAAATGTAAAATAAAACGGCAAGCTTTATGCTTGTTTATCGGAGAAACTATGGCAGCTGACAACGAAAGCCGGATGGAAAAAACAGTTAATTCACTGAAAGAAGAATATAAATCAATCAGAACAGGAAGAGCTAGCGCAGCAATTTTTGACAAGGTGCGCGTTGACTATTACGGAACCCCTACCCCGTTAAACCAGGTTGGAACAATTTCTATTCCAGAAGCACGTACTATTGTAATTTCTCCTTTTGACAAGTCAATTATGGGCGACATTGAAAAAGCCATCCAGAAAGCAGAGCTCGGTCTGAATCCAAACAATGACGGAAAAGTTATCCGCATTGCAATTCCTCCTCTTACCGCAGACAGAAGAAAGGAGCTTGTAAAGCAGGCAAAGTCAACTGCAGAAAACTACCGCACAACAATCAGAAATATCCGCCGCGACGGAAATGAAGATCTGAAAAAACAGCAGAAATCCGGAGAGCTTACAGAAGATCAGCTTAAGACAGAAACTGAAAAACTTCAGAAGCTCACTGATAAATATATAGAGGAAATCAACGCAGTTTACGAAGCAAAAGAAAAGGAAATAATGGAATAAATTCCATGGAATTATTTGATAAAAACGCATTGCCGGTTCATGTAGGAATAATTATGGACGGCAATGGTCGTTGGGCAAAAAAAAGAAATTTACTCAGAACAAACGGTCATACAGAAGGCTTGAAAAGAGCAAAGGAAATTGCAAAGGCAGCATCTGATATTGGTCTGAAATTTCTAACTTTTTATGTTTTTTCAACAGAAAACTGGAAAAGAACAGAGGAAGAAGTCGGTTTTCTGATGGGGCTTATTCATTCCTATCTTTTAAAAGAATTTGATTTTTGCAAATATAACAATGTAAGAGTCAGGATGCTTGGCGACAAAGAAAGACTTCCTGAAAATGTAAAAAAAGACATTTCCAAAATAGAAAAGGACACTGAAAACCTCACAGGGCTTACAATTTGCCTGGCAATAAATTACGGTGGACGCGATGAAATTGTCCGGGGTGTAAAAAAACTCATTGAAAGCGGAATTTCCGCCTCTGAGATAACAGAGGAATCTATTTCAAAAAGTTTTGATGTTCCAGAACTTCCTGACGTAGATTTGCTTATAAGAACCGGCGGTGAAAAAAGATTAAGCAATTTTCTTATGTGGCATTCAGCTTATGCCGAGCTTCTTTTTACCGACACACTTTGGCCAGATTATTTTAAGGAAGAATTTTTTAAGGACATCGGGGAGTTTCAAAAAAGAACTAGAAAATTTGGAGCAGTTCCCGTATGAGCAAAGTAATTTCCCGGCTTTTGGTTTTTTTCATTGGAATTCCTCTTGTAATATTGTTTATTGCAGTTCCTTTTTTTAATCATCTTTTGCTGCACATTTTAGTCTGTACAATTTCTGCGCTTGGAGCAAATGAGCTTTATACAATTTTTTCAACAAAATACAGTTTGCTGAATAGAAAATTTATAATTACATTAAGCGTTTTTATTCCATTTGTTGCCGCGCTTTATGCAATTCTGCCGTCATTTGGCGTAAATTTCTATAGCGGTCAGGAAATTATAACATTCACCTATGTCATTGCCATAATCGCTTTATTTTTACTGGAAATTTTAACAGCAAAGGACTTCGGAAATTCCAACATCAGAATTTCAGCTTCTATATTCATAATAACATACACAGGTTTTCTGCTCAGCTTTATTTCCCGGATGACAACATGGGCTCTTAATGGCAGAAACATAACTGTTCCTGTTGCATGTGTATTCATTATGATGGTCTTTATGTGCGACAGTATGGCTTGGTTTCTGGGAATTCTTTTTGGAAAAAGCAACCGCGGAATAGTAAAGGCGAGCCCAAATAAAAGCATAGTTGGATTTTTAGGCGGTTTTTTGGGCTCTGTGGCAGCAGGAATCGCCGGGTATTTTTTATGGCCGGAAATTTTCTGCGGTTCAATTTTCAAGATGGTTTTTACAGGTCTCTGCATTGCATTGTCAGCAATAGTAGGTGACTTGACAGAATCTGTATTCAAGCGTTCCTCTGATATAAAGGATTCGGGCACTATTGTTCCCGGCCGCGGAGGAATTCTTGATTCCATTGACTCAATAGTTATCTCATCGCCGGTTTTCTACCTTTTAGTTTCAATATTATTCGGACCTTTTAACTGATGAAAAAGAAAATTCTTGTTTTAGGCTGCACTGGCTCAATCGGGCGGCAGACTCTTGACATTATCCGCAAAATGGACAGCCGGTTTGAAGTGTGCGGACTTTCCGCCGGCAGCAATGAAGAAAAAGTCGCTGAATTGTGCAGTGAATTCAACTGTCCGGGAACAGTTTTTTCAAGGGACGGAATAGAAGGGCTTGAGGCTCTCATAAAAAATTCAGGGGCTGACATAGCGGTAAACGGAATAGCAGGCGCAGCAGGACTAAAGCCCTCTATTTTTGTATTGGAAAGCGGAATCGATTTAGCGCTTGCGAACAAAGAGACTGTTGTAATGGCATGGGTTCTTGTAAAGGAAACTGCAAAAAAACACAATGCAAATATAATTCCTGTGGACAGCGAACATTCTGCAATATTCAATCTGACAGAAAAAATCGGAATAGAAAATATAAGCGAGCTTATAATCACAGCAAGCGGCGGCCCTTTCAGGACTCTTTCAGATGACGAGCTTGAAAAAGTTTCCGTGGAAGATGCGCTAAAGCACCCTACTTGGTCTATGGGGCAAAAAATCACGATAGACAGCGCAACTCTTGCAAACAAGGGACTTGAAGTCATAGAAGCATGCAGGCTGTTTGATTTTCCGCCGGAACATGTGAGTGTTGTTGTGCATCCACAGAGCCTTATCCATTCACTGGTAAGAACAAAGGACGGAATACTTTATGCCCAGATTTCAAATCCCGATATGCGGCATCCCATTTTTGGCGCGCTGGCATGGCCTGAAAATTCGCAGAATTATCTTGAAAAATTTGACCTTTCCGCCTGCGGAGAAATGACATTTTCGCCTCCCCGCTTCAGTTCATTTCCGCTTTTAAAAACAGCCTTTGATTGCGCAAAAAAAGGAGCAAGCTATACAATAGCCTTCAACGCAGCAAACGAGGCAGCAGTCCAGGCATTTCTTGACAAAAAGTGCGGATTTATGGATATTTCCAGAATTGTAATCAGCACACTTTCTCTTGACTGGAGTTTTCAGGCGGCTTCGATTGACGAAATTCTTGAGGCTGACAGAAAGGCCCGGCTTGAGGCAGAGCGCCAGCTTTCAATGCTGCCAGGAGGAATTCATTGATATTTATCTGGGGAATTCTGGGACTGAGTTTCCTTGTTTTTTTTCATGAGCTAGGGCATTTTACAGCAGCCAGAATTTTTGGAGTGAAGGTTGAAGCTTTTTCAATAGGAATGGGGCCGATTCTGTTTCACCGGGAATGGAAAGGAACAGATTACAGGATTTCACTTATTCCGCTCGGCGGCTACTGCGCAATGAAAGGCGAAAAGGATTTTCAGGAGGCAATGGAAAAAAAACTCAAGGAAATTCCCGGCGAAAAGGATTCATTTTATGGAATATCGCCATTGAAAAGGCTTGCAATTTCTTTTGCAGGACCGTTTGCGAATTTTCTGTTTGCATTTCTGGCTTTTTTTTCAGTTGCGCTCATGGGCTACACATACTACAGCGCAGGAACTACAGTTATAATGGCGGACGAGCAATACCCCGGCATGGTATCTCAGGCTCATATCGCTGGAATGAAAACCGGCGATAAAATTCTAAGCCTGAATGGAAACACAGTAAATGACTTCAGCGAAATTGCAGCTTTTGTTTCCTGCCGCCCTGACGAAATCATACAGGTTGAAGCTGAGCGCGAAGGCGAAATACTTTTTTTCAATGTAAAAACTGACCTGGACAAGGAAACCGGCGCCGGGAAAATAGGAATTGTTTCAATGCCGGATTCTGTTGCCGTCCGGAGCTATCCAAGCCACAGTTTTTTCGGCGCATGCAGGGAAGGCTTTTCAAAATGCATTCAGATTATCGTGCTGACAGGAAAAAGCATAAAAATCATGTTCAAAGGCGTTGAGCTTACAAACGCGGTGTCAGGGCCTGCAAGAATAACATCGATTTTGGGCACAACAATAGCAAGCGGATTTTCAGCCGGATTCAAGGAAGGCATTGTTTCAACACTGGAATTTCTTGCGCTCATAAGCATATCACTGTTTATGACAAACATGCTTCCTGTTCCTGTTTTAGACGGCGGCCTCATTCTTTTTGCCTTTATTGAATTTGCCCTGCGCAAAAAAATGAATCCGAAATTCCTGTATTTTATCCAGGCCGCAGGAGTTTTTCTTATACTGCTGCTTTTTGCTTTTTCCATGGCAAGCGATATAATGTATTTCATAAAAAACAGAGGATTCCAATGAAACATCTTTTTATTATTTTTTTTCTCCTTGCTCCGCTTGGAATTTTTTCACAGACAATAGATTCCACGCAGTCCCATGAGGGAAAAGTAAATTTTTTATTTTCGCCTGACTCTTCGTTTTCCGCGCAGGAATCATTTTATTCCGCGGGAAATGACGGCTTCATTATAAAATGGACTTCAGATGGAATGGGAGAACATTACCAAGTTTCAGAGCTGCAAGTCCGGCTCGTGGCAAAAAATCCAGTGTCAGGCGACATCGCAGTATATGAAACAGACGGAATTTCAAATCACAGGCTGACTGTTCTGGACGAAAAAACATACACAAAAAAGTTTTCAAAAAAATTTGCAAATTCCATAGTTTCCATTTCATTTTCCTCCAGGGGAAAATATCTTTTTGCAGGAACCACAGCTGTCAACGGAACATTCATTTTGAATGCGACCACAGGAACTGTTATAAAGAAAGCAACAGATGTTTCAGGAATTGTGCCGCTCATTCTTACAGGCGACTCGGAAAAAACCGCAATAATGTACTCAAAGTCAGGCACGATATATTACTATGACTTGCTGAAAATGAAAGTGAAGGCTCAGTTTTCAGCTCCGGCTTCCCTGAATCAAACAGTTCTCTTCGGAACAGGAAATGTAAAGAACAGATTCATTGCCGGAGAAAAAAACAACAGCATATATGTGCTCGATGCAACTTCGGGAAAAACACTTGCCACCTACCAGGCCGGAAGCCCTATTCTTTTTGTGTACAAAAACAGCAACGAGGAAAAACAGGGGCTTTATTATATCGCAGACAGCGGAAAAAACTTCTCGCTGAATCTTATCCGGCAGCAGGATTTAAAAATCCAGCTCTCCGAAAAAACTCCGGCGCGCCCTCTCATTATAAAGAATTTCACAGGGCTAAAAAACAGAGATACCTTTACTTGCGCTGCAAAAAACTCGGGAACAGTTTTGATTGGAACACAAGCCGGAAATATCTATTCAATGACTGATATACCGGAATCTGAGCTGTATACAATTTCCTCGGTAACAGAAAATATGTACCAGAAGGTTTACGACATTGATTCTGACGGGCAGTTTTTTTATATCCTGACCAGGAATTCTCTGTATAAAACTTCCTATGACACAAAAGTCATGACAAGAATAACATCGAGCTTTTCGCAGACAAACATTTCAAAACACGCTGACGGGCTTGTGCTCTGGACAAAAAATGCAAGCCGGCAGGTTCAGCTTGTATCTGTTGACGGAAGCGAAAATTCCAGACAGCTTTTCACCCCGTCCGCGCAAATCAGAAATCTCCGAGTCTTTAAAGATAAAATAATCTATATACTTGGAACATCCATTGTTGGAATGTACGACATAGCCACCGGGGAAAATTCCACACTGTACACCGGAACTTCTGTGCAGGATGCCGTTATGCTCAGCAGCAGCCATGTCATAGTTGCAAAAACAGCCACAGGAAAGGGAGACTCCGCTATGGTCTCCGTGAATATTGAAACAAAAGAAACAGTTCCGTTGAAATTCACCGGCGATGTCGCTTTTTCCCTGAGCTGCGACAACAGCAATTCAAATGAAAACCAGACAATTTATGGAATTTCAATAAACTCTGAAAACGGATCTTCAAAAACCGAAGTTTTTTCATATAGCCCAAAATCGGGAATTAAAACTTCACTGTTCACGCTTCAGGCGGAAGATACAACTGCATTTGCGGAAATTTCATATCCATTTATTTTCACAAATATCGGTAAAAACCAAATACGCGCATACAGCATTCTGGCTAAAAAAACAACGACATTCCACCGCTCCGCCTCAATGCCGATGAAATCAGCGGGCACAAAAAGCAGGCTTGCAGTTCTGAATTACAATGGAAGCATTTCATGGTATGAGCCAAACTCGCAGAATCTTCTTGCAGACTGGTATCTTACAACCGACGGCGATTGGATAGAATTCTAGGAAGCTGCCATAGACTGTCCGCCTGCGCGGACAGCGTCAGTGAGGCATACCTCTGAAAACAGAAAACTTTCAGAGGCAGTTTTAAATTCTGATTTTTTTGTTCAGACCGGCGTAGAATTCCTTTCTAAGCTGCTTGACCTGCTCATCCTTCAGATAATCGTCAAAATTCATCATGCGGTCAATTATACCTTTTGGTGTAATTTCGACAAT
This sequence comes from Treponema sp., assembly GCF_051883275.1. Taxonomy (GTDB): domain Bacteria; phylum Spirochaetota; class Spirochaetia; order Treponematales; family Treponemataceae; genus Treponema_D. The sequence continues at coordinate 8,369 of NZ_JBJETK010000013.1, read as the reverse complement.
CCTGTTTGCGATGGTGGAAATAAATTCATGGTCATGGCTTGAAAAAAGCACAACGCCCGGAAATTTCACAAGCCCCTCGTTCAGGCTCTCTATAGACTCCAAGTCCAGATGATTTGTTGGGTCATCCAGAATAAGGACGTTTGCGCCGCTGAGCATCATTTTAGAAAGCATACACCGGACTTTTTCACCGCCGGAAAGAACCTTCACTTTTTTCAGACCGTCATCTCCGGAAAAAAGCATTCGCCCCAGAAATCCGCGCACATAAGCATCATCCTGCTCAGGTGAATACTGCTTAAGCCAATCTGTGATATTAAGCTCATTGTCAAAATATGAAGAATTGTCGCGCCGCATATAGCTGTGGCTCGTCGTCTGCCCCCAGGTATAAGTGCCGCTTTCCGGTGTGTTTTTGCCTGAAACAATATCAAAAAAAGATGTGATGGAATTATGCTCCATGCCGACAAAAGCAACTTTTTCACCGGGATGAATTGTAAGGCTGAAATTATCGAGCAGAACATTGCCTTCGTCGTCCTTTGAGCAAAGCTTTTCCGCAGTCAGAACAAAATTGCCGATTTCCCTTTCCGGCTGGAACCCTACATAAGGGAACTTTCTGCTTGTAACCGGAATATCCTCAAGCTCCATTTTTTCAAGCATCTTCTTGCGGCTCGAAGCCTGTCCAGCCTTTGAAACATTGCTTGCAAAACGCTGGATAAACTGCTTGAGATCAGCCATCTTGTCTTCCCGCTTTTTCTGCTGATCCTTCGCCTGCTTCTGGAGAATCTGGCTCATCTGATACCAGAAATCATAGTTTCCCGTGAACTGAGTGATTTTTCCGTAGTCGATATCGCATGTAAAAGTGCAGACAGCATTCAAAAAGTGCCTGTCATGGCTTACGACAATTACACAGTTTTCGAATTCAAGAAGAAATTCCTCCAGCCAGATAATCGACTCAAGATCAAGACCGTTTGTAGGCTCGTCAAGAATAAGATAGTCAGGATTTCCAAAAAGCGACTGGGCTAAAAGAACACGAACCTTTTGGCTTTCATCCAGCTCGCTCATCATTTTATCATGAAATTCCTCATCAAGCCCAAGCCCGGAAAGCATCTGCTCAATCTGATTTTCAGCCTCGTAGCCGCCAAGCTCCCCAAATTCAGCCTGCATTTCAGCAGCCTTCATTCCGTCCTCATCAGAAAAATCCTCCTTGGCATAAATGGCATCGATGTCCTTTTCAAGCTGATACAATTTCGGGTAGCCCATCTTGACCGTTTCCTTTACGGAATAGCTGTCAAACTTAAAATGGTCCTGGCTCAAAACAGACATTCGCTCGCCGGGAGTGACAGTAATCGTCCCTGTATCATGCTCAATTTCGCCGGAGAGAATTTTCAGGAAGGTTGATTTTCCTGCTCCGTTTGCTCCGATAATTCCGTAGCAGTTTCCCTTCATGAATTTTATGTTCACATCCTTGAACAAAGGCTTTTCACTGAATTTCAAGCTAACATCTGTTACTGTAATCAATTTTTTCTCCAAATATTTTTAGAGCCACCTTGAAAAACTGAAATTCCAAGGCTCTCTTAATTTTCAAACGGAATTTTTAGCTATTTTTTTCCAAAGAAAGCTCTTATCTTTGCAAAAACATTTTTCTTTTCAGATTTTCTGCGCTCAGAGGATTTTTCAGAATAAGCTTTGTTGCCATGCGGCTGCGCTCTGTTCTGGCGTGGAAGTTCTTCGCTGTATTTTCTGGATTTTTCCTTTTCTGAACGTGAATGTGTTTTTTTATAGCTGCCAGAAGATGCCAATGATGAATATTTTTCCCTGTAAAGCTTCATGCGCTCATCTGTGGACATTGAAGCAAGCTTTTCTTCATCAATATAAACACGCCTGTCACGCTTATATGCTTTTCCTGCCTCTTCATTGCGCCGTGAATAACGTCCGTTTCCTCTTGCGGGCTGCTTTTTTCCATGGGAAGAATTCCGCCTGCTGTACTCGCCTGCCCGCTTCCTTCCGAATTCACTTTTGTCATTATAATCTTCATGGAAAGAATCAAGCTTTATATAGATGCCTGCGCTCTTATCTTCCGCCAGAAGCGATTCATCCGCAACACAGCTCGGTATGGATTTTTCTATGTAGCGTTCAATAGGAGGAAGCGAATAAACATCCTGCTCACTGCAAAAAGTAAAGGCCTTTCCAGTCTTTCCGGCGCGCGCGGTTCGCCCTATCCGGTGCACATAATTTTCCGCTTCATTAGGAAGATCATAGTTTATAACCATTGCGAGATCATTCACATCAATTCCCCTGGCGGCAACATCCGTGGCAACAAGGCACTTTATTTTTCCTGCCTTGAATTTATCCATTATCGCAAGACGTTTTTTCTGTGGCAAATCGCCAATTATAAATTCACTTTCAATTTCATTGTGCCTGAGCCTTTTTGCGACAATCTCGCAGTTTTTCTTTGTATTGCAGAAAATAATCAGGCTTTCAGGTTTTTCACGCGAAATTATGCCGAGCAGAAGCCGCATTTTATCACTGCTTGAAACATGGAAAAGCTCCTGTGCAATTTCGTCCACTGTTATATGTTCCGCCGCGATTGTGATTTCCGCAGGATTTCTTGTATATTCCCAGGCAAGATTCTTTACATAGGAATTCAGTGTTGCGCTGAAAAGCATTGTCTGCCTCTGCCCGCTTGCCGGAAGAACCTTTATAAGAGTCCGCAAATCAGGATAAAATCCCATGTCAAACATCCTGTCAGCTTCGTCTATCACAAGGAAAGCCACATTGCTCAAATCCATCTGGTTTCCCTGGTTCAAGTCTATCACACGTCCCGGCGTTCCAATCATAATATCCACACCGTTTTTCAGGGAAGCAACCTGCTTGTCATATCCCACGCCGCCGTAAAAGCTTGCGCATTTCAATGATGTGAATTTTGAAAGCTTCTGGGCTTCCTCCTGAACCTGAACGGCAAGCTCTCTTGTTGGAACCATAATGAGCGCTTTTTTTTCAGCAGCATCGGCGCGAACCAAAAGTTCCTGTATAACGCTTATCAAATACGCAGCTGTTTTTCCTGTTCCCGTCTGGGACTGAACATATAAATCTCTTCCTTCAAGGGAAGAATTCAAAACCTGCTCCTGAACCGGAGTACAATCCACATACCCTGCGCCCTCAATACCACTTGCAAGGTTTTCGTGCAAAGAAAATTCACTAAATTTCATCTCAATAATCCTAAATTTTTACAGTTTAGAGCTGCCCCGAAAAAGTCATTTTTTTTAAGGCCTCTTTATTTATTCTGATTTATGTTTAAGAAAACGCGGATTACCTCTTTGCGATTATCTGCGCTTCCATTTTTTTGCATTTTTGAAATACCGCAAAACAGCAGAATCATGGCTATCATTGAATAATCCCATCGGATTATCCAGCGCGCCGCTTATATTTCTTTAGTATACAAGTTTTTTCAGATAGTATCAATAATTGAACCAACAGCCGCCGCAAGTTCCATTCAATGCAGATGAAACTCTTTTTCATTCGGAAAAGTTCTGCATCATAAAAACGACAAAAACAATCTTGCCCTTCCGAAGCGAAATTCTTAATTATTTCTAAAAAAAAATTATTAAAAGGGATTGACATTTTTTTTTAGAAAATATATATTCTTAATCACGGTAACCAAAGTGAAGAGGTAATACCCGTTCCCATCCCGAACACGGAAGTCAAGCTCTTCTACGCCGATGATACTGCTAACGCGGGAAAGTAGGAAGTTGCCGTATTTTTATTTTAAATAAAATTTGTTTTTTATAACGAATTACAAATCCAGATTATCTTATTCAATAACATATCAAAATTTCTTTTAGGTAGATTGTAATATCAAGTTGAAACAAGATATTTAAGCGGCATTTCCATTGTGAAGCGCGGCTTTGTCTTGGAATCTGCTTGCTTTTATATCTTTTTCTCAATTTTGAACAAGAAGACACCCTCTTTCAGGCAGATTCAGGTTGTTTTCTTGTTTTTTTTTGCCCATCTCATTCAGCGGGAATTTCTCGGGTTCAAACCCCGGAGTTGGGCTTAGGCTTTTGCCTAGAAAATCTTCTCTTTCGGAAGGACAGCTAATAAACTTTTGGGCGGGCAGAAAACAGCTGGACTTCCGGAAGAATTTCAACGGAAGGAAATAATATGGTAATCACGTACTCAAGCATGAAAGGCGGCGTCGGAAAAACGACAGACTCAATTCTGACAGCGACAAACCTGGCCGCAAGGGGCTTCAAGGTTCTTTACTTCGACCTCGACCCGAACAACTCAGGCACAATGTACTTTACATCAGGGATTGAGAACATCGCAGAAACAATTGAAAGCTGCAATGTCTTCGAGGCTCTAAGCCACAACAATGTAAAGAACTATGCGATAAAATCCCGGCTTGAAAACATCGACATAATTCCGAGCCACCTGAATATATACAAGCTGAGAGGAATCGGCTACAACGAGCTTCAGAAAACTCTCCGCGAGAACGGATATGACTATGTTGTGATTGACACAGCTCCGACTTATGACAACATCGTCATCAACGCCCTTATCGCCGCGGACATAATTCTTACGCCGCTTGAATTCACATCCTTCAACCTGACGACAACAAAATTCCTCCAGAGGCAAATTTATGACGACTGTCCGCAGCAGGCTGGGAAATGGTACCTGCTGTATTCCCACTGGCAGGAAAAGCTTGCAAGCTTCGCAACCTCAACTCAGTCGCAGTTTGTTCAAGTCTTTGAAAGCGAGTTTCAAAATATTCTTGATGTCCATATTCCGCAGACATCCGCCGCGGACAAATATGTGCAGACTGATGAAAAAATCAGCACAACAAGCAAGCTTGTCGGCGCAAGACGGCTCGCAACCGAAATAAACAAGCTCGTGAGCATGCTTGCTGAAAACAGCAATGAGGTGGATAAATTCTGACCGACACGTGTCGGTTCTTCGTTACAGAGAGGCAGGATAAAAATATGGCAAAAAAGCTCAACATAATAACCGCAGGCGGAAACCTTCCATTCGCAAACAACGGACTAAAGCTTTCCGAAAACATTCTGATTGAGAAAATCGAGGAGCATGAAAAGTTCAAGAGCCTTTTCTCCATAGACAAGACATTGCTTGACCGGATTGCGGCAGACATGGCAAAGAACAGCTTCGACTCAAGCCAGCCGGTGCATATATGGGTTACAAGGGATGAAAACGGAACGGAGCATAATTATCTGATAGACGGCTACACAAGGGTCGCAGCATCCAGAATGGCAGGAATAAAAATGGTTCCTTACTTCAAGCACACTTTTGAAAGTTTCGAGGAGGCGCACCGCTACGCTCTTCATCTTCAGACCGACAGAAGAAACCTTAACGGAATCGATCTCCTGAAAAACATACAGGAGCTTATGGGAAGCGAATATATCCAGAGCCTTGAGGGAAACAAGAACGAGGCAGTTGGAAAAGAGCTTGGGCTGTCGGAAAAAACAGTAGAGCGCGCAAACAAAGTGAACAGCCGGGCTAGCGACGAGCAAATCGAGAGAATTGAAAAAGGAGAGGCCTCCCCGAACCAGATTTACAATGAGATTATCAATCAAGAAACCGTTGACGAAGAGGCGACCGATGAGCAGCGAGAAAGGATTGAATCAGGCGAGGCAACGGTAAAGGACATCTGCAAGGAAATCAAGGCTGAGAAGAAATCCCGAAAAGCGTCTAAGAAGAAACCTTCCGATGATGATATTTCCGAATCCCTCTCCACGAACGAGGGTACTCCTGCAGGACTGAACTTCAACCATTCAGACGGAATAGAGCGACCGTCATACAGGCTTTCCCCGGAAGAAGATTCCGAGAGGACAAAGGAACGAAAAGCGGCTTACGAAGCCGGACTGAAAAAAGGCAGCGCCCTTGCTTACGAAATCTATGACTTCATTCTTTCAGAAATTGAGAGCGGAAAATCTGCAGAGGAAATCCGTAATGACATACATTTTGACGATTTCTCTGTGGCAAGAATTTACAGGGCTTTCAATCTGGATGATGGGCAGAAACAGGAAAAAGAACATTCTGATTCAGAAAATGATGAGTCGGATATTTCTGATTTTGATGATGCCTTTGGAGAGGAGAACAAATGATTAAAGCTTTCAATTCAATAAAAGAAATTCTTCTAGTATTTTATCAAGTTCTGTTTGTAGAGGCAAAAGAAAGATACGAGGTTACAGAATTTTATCTGGAAAACAGTTGCCAGAGCGATAAGACAAGCGAGGTTAATAAAAAATGACCGCAGGGCAGTTTGCAGATATTGTCGCCGAGATGAGGGCGGCGCAGAAATGTTATTTCCGTACTCGCTCACAGAAATCTCTTGAAAAGTCAAAGGAGCTTGAGAAAAACGTTGACGACATCATCGCCAAAAGAGAGGCAATGCAAAAAGAAAAACAGCTTATCCTGTTTGAGGAGGCAAAAAAATGATTCTTGAAACAATCGAGCTGCTTATTGCAATCATAATTACAGTTCGGTCGGATTATACATAAGGACCTCATTTCTGAGATAATCAAGTTTATAAAAAGCAGGAGTCGGTAAATGCCTCAGATTATCATAAACAATAACGGATTAGACTTGGAGGAAATCGAGAGAATGCAGAATGAAAAAGATGAAAGTCAAAGACAAGATGAATCAGGAAACTAGCAAATGACAAACGAAAAAATAAAAGAGGTTCTTCTTTCCCTTGAAAAAGCAGACATAGACTTCTCGGTTACACAGACAGGAAAAGCTTCTAAAAAAGTGAATGGGCTGTACAGACCTGCTACGTTTGAAATTTTTCTTCACAACAAGAATTTCACCACAGAAAATGAGCTTATATACACGGCAATCCACGAATATACACATCACCTTATAAACTGTAAGCAAAAAAAGCTCGGTATTGAAGTGAAGAATGGTGGTAAAAGCCACACAACGGAATTCTGGGCAAAATTCGATGACCTTCTGGAAAAAGCTGTTGAAGCAAAAATCTATACGAGAGAACGCTCCAAGGATTTGTCTGTTTTAATTGAAGAAGCAAAGGAAATTGACCGTGAAATCGTAAACCTAAAAAAGAAGCTCGGAAAGATTCTTTCAGAAATACATGAGAAATCCCAGGAAGAAAGCATCAGATTTGAGGACATTCTTTCGCACGACCTGAACATATCCAAGAATACGGCAGAAAAATGCCTTAAAACCAAAAACATCGAAGAAAACTTCGGTCAAGATGAGATGGAAACTGTTCTCAAAGTAAAGAATTCACATACTCGGCAAAACATAATAAATGGACTGAAAAAAGGTAAAACAATAAACCAGGCTTCTGTTTCCATAAAGTAAGACAGAAGCTCATCACCGTATGAAAAGCTCACAAAAGAAAAAGCACGGCTGGAAAAAACAATTCAACTGCTTAAAGAGCGGCTGGAAATAGTTTCAGAAAAACTGAGCGTAATGTAGGAGAGCAAAGAATGAAAGAAATAAAAAGACTTCCTGATAAAACAACAAAAAGAGCCGTAATTTTTATCGCCACAAAATCTGCTCTTACAGTTCTTTTTATTATTCTCAATATCTCACTTATAGCTACAAAAGGAGATAATCTATTGCAGTACAAATAATTGATCTAACATTCTTGTTTTTTCTAATTTCAATGTCATTTTTCTCATGCGGTTCAGTGCCAGTGAAATATGGAAAATACGACAACGTCAAAACAGTCAAAGCAACGGACTGGGACAGCAGATATATCATAAAAACTGATTCGGAAGAATACATAGTATGGAATGTCAGAAACTGCCTGTACAAAAGCCATGACTATCTAAAAAGAAATACTGTCTCTTTCAGGAAAGAAAATACAGAGATAACCATTGTGCAGGTTGATGAGCCTACAGACATGAGAAGCGTTAAATATGTAAGCAGCACAGCAACAAGAATAACAATCTATTCGACAATTCTTGATGTTAAAGAGATTTCAAGCAAGGAGAATTCAGAATGACAGAAATTGAAAGAAATCTTTACGGCAAATGCAGAACCGCCTTTGAAACCTCATGCGGAGCGGAATTCCGTCTTTATTCAGATGAAAAATTTTCTGCGGAAGCAATGAAAATTCTCAAATCAAAAGACTTTTCTTTTTCACTGGAAGAATCAGATGAGAACCAGCAATCCTGTTTTTCAGCAGTTCTTTCCCCAAAAGAAACCTATGCCTGTCTCTGTTTCATAGCAAAAATACGGCACGAGGAAAAAACAGAGCAGTCGTTAAAGAAAGTCATTGAAAGTCTTGTAAAGAATGCAGAAGTAGAAAGTGAGCGGCCATGAACTACATATCGACACTCCCATAAAAAGTCAACGAACAAGGTGACTTTCTAAGCTATTTATTTGTAGCA
>NZ_JBJETK010000012.1:0-1687 GCF_051883275.1 Treponema sp. | reverse complement strand
GGGTAGGACGCAACGGAGTGCGGCCGCAGGGAGGGGCTCCTCCCTCCTTGAGTTTTATTTTAGGACTTTTGAAAGCCACTCTTCGATGTGGGCGGCGATTTGAGCGTTGTTCAGTTCCTGGAACATAAAGTGGCTGTTGCCGGTGATGCCTTCTTTGGGGAGGTCTGCGACGATTGCAGTGCCGCCGTCTGCGTTGTAGCGTTCGGCAAAGATGAGGGCGTTGTCGCGGACGGTTTTCCAGAATGTTGTTGACTGAATGTCGGCAGGTCCGTTGTCGATGTAGTCGCCGAAGTAGACTGCGACCGGGATTTTTGCGGCGAGGAGTTTTTTGTATTCTTCGGAGTCAGGTGCTGGTGTTCCGCCCGGTTCGATTGCAACGATTGCGGCGATGTTTTCTGGGTCTGTCTGCCAGCCTACGCGGCTTCCCTGTGAGTGCGTGATGTAGACTGATTTTTTTCCTGTCATTTTGCGGACGTCGACAAGGACTGCGGAAAGCGATTTGCCGAAAAGTTTTTCGTCGTAGTCGCCTGTGTTCACTGTCATCTGGCGGAAAAACTGATTTTGTGCTTCTTCGCCTGACGGGAACTGCGAGCCTTCGTAACGCTGTGGCGGAACGCGGCCGATTCTAAAATGCGTGTACCATGCCTGATCTCCCGGCTTGTAATACATTCCGCCTTCGCCCCAGGCATCAAGGCTTGACATCGTCATTTTTGCCGTCATTCCGGCTGATGCACGGCGAGGCTGGTCTACAAGAAAAACCGAATGTCCGCTACGCAAAAACATATCTGCCCAGCCTTCGCGACCGTCTGGAGTTGTCTGCCAGCCTGTCCGGCTCTGTCCGTATCCGTGCAGAAAGACTACGGGATTTTTTGTTTCACTTTCGGGAATCTGGAAAAAGACGTTTGCGTGGTCAACGTGCGCGGTGTTTCCTTCTCGTGTTGTGCTGAGCCAGTTTGTCGTTTCGTCATAAGTGCCCGGAACAGGCTCGGTGATGCTTCCGCCTGAAGAAAAAACGCCCTGCTTTTTTATGCGAAGTGTAGTGTCGTTTATTTTTGCGTTTGTTTTTGCACCTGATTTTGAACAGCCGCCTGCCGCAACAAGAAGCACAGCGGAAAATGCCGCAAGAACAGCATTCCGGCAAATTGCCTTTATTGTTTTTTTCATAAAATACCTCACTTAATTGTCAAATTGTTTTTGCTCTCTCCTGTTTTTACCCCTGCCCTGCATTTTTTGCCGGGCTTTTTATCCGCTATTTGTGCGATTTTCGTTCTTCGACCATCTTCACAAACCATTCCACCATCGCAGGGTCTTGATGGCTGAAAAACGAACTTTCGTTTCTGTCGAGAGCGGCAATTTTTTCCATATCGTCCGCAGAAAGCGAAAAGTCGAACACGTTGAAGTTTTCTGCCATACGCTCTTTGTGGGTGGACTTTGGAATTACGACAATTCCGCGCTGCAAGTGCCACCTTAGCATAACCTGAGCCACAGATTTTCCGTATTTTTCGCCGATTTTCCGCAGAACTTCGTTTTCAAAAAGCCCGCCGCGCCCTTCGCCAAACGGTGCCCAGGCTTCAAGCTGAATGTCATACTTGTCGTTCCATTTTTTTGCTTCGATTTGCTGATTGAACGGATGTATTTCCACCTGATTTACCATCGGTTTTATCCTGTTGAAGTTCGCAAACTCAAC
>NZ_JBJETK010000011.1:0-31759 GCF_051883275.1 Treponema sp. | reverse complement strand
AAATAGAAATGTGCAACCTCTAAAAACTTCAGTTTTTAGAGGTAACTTTAAAATATGATGTTCTAAGTCGCGCTATTAGCGACTTAGAACTCGTCGGACATATTGTAAAAAAAAAGCCGAAAGCAAGTTTTTTCAATATGTCCATGTCTCTTAAAGAACCGTAATCTTTCAATTGATGGAAAGACTGGCAGGAGATGTTATGTCAAACAGTACCCGAATAGCCAAAAACACAATTGCCCTCTACTTCCGGCAGATTCTCATAATGCTGGTGAGCCTTTACACGGTGCGTGTCGTTCTGAATACAATTGGTGCTGAAGATTACGGAATCTACAATGTTGTTGCTGGGGTTGTTGTCCTGTTCAGTTTTGTGAATAACGCGATGGCGACAAGCGTTCAAAGGTTTCTTAATTTCTACCTTGGAAAGAATGACACAGAAAAAACTAGGAATGTTTATTCAGCAACCCTTGTGATTCATGGAATTGTCTGCCTGATTTTTATTGTTTTGGCTGAGATTGTCGGGCTTTGGTTTGTGAATGCAAAACTGAATATTCCAATCGGACGGAGCACGGCCGCTTTCTGGTGCTATCAGGCTGCTGTTGTCACAACTTTGGCAAATATAATGCGCGTTCCATACAATGCCGTAATTATCGCTTATGAAAAAATGAGTTTTTTTGCAGGCTTGAGCATTGTTGAGGCTGTGTTGAAGCTTGCGGTCGTATTTCTTTTGAAAATCACACATCTAGACAAGCTCGTTTTTTATTCATTTTTGCTTGCTGGTGTTTCATTTATTATTCTTGCCATATATAAGTTTTATTGCAATAAGAATTTTGAAATTGCACATTATAAAAAGGTTCAAAATAAAGGATTGGGAAAAGAACTTGTTTCGTTCAGTGGGTGGAGTTTGTTTGGAGCCGTTGCAAATGTGGCAAACATACAGGGAACGAATATTGTTTTGAATATTTTTACGAACGTAACTGTGAATGCGGCGATGGGGATCGCAAATCAGGTGAATGTGGCTGTCTATAGTTTTGTGAGCAATTTTCAGACGGCGTTTAATCCGCAACTGGTAAAAAGTTATGCGGCTGGAGAAAAAAAAGAACTCAATCAACTTATTTTCAGAACATCAAAATTTTCTTTTCTGCTTTTGTGGCTTATCCTTTTGCCATTGAGCTTAAACCTAGAAACGGTATTGACATTATGGCTTAAGAATGTGCCGGGATATTCGGTTGTTTTTGTCCAGTTGATTCTGATATGTTCGCTTGTTGACTGTATGACTTATCCAATTGCGGTTGTAGTTCAGGCTAGTGGAAATATAAAGTTTTATCAAATAATTATAAGCTGTTTTATTTTTGCAAACCTTCCTTTATCAATATTATTCCTTTTTAGGGGAATGTCGCCATATTCAGTTTTGTTCATAAGATTTTTCCTTTGTCTTTCAATTCTTGTTTTTAGAGTTTTATATTTGAATTTCTCGCAATCATTTCCTGTAAAGAATTTTATTTTTCAAGTTTTATTGAGATGTGCTGTTATTGTGTCTATTTCATTTTTTATTACGAAATTGCTGACATCTCATTTTTCCGGACTTGGTTATTTTATTTGTTCCTGCTTGTTTTCGGTTTTTATCATTATTGTGCTTTCGTTTACTATTTTGTTTACACCGGAAGAAAGAAAATATGCGTTCAGTTTTATAAGAAAATTTAGGAGATAATTTTGAAAAGCGTTTCTATAATCGATAGAAAAAAATGTTTCTCATGCCGTTCGTGCGTTCAAATATGCCCTAAGAATGCTATAGATATGCAGGAAAATAATGAGGGATTTTTTTATCCAAGTGTAAATGAATCTAAGTGTGTTGATTGCGGACTGTGTCTAAAGCATTGTCCGTCTTTTAAGCCTTATGAGAAGAATGACTTTAAGAAAACAAGTTATGCTGTTTGGCTAAAGGATGATAAAAAACTTTTTGAAAGTTCTAGCGGAGCTTTATTTTCTGTTATCGCTGAAAGGATTTTGAAGAACGGAGGTGTTGTTTTTGGCGCGGCATATAATGCGGACTTGTTTGTAGAGCATATTTGTATTGAAGATATAAACGAGCTTTATAAACTGAAAGGCTCAAAATATGTTGAAAGCACAACAAACAGCACATATTCTAAGGTTCTTTCTTATTTAAAAAATGGAAAAAAAGTTTTGTATTCTGGAACGCCTTGCCAAATCGCCGGATTAAAAAAATTCTTGGGCAATGACTATGAGAATCTTTTTACAATGGATTTGATTTGCCATGGAGTGCCGAGCGAGAGGCTGTTTCATAAATATCTTGAGTGGCAGTCTGGACAGCTTGGCGGAAAAATAATTTACTGCGGTTTCAGGGATAAGGATGTTGGCGGCTGTAGCTGTAATGGAAAAATTAAGACTAAGACTAAGACTAAGACTGTATTGTCTGCTTTAGATCCATATTATTCTTCTTTTATAAGATGTGAAACATACAGGGAAAGTTGTTATTCATGTCCTTATTCATCTTTGGAGCGACCCGGAGATATAACGATGGGTGACTTTACAGAAATCACAGAGATAATTCCGGGATTTGATTTTTCTAAAGGATTGAGTCTTTGCATTATAGATACGGAAAAAGGACTAGCGTTGTTTAACTTAGTAAAAGATAGTTTCAATATAGTTCCTTTGGAATTCAGCCAATATATTTCAATAAAAAGCAACCTGCAAACGCCCTCTGAAAGACCTGCTATAAGAAACTTTGTATATTCAGGGATTGAAGCTCTTTCTGCAAAGGAATTCTTCAAAAGATTCAAGGAAGCCTCACGCTTTTATTTCATAAGATTTTATTCAAGAAAAATATTATCAAAAACAGCTCCGAGTTTTATAAAGAAATTTGTAAAAAGAATTATCAGAGGAAAAAGAAAATGAAAATAGCAATAGTAAACCAGCCTCTTGCAAACCGGGGCGATGAAGCAGCACACAAAGCATTTTTAAGGGCGATATGCAGGAAATTTCCAGGGTATCAGATAGATGTTGTTTTTCTTTGTGTAGAACAGACCCTTATTGATTTAATAAAAGTTAATGCAAAAAATGTTTCATATATCAACATACCAAAAATCCGAGGGTTCAGCAGATTTGAACAGCTTGGTTTTCTGCTTGATAATTTTGCATTTTCATATCTGCATCCTGCTTTGAGAAAGTTTCATAGACTTTTAAAAATTTATGACAAGGTCGTGTGTGCTCCTGGTGGAATGTGCATGGGCGGTTTTTTAAATTGGGATCACATTTGGCAGCTTGATGTTGCAAGAAGACTGAAGAAGCCCGTCCTGTATTGGGGCAGATCTATAGGACCATTTACAGAAGAAAACTTCAAAAAGAAATTTTTCAAAAAATACAGTGTGCGCCTTTTAAAATATTTTTCTTATATAAGTTTGAGAGATAAAGTTTCTTTAGATATTGCAAGACAATTTGAAGTAAATGCAAATGAAGTGGTCGATTCTGCTTTTCTTGAAATTCCTTCTGTAAAAATCCCGGAAAATATGCAAAAAATTATTAAGGATTCTGAATATATTGTACTTGTTCCGAATTCACTTACATGGCACCCTCGTTACAAAGATATTCCGCAGGAAAAAATAGATGAATTCTATTTGAGAATTATTAAACTTCTTGAAACAAAATTTGCTGATAAGAAAATTGTAATGCTTCCGCAAACTTACAAATCAATTATAAATGATTATGAATATTTCTTAAAATTAAAGGAACTGTCAAATAATCAGGATATTGTCGTAATTGATGAAAATCAAAGTTCGGATGTTCAACAGGCAATTATAAAAAAAGCTGGTTTTGTAATTGGTGCAAGATATCATTCCATTGTTTTTGCTATTAACAATGAAGTTCCTTTTGTCTCTTTAAGCTATGAACATAAGATGAAAGGACTTCTTGAGACGCTGGGCATGACAAGCAGAATGGTTGAAATCCAGGACATTTTTGATGAAAAAATAGGTGATTATAGAAGGGTACTTAATAAAGTGGAAACCCTTTTCTGTGAAAAACAGGAAATGCCTTCTGTGCAACAGGCAAGACAGATTGTTCAGAATGGGTTTGAGAGATTTTGTAAAGAGTTATCAAAATGAAAGTTTCTATCGCCCTTGCAACATACAACGGAGAAAAATTCATACGCGAACAGTTAGATTCAATTCTTTCTCAGTCAATTCAAGATTTTGAACTGATTGCCTGTGACGACTGTTCAACAGATTCTACTTTGCAGATTTTAAATGAATATGTGGAGAAAGATATTCGTATAAAAGTCTTTGCGAATGAAAAAAATCTTGGTTTTAAAAAAAATTTTGAGAAAGCGATTTTATTATGTTCTGGTGATTATATTGCGCTGAGTGATCAGGATGATATCTGGACTGAAAAACACCTTCAAGTTTTGCTGGAAAATATCGGCAAAAATGATTTGGTTGGTGCCAATGCTTTTCTGTGTGATGAAAAAGCAAAATCAACGGGAATAGATTTGCTCTCATGTTCAAGAATTGATTTCTTGCCAAAAACAAAAGATGAATGGTTCTTTTTCCTTTTACATTCAAATATTTTTCAAGGTTCAGCGTGTTTATTCAGAAAGTCACTTATTCAAAAAGCCTTGCCGATTCCTGAAAATGTAAAATTTCATGACTACTGGCTTGCACTTGTAGCAGCAGCGGGCAACGGTGTCTGCTATAAAAATGACTGTATTTTATATTATCGCCAGCATGAAACAAATGTTACAGAAAATAAAAAACAAAATTTTTTTGAAAAAATCAAGAAAGCTGTAAAAGGAAAAAACCAGCATTTTATAAAAGAACAGATTGAAATATTGTCTACCTTGCAAAAAGAACATTTTGATTCAAATTGCTTAAAAACAATAAATGAAGCTCTTGAATTTTATAAAAGCCTTGGAAGTACTAAGCGATTTAAATTTCTTTTTTGGTATTGGAAAAATTTTTACAAATTGAATTCCTGTTCAAGCAAGAAACTGAAAATCATCTGTTTTATAAAAAATATTATTTTAGGAATATAAAAATGAAAATTTGTTTTTTATCAAAAGATTATTCTTATAACGGTGGCGGAGAACGCATGCTTTGCAATCTTGCAAACGAAATTTCCCATTCTTGCGAGGTTGCAGTAGTTTCATTTGATTTTTCCGAAAAAAAATCAATTTACAAGCTCAATTCTGAAATTAGTTTTATAGATGCAAAAATTAAAAGACGGAAAATCAATTTTTTTACAAAATTTGATTACATCAAATACATAAAAAAACATTCTGATTTTTTTGACTCATTTGATGTTATTGTCGGCGTTGGAATTATCTGCAATCTTGTTTTGTCTTATTGCAGTCCGAAATTAAAGGCAAGAACTGTCGGCTGGGAGCATTTTTGCTATGATGGAACTCCATTTTATCAGAAAATCTTGCGGCGGTTTCTTTTTAAAAGTTTAAATCAAGTTGTAATTCTGACAAATAGAGACTTGCAAAAATACAAGAAGATAAATCCGAATACAACCGTAATTTATAATTTTACAAATATGGAATTTAGAAAACCTCCTGTACTTGAAAACAAGCAATTTTTGTTTATAGGAAGACTTTCCAGACAAAAAGGGTTTTCTGATTTATGCAGTATTATAAAAAGATTTTGCAAAATAAATAGTGACTGGAATTTTAGAATTATAGGAAACGGTGAATACAAAACTGATTTTGAAAAATTTATAAAATCCGAAAAACTTGGCAATAGAATAAACTGGTCATTGGTTTCTGATGATGTTCAAACAGAAATGGAAAATTCCTCCTGCCTTCTTATGACTTCAAGATTTGAAGGTCTTCCTATGGTTCTTATAGAAGCAGAAGTTTGCGCTTTACCTGCAATTTCTTATGATACTCCAACTGGACCGTCTGACATAATTTTAGATTCAAAAACAGGCTTTGTCGTTCCTGTTCATAACAAAAAACTTTTTGTTGAAAGAATGAAAGAATTTGCAGATGATTTTGAATTACAGCAGAAGTTATCTTATGGAGCAAAAACAGAAAGTGAAAAATTCAACAAACAGAATATTCTTTCCCAATGGAAGGAGGTTTTGAAAAAATGCGAAAGATGAAAAGAATAGGTGTTTTTGAGAATTATTTTATTTTTCTTTTTTTGATTTGCATTTTAAGGTTCAAAATATTTGCGGCAAGCCATCTTTTTGTTTTTTTGCTTATCCTTATATTTTTTACTCCACTTTATTTTATGTTACGGCAGATTACCTTTTTTAGTAAATCACAAATAATGTATTTTTCAATTTATGCAATGATTGCATTATTTTCCTGGCATTTTTCAGATAATTTATCCCAAAACAATATTTTTTATTACGTTCTTTTTTACACTTTGCCAATTTTTTATTATTCGTCAGTCCAAAGTTTCTTAAAAAAAATTACTGTCCGGCAAATTTTATATATTTTTGATCTTGTTATATCTATCTTTAAAATATATTTATTGATTGAAGTTGTGTATCGTTATTATACAAGTTATATTGCAATGATTTCAGAAGGCTTGATTTCTTCATTTTATAATTTTAAAGGAAATTCTTTTTATTCAGATACAAATTTTCTTGCATTAGTAATTCAGAATTTTGCATTAGTTTGCATATTTTTATATAAGAAATTCAACAATAAAAAGTATTTGAAAGATTACTTTCATTTAATGTTTTTTGCCTTTCTAACTCTTTCCCGTTCTGTTGTTTTAACTCAAATAATGCTTCTTTTATTTGATTTTTATTATTCTGAATATAAAAAAGGACATTTTGCTAGATTTTTTCTGCTTACTATGATTTTCTCTTTTTCATTAGTTTTTCTGTTTTTTCTGTTACAAAAAGATGCGAGCTTTAGAAGCAAAATTGTAATTTTTGATGGCTTAAAAAAGATAAATAATTTTAATTTTGAAAATCAACTTTTTGGATTTGGCTTTGGAAAAGGGGAATTTATATATTCCTATAGGAAAGGCGATTACGGACATTTGCATATCGCTTTGTTGTTAGGTCAAGAAGGAATTGTTGGGGTTGTTATGTTTTTGACTTTTTTATTATTTTCTTTAATTTCATCAAAAGGTGCAACTTTAAGACTTGTAATTTCATTTTTAATTTCTGGATTTTCGCTGGCATTCTTTGATACTTCATTTTATTTATGTTTAGCTATAATCACATCAGTTAATAAGAAAATTATTTCTGAGAATTCTTTTTCGTTATGCCATTATGATTTCACCTCATCTAACAAGGAGCACTCCATTCTATGAAAATTCTTCTGATTACAAGCATTTATCTTCCGCATATTGGCGGGATTGAACTTTATGTTAAAAATCTTGCGGCAAATCTAACTGCAAAGGGACATTCGGTCTGTGTTTTTGTGGGCGACAGATTTGTAAAAACATATTCTGATTCTATTGAGTACGGAATCAGAACTGTCCGTGTTCCAGTTTTTTATTTAAAAGGCATGACTTGTTTAAGAGACAAAACGGACAGAAAAATTTTGGAAAAGGAACTTTCCTCTGCTGAAGTTGTCCATCTTAACGATGTAAAATTCCTGTATAAATTTCTTGCACAGAAAAAATCAATTTATGGTTATAAACTGTTTTTTTCTTCACATGGATTTATCTTTCACACAAAGTCATTCTTGTTTCTAAAAAATCTCTACATGAAAAAAATGTCAAAATATTCTAGATTTTACAATCAGAATTACTGCGTTTCAGAAAATGACCTGAACATTGCGAAGAAGTTTGATTTTTCAAATTTAAAAATGCTCATTCCTGGCTGCGATGTAAAAAAGTTTGGGCAAATCGATGCGGAACGGTTTGAAAAAAATACATTTTTATATTTCGGACGTATTGCACAGAACAAAGGTGTCTTGGAACTTGTAAGACTTTTTAATTCCAGCACTTTTGATTTTTCCCTAAAAATAATCGGAAAATGTGACGATGAATGTTACTTTCAAAAAATTAGTTTTGTTGCAAAAAATGATTCAAGGATAGAATTCTTGGGCTATAAAGCTGATGATGAAATAAAGGAGTATATTCAGAATGTCGAGTTTTTAGTTTTTCCATCGCTACACGAAGGTTTTGGACTTACCCTTGTAGAAGCCCTTGCTTCCGGAAAAAAAATAATCGCAAATACAATAGAAAGCTTTACACAGATTTTAACCAGCTGCGGTTTGACTGAATTTTTGTTTGACTTTACAAAAGGGCGGGATTCCCTTCTGAAAAAAATCGAAGAGCTTAGAAAACTGCCTGCAAGAAAGCCAAACCTTGAAAAATATTCTGTTGAATACATGACGAGCTTGATTGAAAAAGATTATATTGAATAAAACATTTTAGAATCTATTATTATTCAGGAAATTTTATTATAATCGATAAAAGAGGTATTTATCATGTCCATATACTTTCCTGAAAGTGAGGAAATCTATTTCAAAAAAACTCGAGAATATTTTAAGGAAGTTGTAAGTTCTTATTCAAATGAAAATTATCGTTCTGCAATTGTCATGCTTTATTCAATTTCTATATGTGATATTCTCTTTAAGCTTCAAGAACTAAAAGATATGTATAATGACTCTGTTGCTATAAAAATTCTGAAGAAAGTTGAAGGCTTAAGAAATAATAAAGACTGCCTGTTAAAATCTAAATGGGAAAAAGAACTTGTTGACGAGGTTTATAACGAAACCAATCTTCTGGACTTAGAATCTTATACAAATCTGAATCATTTGTATGATTACAGAAATTTTTCTGCACATCCGGCTTTGAATGAAAATTATGAACTGATAAATCCTACAAAAGAAATAACAGTCGCATTTATAAAATCGACTTTAACCAATATTCTGATAAAACCTCCGATTTTTATAAAAAACGTTCTTGGAATGCTTACGGATGATTTAAATGAAAAAAGCAAAATTTATATCAATGAATATAAAAAACTTCATGACTATCTAAAAAACAAATATTTCTCGAAAATGCCAGATTCCATGAAATTTAAAATTTTTATAACCTTATGGAAATTCTGTTTTAACAAGCCTGATGACGAATTATGCATGAACAATCTGAAAATAAATAGAAAATGCTTGCAGATTTTAACAGAAGAAATCGGAGATGAAATTATAAATAAAATTGATGATGAAAAAGAGAAGTTTTCCGTCGCAACTGATGAAAAATGTATTTTTAGCCTGATTGTCTATTTGTCGCATTTTCCTAAAATTTATAATGCACTGGCTGAAGACGTAAAGCTTCATATAAATTCTGTCATTGAAAAGAACAGCAATGCAAAGGCTGTTTCATGGTTTGTTTGCAATGATTATTCAGCGCATTTAAATATATTAAAAGCAAGCTATATGTTGCATCTTACCGAGGAAACTGTAGAATATATGGTAAAGACTTATTCCAATTTGGGAAAAGAGTCAGAACTTTACGATTTCTTTGTTTTTTATTATGGAGATAGTCAATCATTTGATACAGCAGATGAGCGTTTTGAACTGGTAATTGCTCCATATTTAGATAGTTTTATTTCTTCTCAATTACGAGATTTGATTGAATTTTGTAATGATAATTCTCAGATTTACAGAAGATGGGCTGCATATTCTTCAAATACAAAAATAGCAAAAGCCATTTTACAGAAGCTCGGAAAAGACTTTGATTTCTCTGAATACGATAATTTTGACTTTGATAAATCCATATTGGAAGAGACGTATCCGCCCCATCCGTGAATAATATCAGATTCGTGATTCCATAAAAATATTCTGGAGGGATTATATTCTTGCGAAAACTTTTCAATATTTGCAACCGGATTTCTGTAATATGTTGTGCATATATTTTTGTCTACAGACTTGTATCGTGCGAAAGAAAAACATAATCATCAGAAATACAAAGCGAAATTTACCGCACCACAGGCAGAGCCTGTGGATTTCTTACGGTATTAAACATAGTTTGTTTTTTACAAACGTAAAATTTATTTACCACTTTCAGAACATAGCTATTTTTTTCAGATCCGACTTTACGTCTGCAAGCGTGATTGCTTCAAGCTCCTTTTCCATTGCGGACTGAACCCGCTCAAGCTTGCCGTCAAGAATGTGATGAATGTTTTTTCCGACAGGGCAGTCAGGATTCGGATTTTCGTGGAAGTGGAAGAGCTGCTCATTTTCAACACATTCCACAGCGCGGTAAATGTCAAGGAACGTGATTTTTTCAAGAGGACGCGAAATTGTTGTTCCGCCAGTTCCGCGCGCAACATCGATAAGCCCTGCGTTCTTGAGCTGTCCCAGAAGTTTTCGGATAATGACAGGATTTACATTTGTGCTTCCGGCAAGAAAATCGCTTGTAACTTTGCTCGTCTTGGCAAACTGCTCAATGCAGGCAAAAATATGAACTGCAAGTGTAAACCGGCTTGAAATCTGCATACATCACCTTCTTTAAAACTTTTCCGTACAATCATACTTGTACAATTCCGATGCCCCTTATCTTATCCAATCTTTGATGTAATATCAATTATCACATCAAAAAAAATAAACAACCCTAACACAAGGCCGAGGTTGTTTTTATTCAGAAAAAATATAACCTTGACTTTTCCGCGCTTCAGAATATTCAGCTAAATAGAAGAATTTGCAGATGAAGAGGAAGATGAAGATTCAAGCTCAATTTTAAGTTTTTCAAATTTTTTATTGCGGTAGACTGTGACAGTTACAATATCCCCCGGAACCTTGTCTTCAATCGCGCTGTAATAATCCGCCAGCTTTGAAACTTTGATTCCGTTGATTTCTGTTATTATATCGCCGCCCAGATAAATTGTCTGCGGATTAAATGTTCCATACTGAACTGCCTTTGTTCCGCCCTTGATTCCTCCCAGTTCCGCCTTGCTTCCCTTTTTTACGGCGCTCACAATCATGCCGGAAGAAATATTGTAGCCTGCGAAATTTGCAATGCGGGCAGTGTTTTGAACAAGCGAAATTTTCATTACACCGCGGTTGACTTTTCCGTATTTCAAAAGGTCGCTCACAACACGGCGAGCGGTGCTTGCAGGAATCGCAAATCCAACTCCGGAAGAAGAGCCGCTTGAAGAATAAATCATTGTATTGATTCCTATCATGCGCCCCTGGCTGTCTAAAAGAGGACCGCCGGAATTTCCGGGATTTATGGCGGCATCAGTTTGAATCATATTGCGGATTATCACATTTGCGCTTTTCTGGATAGGGCGTCCAAGTCCTGATATAATGCCGGTTGTCATTGTGCGCTCCAGAGCAAACGGATTTCCGATCGCTATGACCCTTTGCCCCACTTTCAGGCTGTCTGAATTTCCGAATGAAATGGTTTTCAGCTCTGCATCTTTTGAAGGATTGAATTTTAAAACCGCTATGTCGCTTTCCGCATCCTGCCCGACAACAGTTCCTTCGTAGCTGGAGCCGTCCGCAAGTGAAATTGTTATAACAGATGCTTTTTCTATTACGTGCACATTTGTTACAACGTATCCGCGCTTGTCGATTATCGAGCCTGAACCAGAACCGCTTTCGGTTACAATCGGCTCATAAAACCAGTTATAGCCCATTACCTTTGTTGTGATGTTTACAACCGCCTCGTTGCATTTTTCGTAGACTGAAATATTCTGCGCTTCATCCTGTGTGTATGAATTATTTTCCGTTATAACAGGAAGAACTTCAAAGGCATACGGCGCGCTTTCCGGCTGTGCGACTTCCTCCGCGGAAGAAAATGCAGAATGTACATCAGTGTTTTTTTTGTCACTGAAAAAAATAAAAAATGCAGCCACTAAAACTGCCGCAAAAATTCCTGTCAAAACCGAATAAGTAACAAGCTGTTTTTTTGAATAAAGCTTCATTCCTAAAATATAATATCTTTCGGGCTAAAATGCAATCAGAGCGAAAACTGCCCTAATCCAGAATTCCATGCTCAAGAAAACTGAAATAATTTTCCTGCGTGATTATTATATGATCCATGAACGAAATGCCGAGTATCCTAGCCGCCTGCTGAAGAATTTTTGTGGACTCTATGTCCGCGTTGCTCGGATAGCATTGACCGCACGGATGATTGTGGCAGCATATAATTCCAGAGGCGTATTCAGAAACTGCGTTTGCAAAAACTTCGCGCGGATGGATAAGGGCTTTGTTTATTGTGCCTACAGAAACAACTCTTGTGCTTAAAATTTCCTTTGCGCCGTTCACTGTAATTGTTATAAAATGCTCGGTCGGCATAAGCGTGTAGTGATGCAAAAACGGAATCACATCGCTTGGCGAATTTATAGCGGATTTAAGAATTCCGCGGCGCCGTCTTCCAAGCTCAAGCGCGGCGGCAATTATAAGAGCCCGGGTTTCTCCCATGCCGTTTATTTTCTTCAGGTTGGGAATAAGGTCTTCCTCGTTGCTGGAATTTATCGCCCTTACAACTTCGCCTGCAAGATTTTCAATGGGATTATTTTTAGTCCCCTTTCCAAGAATAAGCATAATAAGCTCGTCGTCGTCAGGATATGAAATTCCGTTAGAAAGAGTCAGCTCCCGAATGTTCGGCTGCGAGCTTGTATTTGTACAATCTAAAATATAATTCTGCATACATAATATAATTAACCTAAAAAAAAATTTTATGCAGAATTTCCGCAAAAAAAATTCAAAGCGGAAGAATTATTTCAAAATGCGCGCCTTGAATTTTGTCAGGACGTCCGGTTTCTTTTATTGTTCCCCTGTGAATGTTCACAATGTGCCTTGCGATTGAAAGCCCAAGCCCGGTTCCGCCGTTTTCCCTGCTCCTGCCCTTGTCCACTCTGTAAAAGCGCTCAAAAATTCTGTCCCTGTATTCCTCGGGAATTCCGTTGCCGTTGTCTTCAACTATTATAGTTGCCTTCCCTGAATCTTCAGAAACCCTGCACGAAACAAGGCTTCCCTCCGGACAGTATTTCACCGAGTTGTCAATGAGATTTGTTATCACCTGCTCCAGAAGTCCCGGATTTCCCTGGATGAAAATATTTTTCCTGCACGGGCTGAAATTTATTTCGATGTTTTTTTCTCGCGCCGGGGCTTCAAGGCTCTGGCATGCTTTTTCTGCAATCTGCACAAGGTTGATCCGCGCAGTTTCAAGAATTCCGTTGTCGGTTTCAATGCGGCTGAGCGTGAGCAAATCTTCTATTATATTTATGAGCCGGTCGCACTGGGTGTTTATTATTCCCAGAAAATGCTTTGAAGTCTGCTCATCGTTCATGCCGCCGTCAATAAGAGTTTCCGCGAATCCCTTTATTGAAGTTATCGGGGTCTTGAGTTCATGGCTTACATTCGCAACAAAATCCTTGCGTATCTGCTCAAGCTTTTTAAGGCTCTGGATATTTTTTGTAATTGTCTGTGTCATTGAGTTGAATGAATCCGCAAGCTCCGCCATTTCCCTGGGCGAAGAAATATTCAGGCGGAAATCAAAATTTCCCTTGGAATATTCTTCCGTCGCTTTTTTCATCAGGAAAATCGGCTGCACAGTTTTGTTCGAAATAGAAAACGAAAAAACAAGCACAATAATAAACAGAATTATTGTTGAAGCCACAAAAGTATTTTTTGTTGATGAAGAAAAGAACACTGTTTCTTCAACCGGCATTGAAATTCTAAGCGCGGCAAAATTCTTGTTGCTGTCAAGCGGAATCGCATAGTACATGAATCTTTTTCCGTTGGTTGAGCTTTCGTGGATTGAGCTTGCCTCTTTTCCTGCAAGGGCCTGCTGCACTTCATGCCGGAAACTGTGGTTTTCCATTTCCTTTGGATTTGAAACTGAATCTGCCGCAACGCTTCCGTCCTGCTTTATGAGCGTAATTCTGAGCGCGCCGTCTGAATGTGTAAGATCCTTTATAAAGGAATCCGCCGTTTCTTCATCCGAGGGAATTATTTTTGCAAGCGAATGTGTGAACGATGCGAGGTTCGCTTCTGTCTGCTCAACGGATGTGCTTTCGAGCGACCACAGGCACACAAAAAGCAGCACTGTGAATCCCGCGGCAAGCAGAAGTCCGTTGAATACAAAAAGCAATGTCCGTATTTTTAAAGTTTTCAGCATTTTATTCCTCTGTAATTCTGTAGCCCACTCCGCGCAGTGTTTCAATAAACGGATTAGGACTTTCCGGGCTGTCTCCTATTTTTTTTCTTATGCCTAAAATCTGAACATCGATTGAGCGGTCTGTTACAGGATAGCTTGAGCCTTTTACAGCATTGATAATCTGCTGGCGGCTGAAAACCTGCCCCTTGTGCCTTGCAAGAAATTCAAGAATTGAAAATTCCGTTGCGCTCAATTCTATTTCTTTTCCGTCCTTTAAAACCTTGTGCTTCCGCGGAGAAATTGTGATTGTTCGGATTTTTATATCTTCATCCGTGTTTTGAATTCCTGCGCTTGCCTTTCGCCTGAGAACACTTTGAATGCGCGCAAGAAGAACTTTGGGGCTGAACGGTTTTGTCACATAGTCGTCCGCTCCAAGCTCAAGGCCTGTCACAATGTCTGAGTCTTCAGTTTTTGCAGTGACCATGATAATTGGTATATCCTTGATGTCTGCATCATTCCTGATAATTCTGCAAATATCAAGGCCGCTCATATCCGGAAGCATAAGGTCAAGAATCAGGAGATCCGGCTTTTTTCTTCTGCAAAGCTCCAGAGCCTGCTGTCCGTTTTCCGCAGTAAATGTTTCGTAATTCTGTTTTTCCGTGTTGTATTTTATAAGCTCACGGATCGGCTCTTCGTCATCTACAATCAGTATTTTCATAATTTGTATTATAAAATAAATGCACTGCTTTTCAATATTTGAAGTGTTAAAACTGTGTTAAATTTTAACATTATCCTTTGTACCGAAGCACAATCAAAGTAAGGTCGTCGCGGAGAGGAACAGCTTCTGTATACGCCTCGAACACGTCAATCAGATAGTCAAGAATTTCCTGCGCGCTTTTCTGCTTTGGAGACCTGGCAAGAATTTTTTGAAGAAGCTCTATGCCAAGCTCATCGCCTGCAAGGTTCCGGCTTTCTGTAAGGCAGTCCGTGAAGAGTATAAAAACTGAATCCTTTTTGAGCGGAATATCCACAGTTTCAAAAGTTTCCGGAAGCCCTTCGATTCCAAGAAAAGTGCCCCTGAAATTTCCATCCTTGCCGCCGGCAACTGATATGCTTCCGTCGCTTTCGATGCAAAGCAAATCTGTGTGCCCTGCGTTGATGTATTCGATTTTATCTTCCTGCATCCGCAAAAGAATTCCTGTAAGATAATTTTCCACATTCGACTTTTCCTTTATAAGCCTTTTGTTGAATGTCTTTACAAGGTCGCTCATCTCCGTTTCCTTGTTCTGGAAAAATATATCCTTTGCAAGATACTTTGAAAGAATTCCAACAAGCCCTGAGCCGACACCGTGCCCGGAAACATCAAAGAGCGCAAGGCCTTTAAGCGCACCGTTTTCATCGCTGTAAAAATCATAGACATCGCCTGAAACAGAGGACATCGGCCTGAAGCAGAATGCGCAGTCCCATTTTTCAGTTGAAGGAGCGCACTGCGGATAGATACTGCGCTGCACAATTTCAGCAAGCTTCATGTCCCGCCGCTGGAGAGATTCATGCTCCATAAGTTTTCTTGCGGTTCTGTTCAGCTCCTGTGTGCGTTCAAGAACTTCGACGTTTACAATTATTTTAATCAAGTCCTTGAATATTACAACTCCAAAATATACACCTTCTTTTTCAATGACAATCGGATCATAAAGATGTTCCTCCGCTCTTGCCGTTGCCTTGGAAGCAACAATTTCCACAGGCTCGAAAAATTCAACCGCAAGATATTCTGTAAGCATAAGACGCGATATGGGCTTTTTGGAATAAATGCTGAATCCGTACTGCGTTCCCAAAACTTTAAACAGCGTTATTCTTGGAATAATTCCGATGACCTTGCTGTCCTTGCTGATGATTGTAAGAATCTGTATTTCTGGGTTAGCGTCAAAAAGCGCAAGCACATCAGAGATAATCATCGTTTCAGGAATTGTCATTCCCTTTCTTGTGATTTTAGAAATCGGACGGCTTTCCTGCTTGCCGCCTTCTGTTTCGTACTTTGAATTTTCTTTATGCAAGGACTTGTGTTTTTTTGCGCTGTCTTTTTTTTCGTCAACATAGCCTGAGCTTTTTTTGCTTTGCATCGAAATGATTTTTACAAACGCATTCTTGCTTGTCTTTGTGAATGTCTGCTGCGGTTTTCCGATAAAAAATCCCTGCGTATATGGAATGTCAAGTTCCATGACTGCCTTCAGATTTTCTTCTGTTTCAACTCCAACGGCAATCAGCTTTATTCCTGAATTCTTGCAGAAAGTGCTCAGGCTTCTTACGATTTCCTTTTTCACTTTATCCTTATGGATTGACTGAACAAGTTCCTTGTTGATTTTTATAAAATCAGGATTTAAAAGAGCGATTCTGTTCAGCGCCGCATGCGATTCTCCGATGTTGTCTATTGATATTTTCAGCCCCTGTTTTTTCAAATAGCTGACGGCATCGCACAGCTGCTTTGGCGGGCTTAAAAGTTTCTGCCCTGTTATTTCAAGCACAATTTCAGAATGGTTTATTCCGGATTTTTCCAGCCGCTTCTGGATGTACTCTTCCATGAATTCTTTTTCAACCAGAAGATTTGGATTTATGTTCAAGAAGAGTTTTCGCTTCAAGCCAAGTGCGCGCGCTGTCTTTAATGCCGACTTTATGCATTTTTTTTCAAACTGGCATGAAAGATTTGCATCCGCCGAAACTGCAAACAAGCTTTTTATGCTTCCCACATACACAGAGCTGTCTATTCTTGACAGAGCTTCGTAGGCAAAAACATCTCCTGTTTCCGCAGATACAATCGGCTGAAACACAGTGCAGATATTTTTGCTTGATAAAATTTCTTCAAAGTCCATGCCGCAATATTAATGCCCATGTGTTTTTCATTTATGCTGATTGTGTTAAAAAATAGTTTGTATGCGGACTTTTTGAATTTTCAAACGGAAGACTTGAAGAGTGATTTTTAAATTCCGCTGACATAAAAAAAACCGCCGGACAAAGGAGGATGCCCAGCGGCCAGAATCGAAAAGCATTTCAGTTCTGATTTTTTAATTACTCAGCGTTTTTTAGAAACAGCTTTTATTTTTTTACACTAAGCTTCCATTTCCATGTGAACGGAACTGAGAACTTTACAAGTCCGTCGCTTCCGGCAAATGAAAGTCTAACACCCATGTCAAGATTTCCCATTGAATCTGGAAGGATGAATGTTGCATAAGGATAGACTGTTGTTACCAAAGAATCATCCCAGCCGAACATTGCTTCTTCTGTCAAAGCAAGCGAAAGGATTGTGTCTTCCTTGACTGAATAGTTTGCAAGAACTTTTGCCTTGAAAGGAATACCCTTGTCGCCGTCATTGTTTTTGTGGTCAACGCTCTCGTAGTCATCGCCGACTTTCTTGATGTACTTGCTTGAAAGACCTGAAACAACATCTGCATAGATTGAGAAACCTGCATCCTTGAAGTCATATCCGAATGAAGCCTGAAGCGCATATTTTGCCTTGCCTGAATCTTCGTCTGTGCACTCAGGAGTAAGTCCGTTGTAAAGGAAGCCGGTCTCGTTTGCGTTGTAAATAAAGCCCGCGCTCAGAAGAAGATTTTCAACTGAATTCAATCCTGCAAACACACCGAATGTTCTGTTGCCGTTTGTTACGCTTTTTGCTGTACCGCCGATAGAAGCCACATCAGCAACCTTGTACTGAGCACCTAAGTCAAGCTTGTATTCTTCGTTGTCATCGTAATCAGTGTCGCCTCTGATTCCGCCGACAAGTTTAAGTCCTTCAACAGGGAGTGCTGTTACAGCAAAACCGTTCTTTGCCATGCATCCCCAAGCCGGTGTATCGTCAGTAGCAGGAAGATATGCAGGCTCAATCGCAATTTTTGTGAAGAACTCATTTCCGAGAGCAATGTTCAGCATCTCAAGAGGAGCATAGCGAACAAAGCCGCGCAGACGAGTCTGTGATTCCTTTCCGTTGAGTTTTACACCCTGTGTTTCAAGGCGCACACGTCCGTCAAGTTTTTCAGAAGAAAAGTCAAACTGAAGTCTGTTGTCCACGTGAGCATCTTCGTTTGTGAAACCATCATCATATTCATTGTTGTCTTTCTGCTTTCTGTTGAATTCAAGAAAGTCTCCATGACCCTGATTGTCATCATTTGCACCGAACCAGTTTGTAATTGTAAAGGACTGTGCAAAAACCGAAGCACATGCAAGAGCACCTGCAAGAGATGCAGCCAAAATTTTTTTCATAAGAACTCCTTAAAACAAGCACAAATTATGCCTGTTTTTTTTGCTGCCCTGTAAGAGCGGCATTTTTAATATAAAAGCCTGCGACGCACGCTTTGTTGCTGTAGAAAATAAATTCTCTGTGTTTAATTTTTGTTAGCCATGCATAAACTTTTTGTAAATTCAAAGATTATTCAGTTCTTTTTTTTCTGAAATCTGCATGGCTCACTGTCATTTTTTTTGCTCTTTCCGTCCTGCTCCCAATCTAAATTGGAAAAAAGATACAGAAACTATCTGAAAATTTATTGTAAAAAATTGCAGTGATTAAAAAAAACGCATAAAAACTGCGCCCGCAGAAAATTTATGTTTTTTATAAAACTCCTTTTCGTTAACCGTGATTTTTAAGAGGTTAACATAAAAACATTAAACTGGTCAATATTTCAATTAAAATTCGTCAGGCAAGGCACACTGTTGCTTAAAGCCTTGACTTTACTGTTTTTAAGGCTTGCATTAAACCTTAAATAAAAAAAGCACACTCGGATGCCTCAGGCAAATCCTTGTGTGCATTTTCTGATAAATATTTTCAAAAAAAATATTTTTCCAAGGCAGCTCTTTTATTTTTCTCCGGCAGCCATCTGTGTACATTCAGTTATATTCACAGCATGGTCTCCTATTCTCTCAAGATATTTTGCAATCATCAGAGTATTCAGAGCCTTTTCGCCGAATGTGCGGTCGTGCTTTGTTTTTCCTGACATCATGTCCAGAATGTCATTCTTGATTTTTATAAAAAGGTCATCTGCCTGGTCATCAAGATCTGCAATCTGCTTTGCAAGCTTCAAATCCTGCTTGATAAAACTTTCCACGCTTCCTGTAACCATGCGGATTATGCAGTCCGCCATTGCCGCCACATGGGAATTGAAGGCTTCGAATGGAATCTGGGTTTTCTTTATAAGCTCCGCAATGTCGCTGCCCTGGTCTCCGATTCTTTCCATGTCGGTGATTACTTTTATAGCCGCGCTTATAGTCCTAAGGTCGCTGGCAACCGGCTGCTGCTGCAAAAGAATTCTCATGCAAAGATTCTGTATTTCCTTTTCCATTATGTCTGTCTGTTTTTCCGCTTGAATCGCGCGCTCTCCAAGCTCCGTATCTCCAAGCAGAAGAGACTGTGTTGCAAATGTAATGCAGTCTTCGCACAGCGTTCCCATTTTCTTTAAATCTTCATGAAGCTCATTCAACTGCATGTTAAAGTTGTTTCTCATTCTTGACCCCTTGTAAAATTGGTTTTCCTCTGTCTGAATTCTATCAGCCGAATCTTCCTGTTATGTAGTCTTCGGTCTGCTTGTTTTTCGGCGAACTGAAAATCTGCTCTGTCTGCCCGTATTCAATTACTTTTCCAAGAAGAAAAAAAGCTGTCATGTCGCTTACTCTTGTTGCCTGCTGCATATTGTGGGTTACAATTACAATCGTGTATTTTGATTTAAGCTCAGCGACAGTGTCTTCAATTTTGCTTGTGCTGATTGGATCCAGTGCGCTTGTAGGCTCGTCCATCAAAAGCACTTCCGGCTCTATCGCCAATGCGCGGGCAATGCACAGACGCTGCTGCTGTCCGCCCGAAAGTCCGAGCGCGCTTTTGTTCAGCCTGTCCTTCACTTCGTCCCAGATTGCCGCATCTGTGAGAGCCTTTTCAACAATCGCATCCAGCTCAACCTTGCGTTTGATTCCATGAGTTCTGGGACCGTATGCAATATTGTCATAGATGCTCATCGGAAACGGATTCGGCTTTTGGAAAACCATTCCGACTTTTTTTCTGAGAAGATTCACGTCGATGTTCTCAAAAATATTTTCGCTGTCTATAAGAACTTTTCCTTCAGTCCTGCATCCCACAACAAGATCATTCATTCTGTTGAAGGTTTTTAAAAGCGTTGACTTACCGCAGCCGCTCGGACCGATAAAGGCTGTAATCATGTTTGAGGGAATCTCAAGGTTCACATTGTACAGTGCCTGGAAATTTCCGTAGAACAAATCCAGGGCTTGAACAGAAATCTTTGTTTTATGCATTTTTGTTTTTCCTCATAATTATTTTTTCAAGCAACGCGCTGAGCCAGTTCAA
This sequence comes from Treponema sp., assembly GCF_051883275.1. GTDB lineage: Bacteria > Spirochaetota > Spirochaetia > Treponematales > Treponemataceae > Treponema_D. The sequence goes on along the minus strand of NZ_JBJETK010000011.1, from coordinate 11,386 downwards.
AAACAGAACGATGACCAGAAGAATAACTGCGGTTGCATAGGACTGTCCCGTTGCAAGACCTTCGCTCCAAAGCGCATAAAGATGAACTGCAAGTGTTCTTCCGCTCTGCATTCCTCCTGCAATCTGCGCAACTGTTCCAGCCGTGTAAATTAGCGCGGCCGTTTCTCCGACAATGCGCCCTGTGCCAAGAACAATTCCTGCGATTATTCCCGGAACTGCGGAAGGAAGAACTATGCAGAACACAGTCCGCAATTTTCCCGCTCCAAGCCCGAAGCTGCCTTCCCTGTAGCTGTCGCTCACAGAAAGAAGCGATTCCTCGGACGTCCGCACAATCACAGGAAGAATCATAATCGCAAGAGTACAGCAGCCTGCCAGAAGCGAAAATCCCCAGTGCAGGAAAGTTACAAAAAACAGAAATCCGAAAAGTCCGTAAACAATCGAAGGAATTCCTGCCAGCGTTTCCGTTGCAAGCTTGATTGCCTTTACAATGCGGCTTCCTCTTCTTGCATACTCGCTCAGATAAATCGCGGCTCCGATTCCAACTGTAACTGATATTGCAAGCGTTGCCACCGTTGCAGAAAGCGTATTCACCAGCGCAGGAAAAAGGGAGCTGTTTTCGCTTGTATACTTTATGCTGAACAGCGAAAGATTCAGATTTGGAATTCCCCTTGCAAGAATATAGATTACAATCCCGGCGGAAATTACAATCGTGAATATTCCCGCGGCGATTACAAATGTCTTTAGAATTCTTGACTGAAGTGTCTGCGGAGAACACCGCGCAATTTTTGTTTTCATTTTCTAGTCCTTTTTTTCTTTCAGCAGTGAAAAGCACAGGTTTATAATCAAAATGAAAATAAACAGAATCACGGAAGTTGCAATCAGGGCATCTCTGTGAAGATCCGCGGCATATCCCATTTCAAGAACAATATTTGCAGTGAGCGTTCTGATTCCCTTTGCAATTCCCCTTGGAAGAATCGCCTGGTTTCCAGCCACCATAATGACGGCCATCGTTTCTCCCACAGCGCGCCCTACTCCAAGAATTATTCCTGCTGTTATTCCGCTGCACGCGGCCTTGAGCTCAACAAGGAAAATGCTGCGTTCCTTGCATGCCCCCAGTGCGAGCGAGCCTTCAAAGTACAGAGGCGGTACAGCTTTTATCGAAGCTTCGCTCACGCTTATGATTGTGGGAAGAATCATTATCGCAAGAACTATTGAAGCCGCAAGAATTGAAGTTCCGTTTCCGCCGAACACATTTCTGATTGCAGGAACAATAACTGTAAGCCCGAAAAATCCGTAGACAACAGAAGGAATTCCTGCCAGAAGCTTTACTCCGCTTTCAAAGAAGCTGTACATTTTTTTTGGACAGTAGCGCGCAAGAAAAACCGCTGTGAAAATTCCAAGCGGAACTCCCAGAATCAAAGCGCCGGCTGTTACTGTAATCGAGCCTACAATCATCGGGAAAATTCCGTAAAGATCGATTGACGGCTTCCACTTCAGACCCAAGATGAAATTCCTCATTCCGATTTTGAACATGGCAGGAATTCCATTTGCAAAAAGGAAAATGCAGATTGTTATTGTCGCTGCAATGGAAACACACGCCGCCACCAGAAAAACGAATTTCATTGACTGTTCTATATATTTGTTTTTCATATTCCGCTGATTAAAAAAATTGCAGTGCCTGCATTTTCAAAGAGCGCCGGGAAAACTGAAATTCCCGGAAACTCTAAAAACGCGCACTGCGTCTGTTACGAAAGTTATTTCACATCTCCCCACTTAGAGATAGCGCCGGTGTACAGAGATTTTATAGACTGAACAGATGCGCTTTCCAGCGGATTGCTCTTGTTGATGATAACTGCAATTCCATCTATTGCGATTCTTGTCTGAACCGCGCCCTTTGACTTTTCGCTGTCCTTGAGCTCGCGGCTTGCCATTCCTATTTCGCTGACTCCGTTGATTGCGCTGTTCACGCCTGTTGTGCTGTCTGACATCTGGATTTCAACTTTGATTTCAGGATTGAGCTTTTCGTAGGCTTCAGCGAGCTTTTCCATTACCGGAGTTACGCTTGAAGAGCCTGCCACTGTGAGCTTTCCCTTTCTGCCGCTTGCAATGTAAGATGGATTCTGCACAGAGCTGATATATCCGTTTGCCTCTACAACTTTCTGGCCGTCGCTTGAAAGAATGAAGCGGATAAAATCAGCCGCATTTTCTGAAACAGCATTTTCCTTTGTGATGATATTGAACGGGCGGGAAATTTTGTAAGTTCCGTTTTTGATTGTTGCAACGCTCGGAGAAACTCCGTCGATTTTCAGGGGCTTTACAGTGTTGTTCAGAGAGCCGAGCGAAACATAGCCTATTGCATATTTGTTTCTGGCAACTGAAGTGAGCATTACTTCTGTGCTGTTTGTGATGTCAGCCTCTTCTGAAGTGTAGTCAACTTTTTTGCCTTCGGAATTTTTCATTTCAATTCCAAAAAGCTCAATAAAAGCTCCGCGTGTTCCGCTGCCTTCCTCACGGCTGATAAGAACAGCACTCTTGTTTTCAAAGTCCTTGTTTTTTTTAGGAGCCGCAATTACAGTTCCGCCTAAAAGAGCCAGAGCAATCACACCGGCTGCAAATCTGGATTTTCTCATAATGGTAACCTCCATGAGTTTTTTATTTTACACTCAGAAATCTAAATTCACTGTGTTTTTTGGAGGTTATCGATTTGTTAGAATTAAGTTAAATTTTAATAGACAGCCCTGAAGACTTTTGCTGCCCTGAATTGCCATTCCAGACAAAAAAAACCGCCGCGTGCTTTATGCAGTTGGCGGTTTTGGTTATACAAACTAAGAGATATAGCGGATTCTCTATATCTTTAAAACTTTTTTAATATTTTTTACAGTTTTTTCAGATGTTGTTCCTGTTGAGCGGATATTCATTCCTCTCTCAATCTTTGCCGATGTGTATTCACCTTTTGGATCAGCCATTGCTTTTGCAATCTGATTATTCAATTCAAAAACAACTATTTGAGCAACTGAAATCTCTTCATTTCCTATTACCTTGCCTGTATAAGGATCAATAATTGGCTCTCCTGCTGAATAAACCTCTATAACATCACCAATTGAAAATCCTGCATTGGAAATCTGAATAACACCAGTTTTGCTATTAATAGCAAGAACAATCGGAGGATAAATCTTTTCAACAATTTTTCCAATCAAATCATGAGCCAAAGCAACTGCACAGTCATTTAAATCCTTTATCTTTGCTGAAGAGAACCAGCCGCCGTTATCAGTTTCCTTAGAGAAAGTTTCACTTACAACAATCTGTCCGCTTGAAATATTTATGAATTTTATTGAAAGTCCGATTTTGAAAATTTTAGAAGCACTTACATTGCTTCTATCTGCCGAAAACTGAACCAATTCAGATGTAAGCATAAAATCCAGTTGTGAGTTTGGATTAACAGCACCTGAGGTTTCCAAATTTTCCTGGCGGATTCTATTAAGTTCATCTGCAGAACGCTCCATAACTGCAAAACGGCCTGAGTTTACAATTTCCTGGCTGATTGCTGCGCGGATCATCGGAAGCAATGATTCAGTTGTCGGAACTTTTTCCGCAGGATACTCAGAAATTTTTTTACCGTCCGAATTATAATTTACGATACGTCCCCACTCACCTGTTACAGTAGCAGAAAAACCTTTTTGCACATTAATTTCTGATAAACCAATTACAGGCTTTCCCTCTTGTGCAAAAACTACAGAAATGTTCATTAATGCAAACATAAATACTGCAAAAATACCTTTCTTCATAACTTTATACTCCTTAATAAAAAATAAGACATTATTAACACCACCGAATAATCCACGTCCGGCTGGCTTATCAGCATTTCTAAAAAAGCAAAATCCCTTTAATAGCCGAATCTATTTCCCAAATCGTCTTTTCTCTTTATAGTCTGCTTATCTTTAAATTCTTTTAATTCTTCACCATTAATGCGCTCAAGTCTGCAACCTTCTGAAATTGTAGCTTCTCCTCCAAATTCATCTTTTGCAATTTCAACAACTTTTCCAACCGAATATTTATCTGAAACATTCTGGATTTCAATTTTTCCAATTTCTTCAAATCCCGAATCCCAGCCATCTTCATCGCTTGCCGCAGGAATAATTCTATAAATATCCTTAGGCACAACAAATCCACTGCCGTAATTCAGTTTTACAACTTTTCCATCTTTTCCTATTGCATCAATCTGCATTGGAACTATTGCGTTCGCTATAAGAAATGCACTTTGCAAACTTGAATCTCTCATGGCATCGGAAATCTGTGTCTGCGAAGAATTTGATGTTGTGTATGAAGTTCCGCTTGTATTAACCTGATCAACTTTAGTATTTACAAAATCACTGAGAACAATGCGACCTGTAGATGTATCCGTAAGCCGGAAATCAATACTGATTTCCAAACTTGAAGTTTTCTGCTCAAATTTTCCAACCTTTACAGTCTTATCTGTGAATCCGCATTTCGTAACTGTTCCCATTAGAATAAAATCAACACCACGAATTTGTCCTGTGGCACTTGCAGTCTTCTGGTTCACAATACCTTCTGTTCCCAAGCCCTGCTCTGTCAAAACTTCATCAAGCCTGCTGCGCTCTATAACTTCAAAACGCCTTGTTTTTACCAATGCCGTCTGAAGCATATCTGTGAATGCCTCAAGATTAAATTGAATTTCTCTGTATTCAGAATCACGAGATTGAACAGCACTAGCTTTATTTTGAAACTGTGCAAACCCAATCCGAATTCTTCCAGTTCCCTCTTCTTCTTCCTGGCAAAAAGCTGTTGAAATACAAAAAAGAAGAGATAAAACCAATAAGATTTTTTTCATTTTGAAACTCCTTAATAAAATTCCATTGTACAACTCAATGAAATTTCATTGAAAATTATAATTGTATTTCGTGTTGTTTGTCAACAAAATTCCATGCATTGTAAATACAAGATGATTGAATTTAAATATAAAGAGCAACTGGATTTTGTAATTTTAAGGCTGAAAGAAGAAAGAGTAAAAGCAAATATGTCGCAAATTGAACTTTCTTTTGCAGCTGGACTTTCTCAGAATCAAGTCAACTGCATAGAAACCGGAAAAAATATTCCGAATCTTTATACCATTATAAAACTATGCGATGCTCTAAAAATTCGTCCTGAAATTTTGTTTTCAACAGAAGAATTGGAACGGAAAAAAGCCAAGGAAGAAATTTTAATGCTTGTAAAAAAATACATGTAAAACCTTCTTGAAAACTGAATTTTTTTTCTATATTTAAAATAAAAAACCGCCGCGTGCTTTATGCAGTTGGCGGTTTTGCATGGAACTGAATCGCAGGGCTTTCTAAAAACTTCAACATTCAGAAAGCTCCCGATTACATTTTTTATTTCAGTGTCTGCTGTCTTTACTCCGCGGAAAATCTTATTTCCTGCCAGAGCGCATCGTACTTTGAAAGAGCCTCTCCAACATCCATTTTCAGCTCGACTTTTTCAAGCGTTTCAACAGGGTACATCGGCTTTTTCTTTGTATACTTTGAAGCCTCTGTGTTTATGTATGCAGGGAATTTCAGAGCATCGCAGAATTCAGCGTAAATTTCAGGGCGGTGGCTGAAGTCAATAAATTTCATCGCAAGGTCATAGTGCTTTGCATCTTTTAAAATCACCATTGAATCAAGATACGCCGCCGAGCCACATTCAGGAACAAAGAAGTCAATAACTTCATCATGCTTTTCTTCCGGAACTTCGGCGAACACGATTTCCGCATAGCCATCGCAGACCCAGAAGTCACCGGAGGCAAATGATTTTCCGTAGCCTTCCGCATCAAACTTTATAAGATTTGGACGCCACTTGTTTATTATCAGATCCGCCGCTTCCCTGAGTTCCTTGTCGTCCGTTGTGTTCAGGGAATATCCAAGATGCTTGAGCGCGCTTCCCATTGTGATTCTCATGTCGTCCATCATTGTCATGTGGCCAGCAAGATCCTCACGGGAAAAAATGTCAAAGGATTTTTCGTAGTCCTTCACCTTTGTTTTGTTTACAGAAATTCCTGAAGCAGCAAGACAGTACGGAACACTCCATGTCATGTCAGGATCGTAGCCGCTCGCTTTTTTAAGAGCCTCTGGATTTATATATTTTGAATTCGGGAATTTGGAAAGATCTATCTTCTGAACCATTCCCTGCTTGATCATAATTGAAGTGTAATCCTGAGACGGAATTGTCAGGTCATAGCCTTTTGCGCCCGCCCGGAGCTTCGCATACATCATTTCATTTGAATCGAAATAATCAACTTTCACATTGCAGTTGTATTCTTTTGCGAATTTTTCAAGAACTGAATCTGGCGTGTAATAGCTCCAGTTATACAGATTGAATGTTTCTTTTTTTTCCTTTGAGCAGGAAGAAAAAACTGAAAGTGTGAGCACGGCCACGCTAAAAATAGCGACATTGAATTTCTTCATTTCAATATCCTTTTTGAACAGGCTTTTATTAGGTAAAAAAATCTGTTCATTAAAAAAGTAGAGTTAGAGCCTCATACGAAACTCCGCCTGTCCATCAACGGCAGGAGCCACTAGTCTACAGGAAAAAACAAAAATAGGGAAGTAAATGCGGAAGGTTTAAAATAATCGCTGAAACAGCGGCATTGCATTTTCAGGACTGTCCCGGAAACTCTGTGCTCGCCGCATTCTTTTCATCCAGCGGAGATTTTTTTCTGTTGTATTCATAAAGCGAAAGTCCTGACTGGTTTATCGCAATGATTTTTTTTACATAAGTGCTTTCCGGGCAGAATGAAAGAGCCTCATCAAGGAGCGCGCGGCATTTTTCAGATTCGCCGTTTTCAAATAGAATCTGCGAAAGAAAAATATCGGCAAAATATTTCTGCGCTTCTGTGGCTGCATTTTCCCTGGCTTTTTCAAAACAAGAGAGCGTTTTCTTTTTTGAGCCGCCTGCGATTTTAGGTGAAAAATAATACCACTGCCCGATGTTTGTAAGCGCATAGGAAAATTCAGGCGAAAGTCCGAGTGCCTTTTCGTAAAGAACTTTTACGCTCGCTCCGTATTTCAAAACATCGCCGATTGAATATCCCATATAGCAGGAAGTTACATCCGCCTGTGTGCAGTAAAAATATGCGCTCAGCTGGCTGCTGGAATTCTGCTTCAGAAAAGCCTCGATTTTTTCAAGCTGGCTCCCGAGAATTTCATGCTGAATTTTTGCCTGCCCCGGAAGCTTGTAAAGATAATTGTATTTTTCCATTACAGAAAAATTTTCAAGTATGATTTTTTCCTGCTCGGAAAGCATCCCGATTTTATCCGCATTGCTTTCCCCGAACCGCTCAATTTCAGCTATGATACTTTCCGTGTCGCTTTCCTCATAGACTGAAAGATTCATCCTGAGATTAAAAAATGAATCAATGAGGCTCTGCGCATTCCGGGAAATTTCCTGCGCAAAAGAAAAGGGCGCAAGAAAAATAAAAATGCAAATCAACGCGGCTTTGTTTTTAAAACCAAAAATTCTATTTATAGCTGAGCGGGATTTTATATGTGTTCTCATAAATTTTTTTCCATGCAGAATAATTTTCGTTCATCATGTATTCAACGTTTTCATTGCGCGAAAGCGTTGAATCCGGAAAAATCGGACGGCAGATATGAATTGTGTACTCCTGGACAAAAAATCCATTGCTGTCCAAAATATCGCTGTCCTTCATTGTTATAAAAACTGGAAGAACCGCCACGTTGTTTTTTACAGCAAGCTTATACGCGCCGGCTCTCAAAGGCTTTGGCTTTTTGTAGTTCCACCACAGACTCTGCTCAGGGTAAATCAAAATATAGTTTCCGGCCGCAAGCAGAGTTTTCACCGCGATAATAAATTCGTTCATGGTCTTGTAGTTTGAACTCAGCGGAAGTGTATTGCAGCTGCGCATAAGCTCTCCGTAGAAGCCGGTGTAGCTCGTGTAATTTCCTTCCTTTATAATTCTGAAGAATTTTCCGTGCCTGTGCTTTTTTCTTATTTCGTCATAGACATACTGAATCGCAAAGCTGTCGAACGGATTGAAGTGGTTGCAAGTAATTATTGTGCCGCCCTTGAGCATACCGAGGTTTTCAGTTCCTTCAATTCCGCTGATTATAATCTGTTTTGTCTTCAGCATTTTTTTTAGGAATTTTCTTGCGGCTCTGAATGCAATGAATGATTTTATCCTGCTGGAAAGTTTTTTCTGCTGATAGTCAACTTCGCCCGGCTGAATCTGCCGCGCAGGAGGATCGTCCTCCACATCCTCCCAGAATTTGCCCTGCTTTTCCAGCTCTGAGATTTTCCGCAGAATTTCAAGCCGCTCTTGTGACTTTGGAACGGGCGCGCTGTCCGGCTGGCTGGATTTTTCCCCGGCTTTCTGCTCCATGTAAATTTTGCGGTTCAGAAAATTGTCCGGTCTGTTTATCTCTGATTCCGCGAGCTTTGCAAGCCGGTCAACTGAATCATAGTCATTTTTTCTCTGCTGGTCTGTGTAGTTTTCAAGCACGGATTTTATTTCATCATAGAAAGGCGTGCGCTTGGCATATTCCCAGAAAATTTCTGCAAACTTTACATCCCTGAAGTGCCATGGCTTTCCGACCATAAGATAGTGTATGATTTTTGCAGTTTCCTGTGTATATTTTATTTCGCCGTAGGTTTCGACATTCCATGAATTTTCAATCCAGAAAACATTGCCGCAGCAGATTAAATTCAGATAGTCCTCGTCCTGTGTCACAACAAAGGAATATTCATGCAGAAGCCTTATGAACTGATCCAGAATTCTCTGCTTTCTGAACTGGGCGCAGTTTATGAGCATCATTCCAGCATTGAAATATTTATTTCTGTCAAGGCCGATGCATTTTTCAACATAAGTTCCATAAACGTCCGTCTGAACCATCGCCTGCTCGTTGCATGCGCCCACGTAGTTTTCGCCGATGTCGTGGTTGTACAGCTGTGAAATGTCGCCGAGCACAATCATGTCGCTGTCCAGATACAATGCCTTGTCAAGCTCAGGGAACATTTCAGGAATAAAGAGCCGGTAATATGTTGTCTTTGAATAGTAGTCGCGGATTGGAAGCCGGTAGCTGATTGAATTCAGATAAACCGCCACGTCATCAAAAGTGATTTTGAAATTTTCGTCTGAGAGTTTCAGAACTTCCTGCTTTTTGCTATCGCTGATTGCTGTGCAGAGTATATGAATCTCATAGCAGAATTCCCTGGAGGCATTTTCAATCAGGGACCGGATTGTAACCGAAGTGAATTTTATAAAATTTTCATCACAGGCAAAAAACACCGGTATTGATTTTTTATTAACATTCATTAATCTTTTCTCTCTTGAATTTCTCTTTTAAATATACATATTCTAACAGAATATCGTCAAAGTTAAAATACCTGAATATTTTGTGCACATTTGTCACATCCCACTGCTTTATGTTTGCAATGTGTGGATAGGGAAAATAAAACAGCCGCCGGGAAAAATGCCTTAGAACAGTCCAGCTGTGCAGGAATTTCTGGTCGTTGAATTTCTGCGCGATGAGCTTCTTCTTTGTGGTGCTCCGGATAAGCGCGCTCTGGTCTGCGAACATGAGTTTTTTTGTTTTTATAAGCTCGCGGGCTTTTTTGAACAGACCGGTGTTTCTGCAAAGATTCATATTGAAAAGCAGCACGCCGGCATTTATATAGAACGGATTTATCAGATATTTTCCGTAATGGTCATTTGCGGCGGCATACTCCACTTTTGAAACATCGATATTGTAAAGGAGCATTATATCCCTGTTCGCAAGAATGTCCGCATCAAGGTAGAGGAATTTTTCAGGCATTCCGGGAACAAGGTCTGCAAAAAGGCGCAGAAGTGTGTACGGCGAGCAGTAGCACTGTTCGTTCGGGCAGCCGCGGAATTCGCTGTTGTACAGGGCGGTCACATCTTTTCTTTCTATTATATTCTCAGGATTGTATTCCCTTGCCACGCTTTCAAGAAACGAAATCTGCTGCAAAGTGAGCGGCTGGTATTTTTCGTCAATATCCTGAAGATTCATTGTGTAGATAAAAAACCTGAACGGCTCTGATGTTTCTGTGCGCTTCAGAATTGAAAGCATGCAGGTCAGAATTCCATCAAAGACACCGCTGTTTCCGCAGAAAAGAATATTTATCATTGCTGCTCCCCCTTTGCAGGCAAATTTTCCTTTATGTACTTTATGACTTCCACGTTATTCAGTTTGGCTCTCTCTGTCATCGCGGAAAAAATTTTGTTCCTCAGACTTTCGCGCTGCTCCCTTGCGGAAAGCCCCTGCTCCGGAAAAAAAGGCCCGTCGATGTATGTTGTTATTCTGGGCTTTTTAGAAAAAATTCTTTTTGTGTAGACATTCGTAAAGCAGAATGAAGGAACCTTGTACTGAACCGGATATCTGAACGAGTCAGAAGCAAAGGGTCTGATTTTTGTGTAGAACGGCCAGATGTGGGCTTCGGGATAAACCGCCACGGCTCTTTTTTGCCCAACAAGAGTTTCTATGCAGGCCATAAAATTTCTTGCGGAAGCGGAATCGTCAGGAAGCGGAACGGCTCCCAGGCTCGGTGTGATTCTGCCAAGAACCGGCATGGAAATATTATTGGGGTGCACAATTACGTAAGTGCTACGCGGAAATGCGACAAAGGTTGGAATAAGCGCATCGCAAATATTGTGGGTGTGGTTTCCATAGATAAAAAAAGCGTTTTTCCCCGACTGCCCTATAGCCTTTTTGTTCACAATCTTGTGCCGCCAGAAAATTTTCAGGTACAATGCCGCAGCCGGAAGAGCAACTATCCTGTACCAGAAAAAGCGCGTGAATTTCTTCCATATTGAATTGCGGATATAAATGTAATCTGCTCCGATTTTACGAGGGCTGATGTTGTCAAACGCGAATTCATCGTTCAGCTCATCATGATAATAGATTACGCCTGGAAACTTTTTCATGCACTTTATTTTAGCAGAGAAAATACAACCCTGCAATGACCACAATGACAAGCGAAGCAATAAGCACATTCACACTGATTTTGGCGATGCTTTCTGCGAATGATTTTGCCGCCTGCTTAATTCCTTGCACTTATTTTTTCAATACTATATTCGAGTCGGCATAAACATTTGTTCCGGCTATTCCCGCGCCGATAAGTGCCATAAATTTTGTGTAAATGGCAGACTTTAGAATTTGGGAACGCCCGCCAAAAAGTATTGCAAGCTGATTGACTGCCAGCCTCTAGGCTTTGACCGGCATCGTCCAGAGTCATTTGAAATTTACAGTGTCACAGTGTCATTTCGAATTTATTTCGGAATCTATGAGCTGTATACAGCACAGATGCTGAAACAAGATGTCATGATATAAATATCTGAAATGTGGTACTCTGACTC
>NZ_JBJETK010000010.1:0-1692 GCF_051883275.1 Treponema sp. | reverse complement strand
GGGACATGTCCCAATGCCATTAAGTTAACACAGGGAAGCAAGGTCAGAGCCAAATAACCAGCGCTTAGAAACTTGTAAGTATCCCTTTATTTTGAAAAAGGGCATGACAAATAAGCGGATCGGAGAATCCGCTAAAAAAAGCTATGCAAATGAGAGGGATTATGCTATTCTATAGGTGAAGCTAATAAGACGCCTGTCCCCTATGTTGCGAGGACTGCTCCTTCCGGAGCGGATGACGGACAGATTCTTACATAAAATAGCTTCAACATCAGGTGGAGATACATTACCGAGGAAGAATTGTCTGCAAATCTGCACAGCGACAGTGAAATTGGCTTTGTAAGGGTATTTTCTGTTGCATTTCTGGATGACTACAAGCGAGGTAATCAATTCAGAGAAGTTGTACATGATGAGTCTGGCAAAAAGCTCCTGGATAATGTACTCCACCTTTTTTGCGTGGAAATGGAGCAAGCCAAGGGTGTACTTCAATTCTCTGAAAGAAGTCTCAATACCCCAGCGCATGGCGTAAAGGCGCTTCAGCTCTTGGGGAGGAAAATCGCCGGCATCCAGATTGGTAACGACGGTTTCATAAGTAGAGTCAGAAATTTTAAATCTGACAACACGGAAAGGAAGATAGTAAAGAGAAAGCGGATCGTCTTTGCAACTGCCGGTCGGCAGAAAGTCAAAAGAGGCGTTGGCATAAAGGAACTTGTAATGGGATGCATCCTTTAAGAGTTCTCTAGCCTCTGCCGTCCGCTGTTTGGTCAGATTCAGCGGAAAGAATTCATCAAATTCAGGAGAGGAAGGCAGAGGTAGCCCGGAGGCGATACCGGTGGAATGAAGGTCTTTAATTCGAATCAAAAATTTCCAGTTTTTCTCCTGAATGTGCGCCATAAGATTATAGCTTTCATATCCTCTGTCAGCGATGATGAGGGCATTGTCGATGGAGGAATTTTGAATCATCTTGCAGAGCGCTTCTTTTTCGTTGAAATTTCTTCGACCACAAACGGAAGCGTCAACATAAGTGCGCTGAAGCAGGTCATAAACAGCATCCAAGTGAAGCATGCTGTAGGGCGCTTTACCGTTAACGCTCGGGAAATAGGTGCTTGCATCATGAGAATTCAGAGGAATTTGAACATCGGAGCCATCAGCAGCAAGTAAACGATAGCCCTTATAGCACCGTCTCATGTCAGTTTTATTCACGAAGAAATGGAAGAGCGAGGGAAAAGCCAACTCGTTGAGTTTGCTACGCTGCTGGATGAAAGCTGAGCTGGAGGGCGTATTCCGATGAAAGTCAAAGAAACGCAACATTTCACGGGTCAAAGTAGCTCCCTCAAAACACAGTGTAGATGAAAAAACATCGTGCATCGTAAGACTTCTTACTCTCGTATAATCCCGAGACGGATCTTTCACAAATTGCCGGGATGCGCCGCATATTTGGTTGATGGAAGCATTCAGCTTTTCTTTCACAATAAGAATTTGATTTGACATTGGTAAGCCTCCTTGTAATTTTCGGTGGGGACACCTCTAATTACAAAGGCCTTTTTGCTAACCGCAGTTAGCAAAAAGGCCGCACACTTTACCGTATTTGTCAAGCCCTTTTTTGAAAAAAAGTAAAAATTTTAAAAAAAGTAGGGCCCCGCTTCCCTGCGAGACCCTGTATTCCTTAACTTAGTGACATTGGGACATGTCCCC
>NZ_JBJETK010000009.1:0-1719 GCF_051883275.1 Treponema sp. | reverse complement strand
CCAATGTCATTTAGTTAAGCAGATGGCAGAGGAAGAATATCTCCGAGAGAAGATGATTTATCGAAAAGAGAGTCATCTTCTCTTTTTTGCTGTACGACAAAAAGACAGATGGACATCTGCTTCAAAATAGATTAAGATAAGGATGTTAAGCTACTCTGTAAGTAAAGCTGACGAATGAACGAGGCTTGACTTTGCGAGGGTCGTGTCGTCCATTGCGAACAGGCTGCACATACTTAAGGAGTAAAGCTTCAACATCAGGTGGAGAAAGCGTTGAGCGATCCAGCAGGAACTGTCTGCAAACATCAACAGCAGCCGAGAAATTGAGCTGATAAGTATGTTTGCGTGGTTTGTTCTGAACAACAATGTGAGAGGTAATGGCCTCACAGAAATTGTAAAGGACCAGTCTTGCAAAGATTTCCTGCTTAATGAACTCCACCTTTTTTGAATGGAAATGATTCAAACCAATGGTGTGTTTGAGATCACGGAAAGAGGTTTCAATTCCCCAGCGCATATGATACAGCTCTTTGATTTTCTCCGGTGGGAAGGATTTTCTGTCGAGATTTGTGATGATACATTCATAAGAATCATCCGAGATTTTTAAACGCAGAACACGAAAATCCATATCGTAGAACAGATTGGTATGAAGGTCAAGAAAATCAAAGGTCGATTTCTTGGGAAGAAAATGATACTTTTCAGGATGGGCCTTGACTTCATTGGTTTGCTTTCTGGTTAAGCACTTATGGACGTCAATATCAAAGGTATCCGCTTGCGGGAGCTGAATCGCGCCAAGAATACCGTTGCTGTCCTTGTCCTTTACGCGGATAAGATAGTTCATGCCTTTTCTTTCAATGTGTGCAAAGCAGTTGTAGCTTTCATAGCCACGATCCGCAATAAAGATCGTTTTCCCCGGGTAAGGAAAGCGGTCTGCCATCTGACAGAGGGCACGGGATTCATTTTCTTTGCGCCCCGGCTGAATCAGAGCATCCAGATATCTCTTGCTGCAAAGATCATACAAGGCGTTAAGGTGCAGCAGGTTAAATCCTTTTTCTCCCGGATTGGATTGAAAGTAGTTTTCCTTATCATTGGGGTTTCTGGCTATGTTCAAGTCGCTTCCGTCGCAGGCAACAAGTCTGTAGCCTTCAAACAGATTTTTGCTGGGTACAGCAAAATTGAAAGCATGAAACAGATACAGAAAAGCATCTGAAGAAATCAGGCTTCTGCGCTGAACAAACGCCGATACTGTTGGCGTTGCCAAGTCAAAGGAGAAATAATGTCTTAATTCATGGCCAAGGGCATTGCCTTGCATTTCCAGAATGAGCTTAATCATTGCACTAAAAGGTAATTCCCGAGTTCGGGTAAAGTCCTTATCTGCATGTCGGACATACATACCTTTCAGTGATTCCAGTGAGTTGATTGATTCCATGAGCTTATCCTTGACATATTGGATGTGGTTCTTCATGTGTTTGCCTCCTTGCTTTTTGCAATGAAGGCTTCGCCGCCGATTTTTCCGTTTTTGTCAAGTGTTTCTGCAAAAAAAGTATGAAAAAAGATCCAGGCCGAGTTTTCCCTCTCGTTCTGGATCTTCGTTTATTCTGTTACTGGCATTAACTTAATGACATTGGCTTCGGCGGTGTCTTTTTCTGTATGCGTGGAGCGGATGTGCCGAATGAAACAGCGCGCTCAAGGGAAACGTAATGGAAAAAGGAGGCGCATTCCTTG
>NZ_JBJETK010000008.1:0-7617 GCF_051883275.1 Treponema sp. | reverse complement strand
AAAACGCTGTCAAACAATGTGAGCGTGCACAAAGAAATTTTTCCGTCCTTGTTCTGCGTGATGATTTTAAAATCCCTGGTTATGTTTTCAGATTCAGGCTGGTAAAAAACATTCATGACAGTGACTCTGTCATTTTCCACTGTTATTTTTTTCTGCGGAGAAATCGAGTACGACAGGTTTGTGCTCTGGCAGACTCTCCGAAGCAAAATGTCCATTGCGGATTTTTTTTGCTCCTCGGGAAATTCAACTGAAGTCATCGAAAGAATTGCAAAATCCTCAAGCAGCCACAGGTTTTCCATGGAATGTTTCCATCTGGTGTCCAGCGTGATTTTCTGCGAGCCGAATTCCACAGTCTGCTCTTCCGCCTTTACCTTTTTTAAAACACGCTTTTTGTCTTTGGGCAGGCCTTCAACTCCCATGAACAGGGCAAAGCTTTTATCTTCCGAAGAAAGCAGCCTGCCTGAAGTTTCGATTGAAAAAATATTCTGTCCGTCAGCGGCCTTTATTTCAGCGATATTGAAAATCGGCACAAATGAGCTGAACTTGATGTCCACTGTGCCTCCGAACTGCGGAAAATCCTGCCGCTCTATAACCGCCTGATCTGAAACAAGCTGGGCTTTCTGTCTGCGGAATGTAAATTCGTAAAACAGATCATGCATGTAATTTATGATGTCCGTGTCTTCCTGCGAAACTGCGCCGTGAATTTTTTCCCCGGTGAATTCTATTCCCTTTGCGGAGTCTGGATTTACGGAAACATAAATTGTAATGTCCTTTGCCGGCTGTTTTTTTTCAGCATCAGCAGGCGAATAAAACCGCGCTGCATAGGTGTCTTCGCTGTAGTAAAGAAAGCCGACAATGGCCGCGCTCCTGAATGTTTTGTCCCTGTAATATACGTATTCGCCGGAAGTGTCGGGAATATACTGTTTTACCCCCGGAAGAGAAAATGCCGGGAAATTTCCTGCAAGAATAAATATCGCAGCGATAAATATTTTCTGTAACATCCTTTCTCCGTAAAAAATAGAGTGCCCTGAAAACTGGATTTTTCAAGACTGCTATGAATTCAGTTTTTCGAATTCAGCCTTTACGATTTCCGCCGCCTTTTCCGCCGCCTTTTCCAGTGGAATAAGCTCTGTCTGCTCGCTTGCCCGCCTTTTAATTTCAACGTTCGGAAGATTTTTTTCTCCGACTGTAATTCTGACAGGGAAGCCGATCAAATCCATGTCATTGAATTTTACACCGGGACGCTCATCGCGGTCGTCAAGCAGAACTTCAACTCCGCTTTTTAAAAGCTCGTCATAGATTTTGTCCGCGGCTTCTTTCATTGCCCCCGTGTATTTTATTGGAACAATGGCGACTTGATATGGCGCAGTTGACATCGGCCATATAATTCCCTTTTCGTCATGGAAGGATTCGATTATTGAAGCAAGAACGCGGTCAACTCCGATTCCATAGCAGCCCATTGTGGGAACGGCGGCTTTTCCATTTTTGTCCAGATAGGTAACGCCCATTGATTCTGTGTATTTTTTTCCGAGCTTGAAAATATGGCCAAGCTCATTTCCCTTTGTTGTGTAGAAGGGTTTTCCGCAGACAGGACAGATGTCGCCTTCCTTTGCGGTTCTGAAGTCCGCTGTTTTCCATGCTGAAAAATCTCTTCCGTATTCAACATGAATAAAATGAGTGTCGGCCTTGTTTGCGCCCACAAGAAAATCGTGCATGTCCAGAACTGAATTATCCGCAAGAACCGGAACATTGGAAAGTCCTATCGGGCCTGCGAATCCAACCGGCGCTCCTGTGATTCTTGAATCCTCTTCCGCAGTTGCAAGCTCCACTTCCGAAGCCTTGAGAAAGCCGGCGAGTTTTGCTTCGTTGATATCAAGATCGCCCCTTATGCAGACAGCAACAAAAACTTCAGGGTAGAATCTGATGTTTCCTTCTGTAATGCTCTTGAGATTCTTGCAACATTCAAGCTCAGAAAGATCAAGGCAGACATTTGTTGCTTTATAAATCAATGTTTTTAAAAGCTGATGCTTTGAGCAGCCGAGATGCTCTTCAAGGTCGCTGATTGTTCCAACGCCGGGGGTGCTTATCGGCTCGTATTTTTTATCCGAAGGTTTTACCGGCTGTCCGTTTTTGTCTATCGGGGTGTCCTTTGCGCAGGTTGCCTTTTCAACATTTGCAGCGTATCCGCATTTGCACAAAATGAGGGTGTCATCTCCGATTGCGCTTTCAACCATGAATTCCTCGGAGCCGCTTCCGCCCATTGCGCCTGTGTCAGCCTTGACTGTTATCACATTCAGCCCCAGACGCTTGAAAATTTTCAGGTAGGCTTTTGCGTATGCCTGGTATGACTGATCAAGGGATTCGTCATCCGCATTCAGAGTGTAGCCGTCCATCATGTTGAATTCGCGGCCGCGCATAACACCGTATCTCGGGCGGATTTCGTCGCGGTACTTTGTGTTTATCTGATAGCAGTTTATAGGAAGCTGCTTGTAGCTTGTGAGTCCCTGCTTCATGATTGCAGTGTAGGCTTCTTCGGCGGTCGGGCTTACAACCATGTCCTGCTGCTGGCGGTTCTGGGCTTTGAGCATCTGAGGCCCCATTGTTTCCCAGCGTCCGCTTTCTTTCCAGATGTCACCGGGAACCACAACAGTCGGCTTGAATTCCATTGCTCCCGAAGCTTCAATTTCTTCCTTGATGATTTTTTCAAGTTTTCTATAGGCTCTTAGCCCTAGCGGCATGTATGTGTAAAGACCATTTCCTAGTTTTCTGATTAAATCGGCCCGCATCATAAGCTGATGACTGGAAATAATGGCTTCCGACGGAGAATCGCGAAGCGTCCTGAATGGAATTTGTGAAGTTTTCATAATCGAATATTTTAGTGAAATTCAAGTCCATGTTCAATATTTTGCAAGGCTCGAAAAAATTCGCTTTCCGTTTTTGCGAATGTTTTTCTAAACTTGCATTTTTTTATTCCGATAATCGAAAATAGTAGTCTTGTCTGTGCGCAGGACACTACGGGAGGAACAATGGTATACGGAGGCAATCCTTACGGCGGTTTTAGCGCTTACCGCGAAATCGGAGTGAAAACTGCCAGCCAGGGAAAACTTGTTGTGATGCTCTATGAGGGCGCGATTTCAAATCTGGAAAAAGCCATGGCGCTGATTTCCGAGGATGGAAAAATAGCTCCCGGAAGCATAGAGAATTATGGAAACTATCTTCAGAAAGTCATGGATATAGTCACAGAGCTGGAAGTGAGCCTGAACATGGATCAGGGCGGCGAAATCGCAAAAAATCTCATGTCGCTTTATGTGTATTTCAACAAGCAGATTCTTGAATCAACAATAAGCCATGATAAAAAGAAACTTGCTTTTGTGTACGATATGCTTTCCCAGCTCAAGGAATCATGGATCTCGGCTTCAAACAGCACTGCCAATGCCCAGACAAGAATTCCGGGGGCGGCTCCGTCGCTGAGTATAACTGGATAGGAAAGGCTTAAAGCTGAAAATGAATTTTTTTGGAAACGCTGATTGACCGGTGTTTCCTCAAGGCTTTCCGTTTTATGGAGATTTTTATGGAGCAGAAGATTTCAAAAGAAGAGCTGGATGAGCGCGTTATGATTCTCAGGAAATTCAAGCTTCTTCTGGAGCAGCAGCGCAAAAAATTCCAGGAGTATCTTAGAGTTCTTGAAAAGCAGGAAACAAAAATAACCGAGGAAGATACAGATGCTCTTGTTGCCCACAGCGAGCTTGAGACACAGATTGTGCAGGGAATCGGCGCGCTGCAAAAAGTCATTGTTCCCATGCAGGAGCTTTACAATAAATCGGGCGCGGCATTTTACAATCCAAGCGAGGCTTATCCTGTTTCTCAGATACAGGCTGACCTGAGCCGGTTGCAGTCACAGGTTCTTGCGCAGAATGAAAAAAACCGTCTGCTTCTAAAAGACCGTCTGGGACAGCTGAAAAAGCAGATTTCAGATTTCAGAAATCCATACCGCTCTTTGAATTCGATTTATGCGCAAAAGTCATTTCCGAGCGGAACAAGAATTCAGGTTGAAGTCTGAATGTTTTGCGCAGATTGCGGTGCAGGCGCGCTGAAAAGGTCTTTATTTTTTTCAGGCCGCACGCACTTGAATTCTGCGCTGCTATAATTCCAGGAAAGAAAAATGCCGGCTACAAAGAAAATAACAAAGGACATGATTCTTGATGCTGCCTTGGAAATTTTCCGGGCGGAAGGCTTTGAGGCTGTCACATCTCGCCGCATCGCTTTAAGAATCGGATGCTCGACACAGCCGATTTATTTTGAATATCGGAACATGGACGAGCTGAAAAATGACATTATAAAGAAAGTTGTTGAGCGGCTGGACAGTGAATTCAGCCTTGCAGTCAATGAAGAAAATACGTTTATTTACCGTTCATTCGGAGTTTCATTTTTGAAATTTGTAAAGTCAGATCCGTTTGTATTCAGGCAGATTTATATTTCAGATGGAAAAATCGGAAAGCTTGTGGATGATCTTAGAATGCCCAAGATTCTTCATATCCTTGAAAATATTTATGGCTACGAAAGGAAAAAGGCACTTGCAATTCATAAAATGGCTTCGTGCTTTTTGCTGGGAATGGCAGTGCAGATGGTTTCTGACTATAATAAAATTTCAGATGAAGAAATAAAGGACAGCCTTGAAAATTTATTTGTTTCGATTTGCTGTGTTTATGGAATTCCTCCGAAGCTTGCAGAGAAAAAAGAATTCCTGAATCATTATGAAAAAATAATAGCGGACGTCAAAGAAATTTGAAAAATCTGACAAGTTCAATGTAAGGTGGATTGCTGTAAAAAAAACTATTTTCTGCAATCGCATCAATTTTTCTTTATGCATATCTCTATTTCCCCCGTATTTTCAGTTGATAATTTTTATTTGTTTATTATATGCCTTTCCGGGACACGGAGAAAAATTTCTGCCCAGGCTCTTCTGGGTTTAGGCTATACTAATCTTATTGAGTTTGGCGGAATTTTAGATTATAAAGGAAAGATAAAGAAACAGGAGGAATCAAATGCCAATGATTAAAGCTAAGGTGACTATGCAGTTGCCTGTAGAAAAAAGAGATGTTTTGAAGGCTGAGTTTGGAAAGGCTATCAGTATAATGGGAAAGCCGGAATCTTATCTGATGATAAATCTGGTTGATAATCAGGATTTGTATTTTGGCGGAAAGAAGCTTGACAAGGGCGCTTACGTTGAAGTTAAAGTCCTTGGAAGCGTTGACGGCGGTGCAAGTGAGAAGATGACTGCCAGAGTTTGCGAGATTCTGGAAAAGGAACTTGGAATCCCGGGCAATGCAGTTTACGTTTCGTACTGGGGAACGGGCAACTGGGGCTGGAACGGCGGAAACTTTTAGCCTGCGGTAAATCGAGCGAATAGGGCAAAATTATGATTCAGATTTTTGGAACTCTAAAAAACTTTGACGTAAAGACTGCTCAAAGATGGTTTGCAGAACGCCGTATTCCGGTTCAGTTCGTAGACCTGAAAGAAAAAGAGATGAGCCGCGGAGAGTTTGACAGCGTTGTGGATGCAATCGCGCGTGAAGCTGGAAGCAGGGCAGACGCCATTGAAGAGATGACTGACAAAAAGTCTAAGGATTACGCAAGCATTGCTTACCTTGACGACAGCGAAAAAGCAGACAAGCTTTTTGAAAATCAGCTCAAGCTTATGAAGCAGCCGGTGTGCCGTAACGGAAAGAATGCGGCTACAGCAGGGCTTGCTCAAAAGACTTGGGAAACCTGGAAATAGATGAAAAACAAAAATAATAACCGTGGAGGCGGGAACTTCCCGCAGCAGACACACTTTATAGGCGTTCTTTTGCCGGAGGATATTACGCTCACACTTGAAGATTGCCGCCGGTATATGAGGGAAGCTTACGGCTGTAAATCAGACCACGCAACTCCGATTCATGTTACTTTGGTTCCGCCATTCAGGCTCCCTGATGAATATTCTACAGGAGATTTGGCACGTGCTATTGAAAACGAAGTCATACCGAAAGGCTTAGGTTTTACTGCTCACATCAATAACTTTGACGCATTCGGTGACCGCACTTTATTTGCAAAAGTCGTAACTGATGAAAAGTGGGTTGCGCTCCGTGACGCAGTGTTCAGTGCCGTCATTAAAGCAGCACCGGGCTGTACAAAGAAAGACGGAAGGCCTTTCCAAGGTCATATCTCCGTTTCCAATCGTGACATTCCGACAGGCGTTATGACAGGCGCACTTCAGGTAATGAATGAACTGAATCTTGCGGAAGATTTCCCGGTAGACAATGTTACGATATTTGAGCGGCAGAATGGAAAATGGGTGAGTGCGGTAAGTTTGATTTTTTAAATATCGTATTGTTATTAATAAAGGAAGTAATTTGAAGGTGTTGAATAACTGTAAAGATGAATGAATTTGATAATGAATATTATTCCGTAAATTTCAAGTTTCAGCAAAAAAACTTTTTTTAATTTGGGTTTCAGCACAAAATGGAGATAGTTTTCTGAAAAACAATAATCAATTAGTATTTTTCTCAAATAGCAAAGATTTAAATATTTTTTGTAAAGAAAATTCTATAACGATTGAATCAGAAACAGTTTTTGATTTTGATGCTATTGATTATGCGGATTGTAATAATATAATAAACCTATGGAATATTATAAGTGATTTATCAAAAACATTAGGTTTAGTTTTTATAGGAGATACAAATGAAATGATAGATATTTATAAAAAACTTTTTTGTGGTTGTAATCTTCCTGCATTGAATCAAAGTAGTGAAAGATATAAACCATATTTTTCAGATAGCGAAATTACTACTATTAGCAATGTAATCTCAAATATGAAAGAAATTCTGAAAACTGTTTTTATAGAAATTTTTAATATAAAGGAATATTAGATTAAATAAAATCATTTGTTTACAGTCTTGAGGAGCAAAATCAATGAAAACAAAAATTAAAATTCTAATTACTACAAGTTTAATATATGGAATTTTTCTTATCTTAGGTATCTTTGCTTTAGATGGTTTTTTAGAGTATGTTTTTATAACATCTGCTGTCTTTTTTTGCATATTAGCTGTGAATTTTTATTGTTTGCATTGGAAAGATGATTTCTTGTCAAAATTTATAGTTGAAAGAAAATTGACTTTTCTTTTTATTATATTGGCGCTCATTTACATTGCAGTGTTTTGCATTTCTTTTTTTCTCGCTGATGGTCTGGATAAAATAATGTTCTGTGCTATATGGAGTTCAGTAATAAATGTATGCATTTGTGATTACATTTATTTAAGATAGTCTTGTCCCTCATCTAGCGTTTTAACCCCGTCTGAAAGCGCAGTGTTTTTGGAGAATCGCTAGTACCAACGGCTATAGATTCTTTGATTCAAAAAAAATATATTCACATAAATAACGGGTGCGCTCTTTTTGTGTTTAGGGGAAAGCAGGAAACAGAAGGAGAGTGCGGCTTTACAGGGCTGACACCGGCATTGCAGACCGTTATAGCAGAGGTGAAAGCAGTTTTCAAAAAAACACGGCGTACTTTTTTAAATTCTCGGCGTGAATTTTTTAAAACACGGCGTGTTTTTGGTGAATTCTCGGCGTGAATTTTAC
>NZ_JBJETK010000007.1:0-33034 GCF_051883275.1 Treponema sp. | reverse complement strand
TGTAAAACTCTTTACCGCACCACAGGCATAGCCTGTGGATTTCTTATGGTATTAAGCTAGTTCATGATATTTTTGACTTTAAAACAAATCAGTATTATGGAGCTTTTTATACAGAAAAAAATCAACTTGACCAAAAAAAATGGAGTCCTATTAGGAGCTAGGTTTCAATCGAAACGCACGGCATGAAGCCGACTTTCACTCACAGAGAACCCTACTCTTAATATATATCATATTTTTAGCATTTGCAAGTATAAAGGAGCTTGTATCACATGGCGGTCATTTTGAGCAAAGCGAAGAATCTACAGACACAACCGCACTTGAACATCAAATAGGCGCTCTTGTCTATAAACTCTACGGACTTACAGACGAGGAAACAAAGTTTATCAAAAACTACGAGATAGAATTCCGTATTAACGATGAAGATGAGTAGAATACATATTCTCAGTGAGGAAATTGATGCTATCGTTATTGTCTAAATACAGTTTTCATCAAGAAGAAAATCAAGAAGTCCGATTGTAAGAATTCCTTTTTCGTCTGTCTTGCGCTTTATGTTGTCGCCTGTGATGATAATTTTTTTAAAATTATCATGTATGTTTAAAAGAGGACGTTCTTCCTGTTCTTTTTTTTCTTCCGTTGGCAGTTTAAACGCAGATTGAATGTATATCCGTTCGGCTCCTTTGTTTACAACAAAATCGACTTCAAGTCCAAGCCGTAACTTGCCGCTTGAGTTTGTTGTCCAACTTTCAACGAATCCGACATCAACATTGAATCCCCTGTATTTCAACTCGTTGTAAATAATGCTTTCCATTATATGAGGTTCTTCCTGCTGCCGAAAATTCAAAATGGCATTTCTTAATCCAACATCTTCAAAATAATATTTGGTTTCCGTACCGATGTATTTTCTGCCTTTCACATCATAACGCAAAGCTTCTTCAATTAAAAAAGCATCTTTCAGACATTCAATATAATTCAAAATCGTCTTGTCTGTTACCACTTTTTTTTCAACAGATTTGAATGTATCGCTCATTCGTTTTGGGTTTGTAGGAGAGCCGATACTGGAAGCAAGCATTTGTACGACTTTAAAAAGTCCTTCTGCATTACGCAAATGATTTCGCTCCTGAACGTCCTTCATATAAGTCAGCTCGTAAAGATTTTTCAGGTAATCACTTTTCTTTTTCTCTGAATCAAATTCAAGAATCTGCGGCAGCCCGCCGTAAGTGTAATATTCCATCCAGGCTTCTGTTTTATCGCCGCCAACCGCCGTATAGAATTCGGAAAAAGAAAGCGGCAATACCCGGATTTCGTCCCCACGCCCTCTGAATTCCGTAACAACATCTTTTGACAGAAATTTTGAATTGCTTCCTGAAACATACACATCAACAAAAGGCGTGTGCAGAAGGCTCAAAAGCACCTCGACAAAATCCTGCACCAGCTGAACTTCATCAAGAATTATATAAGTTGTTTTTTTGTCATTTTGAAGATGAGTGTCTATATATTCCAGCAATGCTTCGGGATTACGTAATTTTTTGTTTCGCAGGTCGTCAAGTGAAAGTTCTATAAGGTGGTTTTCATCAACTCCTTTTTCTACAAGATAATTATGAAAAAGTTTAAAAAGCAAAAAAGACTTTCCAGAACGTCTGACACCTGTAACTATTTTTACAAGATTGTTTCCTTCTCCGGAAATGAGCATATCAAGATATTTTTTTCGCTGAATTATCATATTTAGTCCGAAAAATTGTGGTAAACCACATATATTCGGAGTAAAATTATCAGATTTTTAGAACAAGTGCAAGTGACAGATTAAAAACAGTTTTTTATGTCTTAAAAAAATTCTTAAATTTATAATATGTAGATACTCTAAATAATTGTTATTATGAGAAGTTCGCGAGCGGGAAAACAGAAGAAATCGAAGTTCCTTATGAATTACCGGAGTCGTGGATATGGTGTTTATTTGGTGAAATTGCTATTGTTATAAATGGTAAAAATCAATCCAAAGCTGAAAATCCAAATGGTCAATATCCTATATACGGAAGTGGTGGCGTTATGGGAAGAGCTGATGATTATATTTGTCCTGAAAACTGTACAATTATTGGAAGGAAAGGATCTATAAATAATCCATTATTCATTACAGAAAAATTTTGGAATGTTGATACTGCTTTTGGGTTATGTGCAAATAATTTGGTTTTACCCAAATATCTGTTTTACTTTTGCAAGACATTTGATTTTACAACAATAGATAGCAGCACAACTCTTCCTAGTTTAACAAAGACAAATATCCAACAGATTCTATTTCCTCTACCACCTCTGGCGGAACAAAGACGGATTATTGAAAAAATAGAAATTCTGTTTAAAGAATTAGATAATATTGTTTTGAATTTGATCTAACTGCCCAAATATTTCTTCAATCTTTGAGACAATTCTTTTTTGTTCGTTAATTGGTGGCAAAGGAATTAAAGTTGAAACAATTTTTTCTTTTGATATATTCGGTTGAGCTCCTCCAAAACCTTGAAGTATAAATTTTTCTTTATGTTGCATTAAAAAGTAAAAGAGATATTTATTATAAATACCTTGAAAATCTGAGCATACACAACAAGCTTGATTTGTTGTAGCTGGAATTGAAAGAATTCCTAGTTTTCCAATCGTTGCTCCATACATAGCAATACAAACAGAATTTGCAGGATTTAATTTTAATGAAGTTTCTTTAAGCGCTTTTTCAGTAATTCTATTTGGAATATCAGTTATAATACAATTATTTAAATCTCCTGTTAAAAGCCATGGAATAGTACCGTCTTTATAATAATCAATATTTTTTTTATTTGGTGTAGTACCAGATTTCCAAATACCAATTTTTCCCAGTCTGCACCAACTCCAAGAATCCGGCACTTCAAACGGAATTTCATCTTCAATGCAGACTTCTTTCCCGCTCGCGAACTTCTCATAATAACAATTATCAGAACCCTTATAGATGTAAGAATCATTTTTATCACGCTTAAGTTCGCCTTTTGCAATTCTTTCTTCTTTTTCTGCACGAAGTTTTTCCAGGAGAACAGAAGCAGGTTCGTCGTTAGGGGATTGCGGTATGAGGTTGCCGTGAATTGCAAGGTCTAGGATTTTGGATTTAGCTTGTTTGACGGCGGTTTGTAGGTCGGATTTGTTTTTATCTAAATATTCAATTTGCTGAAAAACTTTTTCGATTGCTGAAACAATTTCTATTTGTTCATTTAAAGGCGGAAGAGGTATTAAAAGACTTCGCATTGTTTGTAATGATACATTCTTTATTGTTGAACCTGTAGCGTTTTCTTCTGCATACTTCTTAAAGTAATCACTAATGAGAAAATAATAGCAGTATTGTTTTAATTCTGTTATCAATAAATTAAAATAACAAGCACTTTTACCTAGAATTATAGGTTCATTATTATAAAATGCAACATTTCCAAGAGTCCCATTAATTGAGACGAAAACTGTATTTTGAGATAAAGTTTTTTTGTATTTAAGATATTCGGAATCATCAACTTTTTTAGTTTCTGCTTTTATTTCTATCTTTCCATTAACAATATTATTACCGTTTACAAAGTAATATTTTCCTTCATCATTATAATTAGGAGTTCCATGAATTCCATCACCTAATTCAGAAACTAACATTGATAATCTACACCAAGCCCATCCCTCCGGCACTTCAAACGGAATCTCATCTTCAATATCTTTTACCGTTCCGTCTGCGAACTTCTCATAGTGCCGCTTATCATCACCAATAAAAATATAACTATCCTTTTTGTCGGCTTTTAATTCACCTTTCGAGATTTTTTCTTCTTTTTCTTTGCGGATTTTCTCTAATAAAACATCAGCTGTTTCGTATTCTGGAGACTTTTTTAATTCTGCAACAATTTCTGGGGATAATAATTTACCATGAATAGCAAGATCTAAAACTTTTTGTCGTAAGGCTTTTGTGTTCATCTATTTAATTTCCTTATTGTTTTCAATTGAAAGAATCTTTGAGGAAGAAAGGTCGAATCCGCAAATAGTTCTAAGTTGTTTTAATGCTGTCTCGCGTAATAATTCAAGTCTTTTTGATTGAGGAAAATTCTGCTCAATCAGTATTGCGTTATAGCTTTCAAGATTTGCTAAAACTAAAAGATGATGCAAGTCTGTATAATCACGCATATTTCCTTTTTTGCCCGGATTTTTCTTTTTCCATTCTTTTGCTGTTTGACCGAATAGAGCTACATTCAATAAGTCGGCTTCATCTGCATAGACAAAAGATTTTTGTGCTGCTGTAAGTTCTGGAATTATTAAATTTTCTTTTATCGCATCAGTATGAATTCTGTAATTAAGTTTTGAAAGTTCTCGGTTTAAATTCCAATTTAATGAAAGTTTTGAATTCTCATCGCTCTTTAATCTACGATAGTCTTTCATTATATAAAGTTGAAATTCTGGAGAAAGCCATGTTGCAAAAGACATTGCTATATCAGTATGAGCAAAAGTTCCCCCTCCATAACGACCTGCTTTGGAAACAATACCAATAGCATTTGTCTGTTCTATCCATTTTGTTGGGGTCATTACAAATCGATTTGCACCTGCTTCATTTTTAACCGTATCGAATTGCACACGGTTAAAATTAGGATTATGAAGTATTTCCCAAACGCCAAGAAATTCAATTGTATTTCTATTGCGCATCCAGTTTTGAATTACGAATCTTGGGTCATCTTCATTGCGATATTTTGCAATATCAGTTAATGAAATAAATTCATTTTCAAAATCAGTTGTGTAAATACCAATTTCTATTCCTTGTGCATGTATAGTCTCTTTTATTGTCTTTTCCATAATCTATCCTTCAATTCCTTGAAGCAAATTAGAAAGTTTACCTATGGCTGTATTAATATTTACTGCCTTTTCTTTGATTGTTGAGAAAAGTTCTTTCAGAGTTACATCTTCCAAATCGTCTTTGTCTTTAATCCAGGAAATATCAAGACTTGTTTTATCTCGTTCGAGCAATTCTTTTACATCATATTTACGCCATCTGCCTGTAGGATTTTCTTCACTCCAGGTTTCCTTTCTGTCTTCGATATGTCCTGCGCAGTAGCAGCTTACAAAGTCATCAAGATCAGAACGCTTAAGAGGTTTCGTCGCAAGTGTATGTTTGATTCCTGTACGATAGTCATAATACCAGGTTTCTTTTGTTGGAGTTCCTTTTTCAAAGAATAAAACATTTGCCTTTACTCCGTTTGCATAGAAAATGCCTGTTGGTAAACGAAGAATTGTATGAAGATTAAAATCTTTAAGAAGTTTCTTTCTTAAGATTTCTCCAGCACCATCTGCAAAAAGAACATTGTCAGGAAGAACGATTCCTGCTCGACCTCCGTCTTTTAGCATAACCATCATATGCTGTAAAAAGTTCAGCTGGTTGTTGCTTGTTGTAACAATCAAGTCGGATCGCATTGTGGAAATATCAACACTTCCTGCAGGGCGAGCTCCAAAAGGCGGATTTGCAAGAATTACATCTACAAGATGTTCGGGTTCATGTTCCAGACTGTCTTCACATTTGATTGGCGTTGTATCTGCTCCAATATCGTGAAGATAAAGATTCATAGAAGCAAGCGTTACTACAAGCGGTGTAATGTCATTTCCGCGAAGTGCTTTTGTTTGTAAGAATTCAACTTTATCCTGCTCATCACTTTGCTTTCTCATATAATCATAAGAAGCAAGCAAGAATCCACCAGTACCGCAGGCAGGGTCAGCAACAGTTTCTGTTATTTGTGGCTGAACTACATCAACCATAGCACTGATAAGAGCTCGTGGAGTAAAGTATTGTCCTGCACCGGATTTTTTATCCTGACCATTCTTTTCAAGAATACTTTCATAGATTGCTCCCTTGAGGTCGCCATCCATACTGAACCAGTTTTCTTCATCAATCATTCCTATGAGTTTTTTAAGAAGGGCTGGTTTTGTAATTTTATTCTGAGCTTCTGTAAAAATTGCACCGATAAGTCCGTCTTTTGCCTGTAAAGTTTCGAGAATCTTTTCATATTTAGCCAGCTGATCCGGGCCATCAAGTTCAACAATATCTTTCCATTTATTTCCTTCTGGGAGAGCACTGCCCAAACCGTAAGATTCTTTTTCCGAATCCATTTTTAAGAATAAAAGATATGTTAATTGAATGATATAATCTGTAAATCCAACGCCTGCTGCTGCAAGGACATCAGCCATATTCCAGACTTTCTTTGTAAGTGTCTGTTCTGGTTTTACTTGAGTTGTTTCTTTTTTTGTCATTTTTATGCTGCCTTTCCATAGAATAAGTATTTTGATATAGTCTGCATTTCGGAATTTAATTTGTCAGCCCCAAATATTGGAATTGCTTTTACAAATAAATCATGTTTTGCTTTATTTAATTCAATATTATTTATACAGCCGTTTTGCACAATGTACTCTGCTATCTGCCGTACAATTTCAACTTGTTCTGGTGTAAATTTACGCCAGGCCTGTCCACAATAAAGATTGAAGTAACTTCCAAATCTTTTTTTTAGTGATACAAGTTCGTTGTCAAGTTTATATCCGTATCTTACAAGCTGGATAAGGTTTGTAAGTACACCTAGCTCAGTTTCCTTATTCAAAGGTTTTACATTTCCAGTTTCGCCGTCTAAAGTCTGATAACAAGTCCATAAAAATTCTGATTTGAACTGGTTGTTGTATGCAAGAAGTTTCTTTTCCAGATCTTTGAGCATGTTGTAAGTAATGGCAACTTTTTCCTGATTGTAAAGGATTCGTAAAGCTTCAACCTCATCCTTATTATCTTCAAGATATTTTTCAAAAGTATCGATGTATTGTTTTGCCTGTTCCTTTGAAAATCCTGCAGAAATCAATGTATCTGTTTTGTCTACAGCAATTTTTATAAAGCCGGCATTTACTTCCAGAAGTTTTTTTCGGGCTTTCAAATTATTGATAAGAGAAGAAATCAAAATCTTCCGTTCGTTATTTTGAGCATTTATATCTTCGTAAGGCGGAAGCTTGTATGTTTCTGGTGCAATCGCTTCAAAGATATTCATTGCAAGTTGTTTAATCGTAATTGTCCCAATCAGTTCGTTAAGCTCCAGCAAATCTTCTGTTTCCGCTTTTTTGTTCACATTTGAAAGATAGCCGGCAAGAAGATTCAGATTTTCATCAGGAACTTCTCCATGTGCAAGATGTTCCAGCAAATCTTTAAGAGATAAAACTCGTTTTACAGAGCCATCTCCACCGGGTGTAGGCATTGATTTCTCATGTTCGGTAACACCTACGGCATCAACAAGATAATAGCAGTCTTTTGAATTTGCATTTGTAGTAACATTACGAAGTTTGTCATCGGCAATTATACGGCAGCCGCGACCTTTCATCTGTGTATAAAGAACTTCAGAATTTATATCACGCATAAATACAAGAATTTCCAAAGGTCTGACATCAGTTCCTGTTGCAACAAGAGTAACAGTAATTGCAATACGGAAATCTTTATTGTTTCTAAAATCGTTAATCAACTGGTTTGAGTTACCAGATTTGCAGGTAATTAATTGAGCGTAATGTTCTGGTAATTTACCTTCCGGGAATTCTTTTGAAAAAACTTTTTCAATTGCTTTTAGAATATCTTGTGCGTGAGTTTCCTTCTTGGCAAAAAATAGTGTTTTTGGAATCATATCCCAGTCTTTTTTTCTGTCTGGATATAATGAGTCATATATTGCATCCTTATAAGCTTGTACAACTGTTTCAATTTGAGAGGGAACAACTACGCTTCGGTCTATTTCGCTCTTGGTAAATTGTTTTTCTTCTGTTTGTTTTTTTGATGTTCTCTGTCCTGTAAGATTAGAAACCTTTGTAACCTTTTCACCTTCTTGAAGTGTTCCGCCAGCCTCTGAAATTTCAGTTTTAATTCGATATACACGCGGAGGGACATTAACACCATCGGCTATTGATTTTTCAAGAGTATAATTTACAACACGATTTTTATTGAAGAAGGCTTCTGCTTCCGGAGTAGGAGTTGCAGTAAGTCCTATAATTTTAGCATTAGAGAAATAAGTAAGAACTTGCTGCCAATCCCCGTAAATTGAACGGTGACATTCATCTATAATAATTACATCAAAGAAGTCTGGTGGCAGAAGGACATTCCCCGCAAGCTGAACCTGTTTTCCCGGAGTATCTTCATCATGCTCCATTTCTTCGTCATCGTCGGTGTCATCAAGTTCTTGTCCTGTAAGAGCTGCAAAAAGCCTTTGAATAGTGGAGATTACAACGCTTGCATTTCCAATTTTTTCAACACTTTTAAGTCGGTGCACAATATATTCATCAGAGAAAGCATTTCCAGTTTCCGTGAGTTTATAAGTTCCAAATTCTCCTTCTGCCTGTTTTCCAAGATTGTTTCGATCAACAAGGAACAGAACTCGTTTTGCTGATGTGTAATTTAAAAGCCGGTATGCTGCTGTACAAGCTGTAAAAGTTTTTCCGGCTCCTGTGGCTAAAACTACAAGCGCTTTTTTCTGTCCTTGTTTAAAAGAAAGTTCAAGATTTGTAATGGCTTCAAATTGACATTCACGCAGACCTTTTGGGCCAACTGGCGGAACTGACGGAAGTTTTGCATATTCAGATTGAATATCATTACCTGCAAGCGTTACAATTTCTTTCGGAGTCAGCATTTTTTTAAGAACCTTATATTTTGGTTCTTTCTCGTGCATGTCCTTAAAAAGCAAAATACTTCCATTTGAAAGGAAAATAAACGGAAGTGGATTTTTCCAAGTCTGAACCCAATCAGGAAGAATGTTTCCGTAAGTTTGGGCTTGTTCAGCAACTTCTACTCCAAGATGATTTTCTTTGCGTTTGGCTTCCAGAACAGCAATGGCTTTTCCATCAAGGTAAAGTATGTAGTCAGCCTCTTTGTTACCTTTTAGAATGTTTTCACGGACAGCTTGTGCGTTTATTGCATCGGGTACAAATTCATCACGATTAACAACAGTCCAGCCTGCATCTTCGAGAGTTTTATCTATATGAACACGAGCCTTTTGCTCCGGCAAAAGGTCATCATAATTAAAAGTATGATTAATCTTATATTCTGACATAAATATATACTAATGTTCTGATAACTAGTTATTATCAGAACATTATATCACAAATTTATCATAATATATAGAAAAAAGTAATAAAGGATTTTGGATATTCTAGGGAATTTTTCTCATTCGCAATCTTGCAACTCAGGTCTTGCCTCACAGTGAACGGGCAAAACATTCCGCCGTGCGTGAATTTTTGGCTTTTTTGGTAGTGACCGGCCGGCGTTACGGGCGCACAATCCCGACTGTGGCTGCAGGGGCTTACAGCTCCTCTGCTGCCATTGTCGGTGTTGTGTTCACTGTGATTGGCAAGACCAATCTTTCGGACATCTTTATAACGGAAAGTATGCAAAAAAAAGGGAAACCGGGCTGAAATTTTCACCTGATTTCCTTGTTCGCAACTTTGCAATCAATTAAAAACGGTTTTGCCGGCTCTGCATCTACCGTTCGATTTCATCGTTCCGCCTGTTCATCTTAAGCCGGAGTTTTTTCTGCCGCCGTTCAATCTGCCAGTCCAGCTCTTCGCACGACCATTTTGATTCGTACTCTTCAAAAGTCCCTGTTCCGTTCCTGTCCATATCATCGGCGAGGTTTCTGAAATCCTGCGCCGTCTTTCCCTGAAGGAAATTTTTAAATCCGCGGATTGCATCGCTTAGTTTTGAAACGACTTTCTGGCAGCGCTCCGTAAAATTGGAAACTGCATAATCGACTTTATCACGCCAGCCGGCTTCGGGTTCAAGAAGTTCAATCTTAAGCTGCCGTCCCATAGCCTTTACATTCACCTCAATCTTTTCGTTGTCATGAACGGCAGAAGCATACTTTTTGTATTTCCCTTCCAGAAGACTGAATGATTCGAGTTTTTCGGCAAGCTCCCTTGCATTGCGTTCGTTTGCCTCTTCATTCTCCCGGTTCTTTTCGGCTGCTTCTGCGTTCCGAAGTTTTTCCTCTTCGATGATTTCCGCCTGTTCCGACAGGTCTGCCCGCTTCTTTTCCAGTTCCTTCTTGTCTTCCTCCAGATGCAGAACTTCCTGTCCGCGTTTTTCAAGTTCTTCAGATTTCGCCCTGTTTTCTGCTTCAATCCTCCTGTTCTCTTTCTGAATCAAAAGCATTTCCCTTTCAAGCCGCTTCGTTTCTGCAAGAACCGCCTTGTTGTCCTCCCTCTTTTTGTACTCCTGAATCGAAACTTCTTCGTCACGGTCTTTATCGACTGTCCGCTCGACCTTGATTCCATAGCTTTCTGCAAAATCCAGAAGATCCCTGCGTACTGCTTCCTCCATCTGAATCTGTGCAGTCAGTTTCCCTTTCGTCCTGAAGCCCATTTCACAGCACGCTCCTGTCAGTGATGTCTGGAGCTTCATTCCGTTTCCGATTGCCTTTCCGAACTTTTTTGCACGGAGAAGCTGCCAGTCCAGGCTTTCGAATTTTGTCCTGTCAAAGGCTTCTCCTTTTTCCTGCGCTTCCTTCCGCATTTTTTCTTCAAGTTCCTTTTTCCATCTTTTTTCTTCTTCCTGCTCTTCTTTTGAAAGTGCATGGGCGACCGGAACATAAACGAAGTGGATGTGAACCGCTCCCTGCAGAACTTCGCCTGTTGCCGCATCTTTTGTAAATTCGTCTGCGTGAAGATAAATTCCGATGGGGCGGATGTTCGGATAATGCTCAGGCATCCATTCAAGGCAGAACTCCTTCAAAACTTTTTTTGATGACCCGGTGTCAAGCCTGTTGTCGCGTTTCCCGATCTGAAAGATGAATTCGTAGCAGGGCTTTCTTGAATTGTCGGTCTTCGCACTTTTCTTCATCGTTCCCTGCCGCCTGTCGTTTTTGATGTGCTCAAGATAGTTTTTTATCCTGCGGTTTGACCTTTGGTTCCTGTTGTATTCTTCAAGGGCTTCGCCGAAAATTTCTTTGTAGGCTGAATCGAGGTTTCTGTAATCCAGAAGGATTTCGTAATCTCCGCTTTCTCTGTCGATGTGTCCGAGTTTTTCAACCCAGCTTTTCTTCCTGCGGTTGTGTCCTTCTGCGGTTTTTGGTCTGGATTTTGCCGAACACCTGAACCCCAGATGGTTTCCGTTTTCGTCAAACGCCTTTTTCCCGTTGACCGAATAGTTCAGCTGCTGAAGCCTTCTCCTTAATGCCCCTGCATCATCTTTTGAATGAACCGCTTTTTTTATGTCAAATAGATGCAGTTCCTTTTCGTATGTCGTTCCGTCAATCGGATCTATGATTGTGTTGTTTTTGTTTCCCTGCATGTTTTTTCTGCGCCGGAAACAAAAAAAGTCCGGCGCTTTTCCTGAAAATGCAGTCCGCCGAAAGTTAAGGTGTCAAAACTTCGGAAGGAACTGAAAATCAGTTTCACGCCGGACTCACCGGTGATGTTCCGGAAGTGACTTTCCCTGCCTGAAACTCAGGCTTTGGAAAGTTTTGCTCCTGACAGGCTCATTTTAAAAAGGCCGGGCTTTTTCCAGAAGAACCTTCACTGCATATTCCTCAACGGCAGCGTCCGCTTCCCGTGCGGCACTTTTTAGAAGGGAAAAGTCTTCCGGCCTGAATTTCAGGTTCAGGTTTTTAAAAGCCTTTTTTCCGGCGGAATTTTCATCCGGCTTTGATGTCCTCCCTGCGGAAGGTTCTGCATTTTCTGTTTTTACCCCGGCAGGATTTTTTCGGATTTTTCCCGCTTCGGCAGCCGGAACTTCCGCCTTTTTTTCATCATTCCTGACTGTTTTTTTCAGGCTTCCGTACGCCTGGTTCAGGGAAATCTCTCCTTTTGCCAGGGATTCCTTTATTCCGGCGTCTGCCTTGGAGTCCACTTCCTTCGCCTTTGAAATCTGTCTGGGAGAAACGCCCAGTTTTTCGGCGATTTCAGCATCGGTGAAAAGTTTCTTCCCTTTTTCGTCCTTCATTGAAGCAATCGTGCTGTATGTTTCAATCAGTACGGAATCATCCTTATATGTTCCGCCTGTTCATCTGAAGGTTGATTTCATAAAGCAGGGCTTCCTTCTTTGTTTCAAATCTCTTGATGATGACGGGAACTTTTTTTATTCCTGCTTCTTTTGCGGCCATATAGCGGCTGTTTCCGTCGAGGATTGCAAAGTTTTCGTCGATGACAATCGGCTGGGATTTGTCGAAGCCGTTAGCCTTCATGTCTTCCGCAATGCGCCGGACTTTTTCTTCTTCCTGTTTGAACACAGCCCTGTAGTCCTCGTCAAAGTGCAGCCTGTCGATTGACGACACGATCACTTTGTCCGAAATGAATGTTTTTGCCGCGGCATTGATTTTGTCCGCCGCCCTGTTTGATCTGCTTATGATGCTGTTAAAAAAATTCATATAGTCTCCTGCAATTCAGGCCTGTCTGCCTGATTCTGTTTTGCCGCAAGCCTTGTGCTCCGGCTTTCAATCTGTGCCTTCAAAAGATTTGCATTCAGCGTGGAGCAGGGAATCAGGGAATAGGATTTCAATGCTCCGTGCGATGCATCGATTGAAACGGTAATTGTTCCGAACTGCATTCTGATGCTTTCAAGATCCGACAGAATCCTGCCTTCGATTTTTTCCGTGAACACTGCATTTTCCGCATTGCGTTCTTCCGTAAAAAGTTCCTCAGTCCTTGAGAACCTTACGGAACAGATTTTTCCGTTGTGGATTGCATAGGAAATGCTCGCGCTTCCGTTCGCAGGGCAGCTGTCTTTCATTGCCAGAATGCCGTCAAGAAAACTTACGGAACGGTTCATGCTTCGCCTCCCTTGACGGAGTTTTTTCGTATGCTGCCGCTGCTTCTGTGCGCCTGAATGTAGGCCGCAAGATCGCTGCGGTACACGAAGGTGTGTCCGTTCATCCGTGTTCTTGGCAGTTCGCTGTCCGGAATGTGTGAGTCCAGCTGTGCATAAGAGATTTTAAGGATTTCCTTGACCTGTGCTCTGGTCAAAAGGGTTTCGTTTGGAAATTCTGCGATTTCCAGAGAATTTGACATTTTCATTGGATTCCTTTATGGCTGTGCAGGCCACTTGTGTAAAACATTTGGTCAAACTGATGACCGATGCAAAATAAAGAAATCAAAAAATTCGCACTGGTAATTTTTTGAATTACACCCGGGCAGGGTTTTTCAAAAAATCATTGTATTCTGTTCGCCTCCTGACCTGGGCAGGCGGAGTCATATATTTAAAATATAGTAAACCGTCAGAATATAATCAAGCAAAATCCGGTCAATTATGCACTACAGGGCATTAAAGTGCCATATCTTCGAAATCAGGACATTTCAATGCCTTCTCTACAATATCCCCGAAGAGCTGTTCTGCTGCATTTCCCATCGTTTCGATGGTTTTCTGCTGTTCAATGTGCTTTGAATAGTGTTCGAACATCTGCTGTGATTTATGTCCGGATACCATTCTGATCATACGGTCATCGTTTACAACATACTTTGCTTCCGTACAGAATCCAGGTCGCCAGCAATGAAATCCGTATTTTTCAGGATTTTTATGCCCGATATCTTTTAAAACTCTCTGAAGGTATTTATTAAAATTTCTCTGATTCATCGGTTTTGAAGGGGCTTGTCCAAAAAAGACAAAAGTTTCGCCCTTATATAAAGAATACTTGGGATTGCATTTTGCCCTTTCGATTAATGCTTCCCTCAATGAATCTGAAATAGGACAAGGCCGGCATTCACCGTTTTTCGGAGGAACAAGCTCATTATATTTATTGTATGAATGAGAAACCTGGATATAATTTTTCTGGATGTCCTGAAGCCTTAAACCCTGTACTTCACCGGCCCTCATTCCGGTATACATTGCCAGAAGATTTGCAAGTCTTGAAACTTCATTTCCCCATGGAGCCTCAAATACTTTTGCAACATCAACTTCTGAAAGTACTTCTCTTTCTTTTGAGGTTACTTTAATTCTTGGCAAATCATTGAATCCGCCAATTTGTGTCATGTGTCTTTGATAAGCCCATTTTAAAGGAATCGTAACGCAATCCATAATTCCCTTGATTGTTTTTGATGAAAGTTTCTGTATTCTTTCATCCTGATAAATTGCAGTAACATCATCCGGCGTGATTTCTCCCAGAAGGCGGCCTTCAAAAAATGGAGCCCAGTAGCGTTCAACTCTGCTATAGTTTGTAGCAAAATAATTATGGCTCAAAGTTGTTCCAAGAACTTTCTTTTCTTTGTAGTACGGAGATGTTTTATATGTCCAGAAGTCGTAAAGAAACGGAACGGCAGGAGTGCTTCCCGGTTCTGCCGTAAGGATTCCAGAAACAAGCATCTTTTTTTCGATAAGAACATCTACGATATGCTGTACATCGTCACGAGTCAGTTTCATCGTCCTTAACTGTTTCAGCCAGGACACTTTTTCTAAATTTTTTGATGTGCTGTCCGGAGTTTTAGAATTGATTCTTGCTGGAATGTTTCCGTTTGCAAGCCACTGATACGAAATTTTCTGCGCTTCATTATAGTTCGGTGTTCCCGTGCTTTTCTGGTAAGACAAAGAACCGTCCTCCAGCCGGAACTGAACATAATAATTGCCGCCATGGCGTTTTGTTGTTAAATAAAAAAGCTTAGCCATGTAAACCACCTTTTCATACAGCCGAAAAGTTTTCATAAAAACCTTTCATAAATCTGTAATGTAGTTCCACGCTAAGCTATTCAGTGATAGTTTAGAAGTGTCGTAAATCCTTGTAACACAAGGATTTATCAGTTTAGCTGGGGCAGGACTCGAACCTGCGGCCTCCGGGTTATGAGCCCGACGAGCTGCCAACTGCTCTACCCAGCGTCGTAATGTGTTTTAATATAATAGGAAAAATCCTTATAAGTGTCAATACTGAAACAGTTTTTTTTATAGAAAGTCAAAATACAATTTTCCGAGTTTTAAGCCGCGCTATTGCAACGACTTAAAACTCGCAGGAACTCTGAAAATCCCCAAAATGAATTTTTAGAAATTTCCGCTATTTTTTCAGCAATGCGGCAAACGGATTATAGTACATTCCGTCATCGCTGCCGAAATTCTGCTTTTCCCTGTGCAGCTTTCTGGTCTTGTCAAATG
Source organism: Treponema sp. (assembly GCF_051883275.1). Lineage (GTDB taxonomy): Bacteria > Spirochaetota > Spirochaetia > Treponematales > Treponemataceae > Treponema_D. The sequence goes on along the minus strand of NZ_JBJETK010000007.1, from coordinate 17,946 downwards.
AAGCATTTTCACCTGAGGCAGAATGTTTTTTTACAACAACGACTTTTTTCTTTGCGCCCGACGATGCCCCGGCAGGACGGGAAGCGGCATCTGACTTCAGCGAAAGACTGATTCTCTTTCTGTCAGTGTCCAAATCGATTATTGTAAATTCCTTGACATCGCCAACTTTAATCACATCCATCGGATCGGAAACAAAATTGTCGCTGAGCTCTGAAATATGAATAAGTCCTGTTTCGTGCAGACCGATATCAACGAACGCGCCAAAGTCAACAACGTTTTTGATTTTTCCAGTAACCTTCATGCCAACCTTCAAGTCTTCAAAATTCAGCACGCCCTTCTGCATAATCGGCGCAGGGTAGCCGTCGCGCGGATCACGGTTTGGCTTGAAAAGCTCATCAATGATATCATTTATTGTGGTTTCGCCAATCTTGTATTTTTCCTCAAGCTGACTCTTAAGCTCCGCGGAAATTTTTTCCTTCCTCTGAACAAGCGGAAGAACTTCGCTTGCAACCTCGTAGTTTTCAGGATGAACCCACGTGTTGTCCAGCGGATTGGAGCTTTCAGGAATTTTCAGAAATCCAGCGCACTGCTCAAACGCCTTTGGGCCAAGCCCCGAAACTTTTTTCAGCTCCTCGCGGCTTGTGATTTTTCCATTTGCATCGCGGTAGGCAACTATTTTTTTCGCAAGGGAACTGTTGATTCCAGAAACATACTTCAAAAGGCTTGCGCTTGCTGTATTCAGATTCACTCCGACCTGATTCACAACGGAGCCTACAACTTCGTCCAGTGTATCTGAAAGTTTTTTCTGGTTGACATCATGCTGGTAAAGTCCAACACCGATAGCCTTGGGGTCGATTTTAACAAGCTCGGCGAGAGGATCCTGTAGACGTCTTCCCATTGAAATAGCGCCGCGGATTGTAAGATCCAGCTCAGGGAATTCCTCGCGCGCAATGTCGCTTGCAGAATAAACAGAAGCTCCGCTTTCATCTACAACTGTATACATCACATCCGAATAATTTTCGCTGATAACCTTGCTTACAATCGCCTGAACTTCCTGGCTTCCGGTTCCGTTTCCAACAGCCACAACCTGAATGTCGTACTTGTCAATCGCATCATTGATCGCCTTGTATGAGCCTTCCGGGTCAGAGACCTGTTTTATCAAAAAGTACCCGAGGTATTTTCCGGTTTCGTCAAGGGCAGCGCATTTTGTTCCCGTGCGGATTCCAGGGTCAACTCCAAGAACGCGGCTTCCCTTTATCGGCTGTGTCATCAAAAGATTTTTTAGATTCTCGCTGAAAATTCCGATTCCATGCTCGTCAGCCTCATCAGTTTCGTCGCTGCGAATTTCACGGACAACAGCAGGACTTAAAAGCCTAACAACTCCATCTTCAACCGCAGCAGGAAGCTCCTTGTTCACTGAAGAATATTTTTTCAGAAGCAGCTTCACGGCGGATTCAACATCCACATCGATTATAACTTCAAGAGCGCCCTCACGCTCAGCGCGGTTTATTGCAAGTATGCGGTGCGGCTTGACATGGCTCAGAGGCTCGCTGTAGTCCCAGTACATTTTATATGTGGAAGTTTTTTCAACAGTTTCCGCATCCTGTCCTTCAGGAACAATTCCTTTTGTAACAACCGAACCTGTGTCCATGTAAAGCTTTCTGACATCCTCGCGGTTCTTTGTGTCCTGGGCTACACGCTCCGCAACAATATCCCGCGCACCGGCAATGGCAGCTTCCGCGGTTTCAACATTGAGGGAAGAATCCTCGTTGTCTGTCTTTATAAATTCCTTTGCCTTTTCAAGAAGCGCATCATCCGAAAGCTCGTACATTGCATCTGCAAGCGGCTCAAGTCCTTTTTCCTGCGCAACCATTCCGCGTGTCTTCTTTTTCTTTTTGAACGGAGCCCACAAGTCCTCAAGCTCAGAAAGTGTCTTTGCGCCCATTGCGGCGTTATACAATGATTCAGTGAGCTTGTTCTGGCTGAAAATTCCCTTTACGATTTCAAGGCGGCGTTCCTCCAGATTTCTATAGGAAGTAAACAGGTGGTCACATTCGCGAACCTGAAGCTCATCGAGCGAGCCGTGCTTTTCCTTGCGGTAACGTGCAATAAAAGGAATAGTGCATCCTTCCTGAACAAGGCTGATGACTGCGCTCACCTGCGGAACCTGGATATTCAGCTCCCCGGCGATTTTCTTCATGATTTCAACTTCATTAACTGACAATGCGTCTATTTTTTCTTGAGTAAATTCCATAGGACGCTATTTTACGAAAAAAACAATCTTGCGTAAAGAGCCGCCTTTTTTTTGCAAAGCTCCGCAAAGCCAGCTGAAAATCCAAAATCAAAGTTTTTTAAGATAGCTTTAAAATGGGTTTCTCGAAACGCTCAAAATATGATATGTTTCCCTTATGAATTTCAAGCATGTTATTTCCGCAGTTTTATGCGCGCTGCTTTTGCCCGTGTCAGTTTACGCAGAAAAGCCCAAGATTGCTCTTGTTCTGAGCGGAGGCGGCGCAAAGGGTTTTGCTGAAATTCCCATCATCGAAGCTCTTGAAAGCGAAGGCATTTTTCCCGACATGATTCTGGGAACAAGCATAGGCTCTCTCATTGGTGCGATGTACGCGGCCGGCTACACGCCAAAGGAAATCAGGAGCACGCTTCTGTCCATGGATTTTATGACAATTCTGAATGAGCGTCCTGCCACTCCAGAAAAAATTCCGCCCGAGGCATTTTCAAAAAAAACTGACGGCCTGTCCTTTTCATTTTCAGATGGAAAATTCGGATCCGCGCCGGGGCTTGTGGGAGATCAGAAAATTCTCTGCGAGCTTACAAACCATCTGTGCAAAGTTGCGGACATAACAGATTTTGACAGGCTGTTTATTCCATTCAGGGCAGTTGCGGTGAATGCAGTGACGGGCGAGCAGATTATCATTAAAAGCGGCTCCCTTACAAGGGCGGTGCGGGCGAGCATTTCCATTCCTGCTGTGTTCACTCCTGCGCCCACGGAAAATAATCTTTACGCAATGGACGGAGGACTGAGGAATAATCTTCCCGTGCAGATTGCAAAGGAAATGGGAGCGGACATTGTTATTGCGGTTGACGTGGCAAGCGTAGTGGACACAGATCCTAAAACGCTGTCTGACTTTTACTCAATCGCTGTGCAGATTTTCAACCTTGTGATTTCATCAAATGCAGTTGAGCAGTACGAATACGCGGATTTTGTTTTCAAGCCGGATCTTTCCAGCTTCAGCACTTTTGATTTCCAAAAGCCGTCTGAAATTGTCAGGGCAGGAGAACGGTGCGTTGAGCAGAACAGGGAAAAAATAAAACAGCTTGCGCGGCAGATTGAATCAGCCGGAGGAACTTTAAAAAAACTGGACTACAACCGCGAAGGCGAATACAGCAGGCTTCCCGATCCTTTTATAAGCAGAGTTTCAGTCCGGGACATTTCTTTTACCGAGCCTGTTCCGATTCCATCAGAAAAAGACTTTGAAAAATTCACAGGGCGGAAACTTGACGGCGCGGCAAAAAAACAGCTTGCAAAAAAACTTGATCGGCTGAAGGAGCGCTACCATCTTTCTTCCCTTGTCTACTCTCTGTCCTATGACGAAGACGGCGCGGCAACACTTGAAATTCTTGCAAACCACTACGAACAGAAAATGAACCATATTTTTTTCTCGGGATTTTCATCTGTTTCAGTTACGAACTACAAGCCGCAAAAATATCTTGCTGTAAGTCCGGATTTCACTATAGGAGTTTTTCTCCGCTCGCCGCTTGAATCGCTTTTCAGGCTTTCATTCGGAAACACAACAGTATTCGACACTGAATTTTTCCCCAGAATCTTCCGCTCAGAAACAGGAGAGCTGAACCTGGATTTAAAAGCCTCCGCAAAATACGGAAGCTGCTCACCGCAGACAAGCAATGTTTTCAACGAAAAGGAATCGGCGGAAGACAGGGGCATGAATTTTTTCGGTGGAATAAGATTCAAGCACACGGATTATTTTTCAGCCAAGGCAGGCATCGCCTATTCAGCCGACAAAATAAATTCCACAAATGAATGGCACAACACCAGCTATCTGCACAACGAAATTATATTCACTTCGCTGCACAACAACTACATAATGCTATACGGTGAAAAAATAGAAGCCCTTCTGGATATCAGCAGCAAAAACAAAAATTCAGCGGGAAACCCTGTGTCTGTGTACAACCTCAGATTTTCCGCCGAAAAAAGATTCGAGATTTTGGACGAGAAAAATTCAGCGGGCATTTCATATACTTTTTGCAGCAACCGCTTTCCCTATGAGCTTAATTCCGGATACTGCGACTTCGGCGGAACAGACGGAATGTGCGGCTACCCTTCAGGAACACTCAGGCGCGACTTTTCAATCGCAGGAATTTCCTTCAGGCAGAAACTCATGTGCATTGCAAGCATGCCGCTGTTTGCGGTTGCAGAAACAAAGGTTTCGGTCAGCTCAGGATACGATCCTTTCATCCATAAGGAGGAGCCGCCGGACAGTCTGTTTTCCGATAAAAAAGTTGAAACCGGCGCAGGGCTTTTTCTTGCGCTTCACACGCCGCTTGGAAATCTTGTTTTCGGAGGAAGCATGAATTCAGACCTTGACTGGTACATCACACTCGGACTCAGATAAACAGCTTCCTGCTCAAAGCTGAAATTTTCTGCGGCGATAATTCAAAGGGCGGCGGCGATTTTTTCCGCAAGGGTGGAAATTTCAAGTCCGGTTTCATCTATGGTTATGTCAGCGTATTTTTCATAGAGGGGGCTTCGCTCGCTGTAAATGTCATGCAGAGTTTGCCCCGGCCTATGCACAACTCCCCTTCTATCCAAATTGCCGAGCCGCTTTTCAAGAGAATCAAGGCTGACCTTGAGATAGACAACGGTTCCGTTCTTTTTAAAATGCTCCATCGCAGCTTTTCCAAAAACCGCGCTGCCTCCTGTGGCAACAACAGTTTTTTTTATGCCCAGTGAAGAATTCACCCTGTCTTCAATTTTAATGAATGTGTCCGTTCCCTGCTCAAGAATAATGTCGCAGAGTTTTTTCTTCATCTTCTGCTGAATCACAAGGTCACTGTCCACAAACTTATAGTTCAGCATTTTTGCAAGCACAACACCAACCGTGCTTTTTCCGGCGCCCGGCATTCCGATTAAAACCACACTGTTTTTCATACGCTCAAGAAAACAATAATCCGAATGTGGATTATCCTCAAAATAATATCTGCTGGCAAACCGCTTCGTGTCAATCAGCATTTTTGTAATTATTACCCAAACAAAAAATCAGGTCAACCGCGGCGCGCTTGATGCACAAGCAAAGTTTTTTTTGTATACTTTGTCATTGACTTTTTACGGAGGAAAACATGAGAAAAAATTTCGGGCCAAAGGAATGGCTTTATCCAATGCCGGTTCTTATCATCGGCACCTATGACGAAAACGGAAAACCTGATGCAATGAATGCCGCATGGGGCTCAATAAGCGATGACAGGCAGATTGGAATTTGCCTGAGTCCGACACATAAAACTGTAAAAAACATAATGAGCCGCAAGGCATTCACAGTAAGTGTCGGAACCGAAAAACTTGTAAAGGAGTGCGATTACTTCGGAGTTGTTTCGGCAAACGAAGACCCCTGCAAATTCGAAAAATCCGGGCTTCATGAGCAGAAATCGGAATTCGCAGATGCTCCGCTCATACAGGAATTCCCGTTTGTGCTTGAATGTAAGCTCATAAGCTACGATGAAAAATCCTGCCATCTGTTCGGGGAAATTCTGAACATCAGCATTGATGATTCAGTTCTTGATGCGGAAGGAAAAGTTGACGTAAAAAAACTTGCTCCGATTGCCTACGACCCTGTGAACAAAAACTATCTCAAGCTTGGAGATCCGGCCGGAAAAGCATTCTGCATAGGACTTGAGCTGAAAGCCTAAAAAGGGCTGAAGAAAAAAACACAGGCAGCCGTCATTTTTTTTCAGCGGAATAACGAGGTGTGAACTTTGCCGCACGAATTAAATCAGCGGCTGCTTTGAAATTGATTCCAGCTTCATGTAGTAAGAATCAACCATTCTGCGCATATCGTGAATATTGGAAACAATGATATGATCTTCAAATATCTGGATTTTTCCGCGGTCCATCAAACGCATAAGGCAGGATTTTGCCTGGTCAAGCGGAATCGAAGCCCAGCTTGCAATGTCCTCTGAAGTAACAGAAAATTTGCGCTTGGAATTTCCATCGTCATCGCGCTTTCTGGAATTTCCTCCGGCAAGCTCATCGTACATCAGGAAAACATCGCAGATACGGACAGAAATATCTTTTATCAGAACTATTTTAAACTGGCGGTACTGGTCATAAATACGCTTGCAGAAAAGCTTCAGAAGATTCATGACAATCTGCGGATTTCCAAGAACAAGCGCCTTGAAATTTTCCTTGTTGAATTCAAGACAGGCAACATCAGTTCTTGCCACGCAGGAAGCGCTTCGCTGTGAATTATCAAGGATTGCCATTTCACCAAAAAATGCACCGCTTCCAAGAATATCAAGAATTTTATTCTGATCCTTTATGCATTTTTCAATCTGAACTTCACCATATTTTATAAGATAAAATGTCTCGCCCGGCTCATATTCGCTTATAATAACATCGCCTCTGCGGTACTTCTTGGTAAAGCGGTCAAAAACAGGGAGCGAAAACTGGTTTATCGCAAAGCTTTCAGAATCTGACAGCGCATCCTCGGACGAACCGCCGCTGCTGATTTCGCGCCCTCTGCGCAGATTGGAATCATTGAGCAGCTTTACAACATCCGCCTTGTTCAGCGGATCGGGATTCAGCTTCAATATTCTGGAAAGAACATCATAGCAGCTCTTGTACTGCTCGCCCTTGTAAAAAGCCTTGGCGACCATATACATTCCGTGCTCCGGGGAAATCGAAATGCTGCTTCCTCCAAGATACTGCTCCGTTTTTCTGTGAATGTCCCTCAGCGACTTGCTGAAAACCCTGAGCATTTTTTCTGTGATAACAGCCTTTGCGCCGAACATCTTTTCAAATTCAGAAACAGAAAACTGCACAACAATAGAATCAAGCAGAACCGATGCTGTAACAAGGCTCGGCATTCTTGCAAGCGCGCTTTTTACTCCGAAAAATTCGCCTATATGAAGCTGCTCTGAAACCTGCTCCCCAGTCTCCAAATCCATGCTTCTCAAGGCAACTGCGCCGGACTGAAGAATATAAATATTCTCATCCTTGTCGCCCTCAAAAAATATAATAGAGCCTCTGCTGAACTGAACAACTTTAGACATATATTTCCTCGTAAAAAAACAAATCAACAACCCCGATGCAAAAGCGGAGGTATGAAACACTCGCACGAATCAGGACAGTTACCTGAAAACAACTATACACGTTTAGTATATCATTTTTTTTTTGTTTATGCTACCTTGTCTTAGAGAATTCTGCATGATAGACTTGCATACCCATTCAACCGCCTCAGACGGTACACTTGACTCTGAACAGCTTATTTCCTATGCCGCTGAAAAGAAAATTTCAGTGATTGCGCTCACAGACCACGATACTATCGATGGAATTCCCAGCGCGCAGGAAAAGGCTCGGAATCTGGGAATTGAATTTGTTCCCGGAATAGAAGTTTCCATAAAATGGCCGACCGGAGAATTTCATCTTCTTGGGCTTGGGCTGAAACATCAGGGAAAAAAACTTCTTGAGCTTATCGAATTCCTCAAGGCGGAGCGGAATTCAAGGAACTTAAAAATAATCCAGAAACTTCAGGAGCAGCAGATAGACATCACATACGAAGAGCTTCTGCAAAAATCCGGCGCGCTCACAATAGGAAGGCCTCACATAGCAAAACTTCTTGCGGAAAAAGGCATTGTAAAAAAGCCGCAGCAGGCATTCGACAATTTTCTTGCAAAGGGGCGGCCGTGCTATGTCAGCAAGGAAGGCGCGGATTTGGCGCAGGCGGTTCAGGCCATAAAAGAATCCGGGGGAATTCCCGTGCAGGCTCATCCGCTTTCAATGTACGTTTCCTGGGGCAAAATGCATGAAACCATGGCGCAGATAAAAAATTCAGGCGTTGAAGGTCTTGAAGCCTACCATCCGGGAGCACGGCTTTCGGAGGCGCAGAAACTCAGGGATCTTGCGGAAAAACTCGGAATGATTTCAACAGGCGGAAGCGATTTCCACGGCGAAAAAGTGCGCGCAGACAGAAAAATCGGATATGCTTCAGGAGGCTATAAAATAAACGACACTTTCTGGACAGAGCAGCTCAGGCCGGCACTTGAAAAAATTCACGGCGGAAGCGACCACAGTTTTTCAATCAGCTAGCAGAAAGCCCGGAGCAAAACTTTCCGCGCAAATCAGCCATCCGCAAAATATTGAAAATTATCAGCGGTTTATATAGAATAAATCATTATGAATTTCAATAAAAAGAAAAAAAATCTGCTTATTCCCGCAGCATCGATATTCTGCTTGCTGTATATCATTCTTTCTGTGCGCCCAATGAGCCACGAAATCCACTTTACGCCTGAATGGACAGAGGACATTTCCCATCTCCAGGCAAGCTCAGAAAACAGCAGACTGATTCCTTTCAGGCTGGCACAGAACATCGGATATTTTTCAAGCGACGGCAAAATCACTTCGGTGACAACATTTCCTTTTAAAGCTTCGATTTCAGACAAATGGTACACGCTTTTTTCGCCGAGCAGCACAGAAGCTGAATTCTTTTTTGCGGACGGAACAAAGGCTGGAACAATAAAACAGGCAGGCTTTCCTTTTTTTCAGCAGGACAGAATTTACGTAATGCAGCCCGGCGGAACTTCATTTTTAAAATGCAGCGAGCAGGGAAACATGGAATGGGGCTATGACCACTACTCGCCGATCACAGCATTTTCATCCAGCAAAGGCGGAACTGTCGCAGGCTACGCAGACGGAACGGTGATTTCATTTTTGCCGGACGGAAAAGTAGACCAGAAATTTTCCCCGGGCGGAAGCAAAAACGGCGTTATTCTGGGAGCCGCGATTTCCGAGGACGGCGGAAAACTGGCATGTGTTTCCGGGCAGGATCAGCAGCGTTTCATAGTGGCGGAAAAAAACGAAGGGCACTCAAAAATTATTTTTCATGAATATCTTGAAAAATCCGTTGTGCATCAGACTCTTGTAAAGTTTTCGCCGGATTCGGATTTTGTTTACTTCAACGGAAATGATTTTCTTGGAATCGTAAATTTAAAAAAAGCAGCAAGCAGAAAAATCCCGGTCAAGGGAAAAATTTCCCAGATTGAATTTTCAGACAACAAAGAGCTGGTTTTTATTCTGAGCAAAAATGAAAAAAAATACACAGTGACAGTTCTTGAATCCTTTGTGTACCCGATGGCATCGTTCAGCTTTGAAGGCGAAAGCGCTTTTATTCAGACAGAAGGAAATTCGCTTTTTGTAGGCAGGAACACAAAGATTTCAAAAATTTCAATATCAAGAAAATAAGGGACTTTGAAAAATTTATTTTCCCGGAGGAAGCAAAATGAAAAAAACAATATCCGCACTGGTGCTTGCCGCCGCAGGTTTTTATGCGGTTTCGTTCGACTGGCCCCAGAAGGAAATACAGACTGATTCATTTTTTTCATACTTTGGACAGCTGCGCGGAAACACTATAAGCTCATCGCTGATATTCAAGGACAGCTCCGAAATCAAGGCGGCTGACAAGGGAAAAGTCATTGCGGTGATTTCAGACCACAGCGACGACTTCGGATGGTTTGAATCCGCGCTGGGAAATTCCATCATCATTTCGCACAATGACGGGCTTTCAACAGTTTATTCAAATCTTGACGACGGCTCCATTCCAGCGAAAATAGAAGCAGACGGCAGTGTTGAATCCGGAGAATATCTGGGAATAAGCGGAAACAGCGGATGGCAGGAAGGAGAAAGCTACCTTGAATTCAAAGTGTTTGACTCAGAGAACAGCTCGGCCGTGAATCCAAGAATTCTCATGCCGCGCACAGGAAAAGAGCTTCCGCTTTCAGCCGGCACAATAACACTCATAGACAGCAATGGAACAAGCCGCAATCTTTTAATCGAGCGCAGGCTTCCGGCTGGAAAATACCGTGTCTACAGAACAAGGCAAAATGTAGCCGTTCCCTATAAGACAATCGTGTCTGTGAACGGCACAACCGTGGAAAGCATTTCATACGATGTTTTAACGGAAAGCAGCGGAAAGCTCGGTGTAAGCGGAAACAGCCACTACAGTGTAAAGGAAATTTATCCTGACAGCACAAGACAGCTTGCAGGAATTGTACAGCTGAACAAAGGCTCATGCACACTTGGAATCACAGTTGTAAACATACTGAATTCAGCCTCGTCAATTTCATACAAGCTTGACATATACTAAGCCCGCACATTCAAGAAAAACGCAGCCCTGAAAAAACAGCGGAAATATTCTTTAAGTTCACCTCAGGGCTTTTGAAATAATTCCGCCGCCAAGAGTTATTCCGTCGCGGTAAAACACAACGGACTGCCCCGGAGCAACTGCGCGCTGCGGCTCTTCAAATACAACCTTATAGCATGAACCGCAGAACTGCTCGTTTTCCAGAGGCTTGTACGGCGACAGATGGGCTTTTACAGGCTTAGAGGCAAGCCGGATTTTTACCATGGCATCAAATTCGCAGGCCGGATCATAATCACCCGGCCACACTAAATCGTCCGCAATAAGCCCGGTGCAGAACAAGTCGCTGTCCCTGCCCAGAACAACAAGATTTCTTTCCTTGTCAATTTCGGCGACATACAGCGGATACGGCGCGCTCACTCCAAGGCCTCTTCTCTGCCCTATTGTGTAATGCTCGATTCCTCGGTGCCGTCCAAGCCGCTTTCCGTCCAAGTCGATAAAATCCCCGGGAACAGAAGGCTTGTCCCTGAACATGAACTCAAGCATGGGAGCGGGAATAAAGTCCTGGCTTTCCTCTTTTTCCGCGGCCTTCAGTCCACGTGAGCGGGCAAATTCAAAAACTTCTTTTTTGCTGAGCCCTGCAAGCGGAAAACGGACTTTCTCCAGAACTTCGCTCGGAATTCTGTATAAAAAATAAGCCTGGTCTTTTGCAATGTCGGAAGCTGTGTGAATCTGAACTGGGTGGCGGCTTCCCCTTTCGTCCTTTGAGGCATTTTCGCCATAGACAGAAGAAAGCGGACTCAATCCGCGGACAGCCTTTGCATAATGCCCGGTGCAGAAATAATCATAGTCAATTCCCATGCTGCCCAGCCCCGAAAGCATTGCGCCGAATTTTATAAAGCGGTTGCACCTTATGCACGGATTTGGAGTGCGCCCGTTTCTATACTCGCGCTTGAAATATTCTATGACTTCCTGCTGATATTTTTGCTTTACATCAACAACAACATAAGGAATGTTCTGCTCCATGCAGAATTTCCGGTTTTCCTCAATATCCTCGACTTCCCGAGGACTATAGCAACTGTCGGGAATTTTATAATCATCCGGCAGATTAAGATCAGCTTCCTGCCACAGCGACATGGTAACACACGTTACATGGCAGCCCCTTTCCTTTAAAAGCATCGCTGTTACAGTGGAATCAACTCCGCCGGAAAGTCCCACAACAACCCTGTCTCCCTTTTTAGGAAGCTCAAGCTCCTCATAAATCAATGAACCGCATTCCATAAATCAATTATAGATAGAATCGCCCAAAAATTCAAATGCGCTGAAATTCCCCAAAAAGCACAGTGCCGCTGTAAAATGTCCGCTTTGACGTCCGCCATGATTTTGGCTAAAATGCACGCATGAAAAACACAGGCGGAAAAATCCACGGAAAACTCACAGATCAGCAGGGAAGATGCATTCACTATAATTCGCCGCTCGATGTGATTGCCAACAAATGTTCCGTCTGCAAAAAATTCTATGCCTGCTACAAGTGCCACGATGAATCAGAAGACCACAGATTTTCAGCCGTTTCAGATGATGAAAAAGACACCGTGATGTGCGGAGTCTGCGGACGCACTTTCAGCTACAGGGAATACAGCGCACTGTCGTTCTGCCCCGGATGCAAAAGCCGCTTCAATCCGCGCTGCGCCCTGCACAAAAATATTTACTGCGGGCTTTAAAATGCTGAAAATATTTTTTGCGCAAAACAGGCACTGCATCAAAAAAATTACACTGATTGAAATTCCGCGGGAATCAAATGCACTTTACAGTTCCCTTTGAAATATTTTTTATCTGCTCCAAAAACGCATCCTTTTCGGAAGAAAAAATTTGTCCGCAGACAGAAACATCAGAGGCAAAAGTTTCAGACAAATTTGAAATGCTGTAGCTTTCAAACATCCGCTTCAGTGCCTGGTAAATATCATATCCGCATGAAAAAGAAAAACTGCTCTTTTCAACGTAAAGCTCCGACCTGCACACAGAAAGCACAGCCTTTGCGCTTTCACTGTATGCGTGCACCAGTCCGCCTGTTCCCAAGAGTGTTCCGCCGAAATACCGTGTGACGGTAAGAAGAATATTTGTAATGCCGCTCCCCTTCAGCACATCAAGCACAGGACGGCCGGCAGTTCCTCCGGGTTCACCGTCATCGCTCATTCCGCAGGTTTCAGCATTCAGACCGACTACAAAAGCGTGAACCACGTGGGTTGCATCAAAATACTGCTGCTTTACCTGGTGCAGAGTTTCCCGTGCGCCCGCCTGGTTTTCCACAGGAAAAACCTCCGCAATAAAACGTGATTTTTTTATAACAAGCTCAGCCCTGGCCTTGTCAAGAAGAATGTTCATTGCCTGCTCCGCCAGTCATTCCGTTGACACTCAAAAATGAAAAATAATAAATAGGAATACAAAAGTAAGCCTTTGAAAAAATTGTGTGGCACTGAATAAAAGCGAAAAATCCAATCAAAAGCGAAAGAAAATTATTTTGAAAAGCAAGAGCCTTTAGAAAAATCAAGATAAAAAGAAACACCGTATTTTTCAGGCACGAAAAAATCACAAAGCCCATGTAATGAAAATATCTTCCGCAGATAACAAAAAGCGTTTTCTTTACTGCGGCTTTAAAAGTCGCCTTTTTATTTTCAAGAATGACATTCCATGTAAAAATAAACGGAGTAATGAGCAGGACAAAAAGCACAGAGAAAGCCATCGAAAAAAACATGCACAGCGAAAATGAATCTGATATTTTTTTACACAGTTCCGGAGTAAGCGAAGGATGCTCAAATTCTATCTGCGGAAAAGAAAAAAATGCGATAATTTTTTCTTCAAGGGAAAAAGTCAGCGCAATGGAAACAGCAGTCACAAAAACCACAAGCACCGAAAAGAACACAGAAGCGTTGAACACAGTCCTTGAATTTTCAATAAAGCCAGAGAACATTCCGCCCGGCGCAATTTTTTTTCCCAGAATAATATTTGTAAAACTGGAAATAAGTCCGTAGACCATGGTAAACACAACAACAAGCATCATAAAGGTAAGAACAGCGGAAACCACATATCCTGCAGCAGAGCCATTCGAAATATAAACCGGAAAAAATCCGCTTGTAATTAAAAAAGACATTATGATGTCAAAAAGAAACACCTGCATAATGGCATACATTATGTTTTCAGACAGTCGCTTTTTTAGAACCTCATACATTCTGCGGTATTCAGGCTTTTTCATTTTTTCCCTACAATTCATTTCTGTAATTCCGATTTTCCTTATAAATCAAGTTTTGCTTGCACAGCAGCATCTTCAACCTGCACAGATTCAACTTCCCTGGAATCAAGGCGAACGCCGTTTGACTTCAGGCCTTTCTCCTCAAAATTCTGGGCTTTGAAATTCTGGGCTGTAATTTTTATGCGCGGCTTTTTCACGTAATTCAGAGTAAAAGAAAATTTTTCCCTGGTATCAACATGAAGAACTTCCATTCCGTCAGGAGCAAAGCTGTAGTCCCTGTTCATAATCCAGCCGGAAATTCTACAGCGCTTTATAAAACAGAATTTTGTCTTGGGGTCGCGGTAGATTATTGTAAAAAGAATTTTGCTGATAATTTCCTTGTCCGCATAATTGCAGAACCAGATTCCTGAATCAACAAAAAGCTTGTCGGGCACATCAAAGACTGTCCAGAGTCCGCTTTTTCTGACAATAATAATGCGGTCAAACGGAGTGACTTTTAAAATTTCCCGGCCGCCGCTCACAGCAATTCCAAGATACCCCTTGTCGTCGTAGCGCAAAGGAGTGTCCCGCTGCACAATCTGCTTTGCATTGACCGCTGAAAACGAAGTTATTTCTGTCTGCCGCTCAAGAAGCGCAGGATTTATCGCAGTGTGATTCTGCTTCGGGTCAAGCTCTGAAAATTTTTCAAGGTCGCCTAGGATTCCGTCAAGATATTCAATGGCGCAGTCTGTCAGATGCTTAAGGCGGCGGGCAATTTCCTTCAGCCGCTCATTGATTGCCTTGACCTGGCTGCGGTTTTTATTCATGTCAAAAAGCGAAATCCGTCTTATCGGAATTTTCAAAAGCTTTTCAACATCGTCATCGGAAATATCCCGGACAAGCTCATTCTTGAACGGAACAAAACCTTCCTTTACAGCCGCGGTTACAGCCTCTTCAGTTTTCATCTGCTCGATTGACTTATAAATTCTTTCTTCAATAAAAATGCGCTCAAGGGTGCGCTGATGAAGCTCCTCTGTCAAAGACTCGCGCTCAAATTCCAATTCGTCCTTTATAATGCCGGTAAGTTTCTTTGCATAATACTTTATGATTTCTGTTGCAGTCATCGCAATCGGCATATTATCCTTGATGACAAGCATTTGGCAGGCTATGGATTTTTCACATGACGTGTATGCATACAGGGCTTTTTCAACATCCTTTGCATACACACCGCGCGGAAGCTTTATTTCAATATTGCAGTGGTCAGTTGTAAAGTCTTCAACAGAGCTGATTTTGATTTTTCCGGCTTTATAGGCGGCGTCAATCGAATCAAGCAGATCCCGGGATGTTGTTTCAAGCGGAAGCTCCGTTATGACGATTTTCTTTTCATCGCTTAAGTCAAAGCGCGCGCGGGTAATTATCTTTCCGTTTCCGTCATTGTAGTTGCTCACATCCATAAGTCCGCCGGTCGGGGAATCAGGATAAATCTTAAATGGCTGTCCGCGAAGCGCCTTTATTTCAGCATCAAGAACTTCCTTTATATTATATGGAAGAATTTTTGTGGACATTCCGACTGCGATTCCCTCTGCGCCTCCCAAAAGCACAACCGGAATTTTCGCGCGGAACACAACAGGCTCCTTGCTTCTTCCGTCATAGCTGGGAACATACTCCGTGATATTCGGATTGTACAGAAATTTTTTTGCGATGGGATGAACGCAACATTCAATATAGCGCGAAGCAGAGGCGCTGTCGCCCGTGTACAGGTTTCCGAAATTTCCCTGCCGCTGAATAAAAATTTCCTTGTTTGCAAGAACAACCAGGGCGGCTCCGATCGAGGCATCTCCATGCGGATGGAATTTCATGCAGTCGCCTACAACACCTGCAACCTTGTGCATTCTTCCGTCATCGATGTTGAACAGCGTGTGCATAATCCTGCGCTGAACCGGCTTGAGTCCGTCCTCCAGATCAGGAATCGCGCGGTCGCGTATAACATAGCTGGCGTACTCTATAAAATTCTTGTCGAATAAATTTTTTACAAATGCCATTTTAAAATTTCCTATGCATCTATGTCAGCATTGCTCAGCAAATGCTTTTCGATAAAAGCCCTTCGTTCCGGTGTGTTCTTTCCCATGTAAAATGCAAGAAGCTTTGGAACCATTTTCAGCTGGCTTATCTCAACGGGCGTAAGATGGATTGTTTCCGGGGAAATAAAATCCTTGAATTCAGACGGACTGATTTCTCCAAGCCCCTTGAACCGTGTTGTTTCCGCGGAAGCCCCGAGCTTTTTCTGAGCCTTGTCGCGCTCATCTTCGCTGTAGCAGTAAATATTTTCCTTTTTATTTCTCACGCGGAAAAGAGGAGTTTCCAGAATGAAAATACGGCCGGAAGTTACAAGCTCCTCAAAATATCCCAGGAAAAAAGTCATCACAAGATTCCTGATGTGGAAGCCGTCATTATCAGCATCCGTTGCAATCACAATCTTGGAATACTTTAAATTTTCAACATCCTGCTCAATTCCAAGAGCCATCATAAGCTGATAAAGCTCATCGTTCTTGTAAATTTCGCTCTGTTTTTTTCCGTACATATTTTCGGGCTTTCCGCGCAGACTGAAAATCGCCTGATAATCAGAGTTGCGCGAATGTGTCATTGTGCCGGAAGCGGATTCTCCCTCGGTGATAAAAATCATGCTGTTTGCGCCCTTTGCTCCGTCCTGAACATGAAAGCGACAGTCCTTGAGTTTTGGAATTCTTATGCTGATTTTTCTTGCGGCTTCCTTCGCCTCTTTTTTTACTGCGCTCAGCTCTGTGCGGAGCTTTTCGTTCGCCTGAATTTTTTCCTGAATTTTCTTTGCAGCCTCGGGGTTGTGGTGAAGCCAGTCGTCAAGTCCGCTCTGTGTTTCCGACACAATCCACTGGCGTATGTCCGTGTTGCCGAGCTTGTTTTTTGTCTGGCTTTCAAAGACAGGCTCCTTGACTTTTACAAGAACAGCGGCCGCCATTCCTTCGCGGATATCTTCAGTTTTATAGGAAGTTCCATAAAAATCATTTATTCCTTTTACAAATCCTTCCTTGAACGCCGCAAGGTGGGTTCCGCCGTCCGCAGTATACTGTCCGTTTACAAATGAAAAATAATTTTCCCCGTAATTGTTCGTATGGGTAAAGGCAAATTTCAGCCGCTCGCCCTGATAGCTTCCAATCGCATACAGAGAAGTCCCCTCGATTTCCTTGTTGAGCAGATCAAAAAGCCCGTTGTCGCTTTTAAAATCTTTTCCGTTCAGCTTTAAAGTCAGACCGGCGTTAAGATAGGCATAGTTCCAGACGCGCTTTTCCACAAACTCCATGTTGAAATTGTATTTTCCAAAAATCGCTTCATCTGGGACAAATTCAAAATAAGTTCCGTCCGGCTGCTTTTGCTTTAAATTTCCCGAGCGGTGCCCTGTAAGTTTTCCCTGCTCAAAAACAGCCTCAGCGCACTGCCCGGCGCGAACAGAAACAACACGGAAATACGAAGAAAGCGCATTCACAGCCTTTGTTCCAACGCCGTTCATTCCCACTGAAAACTGAAACACATCGTCATTATATTTTGCGCCTGTATTGATTTCTGAAACACACTCGACAACTTTTCCAAGCGGAATTCCCCGGCCATAGTCGCGGACTTTCACACGGTTGTCCTTTACTTCAATGTCAATTCTGTTTCCAAAGCCCATGATAAATTCGTCTATGGCATTGTCAACAACTTCCTTGAGCAGAATATAAATTCCGTCATTCTGATTGGAGCCATCTCCAAGCCGTCCGATATACATTCCTGAGCGCAGACGGATATGCTCGAGCGCGTCAAGGTGAATGATTTTATCATCGCCGTAGTCCTTGCTTTTCGGCGCGGCGGATTTTGCAGGAAGTTTTACAACAGAAACATCCGGAGTCTTTGAAACAACAGAGGTTTCCCTGGCTTTTACTGAAGAAGTTTTCTTTGTCTGAGCTTTAGGCTTTGCCGCTGATTTTTTTTCAGGCGCGGCTTTCTTTGTTTTTTTTGCCGCCGAAGCTGACGGCTTTATATTTTTCGCAGATATTTTTTTTACTGTCTGATTTTTATTTTCAGTTTTTCCACCCATAATGTTCTATTTTAATACATAATGCAAAATACTTCAATCAAAGTAAACTCACCGCCACGGAAATCAATTCCTGCAAAAAAACACAGCCTAAACTGCGCCGCAAGACAATTTATACTGCCATTCTGAATTTCATACTGTCATTCCGAATTTATTTCGGAATCCATACACTGTACAGCATAGATTCCGAAACAAGATGTCATGATATAAATATCTGAAATGTGGTACTCTGA
>NZ_JBJETK010000006.1:0-1773 GCF_051883275.1 Treponema sp. | reverse complement strand
AGGGGCTGTCCAAAAAGTACGGACAGTCCCTTTATTATTTTAAAGACAAATGAAATTCTTTATGCTAAAATTTAAATATGAGCAGAGGCGTAAGCGATAAAATAACATTCAAAGCATACAGTCAGGATGAGCAGTGGCTTTTGCCGCCAAGTCTTGATGAGCTGGTTCCACAGAATCATTTTGTACGGATAGTCAGTAAAACGGTCGATGAGCTGAACATTGAAAAAGTATTTGCAAAATACACGAAAGGCGGTGGCGCAAGCCGTTACAATCCAGTAATGCTTTTAAAAGTCATGATTTACTGCTACATGACTGGAATTTATTCCTCAAGGCAGATAGCAAAACAGTGCCGTGAAAACATAAACGTAATGTGGCTTGCCGGCAGTCAGACTCCGGATTTCAGAACAATCAATAAATTCCGCGGAGAAAAATTAAAAGAATCGATAGAAGAGATTTTCATTGCAACTGTAAAGCTTTTGAATTTAAAAGGTTATGTCAGCCTTGAAAAATATTTTGTAGACGGAACAAAAATTGAAAGTGCTTCGAATAAATACACCTTTGTATGGAAACGTGCCGTTGAAAAAAATGAAAAAAAACTTGATGAAAAACTTCGAGTCTTTCTAAAGGAAGTTGATGAAATCACTGCAGAAGAAAATCAGGAATACGGAAATAAAGATCTGGCAGAACTTGGCGAAGACATCACAGTAACAAGCGAAGAGATAAAAGCAGTGGCAGAAAAAATCAACAGAAAACTTGATGAAATCTGTGACCGCGACGACGAAGAATCAAAAGACGTAAAAAAAAAAACTGAAAAAAGCAAAACGACAGATTGAAAAGGATTTTCTCCCGCGAAAAGAAAAATACGAAAAGGCAAACGCGACATTTAACGGTCGCAACAGTTATTCTAAAACCGATGAAGATGCAACTTTCATGCGAATGAAAGAAGATACAATGTTAAACGGTCAGCTCAAGCCTGGTTATAACATTCAGGTTGGGACAGAAAATAATTTTGTAACAGGCTATGACGTATTTCCAAATCCGACAGACACAAGAACATTAAAACCTCATTTGGAAAATGTGATGAAAAGACTGGAATGCAAATTCAAAACTGTAATAGCAGATGCAGGTTACGGAAGTGAGGAAAATTATGACTATCTTGAAGAAAAAGAAATTACAGGTGCAATAAAATATTCAACTTATGAAAAAGAAATAAAACGCAGTTTCAAAAAGAAAACCTTTAATCCTGAAAACTGGAAATATGATGCAGAACAAAAAGAATATACATGTCCTTGTGGAAATCCAGTTCCGTATAAAAAAACTGTACAGAAGCATAATTCGTCGGGTTATCTGCAGACTTATGATGTTTATCAGTGTGACAACTGTGAGGGCTGTCCGTTCCGGGATCTCTGCACAAAATCAGAATACGGCAGAATGATTCAGAGAAATGAAAACTGGATTACACAAAAATCAAAAGTAAAAGAACTTCTCTCAACTGATGAATACAAAAAATTAATGAAAAAGCGTTCAACAGAATGCGAAACTGTCTTCGGGCAGATAAAATCCAATCAGCATTTCAGAAGATTTCATCTCCGTGGAAACGAAAAAGTAGCGACTGAATGGGGTTTATTGATGCTTGGATATGATTTTAAACAGCTTATCCGGCTGTCGAAAGTTTAAAAGAAAAAAAGAATTCCGAACAAACTCAAAATCTGAAATTTTATAAAAAAAGGCCGCCCTTTTATGAAGTTTTATGAACTTCTAGGACAGCCCCTT
>NZ_JBJETK010000005.1:0-1778 GCF_051883275.1 Treponema sp. | reverse complement strand
TTTCCTCCCACATAATACGGGTTTTGTAGGTTATAAAAGGTGTATTACAATCTTTTGGATATTCCTCCAATGCCCGCAGGATACCAAGTACACACGCTTCCTTTATATCAAGGAAATGCCCGAACATTGAATACCGCTGTACGATACCCATAACGGTGGTGTTAAGGGTTGGCTCATAGTAATGCAGAAACCAAGACAGATATTTTTCGTCTTTTTCGGCAAGGTATAAATCAATATATTCCTGCAGATCGTCTTTTCTCGGCGGTGCCGGAGAAAGACGGTAAATATATAATTCCTTTTGCCATTCTTTCACGGCACTCACCTCCAATCTGTTTTTACTGCCGCTGCTTTAATCGTTTGTCAGTCAGCGTATATAACGCTTCCCGTGTCATATCTCTTTTGAATTGCTCGGCGGTGTACCCATCGCCGTGGATCGCTAATGTTTTCAGCTCGTCTGCTATCTCTTTTGCTACTGCCGCAAATTCTTTTGTGATCGTACCTTTGGATAGCTCGGCTCGGATGCAGTTACAACGCTTTTTGTGGATGCTCAGTATCGGGTGGGCATCCACCTTTTCCTTTTTACCCATTATAACCGCATACTGTCTGCAAGTTTGCTTCTCACCGTTGTATTCATAAGGGGAAATACCGTTACAGTATTTTTGCTTACGGGCAGAGGTCATAAGGAAATACTTTTTACAGATCTCGCATTGCCTCGGATAATGCCCGTAATGCAGACCCTCAAAGAAATCTGTGAGAATAAAGCTGTAATAATTCTCAAAATATAATCGTCTTGCCACCGTTGCCGTTTTACTGCGGCTGGATTTCTTGATACCTACATATTCCGTGTGCACAGGGAAAGAAACTTTACCGAATACCTCTAACGCTATGGGAAGCAGATGTTCCTCGTCAAAGCGTTCTGCTTCATCTATATAGGAAACGAACTTCCGCAGAGCGTAAAAAGCCTTTTGCATATCCTCTGTCAGATCGTTATAGAAATCCAGTGTAAAGAAAACCTCATTAAGCAAGTCCCGTGCCTCTATCATGAATTCCTTATCGTAGGATTTGGGAACACGGTCAAGCCAAGCCTGCTCATCGGTCATAGAATAGACCTCTGCTTTACATTTCCAATATTCCGTTATCTTTGCGTAAGTTTCCTCGGTAAAGAGATTTGCCACACGCTCCCGTTCCGATTTGGTGTCGAGCATATTAAAGGGACTGAGCCAAGGGAGCGCCTGAAAGATGTTCAGCATACGATTGCCGATTCCGAGGAAATCTTTCTTATCCATATACCCGATTTCAAGCGTTTGCTCTAAATGCCAATTATCCGTTGTGAACACGGAAATGCGGGCAGCGGTATCGTTTTCATAAAATTGATTGAGCAGATGGGTGGCGAAATATCCTGCCTGATATACCTTGCCGCCGATATGTACTCTACCGTCACGATAGTCGGCGGTAAAATAGTCAACCTTTTCACGCATAGTTTCTTGCCCTCCATCCTAATTCTAACATATTAAGTGTCCAATAAATGTCCCTTTGCAAAAATTCAAAAAAGTTTTGAAGTTTTGAATTTTCCAGTTGCAACACTATTTTAGAAATTTGATTTTAATATAGTATATCACAAAAATACAGTATTTTCAATGCTTTATGAGCAGTTGCGCCAATCGTTTTATTTGAGTTGCGTAATACTTGCTGTTCAAACTTCATCTCCGTATTCTATAAAGTAGAGGGAGCGAAAACCTCACAGAATACACGGGCACAGCCGTCGGGAAACCGGCGGC
>NZ_JBJETK010000004.1:0-98461 GCF_051883275.1 Treponema sp. | reverse complement strand
TGTACGAAAGAGGAATTTGAAATAAAATACGATGATACTGTTATATTTCAGCATAGATATCGTCCTGGAAAAAAAAGAAACAATAGTTCCCAAACTTCAGAAGACATGACATCTGGAGATCAGAATTCTGAAGAAATAGTAAAAAATAATACTATGTTATATCCTTTTTTTAATGACTTAAATTATTTTAAGAGTCTTAGAGAGTCACGAGCTCAGGAACTTCTGCGTAATGGAATATCTCCAAATACATCTTTAGAATTTCAAGAAATTGAAAATAGAATTGATTATCTAAACAAATCTATCATTAAAGAAGCAAAAGAAGCTATGAAATGGTTAATAAAGTTTTGTACAAAGGATGACTCTGATTGGGAAACATTAGGATTTAAGCTTTATAACAGATTTTGTGAAAATGACGATACAGATTATAAAAATGATTCTCTCCTGAATAAATTGTTTACAGAGCATAGTAAAACTAAAAAATGTATAAAGGAATTTAGAAAAAGGTTTGAAAACTATTTAAAAAAATATAAATATGAAATAGGCATTTTTAATATAGACGATTTTAATAATTCTATCTACGGAAACTATAAATCCGAAAATGGAGTAAAGAGACCTATATTTGGAAACTATTTAACAGACGGACCAAATGGACCTATGTTGTGTTTTCATGATATACAAGGTTTTGATGTTATAGCAAAGAATATATTAATAAAAAATGGAAAATTTTATTGCACGCTATTCTTTGACTTCTATGATCATTTTGGATTAGATTCTAATGATTTATCTAGTTTTGATATATTTCCAGCTTTACGTTCAGGATTTCAAGGATGGTATATTTTACAACATTTCAATGAATGTGAAACTGGATGTAAACCTTTTATAGATCATGCCACTTATGAAGAAAAGGTAGAATTAGAAATTGAAAATTAAGAACATTTATATCAGCCACATCATTTTTCTAATTCTCTCCATAATGCTACCAATTTTTATTATTTATCTAGGTCTTACGCATCCATATATCTCGTATAAAGGTGACAAAAATATTCCGGAAGAAGATATTGTTCATTTTAATGGGCTTACATTTCGAGATTTAAAGATGGATAACATTACAGAATGCAATGGAAAGACTTTAATTGTAAAATATTATATTGTAAAAAGGACTTTGTTACCAACTAAAATTCTTTTAAAATCCTATTGTTTGGATCAATATAACAAGAATAAATCATATGAAATTATGTCATTTCATTTTTATCAAGTTTCTGGGAAGATGCCTTTTTACTGGAGAGATGAAGAGCCATTTCCAGATTTAGAAATGTGTTCTGATTATTTGTTAAGAGCTTTTTGGGTAACGGAGGACGGAATAGAATTTAGAGATTATTATTAAAAAAATATTAAATCTGAAAAAGTATACCAAGAGAATTCGAGTTCATGCTTAAAGATTATGACGATGAAATAGAAATTCCATACAGAAAAAAGCCGAAATTCATTATCATGGCAGAAAGTTACCGCTGTTCAGAAAAGCAGTCAGAAAAAATGGAACTTTCAAGGGATATAGAAGTAACAAGGCTAGACAGCTCAAATAATCCGATTGAGGATGTAAAGGTATGCTTAAAGGAGCCTGACAGAAAGAGAAGCCACTTTATAAACGGCGGAGTTGACCGGGCAGATGCAAAGGAAATAGCAGCTGCATTCTTAATGCAAAGTTCATTTAAGTTCCAGACAGTCAGGGCAAAATGTGAAGGAAATTACAGAATCAAGCCGGGCAACAGGCTTGCCGTAAAATATCTTGGAGAAATGTTCTCAGGTGAATACCTTATAAAATTTGTAACGCATACATTTGACATATTGAACGGCTACAGAACGGAATGTGGCCTGATGCGGAACTGCTGCGAGACGTCGAGGCACAAAGGGTATGCAAGTGAAATCGACAGTGAAATGGTACGGAACAGAACAAAAAATCCGCAAATTTTAAACTCACGCTGGGAAAAAGACGGCAAGCCTATTACCAAAGCGCTTGTCGGTGACGAAGTAATGCTCTGTGCCGATGTTACAGACCTTGACGATGGAGCGACCGCCACAATCAAAATCGTTGAAAAAGACGATGACGGCTCATGCGACTACGACGAGTATCTGGACTAATATATCACGAATTATGAAATGTAATGTCACGAATTGTGTACTGTCATGAGGCTACCTAAAAAGTTGTCATGCTGAACTTGTTTCAGCATCTATGCTGTACACAGTGCATGGATTCCGAAATAAATTCGGAATGACAGTAAAAATAGGACTGACGGTAAAAATACAGAATGACACTGTAAATTCAGAATGGCACTATGCTTAAAAGTTACAAGACAGTTTCCGTACAGAAAAAAAATTCAAGGAAAAATCACAGGTATGGAATAAAATCTAGCGAACAGCCGCAAACATCCAGACTGTTTAAAATCAATGCCGTTTTATGTGCGGAAGCGGTCTGGGGATTTCGTCAGGAAAGGCACTTGATTAAAAAGAGAATGTGCTGAATTTTTGCAGGAAGAATTTCACGGAGCGGCGCGGTGCTTGTGTTTTCAGGTGAAAGAGAAAGCGCCTGGGACATTACATCGCTCATCACAGGGGGAACAGCTCCGAGAATTTGCACAATTTCAGATCCCCTGTACTGCCGCCTGAGCAGCCCGAAATTTTTCAGCCGCTCCTCCGGGTAGAATTTGCAGGGCCGCCAGACCGCACCATGGCTTTTGGAATAAAAGCAGCTGCCTCCGAAAAGCCTGCACACAAAAGGCCGCGCCCCGTAAATAGAACAGTGCCAGGGATTTTCCTTGTTGAAAAATATGCATGTCCGCCCTGAATCAGGAGGATTTTCAAGCAGCTTTTCTGCGGCCGCCCTCTGGTTCTGCAAAAGCCACACCGCCATAAAATCAGCCTCGGGCTCTGTCAAGTCCGGCTCAAAATTATGGCAGCACATTCCGCAGCCGTCAGGGCAGGTGAATTTTGTTTTTGTGTACCAGGCCGCCTGCTGCTTTTCAAGATTTTCATAGAGAACTTTTAAATCAGCGGCAAGCTTGCCTTCATGCGTGTCTTTTAAAAATTCAAAAAGAGAGTCCATATAATTAAAGAAACCTCTAAAAACAAAAGTCTTTAGAGGCAGCTGGAATGTGTCAAAAGTTTTCTAATACGCCTTGTCATGCACACCGGCAATGGCGCGTCCGCTCGGTTCGTCCATGTCCTTCCATGCGGCGTCCCACTCAAGAGCCTTTGCTGTTGAACAGGCGACACCGGCTTCATGCGGAACTGCAAGAGCTGCGCTTTCGCTCGGGAAAAGACGTGAGTAAATTTCCCTGTAATAATACTCTTCTTTTGTAACCGGTGTATTTACAGGAAATCTTTTTGCCCTCTGCGCGAATTCCGAATCAGAAACTTTCTGCGCTGTCATTTCCTTGAGCGTGTCTATCCAGCTGTATCCTACGCCGTCAGAAAACTGCTCCTTTTGGCGCCAGCAGATGTCAGGTGGAAGAATGTCCTCAAAAGCCTTCCGCACAATCCACTTTTCAATGCGCTGCTTTCCATCAGGAAGACGAATGTTCATTTTGTCCAGAGGATTCAATCCCATGGCAATGTCTATAAATTCCTTGTCAAGGAACGGAACACGGCCTTCAACTCCCCAGGCGGCAAGGGATTTGTTTGCGCGCAGACAGTCATACAAATGCAGCTTGCTGATTTTTCGCACAAGCTCTTCATGGAATTCACGGGCATTGGGCGCCTTGTGAAAATACAGATATCCCCCGAAAAGCTCGTCGCTGCCCTCTCCGGAAAGCACCATCTTGATTCCCATTGATTTTATCACGCGCGCCAAAAGATACATCGGCGTAGAAGCCCTGACCGTGGTTATATCGTATGTTTCAATATGGTAAATAACATCCTCGAGCGCATCCAGGGCTTCCTGAATTGTAAAGTGAACTTCGTGATGAACAGTGCCTATAAAATCCGCGGCTTTTTTTGCGGCAATCAAATCGGGGCTTCCTTCAAGTCCCACTGCAAAACTGTGAAGCTGAGGCCACCAGGCATCCTTCAGGGAGCCGGTTTCAATTCTCTTCCGCGCAAATTTCTGTGTCACCGCGGCGATTACAGTTGAATCAAGTCCGCCTGAAAGCAGAACTCCGTATGGAACATCGCTCATGAGCTGCTGCTTTACAGCTTTTTCAAGTCCGTCACGCACAGACTGAATTACATCTTCATTTAAAATTTCACCGCTGTCTCCGGTCGCGCGTCTGGCATTTTCAACAGCACTGAATTCCTCCCAGTCACGCTTGTACCAGCGTTTCGGCGCAGAATCCTTTGAATAAAAATAATGTCCGTTTGGAAATTCTTCTATAGAAACCATATTCTGCCCTTCAAGAGCCTTCAGCTCAGAAGCAACATAATACCGTCCCTGCTTGTCCCACGCCTGATAAAGCGGAATAACACCTATTTCATCCCTGCCTATCAGATAGACGTCCTTTTCAGAGTCATAAAGGGCAAACGCAAAAATTCCGCTCAAATCCTCAAGAAAATCTACGCCCTTTTCCTTGTAAAGCGGCAGGATAACCTCGCAGTCGCTCTGTGTTCTGAAATTATATTTTCCGGCAAACTGGCGGCGGATTTCCTGGTGGTTGTAGATTTCGCCGTTCGCCGCAAGAATTATTTTTCCATCGTCACTCACCAGAGGCTGCTTTCCGGACAAAGGGTCTACAATGGAAAGCCGTTCATGGCTCAGTATCGCATTGTCCCCTGTGTATACTCCGCTCCAGTCCGGTCCCCTGTGACGAATTTTTTTAGACATATCCAGAATCTGAGAACGAAGCTGTTCTTTCAGTCCCTCATCAATCGGCTGTGAGCCGCTGTTCAAGTCAAATGCGCCAACAAATCCACACATATATAACCCCTTTTTCAATTAATTGGCAAAAAAAAGACGCCTGTTTTACGGGCATAACAATACCTCTAAAACAGACGTCTTTGTCTTTTGCAAAGTATATTTCTTTTTTAGTTCCATGTCAATTCATGAAAAAAAAACAACGGACTGCCCTAAGGAGGAGAAAGACAGCCCGTTCCAAAATATAGCAACTTTTTTACGTTTATTACTATTGACTATAACGTACATGAAAATTATATTGAAGTCAATAATTTTTATGAATTATTTGAAATATTTTGTAAATATTGCAGTATTTCGCAAGGAGCAACGTTTTCATGCATAAAAAAATCGGTATAATAGGAGCCATGAGCGTAGAGCTTGAATTTCTGAAGTCAAAGCTCGAAACAGCGGACAACCTTCCAAAAACAGTGCAGTCAGGAGGAATGAGCTTTACAGAAGGCCGCATAAAGGACACACAGGTTGTTATTGTAAAATCAGGAATCGGCAAGGTAAACGCGGCTCTGTGCGCACAGCGGCTGATTCTTCAGTTCGGATGCACACATATTGTAAACACGGGAATCGCAGGAGCGGCGGCGGCTGGGCTGAAAATACTTGACTTCGTAGTGTCCGCTGATGCCCTTTACCATGATATGGATGCAACAGGATTCGGCTACAGGAAAACTGAAATTCCGCAGATGGAATGCAGCGATTTTCCGGCCGACAAGGCAATGATTGAGGCGGCGCAGCAGGCGTTCGGGGAATTTTCCAAGGAGCACTCGCTTGTGCTTGGAAGAATCGCCACGGGAGATCAGTTTGTGAGCGGCAGCGCACAGAAATCCGCCATTCAGCAAGCCTGCGCCCCGGCCTGCATTGAAATGGAGGGAGCCGCTGTTGCCCATGCCTGCTGGGTTAACGGAATTCCGTTTGTTGTCATACGCTGCATGAGCGACATGGCGGATGAAAACGGCGAGTCAACCTACAGCTTCAACGAAAGCGAAGCCGCCAGACTCAGCGGCTCACTGGTGCTTGAAATGCTCGGCAGATTCTAGCAGGAGCAAAAAGAGAGCATCTTGACAAGACCACGGGGGGGGGATTCTTTTCCTGGCTGTCTAAAATTGTCACTAACAGCTTGCCATAAGAACAGCTGTTGAATTTTTATAAAAAGATTATTCATAAAATATGGAGATGAAATCAAAAATGAAAAAGAAATGCATTGCTTTTATGATTTTTACAGTTTTATCGGCCTTGCTGAATGCGGAGCCAGTCGTTTCAAAGTTCGAAATTCATGGACTCAAGCGGACAAAGGAATCCGTTGTTCAGCGCGACCTTAAAAAATTCCTGGGAAAGGAACTTACTCCGGCTCTTGTTCACAAAATAGAAAATTCGCTCCAGGAGGACAACCTCTTTTCAAATATCAGCATCGAAACTTCCGAGATTTCAGAAACGGAATCCTGCGTGGTGATTTCTCTCGAGGAAAAGCTTTCTGTTTTTCCGCTCCCGATTGTGTCCGTGAACAACGGCGAATTTTTCGGCGGCGCATTTTTCCTTGACTCGAATGCCCTGGGAAGAAAAGACTTTTTTATTCTGGGAGGAATTTTTTCGGCGAAAAGCTATTCCGGCATCGTTTCATTCGAGCGGCCGGCAAAAGGCTCGTCTTTCGGCTTTGGAATTTTCACGGGCATTGCCAAGGAAGACAAGGAAATCAACACCACAGAGGATAAAACAGTCTATGACTTCGACACCTTTGTTTTTCAGGAAAGCGTTTCTGTTTCAAGAAAATTTTTTGAATGTCTGACACTTTCGCTCAACACTGGAATTGAAATTCACAACATCGACAGCTCCGACGAAATAAAAGGAGAAATCGAATCAGAAAAAGCATGGAACATCGGCGGACAAATGAAATTTGAAAGATCCGACTGGAACGGAGTGTTCATGTCCGAAAATTCCGCCTCTGCCAGAACATTTGTAAATGTAACAACCTGCCGCGATGTGTTCAACGGATTTGAGCTGGGAATAAAAATACAGCAGCCGATTTTTGAAAAGCTCAGGCTGATTCAGGCGGCTTCCTGCTTTTTTGAATTCGAAGCTCCGGTCACATTCTACGAGGACAGATACCATTCCTCTGTGAGCCTCTTTCCGTCAGACTTTGCCTCTGATGCAATGGCCGGGCTTTCCGCGGGACTTGAATACGCCGCCTTCAATACAAAAATCGGTCTTTTTTCAGTTTATGCGGTTTATCAGACTGCGCGCGCCAAGGATCTTGACAGAAGCTGGGTTTTCAACCAGGGCGCTGGCGGCGGCATGAAGATGTACCTTTCAAAAGTAGCATTTCCTGCCTGTTCACTTGAAATCATCTACAATATCACAGAAAAAGAATTCCAGACAGGATTTTCTATAGGAATGTCACTGTAGGAGCATTACAGTCCTATCTTCCAGCCCAGGGAAACAGGGGTAACATAAAATTTGATGCTCCCCTTCTTGAAAGTGTTATCCTTTTTTTCCGGGCGTGAAGCGACAAGCTCATGTATAACGGGAACTCCTATTCCGCAGACAGTTCCCAGAGCCGCTCCAAAAAGCGTATCAGTCAAAAAGTGGTTTCCGCTCATAATCCTAAGGGCGGCAGTTCCGGCTGCAACTGAATACGAAGCGGCAATCAAAGGCACTTTCCATTTTGAATCAGGGTAGTACCGGCAGAATGTGTACGAAAGAAATCCTGCGCCCAAAAACGCATCTGTGGTATGGCCGCTCGGACTTGAAAATTCAAAGTCATAATTATCCAGCTTGTCGCTCGGATAATCATCATAATACATGTAAGGGCGCACCCTCTTTATTCCCATTTTCAGAAAATTCTTTGCGCTGTAGTCAAGAAGATAGGCTTCAACATACATAGTCGCCATTGTCAAAAAATCCTCTGAGGAAAAAGTCTCGGAAAAGAATCCTGCGCCATAGACCGCAAAGGGGAGCGCAAGGTTCACGGCACAGGCGGCAGTTCCAAGGTGGTCCAGCGGCCTGCTGTATCCGCGCGAAAGCTTTCTGTCGATAAAATTGACCGAGCCAAGATTGTAGGTGCGCTCTGTATATTCGGGGAAATCGATTGTCCTTTCAGCGGCAACAGCGGACACAGTAAAAACAGTTCCGGCTCCAAGAAGAATTCCGTCTGCAACAGGATTCAGCTTGAAATGTGAATCAGCTGTCTCAGAAAAAATGCGCGGCAAAAAAACAAGAAAAATAGCGGCGGAAAAAAAACGCTTCACAGCAACCTACTTTCTAAGCTCATACATGACTACGGAAGCCGCCTGGGCAACATTCAGGCTGT
The DNA here is from genome assembly GCF_051883275.1 of Treponema sp. Taxonomy (GTDB): domain Bacteria; phylum Spirochaetota; class Spirochaetia; order Treponematales; family Treponemataceae; genus Treponema_D. Next base: position 90,263 of record NZ_JBJETK010000004.1, on the reverse strand, counting down.
CAACACGCGGGCCGGAATCTCCCATTCCAGCGAATGGTATTATGACAAGGCTGTCGCAGTTTTGCGCCACTTCATCGCTGATTCCCTTTTCCTCATTGCCGAGCACAACCAGGGCAGGCTTTCCGGCGCACAGGGATTTCATCTGCGAAACATCAGTTGTGCCTTTAAGTGAAGTTCCAAAGCGCGCCATTTTTCCCTTCATGTCCTTGAGAAGAAACGGAATTGACCTGACAGAATAAATGTTCACAAATTCCATTCCGCCCTCGGCCACGCGGTAGCTGCTGGTTGTAACGGAGGACTGGGATTCATCAAGCGGAATGACTATGTTGCGTATACCAAAAAAAGCCGCGCTTCTTACAATGGCGCCCAGATTGTTCGCATTTCCCACGCGGTCTAGGATAATGGCGCTTTCATTCTGCTCAACCCAGCGGGCGGTAATATCGGTGTTAAGAGGAAGAACCCTTGGAGCTTCAATCATCGCAACAACGCCCTGGTGATGCACGCTTCCGCAAAGTTTTTCAAGCTCCGCGGAATCTGAAACTTTATTATACGGACGCTTTGAGGCAGCCATTTTTTTGCACAGTCCGCCGAAAAAAGGCGCACGCTCCTCTGTAAAATAAAAGCGCTGAATTTTCTGGCTGTTCATTTTTTCCAGTGTTTTTACGGCGGCAAAACCGCAGACTGCAAGTTCGTTTCTCTGAGTATTTTTCATACAGAAAATATACCTGCAATCGGAGAAAAATTCAATTAAAGCGAGAAAAAGTGAAAATCGTCGGAAAGTTTTTGGAAACGCTGACCAGCATTTGAATGAATCAAGAAAAATTCAAAAATGCAACCAGCGTTTTTAGATTCTATTCTTCAAGCTTGGACAGCTTTGACTTTCTGGAGCCGGCAGCGTAAAAAGTTCCCAGAACCGCGCCTGTAAGAATAACTGCGCACAGCACTTCAAAAAATCCATTAGTAATCATTGTAGTGGCGATGACAGCCGCAAAAGCCTTGAATCCTGAAAGCGTTTCAGCCGCAAGCCCGAGTTTTTTTATGGCCGCATTAATCATCGGAATGAATTTATCGCCGTACAAAAGGAAAATCGCGCCCATGACAACAACAGTATGAAAAAAAGTGCCAAAGGCGGCGGCAATGATTCCGCTCAGAACCTTAGGAAAATGCGGAATACAGTTAAACAGCGCAAAAATCGCCCACACAGCCACAGGAAAAAGAAGGCGCGGAAGCACAGAAACAACAGGGTTCATAAAAAACAGGCTTGAGCCGGCTCCAGTCATCAGCGCCTTGACAAGGCTCGAAGTTCCGAACACAAAACCTGTTACAAGCCCCGGAACAAGCCCTGCAAGAAGAGTTGCAATAATCACAGGAACGTGCATCAGGGTTATCTGTATTGCGCCGCCGAGCTGAATATACCCCAATGGAGTAAATGCAAGCAGTATGCTCAGGGCTGAAAAAACACCTGACAAAGCAATCTTGTAATTCAGTGAACTAGAATTCTTTTCCATAAAAGAAACCTCGCTAAAAAATATTTTCAAAAGATTTTTTCTGGCACAGGCACGAAACAAACGGACGGCCCGCAAGCACTTCAGAAACTCCGTAGGACTGCGCCTTAAAAACATCGTTCCAGGAGCGAATTCCGCCGTCAACCCAAATCTGGCCGCAGAAAGAACGCAGAAGCTGGAATTTTTCCGCAAGAAATTCAGCGGTGCTCTGCTCCCGGGCTTCCACTCTTCCGCCATGATTAGAAACAAAAACAACATCCGGCCTGACCTGCTCTGCAAGCTCAATGTCCGCCTCGGAAAAAATTCCTTTTATAACAAAAGGAATTCCCCTGCGGGCAAAACAGGACTTCAGCTCAAGCAATGAAGCCGCATCTTTTTTTTCAAGGGACGCTTTGTTTCTCATTGTGAGTATATTATATGCATCGATATCAATTCCGCAGAATTCCGATACATCCGCCGCCCACTCAAAACGCTCGAAAATTTTTTTGTTGCTGTAGGGCTTTATAAAAACCGCCGCTTTTTTTCCAGCCGCACGCACAGCCTCAATTCCCCACTGAAGCTTGCAGTCCGGAACTCCATCGCCAATGCTGAGCCTCGCTCCGGAAGAAACACAGCCGGCTATCAAATCAAAATAAAACTGCCTTTCATCCGGGTAGCCGACATTTTCAACCGCGCCTGTCATCGGGGCAAGCCGGATTTCCTTTCTGAATGAATTTTCAGGGCCGAAAGGAATATCATTCCACCCCTGGCAATTTAAAATAAAATTTGCATTTTTATTTATTCCGCCCATTCCAGGAAGCTCGCCGGCGCACCCAAGACCAGCGCACGGATTGCAGAACCTGCACTTGAATTTATTCTCCAAGACAAATCCCCATGTCTCTTGCGGTTTTCAGCATCGGATGATCAAGCGGAATTCCCTTTGTTTTTCCTGCAACAGAATCCAGAGGAACCGCAGTTATAATTCCGTTCTGCACCGCAACAAGATTTCCGAATTTTTCTTCCGCAAGAAAATCCGCGGCGGCAGAGCCGATGTACGTTGAAAAAAGGCGGTCATAGGAAGAAGGTGTTCCGCTGCGCTGAAGATAGCCAACCACAGTTACCCTGCACTCAAGACCAGTCGCCTCTTCAATCTCCTTTGCAACCCTGAAGCCTATCGACGTGTGCATGGAAGCGCGGGCTTTTTTAAATGCCTTTTTATCAAGCAAAGCCTCGGCCTTTGATTTTGCGCCTTCAGCTACAACTATAACTGAAAAATTCTTGCCGGAATTTCTACGCTCCTTTATTTTTTCCACAACGCTATTTATGTCATAGGGAATTTCAGGAATGAGCACGGCATCCGCTCCGCCTGAAATTCCTGAATACAGCCCGAGCCAGCCTACCTTGTGCCCCATCACTTCCACAACCATTATGCGGCTGTGGCTGCACGCTGTGGAATGAATTCTGTCAACCGCATCTGTGGCAACATCCAGGGCTGTATAAAAGCCGAATGTAACATCCGAGCCTTCAATATCATTGTCTATTGTTTTCGGAAGCCCTATCACATTAAGACCGGATTGAAACAGAAGGCTTGCAGTCGTGTTTGTTCCGTTTCCGCCGATGCAGACAAGGGCATCTAGATTCCATTTTTTGTAATTTTCTTTTATAGCCTCAACCGGCAAAAGACCTGTGGCTTCATTTACAGTCGGATTTTTAAAGGGCTTTTCCCTTGATGTTCCCAGTATTGTTCCGCCCTGAGCAATAAGCCCGGAAATGTCGGGTTCAGACAGAATCCGCATATCTCCATTTATAAGACCGCGGTAGCCATTGAAAATACCCACAGCTTCCATGCCGTACTTGCATTTTGCTGTGCGGCACAAAGCCCTTATAGCAGCATTAAGTCCGGGAGCATCCCCGCCGCTTGTAAGAACTCCAAATCGTTTTACCCTACATTCCATAGTTCGGCATTATATAGCAAAAGCCCTCTTTGGACAAGAAGAAGCTTTTTCAGCGGATTAGCGAATCATTAAATCAACGTTAAAAAAAAGCAGAAAACTGAAGCGCGCAGATTTTCCAGAAAAACTCTTCCCTAGAAAAGAAGTTGATTTTGATGTAGACTTTGCAAAGTGGGCGGACCTTGAAATTCAGTTTTGCAGGCTCCCATAAAATTACAATCAGGATATTTCCATGGCAAGAAAAAATTCACTGAGAGCCGTTTTTGACTCTCCTGTTATACTTGTGTTCACCGCAGTGTCGGCGGCGTTTTTTATTTTTGATGCGTTTTCAAGCATAAATATTTCCGGGCTGCTTTTTGAATGTCATGGCGCAAAGTCAGATCCTGCGTTCAACTTCAAGTCGGCGGCGGATTATGCGCGGATGATATTCTATCCTTTGGGATTTTCGGGGCGGCCGCAGTTTTTTATGAGCATGGCTTTTCTTCTTCTGCTCGGGCCGCTTCTGGAAGAGCGATACGGCTCGCTGATGCTTTCCCTGATGCTGTTTATAACTTCGCTTGTCGGCGGTGTTCTGACTGCGTGCCTTTCTCCGTTCAGCATTATGGGCGCGGGCGGAATTGTCTTTATGCTGGTGATTCTTTCGGTGCTTCAGTCTTTTATAAAAAAGCAGGTGCCGTTTTCATGGATTTTTGTTTTTATTCTGTTCATCAGTTTTGAACTGACCGCCGTTCCAGCCTCAGAGAATTTTCCGGATTTTCTGAACAAAAGCGTTCCTGTTTTTATTCAGCTGGCATCAGGAATCTGCGGAAGCCTTTTTGGATTTTTTGTGTGCCCGAAAAAGCGCGAAAGCACTCGCAAAGCCCAGAAGACGACTGCGGAAAATTCAGACTACAAGCAGGAATCCAGTTCCAGCAGCGACGAAACTATCATTGGAAACATAAGCCTGTAGGCGGCTTTTTCCGGGTTTTCTGCAATGCTTGGAAAAAAAATTCATGCGGCGCGGCAGCGCTTAAAATGCGGCGACTTTATTATTGCGCTTGTTTTTCTGGCGGCGATTTTTCTTTCCTTTTATATTCTAGCCCGAAATAAAATTCCCCGCCCGCCGCAGCTCCGGGTGCATACACCAAACGGTGAATTTCTATATCCGCTTTCAAAGGACGGAATATACACATTTGAAGGCGCACTCGGAGAAACTTCAGTCCAAATAAAAGACGGAAAAGCCAGCTTTGCAAATTCTCCGTGCCAGAACAAAAACTGCATTCAGGCCGGAGAAATCTCAGCAGACGGACAATGGGCGGCATGTCTTCCAAACAAAATTTTTATCAGCATAGAAGGAAGCGCACAGGAAGACGGCTTTGATGCGATTTCGAACTGAACGACCTGAAATCCCCGGCAAAAAGAGCTTCCGCACTGTACTGAAAAAATTCAGTTTTTTGAACTTTCGTTTATAAAATCCCTTGATACTTTGCCGCTTTTTCTATATATTCAAATGAACGAAACAAAGGCGTTTTGTAAAATACAGGCTAATTGTCTGTTTTTTGCAAAGCGCCTTTTTTTATGCAAGGGGTTACTATGAGTGAAGAGAACAAAACTTTGTATGACTCGTCGTTTGAGCATGATGCCTGCGGAATCGGAGCTGTCGTAAACATTGACGGAACTGCCAGCCGCAAAATAGTGGACAATGCGCTTTCCATTGTTGAAAAACTTGAGCATCGCGCAGGAAAAGATGCCACCGGTGAAACTGGAGATGGCGTTGGAATTCTTGTACAGATTTCCCACAATTTTTTTAAGAATGCCGCCGCGGAAATAGGAATAAAGCTCGGAGAAGCGCGCGATTACGGCGTGGGAATGTTCTTTTTTCCGCAGGACAAGTACATACGATCCCAGGCAATGAAAATGCTTGAGGTTCTTGCAAAAAAGGAAAACCTTAATTTTCTTGGCTGGAGAGAAGTGCCTGTAAATCCTGACGTTCTTGGACAGCGCGCAAAAGACTGCATGCCGTGCATTATGCAGTGTTTTATAGAAAGACCTTCGGACATTGAGAGGGGGCTTGCATTTGACCGCAAGCTTTATATTCTGCGCCGCCAGTTTGAACATTCACACCTGAACACATACATTGCTTCGCTTTCTTCGCGCACGATTGTCTACAAGGGAATGTTCCTTGTTCAGCAGCTCAGAACTTTCTACAGGGATCTTCAGTCTGAAGACTACACTTCATCCCTTGCGCTTGTACATTCGCGTTTCAGCACAAACACACAGCCCAGCTGGCAGCGCGCCCACCCGAACCGCTTTATTGCGCACAACGGTGAAATAAACACAATCCGCGGAAACGTTGACAGAATGTTGACCAGGGAAGAAACTCTTGATTCTCCTGTTTTCAAGGACGAGGAACTCAGGGAAATTCTTCCGGCAGTGGACACATCAGGCTCTGACTCCGCAATGCTTGACAACACTCTTGAATTCCTTGTGATGAACGGAATGCCGCTTCCACTTGCCGTTATGGTCTGTATTCCCGAGCCGTGGAAAAATGATGATACAATGAGCCAGCAAAAGCGCGACTTCTATCATTACTGGGCAACAATGATGGAGCCGTGGGACGGTCCTGCTGCGATTCTTTTCAGCGACGGAGATTTTGTCGGAGCGACACTCGACAGAAACGGACTGCGCCCTTCACGCTACTATATAACAAAAGACAATATGCTCATTCTTTCCTCTGAAGTGGGCGTTCTTGATATTCCGGAAGAAAACATCGTAAAAAAATCACGCTTGCAGCCTGGAAAAATTCTGCTTGTCGACACGGTTCAAAAGAAGCTTGTTTCAGATGAGGATGCAAAAAAACAGTACATAAATTTGTATCCATACGGCGAATGGCTCAACCTGAATCTTTTAAAGCTCAAGGATTTGTCAATTCCAAACAAGAAAATTCCTGTGTACACCCAGGAAGAGCGCGACATTATGTACCGTGCGTTCGGCTGGAATTATGAAGACGTAAACGAAATGATTCTGCCGATGGCCCAAAATGGAGTGGAGCCGACCGGAGCAATGGGAGTTGATACACCGCTCGCCGTGATGAGCGACAAGCATCCGCCTCTTTACAATTACTTCAAGCAGCTTTTTGCGCAGGTTACAAATCCTCCGATTGACTCGCTGCGTGAAAAAATCGTTACAGACACAACTGTTTATGTGGGAACAGACGGAAATCTTCTTGAGCCGAAAAGCTCAAACTGCACAGTCCTTGAGATAAATAATCCGATTTTGACCGGCGTTGATATGCTCAAGCTGAAAAACCTGAACCGTCCGGGACTTAAAACTGCTGTCATTTCGCTTTTGTATTACAAGAACACTTCGCTCAAGGAAGCTCTTGATAATATTTTTATTTCGATTGACCACGAATATCACAACGGTTCAAACATCATTATTTTAAGCGACCGCGGAGTTGACGAAAACCACGTTGCAATTCCGTCACTGCTTGCAGTAAGCGGCGTAGAACAGTATCTGGTGCGCACGAAAAAGCGCACGGCAATTTCAATTATCCTTGAGTCTGCGGAAGTACGCAACGTTCATCAGGCGGCAATGATTTTAGGCTACGGTGCGCGTGCGGTAAATCCGTATCTTGCGCACGAGTGCATAGCCGAACTTATCGACCAGAAACTTCTGGACAAAGACTACCACACGGCGATTGACGACTACAACAAGGGAATTATAAACGGCATCGTAAAAATCGCCGCAAAAATGGGTATTTCCACAATTCAGTCCTACCAGTCTGCGCAGATTTTTGAAGCCGTGGGAATTAGTAAGGAAGTCATCGACCAGTACTTTACTAACACCGTAAGCCGCGTAGGCGGAATAGGACTTAAAGAAATCGAGGACGACGTAAACTTCCACCACAACAAGGCATTTGATCCGCTTGGACTTACGGTAAACACTCACCTTGACAGCGTTGGAAACCACAAGCTCCGCCGCGGTCCTACGTGCGAAGATCACCTGTATTCACCGGAAACAATAATCGCGCTTCAGGAATCTACGCGAAGCGGCGACTACAGCCGCTTTAAGGAATATACTGCTCTTGTTGACGACAACGCCCATCCGCACACACTGCGCGCAATGCTCAAATTCGACTTTGACGCCGCACAGGAAATTCCGCTTGACGAAGTAGAAAGCGTTGACGAAATTGTAAAGCGCTTTAAGACAGGCGCGATGAGCTACGGTTCAATCAGTCAGGAAGCGCACGAATGTATGGCGCTTGCGATGAACCATCTGCACGGAAAATCAAATTCCGGCGAGGGCGGAGAACGTCCGGAGCGGCTTGGAACAGACAGGAATTCTGCAATCAAGCAGGTTGCTTCAGGACGGTTCGGTGTAACGGAAGAATATCTTTTGAGCGCAAAGGAAATCCAGATAAAAATGGCGCAGGGAGCAAAGCCGGGCGAAGGCGGACATCTTCCTGGCAAAAAAGTCTATCCGTGGATTGCACAGACACGCTATGCAACACCTGGCGTTTCGCTCATTTCACCGCCGCCGCACCACGACATCTATTCTATAGAAGATTTGGCGCAGCTTATCTACGACTTGAAAAACGCAAACCGCGCCGCACGCATTTCCGTAAAACTTGTTTCTGAAGCAGGCGTCGGAACGATTGCTGCCGGTGTTGCAAAAGCCGGCGCACAGGTCATCCTTATTTCCGGACACGACGGCGGAACAGGAGCTGCGCCTTTAAGTTCAATCCACCACGCAGGCTTGCCGTGGGAACTCGGACTTGCAGAAACACACCAGACGCTCATTCAGAACGGACTTAGAAGCCGCGTTGTCATTGAAACTGACGGCAAGCTTATGAGCGGACGCGACGTTGCAATCGCGACGCTTTTAGGTGCGGAAGAATTCGGTTTTGCAACTGCACCGCTTATCACGATGGGCTGTGCAATGATGCGCGTATGTAACCTTGATACCTGTCCGTTCGGCGTAGCAACGCAGAATTCAGAACTGCGCAAGCGTTTCACCGGAAAGCCGGAATACGTTGAAAACTTTATGAAATTCATCGCACAGGAACTGCGCGAATATATGGCAAAACTCGGCTTCAGGACGCTTGACGAAATGTGCGGACATTCCGAGCTTTTAAAGATAAAGGAAAAATGCTCGTTCCCTCGTGCAAACCTTGTCGATATGAGCAGGATAATCGGCTGGAAAGCACCGGACGGAACAAAATCGCACTTTGACCCGGCGGACATATACGACTTCCAGCTTGAAAAGACAGTCGATGAAAAAGAACTTCTGAAAGCGTTTGAAAAAGCAAAGAAAGCCAGAAAAGGCACGTTCAGTATTTCAATTTCTTCTACGGACAGAACTGTGGGAACGATACTCGGTTCAGAAATCCAGAAGAATTTTGGCGGAACGCTGAAAGACGATTCGTTTGTAGTAAACTGTACTGGCGGCGGCGGACAGAGCTTCGGCGCATTCATTCCTAAGGGAATGACGTTAAAGCTTGAAGGCGATGCAAACGACTATCTTGGAAAAGGTCTGAGCGGCGGAAAAATCGTCGTATATCCTTCCAAAGATGCCACGTACAAGGCAGAAGAAAATATCATCATCGGAAACGTTGCCCTTTACGGCGCAACAAGCGGCGAAGCGTACATAAACGGACTTGCCGGCGAGCGTTTCTGCGTTCGTAATTCCGGTGCAGTTGCCGTTGCAGAAGGATGCGGCGATCACGGACTTGAATATATGACAGGCGGAACGGCAGTTATTCTTGGCCCTACAGGACGAAATCTTGCAGCCGGAATGAGCGGCGGAATTGCCTACGTTCTTGACGAAAACCACGACCTGTACCTTCGCCTGAACAAACAGCTTGTTTCTATGGGTGAAGTTACCGACAAGCACGACATAGACACGCTGCGTGATTTGATTGAACGCCATACAAAAGAAACCGGCTCTAAGCTGGGAAAAAAGATTCTTGCAGATTTTGATAATTACATAAAGCACTTCAAGAAGATTGTTCCAAACGATTATCAAAAAATGATGACAGAAATTGCAAGAGGCGAGCAGCGTGGACTGAGCCACGAGGAAGCGGTTCTTGAAGCCTTTAAAAAGCTCACGGCATAAAGAGCGTTCTGCGAGTTTTAAGTCGTTGCAGCGGCATGGCTTAAAACATCGCATTTTAGAGTTATCTTGGAAAAAAACAATTTTCCGGGGTTTCCTTAAAATACAATCTGGTAGGGGTACATTATGGGTAAAAACGACGGATTTATAATATATAAACGCGTGGAAGATTCATGGATAGAGCCTTCTTCACGCATAAAGAATTTCAGTGAATTTCATAATCACTTGAATGACAGCGAAAGACGGGAGCAGGCGGCAAGGTGCATGAACTGCGGAGTTCCAATGTGCCAGAGCGCAATAAAACTTGCGGGAATGGTGACAGGATGTCCTCTGCATAATTTCATACCTGAATGGAACGATGCGCTGTACAAAGGCCAGTACGACATGGCGGCATGGCGGCTTTTAAAAACTTCCAGCTTCCCTGAATTCACAGGAAGAGTCTGCCCTGCGCTCTGTGAAAAAGCCTGCAACTGCGGCAACGGCGGAGACATAAAAGAGGCCGTTACAATTCATGACAACGAGCTTTATATAATCGAAAAAGCCTTTGAGTCCGGCTACATGAAACCGCAGGTTCCAAAAGTCCGAAGCGATAAGAAAATTGCCGTCATAGGCTCAGGCCCGGCAGGACTTGCTGTTGCAGACATGCTTAACCGCCGCGGACACAATGTTACTGTATATGAGCGCGATGACAGAATCGGAGGGCTTTTGATGTACGGAATTCCAAACATGAAGCTCGACAAAAAAATTGTTCTGCGCCGCATTGAGCTTATGAAAGCGGAAGGCGTTACTTTTATAACAAACGCTGATGTCGGAAACAATATCGATGCCGCTAAAATTTTAAATGACTATGATGCCGTTGCATTGTGCTGCGGAGCAAAAAAAGCACGTCCTCTTTCTGCGCCCGGAAGCGATGCACAGGGAGTTATGTTTGCCGTTGACTGGCTGAAAAGCGTTACAAAAAGCCTTCTGGATTCAGAGTTTGCAGACAAAAATTTCTTTGATCCAAAGGGAAAACACGTTGTAATTCTCGGCGGCGGCGACACAGGAAACGACTGCACAGGCACAAGCATCCGCCTTGGAGCAGCGAGTGTAACCCAGCTCGAAATGATGCCCTGCCCTCCAGCAGAACGCCAGCCTGAAAATCCGTGGCCGCAGTGGCCGAAAGTTCTCAAGACAGATTACGGAGCACAGGAATCTATTGAAGTATTCGGCCATGATCCGCGTGTCTACAAAACAACTATCAAGGAAGTTTATCAGAAAGACGGCGCAGTCTGCGGAATAAAAACAGTTCAGGTGGAATTCAGAAATATCGACGGAAAAAGAACACTGTGCGAAATCGAAGGCAGCGAAAAGGAGCTTCCCGCTGATTTGATTTTAGTTGCGGCTGGCTTTTTGGGATGCGAAGATTACACGGCAAAAGCTTTTGGCGCAGCGCTTTCACCCCGGAGCACAGTTGAAACTTCAGGCGCAGCTTCTTATTTCACAGGAACTGAAAAAGTTTTCACGGCAGGCGACATGCACAGAGGACAGTCCCTTGTGGTCTGGGCAATCGCAGAAGGCCGCGAATGTGCAAGAGAAATCGATGAATACCTGATGGGATATTCAAATCTGTAGCAAAACATTTTCAATTCACTTCAAGCGGGCTTTAAATCGTTTGCAAACAGCGGTTCCAAGCCCGCATTTTTGTAGCTTCCTATGGAATAAAAATCAGCTCGCGCGAAGTATCCTGAACAAATTCCAGACTGCCATTCAAATCCCCGGATGCAAAAACCGAGCCGTATTTACAGATAAAAATAAGCGAAATATCCGTTTCAAACGTCTTTTTGAATTCATCCAGAAGCGAAAAGGATTTTTCCACACCCAGAATAAATGTTACTGTTGAAAGCACATCTGCGGCTATTCCCGACGGAGAAACAACAGTCGCAGAAACAACGCCCGAATCCGCAGGGAATCCATTGCGCGCATCAAAAATATGATGATAGCGTTTTCCGCCGAGTTCAGAAAAGCGTTCATAGCTTCCGCTTGTAACAACGGAATTTGCGCCGGTATAAAGCCTTAAAAGCGGCTGGCCGGAAGGATTTTCAGGATTTTTTATTCCGACCACCCAGGGGTTTCCGCCGGGCTTTTTTCCGTAAAGGCAGATGTTTCCCCCGAAGTCCAGAACAGCGCGCTCCACATTGTTTTCCCTCAAAATTGAACAGATTTCATCCGCGGCGAATCCCTTTGCAATTCCGCCAAGATTTATTTTCATGCCTCTTTTTTCCAGAAACACTGAATTTCCTGAAAGCTCCATAAAACGCGCATCCATAAGCGGCAGGGTATTTTTTATTTCATCCAAAGACGGAATCCGCGCATCGTCAGTGCCTATTCCCCACATATCAATCAGCGGGCCTGCAACAGGAGTAAATGCGCCTCCTGAAACATAAAAAGCTTTTTTAGAGGCGGACAGCATTTTCAAAATATCATCAGATGCGCTGGCTTCAGAAATTCCTGCCATGGAATTTATACGGGAAATTTCCGAGCCGGGAAGAAATGCGCTAGATTCATTTTCAATCTGAAAAAGTCTTGCAAAAATTTTATCATAAAGTTTTTCTGATCCGCTTTCAAAAGCATTAACTGTACAGACAGTGTCCATGCATGCTTCTGTTCTTGCGCCGCTCTGCCGTGAGCAGGAAGACAGAGCCACGATAAAAGAAAAAAACAAAAAGAAGAAAAAATTCATCAGATATTTTCCTCGAGCAGCAGAGAATTTTTTTGATACTCAGGAAGAAATTTTTTTATTCCTCCAGTTTCAAAGCTGACCGTAACAACGTATTCGCCCTCATCGCTGTAGCCGCATTTTACAATCTGCCCGTGTCCGTAATCATCATGGAAAACAGAAGCGCCCTTGCAGTATTTCTGCTCAATCGGATTTTTTTTATGCTGCTCCGGAGAAAATGAATTCGGCTTCTGGCCAAGTATGCGGATTTCAGTTCCAAGCTCAGAAAGAAACGGACTTGGAATCATAAACGATGTTTTCCCGAAAAGTCTTCGGATTCCGCACGAAGTAAAATAAAGCTCGTCCTTTGCACGCGTAATGCCGACATAAAAAAGCCGCCGCTCTTCCTCAAGCTCCAGCTCGGTTTTTCCTTCACGCGGAAAAATTCCAGATTCAAGTCCGGTTATTATGACACGCTTGAATTCAAGACCTTTCGTATTATGGAGCGTGATAAAAGTCACCTTGTCCTTGGATTCGCTTTCCGCCTCCTCGTTTTTAAGAGTGCGGTCAAGATTTATGTGATCAAGAAAATCAATAAGTCCCTGTTTTGTGCACGGATATAAAACCGCGCTGTTCACAAGCTCCTGAATATTTTCTATTTTCTGCGTGCCTGTATCCTCGTCCTGCTCCTTGTGAAATTCCTCAAGTCCGCTTTCCCCTGCAATTTCAGAAATAAAAGAAGACAGCCGCTTTTCCCCGGAATCAGGAACAGCCTTTTCATCTATCGCCTGGCCTGCAAGCAGAAACGCCTCGGAGCTGACAGGAACATCAGGCAAAGCAGCGGCATACTTTTCAGCCAGCGACTTGAAAAAATCAAATCCCTCCCGGGCTTTTTTTGAAAGCTTCAGGGTCGAAGCCGCCTCTAGAATCGAAGAGCCTGAAGCCGCCTCAACAATCTTGTCCTGGGTTGAATTTCCGATTCCGCGCACAGGTTTGTTTACAATTCTCCTGAATGAAATTTCGTCACGCGGATTTACAATAAACGAAAGCCAGGCAATGATATCCTTCACTTCCTCGCGCTCATAAAATTTAAGGGAGCCCACGACTTCATAGGGGATTTTCCTGTGGATGAATTCAGTTTCGAAGCCAAGGGACTGCGCGTTTGTTCTGTAGAGGACTGCCCAGTCGCTATAGGGAACTCCGTTTTTATAAGCCTGCTCTATAAGGCTGTAGCAGAATTCAGTTTCATCATCCTGCGAAGGAAGAAACACAAGCGCGGGCTTTTTGCCTTTGCCCCGGGCAGATATAAGTTTTTTACCAAGGCGGCCCGAATTGTTTTTCACAACATTTTCAGCGCAGCCTAAAATTTCAGAAGTTGAACGGTAATTCGTTTCGAGCCGGACAATTTTTGTTCCCGGAAATTCGTCCTTGAAATTCAAAATATTCTGCACTTCAGCGCCGCGGAATTTATAAATGCTCTGGTCATCATCACCTACAACACAGACGTATGTCCCGGAATTTTCATCAATGCCGGAAAGTTCCTTCAGAAATTTGAACTGCGCCACATTTGAATCCTGGTATTCATCAACAAGAATAGCCCTGAACTTTGAATAAAAAATTCTTCTTACGTCAGGATTTTCCTTTAAAATCAGATACGGAAGCAGAATCAAATCTCCAAAGTCCAGATTTCCAGTATTCCTGAGGCGCGCCTGGTATTTTTCATAAATCTCCGGGAACATCGGCTCGTCGCAAATTCGCCTCAGCTCAGCATCGTCAGGAAGAAGGCAATAATCCTTGGCAAGCGAAATTTTTTTTGCATAATGGGAAGCATCTTTTTTTGTAAGCGAAGGAACAGCCTTTATAATCAGAGAGCACATATCATCGTCATCATAGACTGTAAAATTGCTTTGAATTCCTATTGTGCATCTTTCAGCATACAGACGCAAAAACCATGCGCCGAATGAGTGGAACGTTCTAATCTGGGCTTTATACGCAAGCGGCTCAAGCTGAACTGCTCGCTCTCTCATTTCCTCCGCGGCTTTTTTTGTAAAGGTAACGGCAAGAATTGAAGAAGGACTTATCCCGAGGCTGGAAATCATATATGCGATTTTTGTAGTTATAACACGGGTTTTTCCGGAGCCTGCTCCTGCAAGAATTAAAAGCGGACTGCCCTGATGCTCCACCGCCTCACGCTGCTCATTATTCAAAACAGAAAGACTGTCTTCAATATTCATTCAGCAAATTCTCCATCAATATCCACGCCTGAAGCGCTGACTGCAAGAACCTTTACAACTGCCCCCGGAACAATTTTTTTTACAGCAGCCTCGCTGTCAAGATCGTAGCGGACAACAAACGCTCCGTCAACTTCGGGAGCTTCAAACCACGCTCTCCCGATTGCAAGCCCTTCGTCTGTGCCGTCCTTGTTTTCTATAATTTCTTCTATCAGCACATCGTATTTTTTTCCGCAGCGGAGCTTCAGATTTTCCGCAGTGATTTCCGCTTGAAAATTCTCCAGGCGCACGGCTCTTTCCTTTGCCTTTGCCGCAGAAACTTGACGCTTCATTTTATCAGCGGCGGTGTCCTCTTCTCTGCTGTACGGAAAGCATCCAGACCAGTCAGCCCGTATTGACTTCAAAAAATTTTCGGTAGCAAGCGCGCTGGCTTCAGTTTCCCCGGGAAAACCTGTCAAAAAAGTTGTTCTTATGCAGCTTTCAGGAAAAACCGAGCGGATTGTTTCCACCAGTGAAATATAGTCGGCGGAAGTTCCCTTGCGGTTCATGGCGCGGATAATCGTGTCGTCGCCGGACTGAAACGGAATATCAAAATACGGAAGAAAACGCGGATCATTTTTCATGACTTCAAGAATATCCTGATTAAAATGGTCAGGATGAATATACAAAAGCCGAACCCAGAATTTTCCCTCGAGCGCAGAAATTTTGCGTATAAGTGAACACAGTGGAGATTCGCCGTTCGCTTCAGAAAAATTATTTTCTTTGCAGACAGGAGAATTTAAATTCCTGTAAATAATTTCATGCCAGTTTTTTTCAGAGGAAAATTCCACGTCGTCCGAGCCGCAGCCATAAGCCGCCAAATCCTGCCCGATTAAATTGATTTCAAAAACTCCGCGCGCCAAAAGCGACTTTATTTCAGCCACAATGTCATCTGAATTTCTGGAGCGCAATTTTCCACGGATAAGCGGAATGGCGCAGAATGAACAGCGGTTGTCGCAGCCTTCAGTGATTTTTACAAATGCGCTTCCCTTGAACGACAAAAGCTCCCGGCGTTCTCCGCAGCAAACCCCTTTCTGCTCCGCCTTTAAAACCGGACGCTGACCGTCAAACAGTGATTTTACAGCGGAATCAAGAAGCTCTAAATTTCCGTTTCCAAGAATTCCATCTGCCTCGGGAAGCTCCTTTTTAAAAATATCGGCATAACGCTCCGCAAGACAGCCTGTCAAAAGAATTTTCACGTCCGGGAATGCAGCTCTGGCATCAATAAGGGAATTCAGGCTTTCCTTTTTTGCGCTCTCAATAAAGCCGCAGGAATTCACGACTATCAAATCAGCCGCTTCAGGCTCCAAAACCTGTTCAAATCCAAGGTTCAAAAGACGGCTTATGATAAGCTCGCCGTCAACCTGGTTTTTTGCGCATCCATGCTGGTCAAGAAAAAATTTTTTACTAGTCAAGCTCAAGCACCACTAAACGGTATTTTCCATCACTGTCGCGAACCCACTTTATATCTTCCGCCTGAACTTCGCCTGCGCGGCCAACTTCAAGATCATAGGAAGAAAGTCCCGCAATAACATGAATTTTCAGCGCGTTGATATTGCTCATCCAAAGGCGCGTTCCGTTGTTAGAAGTAACGGTAACAAGCTCGCCGCTCTTGTAATAGCCTTCAACATAATCCTGGCGGTCGCTCTTGTACCGGAAAAGACATGAGCCGCGGAAAGTAACATTTATTGTAAACGGATAAGGGCGCGTGTCCTCATGAATCACAGTTCTGTTGTCATTGTTTTTTACAGAAGACGAAGCAGGAATTTCAGAAAGCTCTGTTCCCGAACCGTCGTTTGAAAGTTCAACAAATGAATTTTCTATTGCCTTTTCCAGAATTCTGACTTCCGCGCCGTTGGCTTCATTGTCGCTTGAAATATCGCTAAGATACAAAATCAAATCAGAAAATCCGTCGCCGTCAATATCCAGCTCGCGCTCTTCGCTCAGCTCCACAATCTGATTTCCTGACGGCGTAAGAATCAGGAAGTTGCCAAGCGTACCGCCGACTGTAAGCACAATATTTCCCTTGCCCTGTTTTGCAGGAACAAGAATTTTGTCGCCTTTGTAAAGTCTGCGGGTTTCTGGCTTGCCGGTAAACTGATACTGGTGGATTTTTTCCTTTTCAACCTGCTCTTTTGTTTTAATCTGTTTTTTCTCTGGAATTTTCAAGACACTGAAATAAATGTATGTCACCAGAAAAGCAAGAACAGCAACCGAGCCTGCAATAATCGCTGGAATAAGAAAAGCCGGATGATGCTTTTTCAAAAGCTCCACAGGCACAGGCGCTTCCTGAATTTTCTTTGCATGATAAAGCTGAAGAATTTCATTTTTATCAATTCCAAGAAATTCACAGTAATTCACTAAAAAGCCCACAAAATAGGACTCTCCTGGAAAATCCTCAACACGCTCATTTTCCAACGACTCTATATAGTTTTTTGTAATTGCAGTGGCATGCTCAATAGCTTCCATGGAAAATTTTTTTTCTTCGCGGGCGGCGCGCAACAGTTCTCCGTAGCTTTCCATTTCTTACTCCGAAAGAAGAAAATTGTTATAGTTGTTTGCAGATGACGGCGGATCATAAATAAAACGCTGGTCGCTTATATTTACATTCAGCCTGTAGTTATGAAAAGAAAACACATATTCCGTGTCCTGCGCAGAAACTGCCGTAACACGTCTTATAAGTTTTGATGAAGGGTCTATTGAAAGCTTTATTGTGCGGAAAGCTTCCGTGGCGGATCTTCTTGAAAGAAGAAGATTCACAACCATCTCATCGCTGTTTTCCTCAAGCGGAACAGCCGACTGCCCGGATTCATAGGCAATCGTGTAATACCGGCGCAAAAGAGCAAGCCCTTTGGAAGTAGCAGTGTTCAGACCGGAGGATGTAACATTCTGCTCAAGAATCGCTGAAGTCGGACTCGGAAGATAAATGGTAAGGTCATCGCCGTTAAAAACAATAACCTGTTCCGCCGGATTAGAAAAATCTATGCGCAGCATCTCCGGACGCTTAAAGCTCAATTTTCCTGTCATTTCATTTTTTCCAATCAGGATATCAATATCAGCCTCGTAGTCTTTCAGCTCGGCGTAGCGGTCACTGACTGATTCAAAAAAATCATTGGCCGTTGTGATTGCCTGTGAAAATGCCGCCGCACAAAGACTGCACAAAAAAAGTGCGGTAAACAAAAACTTTTTCATTTACACTACTCCAAATTAATACATTGTAAAAAAATAACCTTTTATCGTCAACAGGCATTTTTTTAAGGAAAACTACAAGCCAAAACTCCGCTTTTTCAGCATGACTTTTTCAGGATTTCCTTGATTTCTTCAAGAACAGAAAGCGCCTCTATTCCAGTCTGAAGGGTTGAGCGCAGGGAATTTTTTCCGTCAAGAAAATCAACGGCATTCTGAACCATGTTCGAAAAATATCTGGTTTTTTCAGGAATTTTTTCCGAGCGGTCATTAAAAAGAGAATAAAATCCGGTGTACAAGTGCGACTCTCCGCGCCGGTAAAGCTTCAGATAGCCGTTTCCAATGCAGATTCTTCCTTCTGTTCCCGTAATTGAAATTTCAAAGCCGAAAAAACGGGAGCGGCCGCTTATGCAGACGCAAACATCTGGACACTGCGGCGTTGTATAATGCGCACTGAACTGCCGGATGTTTTTTTCACTGTCAGAAAAAATGCCCGTCACAACCGGAGAAGCAAGCACGGGACTGGAAAAATTCAAGGCCGAGGCGAGGCGCAAAAGACCGCTTTTTTCAGTTTTTTGCCGGCTGTTTTCAAGAAAAAAAAGAACGGCATCAACAAGGTGCGTACCGTCATGGATAAGGCTGTAAGCGCCGGTATTTTCCTCCGCAGGATTATAGACACAAAGGCTTGAATAAAGCTGCGCATGAATGCTTTGCAGCTCCCCGATTTTTTCCATGTAGGATTTTGCCAGCTTGAAATCTTCCGCAAATCGCCTCTCGTGGTTTACAAGAAAGGGAACCTGGTATTTTTCAGCTTCCACGCGGATTTTTTCAGCCTCGGCAAGATTCAATGCAACGGGCTTTTCCAGAATAACAAGGCGCGGGCGGGCATGGATTGCACAAAGAGCTTCATTCAAATGCGAAGCCTCATTGACCGCCACTGTAATAATGTCCGGGCGGCAGGCGGCATACAGGCTTGAACTGTCAGAGTAAACTTCGGTTCCGCTGTTTGCCTCATGCCATCTGGCGCGCGCAGAAGAATCTGTGTCACAGCCGGCAACAAGATGTATCCGGGAATTTCCAAGAAGAGCCATTGTGTGGCTCGCAGGCTGCTCCCGCTTTTCGTCAAGTCCGAGAGTGTAGCCTATTCTTCCCAGGCCGACCAATACAGCTGTGTAAGTGCGCATAAATTCCCGGAAAATCAGTCCATGAGCTTTTCGTATTTCTTTGCAAGCCTTCTGGATTTCTTGGCCGCAAGTCCGCAGTAATTCGCCGGATGCTCAAAAAAGCTCTCTGGATTTTCTACGCCGAGTTTTTCAAGCTGGGCAGTGATTTTTTCAAAGGCATCTGTATGTGTCTTCAGAACTTCAAAGAAAGTTTTGCCGGATTTTTCAGCCTCAAGCGTAATTTTTCTGATAACCTCGTGGCCGTCATTCACTCCGGCTTCGCCAAGCAGAATGTAGGCAGGCTCGGCAAGAACACCGCCGCGAACCTTTCCGCCGGCATTTTCAAGATTGCGCGCCATTGTCTCCTTGTCAGCCTGCAATCCGGAAACAACGCTGTTCATTCTGGCAACCGCCATTGTGAATCCGGCAACATAGTCAGCCATAAAACGCTGGCTCGCGGAATTTGTAAGATCGCGCTGATGCTCTGAAATCTGATCCATATAAAAAGTCATCACGCGCGGGCACATTGCCTTCCAGAGAGATTTTACATGCTCGCTGTTCCATGGATTTCTCTTCTGCGGCATAGTGCTTGAGCCAACCTGGGTAGAAGCAAAATATTCAAAGACCTCGCCAAGCTCTGAACGCTGAAGGTTGCGCAGATCATCCGCAAGGTTCGCAATAATTCCAAAGGCAACGTTCATTTCAAGCAACAGGCGCAGAAGATACTCCGGCTCCACAAGCTGGTTCGAATATTCGCTCGCAGAAAGCCCCAGGAATTCCACATAGACACGCTCAAGTTCCTCCGGGTCTTTTACAATCATCGAAGGTCCGTTATAAGAGCCGACGGGGCCTGCAAGTTTTCCGACAAGCTGGCCGGAAAGTTCTTCTATGCGCAGAATTGATTTTCCAAGTCTGCTGACAAATTCCGCAATGCTCCATCCAAAAGTAATGGGAACTGCGTGCTGTCCGTGGGTGCGTCCCACCTGCGGAACCTCGGCATCCCTGTCAGCAATAGCGCACAGGCTTTTTTCAAGTTTTTTCAGCTCGGGAAGAACAACATTTTTTGTGACATCCCTCATGCGGCAGGAAAGCGCAGTGTCAAGAATATCAACGCTTGTTGCGCCAAGATGAACCAGGGGACCTATGTCGGCCGGAGCTTTTGTCTTCATTACATTCACCAGAGCGCGGATATTGTGCCGGGTCTTTTCTTCCTCCGCATACACTTCCGCCGGATCGATTTCCGCAGCAATACGGTCAAGCAATGCGGCTGTTTCGTCCGTAAGGGAATTCCGAAGCTTCAGGTGGCTTTTTACAAGGGCAGCCTCGCACAGCGCACATGAGCGTATTGAAGCTTCCTCTGAAATATACTTAGAAAGGCCGCTGAAAACGCTAGCCTCTGACAATGAATATCTGTGGTCGATACAAGAAATGTTTTCAAAAATATTACGTGTTTCCATGAAAACTATTCTAGTTTATCTTGCAATAATTTTCAATTAAGGTGCATCAGGGGAAACTCTAAAAATTCTTTTTAAATGATTTTTTCAGAACCTACAGCGGCAAATTTCCGCAGAGCCTATGACTGCGTGAATTTAAAAGAATCCTTTATGTCTTCGCCTGAAAGATTTGAATAAACCATTTCATTGTTTAAATCAACAAGGACAACCTTTGCTTCGGCATAGCTCCAAAACTGCCCCTTTTTTGCCCTGCTGAAGCTGAACCCACGGATTCTCTTGGCAAGTTCAAAGGGTACACTTTCCATCACAAGAACCCTTACAACCACAGAACGCCTGTTTCTTAAAAAAGATGAAGCCCCGGAAAGCGCAATTTCAGGGAGCCTGTCAAGCTGGCCAAGCACAGCCCCTTCATCTTTGCAGAACGAAACAAGACAGACTTCCCTCAGCTCAAATCCATCTTCGTTTTTGCGCAGAACTCCAGCTATGTCATATTCCTCGCCAAGGTAAAAAGCGCTGGTGTCATAATTTCCGGAAAGTGAAGAAAGCAAAAGCTCCTTGTAATTTTGAAAATTCATTCCACACCAGCCGCAATCCTGAATCCGAAGAAATTGTACGCCTCGTTGGGGTCATAGGAATAGCGGTCGGCCGCCGAGATGAACATTGTGTATTTATTCCAGCTTCCGCCGCGCATAATGCGTTCCGAGCCGAACTGCGGGCCTGAATAACGCTCTGACAAATCCACAGCCTTGTACGGAGCTTCCCAGTCCCAGCAGAATTCCAGCACGTTTCCGCTCATGTCGAAAATTCCTGCGCCGTTGGGATTTCCGCTTGAAGGGCTTGGAGGCGCGCTCGTGGAAAAAGGAGTTCCGGCTGTTCCAACTCTCCTTGTTCCGCCGGTATTTTCAAAGTACCAGGCGACTTCATCCGCGCAAACAGAAGAATCTCCCTTTCCTGCCGCATCAATCTGTCCGCTGGCCAAATCCCCGGGCTGCAATCCCGCTGGAGTTTTCCGGGCGGCATATTCCCATTCCGTTTCAGAAGGAAGCCTGTAGGACTTGCTCTGCCAGTCACATTCCGCAAGATCGCAGGAAACAGTGTCTGTGGCATCTCTCAAAACATTGCCTTTATAAGAATAGCTTGGAGCAAGACCTTCCATTTCGCTGAGCGCATTGCACCACACAAGGGCATCGTACCAGTTTATGCCTGTAACCGGCTCATAGCAGTTCATCTGCGAAGGACTTTTTCCGCGCTGTCCTCCGGAACCTTCCTGCCCTGGGTTTGCAAAAACATATCCGTTTTCCTCCGCCCATAGGCGCACCTTGTACCACAGGCTGTATGTTGTTTCATAGCGGTTAAGCCTGAATGAAAAAACTTTCCGTTTGGCTGTCACAGACTGCAAGTCTTCGCCGATAACATATTCAATTCCCCCGGGAGGCGTAGAAAACTCCACAAAATCAAGTTCCGAAAAAGTTTCCGCGTGAATTTCCTGCGCAGAAAGCCCCGCCGCAAAAAAAATAAATGCCGCCGCCTTTATCAATTTCATTTTCGTTTCTCCGCTATTCTTTCCTGTTTTTTCAGATAACGCATCTGCTTCCGCTCAGCCTTGCGCTTTTTAGCTGAAATTCTTTTTCGCACTTCAACAGCCGGAGTAAGCCGCCGCTTCATAAAGAAAAAATAGCCGAATATCGAAGTGAAAACACAAAGCCCCGCAATCGCCGCGGCTCCAACCCATCTTGAATCAGCCCATGGAAGCGGAACGTTTATTCCAAAATAGCTTGTCACCAGCGTTGGAAGCATGAGCACAAGATTCCAGGCTGTCATTGTCTTCATGACAATATTCAGGTTGTTTGACAAAACAGAGGCAAAAGCATCGTTCATTCCGGCCATAATGTTTGTGTACATATCGGCCATTTCAAGAGCCTGGCGGTTGTCGATTTCAACGTCATCAATCCAGTCCTGGTCTTCCTCGTCAAGCTTCAGAATCTTTGTCTTGCGGAGCTTTTCCAGAAGCATCTGGTTGCTCTTGAGGGAAGTTGTAAAAAACACGAGCGATTTCTGTATGTTCAAAAGCTGAATCAGCTCATGGTTCTGCACGGAGCGGAGCATTTCGTTCTGAATTGTGGTTGCCCGGCGGTTCAGCTCCTTCAGGTACCTAAGAAAGGTAAGGTCTGCGCGCGACATAAACCGGATTGTAAAAGCAGGAAAATCGTTCAGAGAAAGCTCTTTGATTCTGTTGGCCGCAAAATCCTTCAGAACCTCGCAGTCAGTCCAGCAGATTGTTATAAAAAACGAATCAAATGTAATAATGCCCAGCGGCGCTGTAAAATAGCTCACATCATCGCCCGGGGAAAAAACCGGAAGCTTTATAATTGTAAAGGTATAGCCGGTGTCGTCATTGCGTTCAATTCGGGAAAGCTCGTCCGGGTCAAGTATATCAAGCATATTTTCAGGATCAATTCCATAGGTTTCTTCCAGCTCGCGGATATCATCCCTGGTAACAGAGCGGGCATCAACCCATGTGTTCATTTCTGGAGCAAGCTCGTTTTTTTCCTTGCTCACCAGCTTGCCGTTTTCCTGCTGCCAATATGTAATCATAGAAAAACCCCGCTAAAACAAAAGCTTTGAAAATGAATTTCAGGGAAACACTGAACAATGCAAAACCGGATTATCCAGTGCCAATAAACAACAACCCCGATGCAAGCACCGGGCATCAAACCTCCGCACGAACAACATCTGCTGTTTTCGCTATTTCAAATAAATACAAAAAATAGCAGAAAAATGCCAATCACCGCCCGTAGACTTTCACTTAATTTGAAGGCAGGTTTTTTACAATCTTCAAAATATAAAGCTCTACATACCTTTTCAAGGCAGGATGATTTTTTATCTTCATCATGCTCGGAGTGTCCACAAGGGACTCTGCAAGCCGCTGAATTCGCTCGGCATTGAATGTGTCGGCTTTAAGGCTTCTGAGGACTTTTCTAAAATAGTCCCGTATCAGCGCATTTACATCCTCTCCAAGATTTTCATAGTTCTGCTTGCCGATTCTATCGTTCCATTCATGCATGTAGCCTTTAAGCTCGCGTTCCAGCGTGCTGCTTTCCGGAACAAATTCCTTTTCAATTTCAATGGCGATTTTCCGAAGGTCGCGGCGGCGGGCATTCTTTGGGTCTATGCTGTCGTCCTCGTCGCGGCGTTTCAGCATTTCCTTTTCCTTTTCCTTCTGCTCATTCTGAATTTTCAGGGTGGCGGAAGTTCCTGCGTTTTTTCTAATTTTTGCCCGGGGCTTTTTGAACAGGAGCTTCATAAAGAACGAAATAATCGGCATTGCGTACCAGAACGGAAGCTTAAGCTTTGCATCCGCCAAAAGCTCATGCCTGCTCAGCATAAGAAGCTCGCTGTAGGAAATCATCGTGCCGTTTCTGAAAAGTCCTGCGTGCCCTGGAGTCTGGTCTTCAAAAGCAACAACCGGCAAGAACGAAGCGTTCAGCAGCGCGGAAAGAACAGGCTCTATAGAAGAAACTTCACGCTCAAGACAACGCTCAAAGGCAGTGTTCTCCTTCATTTCCGAAAGCATTTCGTATTCGCGCAGATAACTGTACCATTTTTTTATAAGAGCCTCGCGGACTAAAACTCTAACATCATTTGCAAGCCTGAGTATAAGCGGAATAACACGCTCCTTGAAAATGTAGTAGCCGCTTCCGTCGTTAATCTTGAAAATCAAAAGCTCCGGCATCTGGTTTCCGACAGACTCCTGGGTTTTTGCCTTGAGATGCTCAAGCAGCTGCTCTTCCTTGTACTGGCCTAAAAGCGGAATTCCAGACTTGTCCTTCATCTTCCTGATGTCATTCATGTTATAATAGTACGGAGGATTTTTCATAAGGAGATCAAGCTGCTCAAACGCGGCTTCCGCCTGCATTCTTTCCGCCGCCTTGGACTTATAATAGGAAGTGGTTATTTCAATTATTGCAACAGACTGAAGAATTGTAACATCCTCTGGAGCAAAATCCTTGAGCTTTGTGTAATCCTGCTTTATAAAATAGCACAGCTGGCTCCAGTAATAAAAATTGTCGCCGCTGGTCTTTAAAACATCAAGAACCGCCTGGGGATTCGCGCAGAATTTATTGAAAAATGTCTTTATTGAAAGCTCCTTTCCCGGATTTGAAATAGAAAGCTTCTTCAAAAAATAGTCGTGCGTTTCCTCTTTGTGCATCAGCTCCTGAATCTTTTTCAGCGAAAGATTTATGAGAGAAGTAATAGAATATGACGACGGAAAAATAAGAGAAGGAACGGATTTTGAAAAAACAATGCAGTACAAAGCCCTGTCGTTCAGCTCCTCCTTGTCCAGGCGGTCAAAGATAATGTCGTCAGCCTGCTTTTTTGTAACAACATCAAGGGGAACAACTTTCGGCATGTCATTTATGCTCGGGAACGGAATGGAGATGTTCGCCTCAATCTGATTAAAAAGCGCATTGTATTTTTCAATGAAATAAGGAACAACAAAAATATAATCCTTATTGCGTATAGAGCCAATTACAACCTGGCGGTCAGCTACAAGGGTGTTCAGTTCAGCCTCTAGTGTACTCTTGTAATCAGTGGTGCAGTAGCTTTCCAGAGCAGAATTTTCTTCGATATGATGCTGGGCATATCTATGAACATATTCCGCAAACTGCCCATACTCGAGCATGTCCGTCTTCTGCTTTGTGCAGTTAAATTTTAAAAGTGTCAAAATATTTGAGGTTGTAGCCATGTTTCCATTATATATTGAAAAAGAACAAGAGTAAACATAAAAAGAGAAAGTCTAAAAATTCATTTTCAAGAATTTTTTTGCTTTTCCTTGGATTTTTTCCGCAAAACGTGCAGTTTTTTAAAAAAAACAGAAATAAATTCCAGTAAAAGCTTCGGAAGCAAAAAGCTTCTGGAAAACATTTTTACGGAGGAATCTATGAACGCCTTGAATCAAATCATCATCGAAGGAAACGTCGTCCGCCAGCCGGAAAAGAAAAGCTGCAAAAACGGAGCCGCATTCTGCCGTGTTCCAATAGCGGTAAACAGAAAATATAAGGGAGGCGACGGCTCCTACATTGACGAAGTTTCATACTTTGACATTGCGACATTCGGGCAGACAGCGGAACTGTGCGAAAAATGGTGCTCCAAGGGAAGAGGCATCCGGGTTGTAGGAAGGCTCAAGCAAACAACACTAAAGAGCGAAGATGGAAAAAAACGCAGCAGCATAGAAATAATCGCAGAACACATAGACTTCAAGCCGCTTGCCAAAAAAGACCCGGAGGAAAATTCATCCGGAACTGAAAATAATTCCAGAAAAATAAAATCCCGGGAATCCTTGCAGGAAGAATTCCGCGAGCCGCCTGAAGACGACGACCTGGAATTCTAAAAAACAAGCCCCGGAAAATTCTGTTTTTCAGGGGCTTGTGATGCTGGCCAAAATTATTTTCGCTTTTTAGAAAGCTTTGCAGCCTGCATGTTTCTTTCCTGGGCGGCCTGATATGCCTCAAGTTTTTCCGGACTGTAAAAGCCATCTTTCCAGTTGAACCGGGAAGCTCCGGTTATGAATTCGCGCTTTTGGATAAGGGAAACAAGGTTCCTTATATCGCTTTTCAAAACCTTTGTCTTTGAAAAATCTATAAGCTGCCTTGTCCACCCTTTTCCTTTTAAAGTATCCATTTTGTCCAAAAGACTGAACGGGTACTCGGGCATAACAAACGAACCGTCAGGCGTGGAATTCACCTTGAATCCCATTCCCTCCTTGTCGCTGAAATAGGTAAAATTATAGTCGGCCGGAAGCTTGAATCTCATCCTGAACAAAACAGGATAAGAGAATACGCTCAGCAGAACCCTTGAGCGCTCGGCAGGAGTTTCAAACACACGGGCCAGATTCTTCTCTGAATTTTCAGCCGGTGACTGCAAAGCCATAATGTTGTTGTTTTCAAGGAAGCTGACCGCCCACCGGTTGAAAGTGTACAGATAAGGCCCGGCGATGATATTGACCTTATACTTTTTTAGGATGTTTATATGCGCAATATTATTCACAATAAAAGCCGTGTAGCCTTTTTCCACAAGCGCAGAAAGTGTCCTGCCGAATTCGTCCGCCCTTCCTTCATCAAAAAAAGGATCCAGGGAAATCATGACCATTTTTTTGCTGTACGGAAGAATTGGGCGCGAAGGGCTGTCCTTGTTCAAAAGGTCATAGGTGGTTTCAGAGTTAAGCTCAATTATTAGGCGGACAGGATGAAGCGCAGATACAATGTGCGCATCTGAAACAGTGGAAACCTGGACATAAAGCCCTTCCGGAAACCAATCCAGCTGATTGCGCGCAAGAGGAGTAAGATCCAGAATAGGAAGCCGCTCCGGCCCCGGCTGTTTTCTAAAGCGCGAAAGGTCAGGCGGAAGGATGCGCTTGTACCGCTTGGACATTGACTTTGTCTGCAAAAGATAAACGCTGTCCCCTTTTGAAAAACCCTGCGGAATATCAATCCATCTTGAGCCTTTTTCATCTATAGAAAGCACACGGATTTTATGACTTTCACGGCCGCTGTCATCCTTGCGGTGAAGACGGATGCTGTCCCCTGGATCAGGGCTGTAGTCGCCGCCTGAAATTTCTGCCATCTGAATGGCAAAATCCTGCTTTTTTTCCAATGAGGATGAATACTGCTCCGTTTCAGAAGCAGATGCCGGCCTTGTTCTGTTCACTCTGCCAAGGAAAATTCCCGTTCCGCCAGCCTGACGCGGATTCAATATTTTTTGCCCGGCCGAATCAACACCTTCCTGGACAGATTTAAATCCATACCAGTAGTCAGTCTTTGACCGCGCAAAATCAGTGCTCAGAATGCGCTTTCCTTCCGCAATAGAACCTTTTTTGTCTTCCTTCCAATGATCCATCACGTAGCGGTAAGCAGCGGTAACTGCCCCGACATACTCCGCGCTTTTCATGCGGCCTTCAATCTTAAAACTGTCAACACCGGCTTCCATGAGTTCCGGCACATGGGAAATAAGCTCCAGATCACAGGGAGAAAAATAATATCCGTTTTCAACAGCGCCGGGAATTTCAGCTGAATATATTCTGCGGCAGGCCTGCGTACAAACTCCGCGGTTTGCTGATTTTCCGCCGAGATAGCTTGAAAAAAGACACAGGCCGCTTTCACTTACACAAAGCGCACCATGCACAAACATCTCAAGCTCTGCATTTGTTCTTGACTTTATCAGGCGGATTTCCTCAAGTCCAAGCTCCCTTGCAACAACAACGCGCTTCACACCCTGCTTGCACAGCAAATTTGCGGCGGCGGCGCTTTCCACATTCATTTGGGTCGAAGCATGAATTTCAAGGTCAGGAAAAAATTCCTGGCACATTCTTATTACACCAAAATCCTGGACAATTATTCCATCAGGCTTTATCTTGTTTAAATATGAAAGAAAACGGTAAAGCCGCTCTGTTTCGTTTTCCTCGCAGACAGTATTTACTGTCACATAAATTTTTTTTCCGAGGCGATGCACTGTCTGCACAGCCGCTTCAAACTGATTCCATGCAAAATTGGAGGAGCGAAGACGGGCATTGAAACTTTTTAAACCCATATAAACGGCATCCGCACCTTCGCCTATGGCGGCATCAAGAGCCTCGATATTTCCCGCAGGAGCTAATAATTCTGTCATTTTTCTATTATACAAATTTTTCCACTGTTTGTCACAAATAAAACCGCCTTGAAAAATCTTTTATGTTTATGTATATTTTCACTATGGGAAACCGAAATTTTTTCAAGGACTTGTTGAATTCTTTTTTTGGAGGAAACAATCCAGAAGCCGCTAAAAAACGCGCCTTAAAAAACATTGCAAAAAACATTTCTAAAACCAAATATCATTTCTACAAAGCTTCTACAAATGAAATAGACCCGAGTTTTGCAAAATTTTTCTATGAAATATACAAGGCGATTTCACCTGCACAGGCGATGATTCAGTCTATAAATCCTGCGGCATTCAAGCACATGGTTATAAACAATTCGCTTTCAGAAAGACAGCTCAAAGCTCTGGATAACATCTCGGAAAACGCAATCACCGAAGCTGTAAGAAAAAAGCCGCTCAAAGAAGTTTTTGACGAAACAAAAATTCAGATTGACGCTTTCTCTTCTGAATTCGACAGCGCAAAAATTTCTTCTATTGATAACCTTTATACAAACCTCATGAATTTTGTAAATTTCTTGCAGTTCGATTATTTCTTTATGCTCAAAAAATTCGACAGCGGACTCAAGGAAAATTCTTTTTCGGCCGCCCCGCGTTTTTCTCCTATCAGCGGAACATACGTGCTTGAGGACTTGAAGAATTTCGCCGATGTTGCATGGCCGGTTCTTTCCGACAGCTCATGGGAGGAAGTTTTCAAGCTGATAAAAAGGGCAAAGGGCGTAGATCCTATTTCATCTGGAATCTGGAAAAAAATCCTTGCAAGAATCCGCTACCTTAAAGAAAACAGAATAATTGAAATGCTCGTTCAGCTTATTTCTGAAAATCCGTCATACAAGGAGGATGTTTCTAACAAGGAGCTTTACATTGTGGACGATTTTATCACCGATGCCAAAAAGCAGGCTGAAGCAACGCTCAACAACCTTAAAGAAAAGCAAACAGAGGGAAAAATCGAAGCTCTGCTGACACAAATCTTTGGAACAACTCAAATTGAAAAGCTGAAATTCTACACGGAAGCCGGAAGCGCGCCGTTCGAGCGTAAGGAAATCGGTCGTTTTGAATACTGCGAGCCGCTTTCATACCTGAAAAAGTTTATCCTTGACTATGTAAAAAAAGACATCAAGGAGCTTTCGGACATTCTTCTTGTTCGCGGTGAATGGGCCAGCCAGGAGCTTGCTTCCCCTATGAGCGAGGCATTCCATCAGCTTGTTGAAAACGTGGACAAAATCATTGCGCTGGACAACAGCCTTAATGACAGCGTTGACCTCGGTCTCAAAATGAAGACACACCTTCCGCGCACAGAGCGTGACAAGGAATCACGGAACATAATTCATTCCACATTGAATTTTGTAAACACATCGGCAGCGAAAATTATTTTAAGCTCAGTAAATTTCTTTATTATCTACGGAAAAAATCTCAAGATGATTCTGGAAGACTGCATAAAGCAGCACCCTGCCCTCATAAGAAACTGGAAGGACATAGATCATTTTGCAGAAGGAAAGCTCAAGCAGATGTGCATCGCTGTGTACAAGGAAATTTTTTCGTTCGTTTCCCTTATGCAGAATTTCCACATCGAAATAAACGAAGAGTAACAGCGCAAGGAATTTTTTATGACCTATAGCACAAGTCTTACTGTACGCTCATACGAATGTGACAGCTACAGCCATGTCAACAATGCAGTGTATCTCAACTACCTTGAACTCGCGCGCATGGATTACCTGCACCAGATCGGATTCGACTACAAGGGAATTGTCGAGGCGGGATATTATCTTTATGTGACCCACATTGATATTTTTTATAAGAATTCAGCATTTCTTGACGACAAGCTTGTAATTGAAACAACACCTGTAAAGCTTGGCGCTGTAAGCGGAACCTTTCATCAAATTATAAAAAAAGAAGACGGGCATGTCTGCGCCGAAGCTGATGTAACCTGGGCTTCTGTAAAAAACAATGCTCCTGCAAGACTTCCACAGGAATATATTGTCGAAGGACTCAAGCCATGACTATTTAAGGAATCCCTTGAGAACAGATTCAACCAGGGACTTTAAATCCGGATCCTGCTTTACTGATGAAGTTTCAAGATTTTCCTTGATTGTAAAAATCCCATTCTGCTCTACAATTACCTTAGCCATATTTTTTGTCCTTAATGAAGATTTTGTAATTTTTGAAAGCAACCCCGAACCGCCGCCGTTCTGCGGCTTGGATAATTCAAGAGCCTTTTTCATCAGTCCATGCTCAGAGGAAGAAATAGTGTTTTTCTGTTCTTTTTCAAATTCCGACATTTTCTTTTGAAGTCCTGAACCTGTTTAGGGCATTTTCAAAGTTGCCTCCGGAAAACACTGGATAATCCGAATTTGCTGCTCCCGGAGATTCCTTTTATTTTCGACAAAATAGCAAAAAAGTTTAATACTTTTAAGGAAACATATAAAAAACGCCCCCCCGAATTAGAAAAAAAATTGACTGGAATAATAAAGCCAGTATTACAAGAAATGTTCTTGAACAAATCTATAAGAAATCATTAGAATTAAAATCTGCAAAAAAGAAAAATCCTAAATTGTTATTTACTACAAGACCAGAAGATAAAAAATTCTGGAGGTAAGAATGAGCCGTTCATATCAGAAAACTATTGCCTGGGGCAAGTCTAATAATGGTGGCTGCACACGTCATAATAAAACTTGGGGTGATTACACAGCCGAAAAAGCAAAGAAAGAAGGTGTCCCTGTTATCAGACAACATCACAGGCACAACTTGCAGACTTTGGAAGATTATATAAAATATGTAGAAAACGACTGCAATACACACACTGGCACGGACGACATGTATGATCGTCGCAACTTAGAAGAATTAAGGAAATGGATTAATGAAAATGGTGATTGTGCGGCTTCTTTGATTGAGTTTGCGAGGAATCTTTACAACAAACACCGGACAAAGTAGAAAATGGATTTTGAAAGGGTATTGAAAACATGAACGAAGATGTTTATTACAATTCGCTGATTTGAAAAAATTTAAATCATAAATTGAAACGGACTCGGAATTAAAATTTTTGGAATTGCCTTATAAAGAAATTCCAGAACAGTATCAAAAACGTATAGGACAGGAACTTGAAGAGCCAGGTGATACATCTTTGTTTGACTTTATGAACATGGCACGAAAAGTCGTTGGAAGCCGCCCCCTTTTTTTTATGACGGGTGAAAAAATCACAGGTTGGGTCGGCATACAACCTAGCAAAGACAGAAGCATAGAAAACATAAAAATGTTTTCATTTCTTGACCCAAAGAAAAATTTTATTACTTGGAAAAATTTACAACTCTTACTTGAAATTTTGCTGTTTGACATAGGATACAATTCTGTATCATGGACAGCAGTAGAATCAAATGAAGATGTACTAAAGGGATATGATTTAATAACGGCAATGTTTTTATTAGACAGTAAGTTTAAAATAAATGTCAGACCAATACATCTTAATGAACAAACAAAAAAATGTTTGTATTATACAATCTCCTGGAAAACACCACCCTCTTATAATTCCTCTAAACAAATCCTCGATTTTATCACTAACCACTATAATTTTAAGGTTAAGTTGCTTGCAAAAGAGCAAAAGACTATTTTGAAAGAAATTGGAATTAAGGATTTTATTTCACGCTATCAGAACGCATTGCAGTAACAGTCTGTCAAAAGCATTGTCTGTTGTTCCACTAGGTTTTACAAATCCTCTTTTAATAAGCATTTATAACATTGATGATTTTTATAAAAAAGCAAGCAAGGGTGATTTGGTAAGATACAAAAATGAAATGGACAACAAGTGAATTTTAAAGAATGCATCGAATCCATAATACATTCTCACTTGTCTCCTACTCGAATGGTCTCAAGTGCCCCAGAACTTAATCAGGCGTGTCAGGAACTACCATTTCAAAAATACTATACAATTTGCCATAAGAACTTATCAAATGAATCAATAAATCTGTTATTTTATATAAAGCAGAAATTCCTTTTTGACGTTCAAGAAAAGATAGACGGCATAAAATCATTTTGTGAGGCTGGGGGGCTCGAAAATCGTGCCGGTGAAAATTAAAAAAGTGTTGTGGCAATGAAAATAAAGGCAAACAGGGAAACCGCCATGACAGATTGTTCCAAAGGAATTTTTCTTGTAATTCTTTGAATGTCATTTTTCATAAGAAAATAATGCGTTTTTTGAAATATCAAATAACTTTAAGTGTTTGAGGAAATAATTCCAAAAAAATCATCAAAAAACACTTCATTAGTTCCCCTTTATTTATTCCCCGAAAAATGTATAATATTACCCATGGTTGAAATAAGGCAAGAACAGGAGCAAAAAGTCAGATGCCTTTTAGTCGGCGCGCCTGACAAAAAAAGCGGAAACCCTGAGCCGCAGGAGCTGCAAAGTCTTGTTCGGACACTGGATATGGAAACGGCAGGAACAGTTGTTCTTACGCGCATAGAGCCAACCCCCGCATACGGGATAGGAACAGGAAAAGCCCAGGAAATCGCGGACAGAGCAAAGGAGCTTTCTGCGGACTGCATAATTTTTGACTGGGAAATAGATCCGTCAAAACAGCGCAACTGGGAGAAATTATCCGGAATGCCTGTTTTTGACAGGAATGAAGTCATCATACGGATTTTTGACTCAAGGGCGCAGACAAAAGAAGCCAGCCTTCAGGTGGAGCTTGCAAAACTCCAGTATTCGCTTCCAAGACTTAGCCACACATACGGTGATATGGCGCGACAGAGGGGCGGAGCATTCGGAAACAAGGGAAGCGGCGAAACACAGCTGGAGCTTGACCGCCGCCAGATAGAAGACAAAATTGTCCAGATAAAAAAAGAGCTTGCCCAAGTCGCAGTAAACAGAAACATACAGCGCAGACAGAGAGAAAGAACCGCGGCAGCAACCTGCTCACTTGTGGGCTACACAAACGCCGGAAAATCAAGCCTGCTGAATGCGCTCACCGGAGCTGATGTTCTTGTTGAAAACAAGCTTTTTGCAACCCTCGACCCGACCACAAGAAAATGTCCGCTGTCCGAAGCTTCTTCCGTGCTGATGACTGACACTGTCGGCTTTATCTCGAATCTTCCGCACACACTGATTGATGCTTTCAAGTCCACTCTGGAGGAAACCGTGCTTTCCGATTTTCTTCTTGTTGTGGTTGACGCTTCAGATCCTGAATGTAAAAAGCAGTATGATCAGGTTCAAAAAGTATTGAAGGAAATCCACGCTGAAAATATTCCGCAGGCAATCGTGCTGAATAAATTTGACCGCGTAAAGGACAATATCATAACGGTTTCAACGCTGAATAAAACCTTTCCCCAGGCAATCCATGCAAGCGCAAAAACAGGCATGGGATTTGACCAGATAATTTCGGTTCTTACAGAAAATCTTCTTGGAAAAGAATGGAAATTTGAAATTCCGATGGAGAGCGCGCCGCTTGTGGAGCTTGCCAGAAAAAATGGCACCATTAAAAAGGAAGAATGGCTTGAAGACAGAATTGAGCTGACCGCAAGAATTCCAGGAAAATTTGATGAAAACGGAAACGGCACAACAAGAACGCTTTCGCTGCTCAAGGAATTCATAAAATGACACACGCAAAACTGAATAAAATTCTTTCAGTCATAGCGGTTTCCCTGTTTGCCTTTATTTTTATAGCCACAATAGTGTTCTATATTGTTTCAAGGGAAAAACACGGAATTTTCTGGAACCCAAATCCAGCGGCAGAAAAAATCACAAACATGAGTGCAGGAAGCGAAAAAAGCATGGATGCGTTCACTGACATAGGACAGCTCCGGATTTTCACCAGGCAGACTGAAGAAGACGCGCAGGCAGTCGTTGTTGTAGTTTCCCCGTGGTTTTCGTATCCGTCGGAAGACAAGGCTTTGTTTGAGGAACTTTCGCTAAAGGAGCGGCAGATAAAAGCCATTTTTACAAATTATTTTTCCGCGCTCACATTCCCCCAGATAAAATCAAAGGGAGAAAAAACAATAAAGGAAGAGCTGCTTCAAAAGATTAACGAAAATCTTGTAATGGGAAAAATCCGCGCAGTCTACTTCAATGATTATATTTTCATAGAATAAGACTGGATGGAAGAAAGGGAAAAGGTATCAATATTCAAGTTGAAATGCCAAAGACCTTAAAAAAAGTTCAAATGATTTGTTTATCCATTTCCTCATTGCAGAGCCGGTCGCAAATTTCATTGTACTTTATGCCCGCATGTCCCTTGACCCATTTCCATTCAACATCAAGAGAACTGTGCATTGAATCCAGCTGAACCCATAGTTCTTTGTTCAAAACGGGCTTCTTGGCGGCGGTTTTCCATCCGTTCTTTTTCCAGTTCTGAATCCATGAAGTGATTCCGTTTTTTACATACTGGCTGTCTGAGCAAATCAGAATATGACGGCTCTTCCATTTTTCATTTTTCAGAATAGAATCCAGCGCATTGATTGCGGCGGTAAGTTCCATGCGGTTGTTCGTGGTCATTTTTTCTCCGCCGGAAAACAGATGCTCCGTTTCACCGTCTATGATAACACAGCCCCATCCTCCCACTCCAGGATTTCCGCGGCAGCCGCCGTCTGTATAAACTACAAGGCTTGAATTACTTTCCATTCTTTTCTCCCGATGCCAAGATTTTATTCCATAAATATTTTAAATTTGCCGTTGCTGTCTTCAGCCCTTCCACAAAGCCTACAAAAAACAAAATGCGGAAGAAGAAAAACGGCAGTGTAAAAAATCCTGCCATGCAGAGCAGAACCTGAAATACACTTAAAAGAAATTCAGCATAATTAAAATTGCCATCAGGCTTTGAATAGTTTCTTGAATATGTATATGTGTAGCGGTAATTTCTATTTTCAAAGAAATCATCAAAAGGATCTCTCTGGTAAAATTCACTGGCGCGGCTGAACGGCTCGGAAAAACTGTCGGATTCATGGCGGTCATACTGGCGGCGCTTGGTTTCATCTCCAAGAACAGAATAGGCCTCTGTGATTTTCTTAAATTTTTCCTCTGCCTGCTTGTCGCCCGGATTTCTGTCTGGATGAAACTGAAACGCGAGTTTCCGGTATGCCTTTTTTATTTCCTCGGCAGAAGCATTTTTTTCAATATTTAAAATTGAATATAAATCTTCCATACGCTAATTCCTAATTCTGCGAGTTTTAAGCCGTATCACTGCGGTTTAAAACTTCACATCTCTAAAGTTGCCTCGAAAAACAAAAGTCCTCCGAGCTTCCAAAAAAATATTCAAAGCCTTTTCCATTACGGTTTTTCAGGCCTTTATTATCACCCAAGTTGCGCCTGTGCCGCCGTGGTTTCTGTCAGGATGCCCGGAAGTTCCAAGCCGCTTGTCCTGCTCAATAAAAATCCGGACAAGCTGTCCGAGCACAGGATCAGAGCCGTGGCTGTGGTTTCCCTTTCCATGGATTATAAGAATTTTCCTCAGTTTTTTTATGCAGCAGCTGTCAACAAAAATTTTCAGCTTGTCCCAGGCTTCCTCTCTTGTGAGTTGGTGCAAATCCAATGTGGCTTCAGGCGGAATTGACTTAAGGTAATTTATATTGTTCAGTTTTTCAAGGCGCGCATTTTCTTCTATTTCGCGGTCCTTGTCCACGGTACCGTATCTTCTAAGCCATAGCTCCATGGGATTTATGCGCTGCTTGCTTTCGTTTTGCATAATCTGCTCATAGGAATATCCCTGGCGCAAGGCTTCTTTTTCTTCCTTGGTGGGAGCGTTTGCCTTTTTATGTGAAACCTGATTTTTTTTATGCTGCGGCTTCTGGGATTGAATTGAATCCCACTGCGACAAAATATCACCAAAATCCATTTTTGCTCTGCCCGCAAACTGAAAACAATCCAGCTTTTGGGCTTTACCTTCCTATTTTATTAAATATACATTTTCAGCAGGAACCCAGCCATAGGTGTCCTTCTGCCTTATGTACATCCAGTCACCGGCGGTTCTTATTATAAAAACAACGCTTCCCGCCTGAATGGTTACACCGTTCGGAACACTTTTTTCAGGAATCGGACTCATTGCGCCCCCTGCATATACGCCGCGCACTGTGAAAAGATGATAGCCGTATATAAACACTGAAACAAAAACCGTCACAAGAACAGACAGCACAATTCCGCAGGTTATTCTGCGCTTGCATATAAAAAGCACAACAAAAGACAGCATGAGCAAAAAAGCGACAAAGCATATCATGCTGAAAAAAACAACGCTCGGCTCTCTGCCCGAAGAAGAAAGCCCCACTGCTGCTTCCAGCGATTTTTTTTCTGCAAAATAAGGATTCAAAAACGGAATTGAATGTCGCTCTTTTCTGTGAAGCTCAACAAGCCGCACTATTTCCTCACTGCGCGCAGAAGGCTCGGGATGGGCTTTTTCATAAACAGGCGGCTCTATAAAAGCATAGGCAAACGGACTTTCTGTTTTTTTCTCCGCATATTCAGTTTCTGCTTCAATAACTTTAAAAAGAATATCAGGGCATTTCACCTCGCACACAGAGCCGTTGTACGAAACCGCTGTAAGAAAAATTTCAGGAAGCTTCCATTCACCGGTTTTAAGCGGCTTCCATTCAAAAATAACCGCGGGCTGAAAATCCGTGGAAAAAGAATCGCCGTCGGAAATCGGATATTCCCTGATTTTTTTAAAGACGGAATCCTCGGGGATATTCCATGTAACGCCTTGCACCGACTTTGCATATTTTACATTCACGGTAAAAATAACAGGCTGTCCTTCCTGAATTTCAATGGGACGATTTTTTGCAGAAATAAGATTATTGAACGAAACTGAAACGTCAGGATTTATAAAACGCGGATTTTCAAAAACCTCAACGGGATTAAACGGAATCTGATAAAAGCCTTCGTTTATAGTCAGATCCACCGGATTGATTTTGTAGGTGCCGGTCTTTTGAAATCTCATCCAAATTGTAATCCGCGTTCCGGTTGCAAAATGGTTGTTGTGGTCATTTTCAGCTTTTATCATTACAGTTTCTTTTTTTGAAGAAACAAAGCTCACGTTCTGGGGAAGCGAATTCACGGCAATCTGAATGCTGTCCGGCGTGACATTTGCTATCTCAACATAAAACGAGCTGTCGGTTTCTGTAAAAAGCGTTTCCTGGCTTTGCTTAAAGCGCAGGCTCCACAAATAATTCCATGAAACAGGCTTTGCAAAAACCGGAAAAAATTCCGCCAGGAAAACAAGAATCAATAGTCCTCGGAAGTTCGCTCTGAATCTTTCTGCATATTTTTCCATTGCTTCCTTTCATCCTCCCGTATTATCGAATAAAGCGCATTCTGAATATTCTGGTCTTCCCGGTTCTCGCTCAGGGGAATTATTTCCTGCGCGGCATCCTTTAAATGCTCTGAATCTTCTTTAAGCGAAAACTCAAGATTTATTTTTGCATCTATGTTCTTGCTGTCAATTAAAATCGCCTTTCTGAAAAAATCCGCGGCGCGCTCATAGTCTCCGTTGCGGTGGGCGATAATTCCTGAATTATAGAGAATTGCAAATTTTATTTTTTCCGGGGAATTTTCATACACATCGGAAAATCTTTTGAGCGCCGCATCTGTTTCGCCCTGCATC
Organism: Treponema sp.; assembly: GCF_051883275.1. Classification (GTDB taxonomy): domain Bacteria; phylum Spirochaetota; class Spirochaetia; order Treponematales; family Treponemataceae; genus Treponema_D. The sequence continues at coordinate 52,696 of NZ_JBJETK010000004.1, read as the reverse complement.
AAATATGTCGAACCAAGCCCGAACACTGCGTACTGCTCAACAAGCTCATCTCCGCGCTCATGTGCATCCAGTGAAAGTTCCAGAAAAGTTCCGACTGAATTCTGGTAATCCTGCTTTGACCAGCTGAGCCTTCCTTCAAAAATTTTCATTCCGTCATTGAAGCGCGGCGAACAGCTTGTAAACAGAAAAACAACCGAGGCGCCCAGAACAGACGAAATAATTTTTTTCTTTCCGCCTGCAATATCAAGTTCCCCGAACAAAACCGATGCCAGAAAAAACAAAATCGCGAGGGAAATAAAAAGCCTGTACCGCTGTGTGCTTTTTACTTCATAGGAAACAGTTGCAAGGGATGAATTCAAATTCAGGGTTTTCAGTATGGCGGCGGCGGAACCCATTTCAGAAGCATCTATGTACACTGCCGAAGGCGAAGCGGAATTTCTTTTGGACAAAACATTTTTTTCCTTCAGGGAGGAAATGATTTTTTCAATGCTGTCGGCTCTTAAAGCTGTCTTTACTTTTGTGATTCCATCGCCTGCAAAAATTTCACTTTCACGCTCCGAGCCAAAGCCTATGACAACAACAGGAATTCCGGCCTTTACACATTCCAAAAGGGAAGACTGGAGCATGCTGTCAGTTTCCTCGCAGTCTGTAAAAAGCCATATATAGGATGCCGCCGCGGAATGTTCGGGAAAAGACGAAACAGCGGCCTTTATTCCATTTCCGAGGCTCGTTCCCTGGGAAGTCATAAGCATCGGGGAAAGATTTTCGATTAAGCTTCTGATGCTCTGAAAATCCTCCGTGAGCGGCACAGCGGAAATTCCATCGCCCTTTGCAAGAACAACTGAAACAGAGCAGCCGTTCATTCTGTCCAAAAGTTCTCCGGCATACATAGAAGCGGCCTGGAGTCTGGAAATTCCGCCGGGCGCATCCTTTGCTTCCATGCTGTATGAAATGTCAAACACAAACGACACAGCCTTTCCGCTTTTCTGAACAGGCACGGTGTCTATTCCAAACGAAATTCCAGCCAAGGCAAGTATCACAAAAATTCCGCAGACACCCCTAAGAACTGTTCTGCTCCAGAAGCAAACGGAAATTCTGAACAGCCTGTTTTTGGATTCAAAAAGTTTTCCGCATACGCTTTTTTTCAGGCGGACATAGCGAACTGCAACAAAAAAAAACATAGCGGCAAGAGGAATAAAAAAATAAAAAAACGCCGGATTTTCAACAGCAAAGCTCATAAAACCTCCTGCAAGAGCAGCCTGCGCAAGCTCCACGCAATGCAGGCAAAAATCACTGCGGCAATCAAAAAACGCTGGTAATAAAATACATCCTGATTTTTTATGTAGTAGCTCTGGGCAACAGTTTCGTTGCGCGAAATTGAAGAAACCGCCTGTGACAGAGAAGAAAGGGATTCGATTTCAAAAAATTTTCCGTTCCCCTCCGAGGCGATTTTTGCAATCGAGGAAGTGTCGAATTTGGATTCAAGATAGCCTGAATACAGCTTGTTTGATTTGGGGTCAATGTAATCAATGGGAACAACACCGCGTGTTCCAATGCCAAGCACATAAAGCGAAATTCCCTTGCCCGCAGCAAGACGAGCCGCTGTGTACGGATGAACCGACCCTGAATTATTTTCGCCGTCCGTAATAAGGACAATGCTTTTTTTTGGCGCCTTTGAATTTTCAAGATGATAAACGGCACAGCTCAGACCAGTTCCAATCGCGGTTCCATCTCCAAGCTCGCCCACATTAACAGAGTCAAGACGGCTCAAAAAAAACGAACAGTCCATTGTGGGCGGAACCAGAACAGCAGCATCTTCCGCCATTACAACAAGCCCGAATTCCGAGCCGCTGTTTGCATTTGTCATAGTAACAATAGAATTTTTTGCAGCCTCCAGACGGCTTATAGAGCCTATGTCCTTTGCAGCCATCGAAGGGCTTATATCAAGCACAAAAACAACTGCCGCTCCCTTTGAGGAATACACTTTTTGCTGAAGATGAAAAACAGGATCCGCACAGGCAAAAACAATGCAGACATAAAACAAAATCCACAGCACTCCCGAAAGCGCAGAAATTATTTTCCTTGTTTTTCCATTCCATTTAAAATTGCTTCCGTTCCAGTCGCTTAAATTCAGGGGAAGTGAAAGCGGCGAAAAAATCTGGATATAGCGCAAAATGTACAGCACAGGAATTAAAAGAAAAAGAAAAAACGCCGGAGGATTTTCAAATTCAAACATTAGTTTCGCCTCCCTTTTCAAGCAGCTCGATTATCTTGCACGTTTCGCTTATCATAGATTTTTTTTCATTCTTTACAAATGAAGCCTGGTACATTTCCACCGGAAGCCGCCTTGAGTCGATTGAGCCGCCGGCAAACCTTATGTAGTCAGTGCGTATAAAAAAACAGGAAAGATTTTCAACCGCCTCGGAAACAGAAGCGTCCATTAAATCACCCATAATAGAATGTATTTTTTCAGCGATTCTTTTTCCCGGAACAGAGCAGAATGAATTTGAAAACCTGAATTCAAGATAGCTGCGCATTATAAGCTGCCAGTTTTCAGAAAAATCCCTGTCGCCAAGTTTTTTCTTCAGCAACATAAAAAGCTTTTTCTTTGTGCGCTTTGCATTCCTGTAAAATTCAAACTGCTCCCTCATGCTTCTGATTTTTTTCAGGATATACGGAAGCTGAAGCAGAACAATGCATGCGAAAATAAAAACAAGCGAAATCAGGACAACCGCAATCCAAAGAAAATAACTTGTGTTCGGAAGCAGGAGCGGCCCCAGCGGCGGCTTTACATCCTTTACCCCGAGCTTTTCAACAAGCGAAAGTATAAAAACCGGCGCAAGCTGAATTTTGAATTCCGAATTCTGGGGAAGGTCTTTTGCTCCCGCGCAGATTTTTTCAAGGCTGAATTCCTTGAATTTTATCGCTCCCGTTTTCCACGGAATTATTGTTATGCAAAGATTGTAGTTCACGCCGTTGCGCACAAGAACCGCATTTGTAACAAGACAGTCATCAGGATTTTCAAGCAAATCCTCCGAGGAAAACTCCAGTGAAAGAGTTTCGTCCTTTATCTTTGAAGAATCCGCCATGGAAAAAAAATCTATGGGCGTTCTAAACGAATACTGAATCTGGCCGCTGTCTCCGATAAAAACATCGCGCGGAACCATGACCTGCGTTCCAAACACCGCGGGATTTTCAGCGGAATTCTGGGAATATGAAAAAAATGCAAAAAGAAACAGAAAAACAAAAAAACAAGAAACTTTTTTCATGGCATTTTCCTAAATCGAACGCAAGTGCCTGCTGGTAAAAAATTTTATAAGCTCGGCCGCCGGATCCTGGACAGTGCTTATAAACAGCGGAATTCCGCCGTGGCGAATACAATCCCTGCTCCAGTTTTCAGTGCGCTGCTCGTTTTCTTCACGCCATCTGCGCACAAATTTTTTACTTGAAGTCGGAAGAACCGCCTCGTAGCCGGTTTCAGGATCGGAAAAAAGAACTGACCCAACGGAAGGAATACAGCTGTCCAGGGCATCAACAATCCGGATTGCAATAACATCATTTTTCTGGCAAAGCCGGGCAAACGAAGCCTGCCATTCCACCGTTCTGAAATCTGAAATGACAAAGACAAGGCTTCTTTTTTTCAAAAGCTTTTCTGCGGCTCTAAGCGCGCTGTTTAAAACAGAGCCGGGCTGGATTTTTCTCTTTTCATTTTCAAAATGCGACAACAGCATAAGGGCGTGTTTTTTTCCGCTTTCAGGCGAGCAAAAAAAATCAAGCGCGCCGTCGAACACAACCGCCCCCACCGGACTTGAATTGTAAAACGAAGCAAGCGTGAGCAGGGAAGCACATTCCATCGCCTTTTCAAGCTTTGTCTGTCTGCCTGACTCCACAGCCATTGAAAGAGAAGAATCCACAATTATAAAAACATCCAGCTCGCGCTCTTCCTCAAACATTTTTACAAAAGGCTTTCCCATTCTCGCCGTAACATTCCAGTCAATGGCGCGAACATCATCGCCGCGAAGATATTCACGGACACCGCTGAATTCAATTCCATGTCCGCGGTAAAGCGAGCGGAAGGAACCGCTTTTCATTTTTTCAGCAAGAGAAAGAGATGACAGATGAAGGAGCGAAGCGCGTCTGCTTATATCGTTTTTCATGGAACCGGCATCAGCTCAATAATTTTTGAAATCAGGCTGTCAGCGGTAATATTATCAGCGGCGGCCTCGTAGTTCAGCACAAGCCTATGCCGCAGAACAGGTTTTGCAACAGCCTGAATGTCCTCCGCAAGAACAAAGCTTCTGTTTTCAAAAAGCGCATGGACTTTTGCACAGCGCAAAAGAGCGATTCCTGCACGCGGAGAGCCTCCAAAAGAAATATAACGCTGAATGTCATTACGCCGGTTCATCTTGGAAGCGACATCAGCCCTTGTGAAGTTTACAATAGAAACTATATAGGAAAACATTTTATCCGCAACGGTGACAGCATCCACTGCATCCCTGCATTTCTGAAGAGCTTCGGCGGAAAAAACTTTGTTCACGGGAATTTCCGAAGCGCGCCCCTCTGATTTTATAATTGCAATTTCCTCTTCGGGAGTAGGATAGGAAATCAGAAGCTTCAGAAGAAAACGGTCAAGCTCGGCTTCCGGAAGGCTGTAAGTTCCCTCCTGCTCAATCGGATTCTGCGTTGCAAGAACAAAGAACGGCTCGCTGAGTTTGTACGAAGTTTCTCCGATTGTAACCTGATGCTCCGCCATGGCTTCAAGCAGCGCCGACTGAACTTTTGCCGGCGCACGGTTGATTTCATCCGCAAGCACAAGATTTGAAAAAACAGGGCCTTTTCGCACAGAAAATTTTCCGGTGCCCTGCTCATAAATCAAAGTTCCGCTCACATCCGCAGGAAGCAAATCCGGTGTAAACTGAATACGCTTGTACTCAAGCCCCGAAACATCCGCAAATGTCTTGACGGCAAGAGTTTTTGCAAGCCCCGGAACACCTTCAAGAAGAACATGGCCGCCTGCGATGAGCGCAGTAATAATTCCATCAACAACATCCTGCTGTCCAACAACACGCTTTGCAACTTCGGAGCGGCATCTGTTTATATAGTCAAAACATTCATCCAGCTCAGCTTTTGTAACTATTTTCATTTAAACCCCGTTTTTCTCGCTGAAATTCAAAAAGACTTCAAGAACATCAAGTCCAAAGCCGTTTCAGAAAATCCCGGAAAAATCATAAGAATGAATTTTCAAGATTCCCTTCATTATATCCATAAAGCTATTCCATGTAAACTTCACCATAAGTATGAAATCCTGAGCTGATAATGACATCATCGATATTGTCTTTTTTGACCAGGCTCGGAGCAAGAAGAACAGAAGGAATTTTCGCAGTGCCGTTATTGATTGTCTTCAGCTCACGGAGAAACGGCTGCAAGTTTTCCCCTCGGGCGGCCTTTACAGAAATTTCCGCGGCTGTTTCTGCAAGCTCCACAATCGGCTTGTAAACTGTAAAATCCTGAAGCCTGCGCACAATATTCTGGCATGCCACAATGTCGGCATCCTGACCGCAGATGGGAATATGCCGGTTCGGGCAGTATGTGCGGAGAACTGTAATCACGCTGTCCGCCACCGCATCATTGCCGCACACAACCGCATCGGGAACTGCGCCGCTGGTAATCACATCGAGCATTTTCTGCCGCGACAAATCGTAATTCCAGCCCTGCGTATAAAAAATTTCCGTTATGACAGACATGGGATTTTTTATAGTCGACACAAGCCCCTTCAGCAGCATCGACATATTGTTGTCTTCCTGCGGCCCCAGAATACAAAGCCAGTTTCTGCACGGCGCAATTTTCTGAAGCTCGGTTCCCATAATCACCCCAACCTGCTCCGTGTCAACTGTTATGTACAAATCTATTTCCGTATCAAGAATAAGGCGGTCGTAGGCAATCACGGGAATATTCTTTGCGCGGATTTTTTCAATTTCTTCGCCCAGTGAATTTGCGACTTTTGGAAGAACCACAACCACATCGACATTTTTGTCCAGAAGATACATGAGCTGTTTTTTCTGGGCATCCACACTGTTGCCGGCATTCTGAACAATGACATCCGCGCCGCAGTCCCTTGCACGCGCCATAAAAATATCCATGTCGCGCTGCCACCTTTCAATCGCAAGCGTGTCTATCGAAAATCCGACAAGGGGCTTTTTTTCAGATGCGGAAATTTTCTGGGGCTGCACGGATTTTTTTCCGGCGGATTTTTTGCACCCCGAAAATAAAATAAACGGCAAAAGCGCAAGCAGCATTATTTTTTTCATAGCCCCTCCATGTTGCAGGCGGAATTCATTCCCTTGTTTGAATCTCTGAAATCCGTGGGGGAAATTCCGAATTTGCTTTTAAAGATTCTGCTGAAATAATTCTGGTCATTGTAGCCTATCTGCGCTGATATTTCCTTTATGGAAAGCCCGGTTTCGCACAGCATTTTGCGGGCTTTTTCAAGACGAAAGTCAGTCACATAAGCTATAAAAGTTCCGCCCGTTTCCTCTTTAAAAACGCGGCTCAGATAAGATGAGCTTACACCTGCAAATTCCGCGGCATCTTCAAGCGAAAAATCCGTGCTGACATTTTCCTGAATGTAGCTGAAAACTTTTTCAATGAGAGGATTTTTTGTTTTGTCTTTTGAAACGCAGACAAAGGATGCACATTCAGCAAGCCGGTTGCGCAAAAACTCCAGCAGCTCCTCCTGTGAATTTATAGAATTCAAGTCAGAAAAAATATTTTCAAATGCGGTATTCTTCCATGAAGAGTCAACGGCCCGGGCAACATTCTTTGCTTCAACAAGAAGCTCAAACACAGCTCCCTTCATTTTATCCTGACTGAACTCCTGGCTGCAAAGTCCGCTGATAAAAACTTCCGCAAGAATCTGAACACCGGAAATATCCCCGGATTTCAGGCGGCTCAAAATACGCCCGGAAAGCTCACTGATATTTTCACCGCTTGAAGAAAAATCCGGACGTTCATCTGCAAACAAAATATTTTCGTCACGGGAAGTTCTGTTCAGCGCCTGAATTGCGCCGCTGCACTTGGAAAAAACATCCTTAAGCTCTGTGCCAAGGCCGCTCACTCCAGCGCGGATTCCAAGTCCTATTTCCACAGAAAAAAGCGTAAAAAGATCCCTTGCCTCGCAATGAAAATCATTTATGCTTTCGGCGGAAACAAAAACCGCAATTCTGTTCACCATAAAAATTCCGGCAAGGCACCTGTATTTTCTGGAAACAATTTTTCTGATTTTTTCGCAGATGTCGTACATATTTTTTTCTGAAGCAGAAATTTCCATGCAGATAAAAAAATACAAGTCGCTTTTCATGCCAAAATAATCAAGGCAGCTTTGAAGGTCTTCATTCTTTGACTTGCTGAAAATGCAGGAATAAATAAAATCGCTTTCAATCACCGGATACACAATGTCGAGTTTTTTCTGAAGCTCCAGATTTCCAGAAACATTTCCCTGCTGCTCATCAATGATGTTCATGGCATTGCGCACACTCTGAATTACAATGTTGCGGTTCACGGGCTTGGTGATGTATTTGTATGCCCCGATGTTCATTGCCTCCTGCGCATACTGGAATTTGTCGAATGCGCTGAGAACAATAATCACGGTGGACGGCTTGAGATTTTTTATGCAGCTGATTGTTTCAAGGCCGCTCATTCCGGGCATGTTTATATCCATGAAAATTATATCGATTTTCTCGCGGCTCACAATTTCAAGGGCATCGCTTCCTGACAGGGCGGAAAATAAATTCACCTGCCCCTCAAAATTTTTTTTGATTATGAACTGAAGTGAGTCAATCATAATCTGTTCGTCATCGCATGTTAAAATATTATACATTTGGAATCCTGATTAAAAATTTCATTCCTGAATCGGCTCCAGAAAAAATCTCAAAAACATCATCACGGTGAAAATAAATTCTCAGCCGCGAAAAAACATTTATAATCCCTATGCCTGTGTGCTCGTTTTTTTCATCCGCCTGCGAATTCTTTTTTAGCGCAAGCTGATTCGGACTGCTGCTTCTTGCCGCAGATAAAATTTCCTCCCGTATCTCAGGATCGAATTCCGCGCCGTTGTCCCCGATGTAAATTTCCACAAAATCCGCGGTTTCCTTTACAGAAAGAAAAACTTTACCCATTGAATTCTGAAGTCCGTGCTGAATGCAGTTTTCCACAATCGGCTGTAGTGTCATGCCGGGAAGCTTCTGATGAAAAACACTGTCCGGAACATTCTTTATAAACTCAAGCCTTTTTCCAAAGCGCACTTTCATAATATAGACAAAATTATCCACAAGTCCAAGCTCCTCTTCAACCGTGGCATCTTCCTTCTGCGCGATATTGTATCTAAAAAAATCCGAGGTCTGCTCAATAAAAAAACAGGTCTTGTCCGCGCCTTCCATCATTGCAAGCTGCGCCCCTGTGTTCAGCGTGTTAAAAAGAAAATGCGGATTTATCTGGCTCTGAAACGCCTTGAGCTGGGCATCCGCATAAAGCGCCTGCATTTCCATCTGCCGCTCCCGAAGCTCGTTTTCGGTTCTGGCCTTTTCCCAGATTTTGCTTATATATTCCCTTATGCTGATTATCATTCTGTCAAAGGCCATGCAGATATTTCCAATCTCATCATGCGATTTACGGTTGAAAAGAGGAATGTCAAAATCCTGCCGGGCAACACGGAGCGCAACAGAAGAAATTTCCGCGAGCGGCCTTGTGATTTTTCCTATAAGAAAATTCAAAAGCAAAAGCACGGATGCAAAAAACAGCATAAAGAAAACCGCATAAAGCTTAAAAAGCAGATTTATATTTCTTATATTGGAAGCATAGACTTCAGCGTTTTTCTGCATATAAAGAATATTCAGCTTTTGAATTTCCTCCATGAGAAAACGGTAGCACTCAAGGCTCTGCATATAAGACGCGCTGACCGGAGCATTCGCCCTTTTTTCAGAAACCGCCCTGGAGCTATAATATAGAAAAGATCTTGCAAGCTGCTGCACAACATATTCCTTCTGGCGCAGCGCATTTATTGAAGGCGAATCCTGCATAAGGTCGCAGAGATTTTCTATTCCAGTGGACACCGCATAGTAGGTGTCTATGCTTTCAAAAGTTCTGTAGTCTATGTACAGTTCAAGGGCATTTTCAAGGCGCGACAATTCGTTTGAAAAAAAATTCAACTCAGAATTTGACTTATAGGATTCGCCGATTGATTTCAAGACATAATGCTCTATGAGCATTGTAAACGCAAGACCTGCGCCCATCACAAAAAAAGCGACCGTTATACAGGCAATGATTTTCCACCTGAGGCTTTTGTTTTCGGCAAAGCTCATTCTGACCTCCGCACCTGAAGGTCGGCAGTGATGTAGCTGTTCGCATAGCCTTTGTTTCTGTACTCAAAAAGCTCGGCCATTGCGGTTTTTCCGATATTGCTCGGGTTGAACGAAACAAGTTTTGAAAGAACGCCTTTTTCAAGATACATGGCAAGGGCTTCGTTTTCTCCATAGCCCAGAATTTCAATGCGCCCGGAGTCAGAACAGGCTGCGGCAATCTGAAGCGCCATCACGGTGTCCTCTTCTGTCAGGCAGACAAGCGCAGAGCCTTCGTTGTTTCCGCACAAAAGAATTTCCTCCACGCTCTTTTTGTTTTCCCTGAGGGATTTTCCGAAAACCTCAAAGTTTTCAATGCCCCGGGATTTATAATAATCAAGCAGGCTGTTCAAAAGATTGCTGTGGTTTGCACTTCCTGAAATTCCGCTTATAACAACAAAGACTTTTCCTTCAGAAGTAAAAAGCTCCTCCGACTCGATTCCCATTCTGCGCCCGAGATTTGAATAGTTGCTTCCGATAAATGAAATCTGGGGATTTTTATCGTCGTAGTATCCGATTGTTATAACAGGAATTTCCGTGCCGTCAATGCGGCTCACGGACTTGAATGGCGCGGTCTCAGGGCTAACATAGGCAATGATTCCGTCGGCATTTACAAATGAAGCATAGTCAATCAAAGACTGAAGGGAAATATCTTCCGCAAGAGAATCCGGGGATTTAAGCTCCACCAATGCGCTGTAGTTCCGGCTCAGGCTCCTTGCGCCTTCAAAAAGCTGATTTAAAAAAACTGAATCGCCTGCCTGCCCCACAACAAGAATGTGGTAGTTTCTGTCTTCCTGAACGCTCTCAGTGGCATGAAGCAAAGATGAAACCGAGCGCACAAAAAATAAAATTCCAAGCGCAAAAAACAACGCAAGCGGAACTGCGATTTTAAGCGCAAAACTGCCATTGTTTTTTTCCACTTCTTTCCTCCACGGCATACAGCAAAAACAGAAGCCAGCAGGCTTACCGCGCTAATGTTATCATACTTCGGATAAAAATTCGATATGCGGAAAGAAAAAAGAAACCGGCTGCCCGCTGCGGGGTTACAAATACAGCAGACAACCGGCATATAACCAGCGGACACTTCCGCGGATTTTAATTTTAAATCGACCGGCCAGCCTGAACCCCCGTTATTCCAAGGCAGCCATTTTTAGACTACTCTTCGTCCTGAAGAGCATCATATCCAGATTCACCGGTGCGAACCTTGATGACATCCTCAACCGGATAGATAAATATCTTTCCGTCTCCGATGTGTCCTGTATACAGCGCCTTCTTTGCGCTTTCAACAACGTTTGCCACCGGAACCTTTGAAACAACAATTTCAACCTTTATCTTTGGTAGAAGATTGATTTCAACAGGAACTCCGCGGTAATATTCGCTTGCGCCCTTCTGCATTCCGCAGCCCATAACGTTGATTACAGTCATTCCTGTTACGCCGATGGAATTCATTGCAGCCTTGAGGGCATTGAACTTGTTCTGGCGTGTAATAATGACAATCTTATGCACAGAGGCATCCTTTGACGAAGGAGTTGTTGCAGGAGCCGCAACAGGAACAGCCTCGCTCATTGGAATTGCAACACCGGCCTGTGCAGCCTCCGCAATTTCCCTTGTGCTGTAAGGAGTCATAAATCCTGCATAGCCTGAATCAAGACCGTGCTCAAGCTTGTCAAGACCGATGATTTCTTCTTCAGCAGAAACACGAAGTCCAACCGTTAACTTTATAACAAGGAATACAACCGTTATTGTTATAGCCGTCCATGCAGCAACTGAAACAAAACCGAGAAGCTGAATGCCGAGAAGCTCAAATCCGCCGCCGTAGAAAAGACCTTTCAGTTCCTCGCCGGCTGCATTCGCAATGCCGTATCCAGGAGCAGAAGGAGTTGCAAAAAGACCTACTGCAAGAGTTCCCCAGATACCGTTCAGACAGTGAACTGCAACTGCACCTACAGGGTCATCAATGTGAAGTACATAATCAAGGAACCATACGCCGAATACTACGAGAAGTCCGGCAACAGCACCGATTACAACAGCACCGAAACAGTCAGTAACATCACACGGAGCAGTAATTGCAACAAGACCAGCCAGTGAAGCGTTAAGACACATTGTAACGTCCGGCTTGCCGTATTTAATCCAGGTGAAAATCATACATACAACTGTTGCAACTGCCGGAGCGACTGTTGTTGTAAGGAAGATTGAGCCGAGCTGCTCTACCGAAGTTGCAGCTGCACCGTTAAATCCGTACCAGCCCAACCAAAGGATGAATACACCAAGAGCACCAATCGGAAGGTTGTGTCCCGGGAATGCGTGAACAGCCGTTACCTTTCCAGACTTATCAGTCGTGAACTTTCCGATACGCGGTCCAAGAAGCTTTGCACCGATTAAAGCAGAAATACCGCCGACCATGTGGATTGCACAGGAACCTGCAAAATCGTGGAAGCCAAGCTGTGAAAGCCATCCGCCGCCCCAGATCCAGTGTGCTTCAATCGGGTAAATCAATGCAGAAATAACTGCTGAATAAATACAGTATGAAAGGAACTTTGTGCGTTCTGCCATAGCACCGGAAACGATTGTTGCCGTTGTTGCACAGAATACAAGGTTGAACACAAAGTTAGACCAGTCAAAATCAGCGTATGAAGTAAAAATATCAAATCCAGGTTTTCCGATAAAACCGAACAAATCTTCGCCGAGCAAAAGCCCGAAACCGATAAGGATGAACATTACTGTACCGATACAGAAGTCCATCAGGTTTTTCATAATGATGTTACCAGTGTTCTTTGCACGGGTAAAACCAGTTTCTACCATTGCAAAACCAGCCTGCATCCAGAAAACCAATGCGGCTCCAATCAGAAACCAGACGGCAAAAATCATAGCCTGAGTTTCTTGAATTGCACTCATTACTTCTTCCATAAAAACCCCTTTGCCTAAAAAGACAGATAATGAAATAAGGAAAGCCCGAAAAATTTTTGTTCTTCAAGATTTCCATAAAAAAAAGCGACAGTGACACCGATACAAGAATTTCCTGAATCGACATCATTGTCGCTTTGCAAATAGTTATCAGTTTAAAACAAAAAAAGCCACAAACTGCCCTGCGGCAATATGTGACTTCATCGTCAACTGATATTTATATTTTATCATTCGCAAAAAAAAAGTCAATAGGTTTTTATCAGCTGTGTTTATTTTTAGAAGCTTCCCTGGACGAAATCACATTTTCAATCAGCTGCACATATTCTTTTCCCCAGTATTCGCAGAGCATCTGGTACGCTTCGTCCTTTAATTCAGGAACAACATAAAGCTCAAGATGCTTTAAATTATTTGCCACAAAGCTATTGCAGATGAACTTTACTTTTTCAACAAGAGCCTCGCTCAGAGAGCTTCCCTGCTCTGACTGTATAAACTCCACAACAGGAATAAAGGCAGATGCCGCCGAGCAAATCCGCCTCCAGCTCTTAATGTCATCGACAGCCCTGGTGCTTGAAATGCCGTCGTCCACCGAATAGCGGTAAAAACGCTCCTTCACTCCAAGGTATTTTTTGGAAAGAACAGAGATAAAAAAGTAAAGGCAAAAATCTTCGCCCATGGTGCAGTCAGTGAACGGAATAAAAGAAAAGGCATCTTCCAGGACAGTGCGCCGGATAAGCTTTCCCCATAAAAATCCGCAGTGCCTGTTGTGGACAAAGCAGTCCTCTGAAATCTGCGAGCCGACCAATTCGCCCAGTGTGATTTTGTCGATTTTTTTCTGAATGGATTTCTGCTGCTCCGATCTTTTTTCAAGATTGTCTGAAACTGCGTCCGCCGTGGAATTAACAATATCCGCATTGGTTCTGTCCGCCTCGGCATAAAGAAATGAAATCGCATTGCTTCCTTCAAGATAGTCGTCGCTGTCCACATAAAATATATAATCGCCGCTGGAAAAACTCAGAAGGTCGCGCCGGGTTTCAAGAATCCCAAGATTTTTTCTGTGCTCCCTGTACACGACAGGAATTTTATTTTTTTTGGAAAATGCGCTTACAATTTTCTTGCAGTTTTCGCCTGCTGAATTTTTGCCGCTCGAAGCATCGTTTACAATGACAATTTCCTTGCTTTCAAAATCCTGCAAGGCAATGGAATCAAGGCAGCGTTTTAAGACAGGCTCAGTTCCGTACACAGGAATACAAATTGAAACCAGTGGCTTTTTCATGCCTGAATTTTAATTCATTGAAGGAATTCAATCAAGGCGAAAACAGCGGATATAAAAAGGCACCTTGAAAAACCAAAGTTCCTCAAGGTGCCCTGTAAAAATTCAAAACGCTGAAAAACGTTTTTTAGCGTTAAACTCTGAACAAGAGATCCTCGTAGCTAGGGAACGGCTTGTAGTCTTCGCCGAGCAGAGGCTCTATTTCATCAGCAACCGCGCGGACTTCATTCATTGCAGGAATAACCTTGTCAACGTAGATGCGCGCAATCTTCATGCAGTCGCCGGCATTCTGGGCTTCCTCATGGAGCTTGTCAAGCTGGGCTGATTTTTCAGAAAGGCTGTTTACAAGGGAGTCGAGCTTGGAAAGAATTTCAGCCTGTGCACTTGCCTTTGCACCAGGAACAACTGCCTTGAGGTCAATGACAGTCTTGCTTACTGCGTCCATATACTTGAATGCAGACGGAAGAATGTCCTTGTTTACCATCTCAAGCATTGTCTGAACTTCAATATTCAGAATCTGGGCATATTTTTCAAGCTTGATTTCATAATGGCTGTTCATCTCAACATTGGTATAAACACCCATTTCTGTAAAGAGCTTTATGTTCTTTTCGTCAAGGTAATGAGCCATTGCATCAGGAAGAGTGCGGAGGTTCAAAAGTCCGCGCTTTTCAGCTTCAGTAACCCAGCTTGAATCATAGCCGTTTCCGTTGAACACAACTCTCCAGTGCTTTGTAACTTCGCGCTTGATAAGCTCGGCAAGGGCTGTGTCAAAGTCAGAAGCCTTTTCAAGCTCGTCGGCAAATTCCTTAAGTGTATAGGCTACGATTGAATCCAGTGTTGTATTCGGGCCTGAAATTGAAAGCGAAGAACCGCATGAGCGGAACTCGAATTTATTTCCGGTAAACGCAAACGGAGAAGTTCTATTGCGGTCTGTTGAATCCTTTGGAATCGGAGGCAGAACGTCAACTCCAATTGTCATTTTCTGTGCGCCGTGCTCGCCGAGAGTTTTTCCGTCTTTTATAGATTCAAGAACAGCATAAAGCTCATCGCCAAGATACATTGATATAATCGCAGGCGGCGCCTCGTTTGCTCCAAGGCGGTGGTCGTTTCCAGCGGATGCAACAGAAATTCTAAGAAGATCCTGGTTTTCATCAACAGCCTTGATTACCGCTGTGAGGAACAAAAGGAACTGTGCGTTTTTCTCAGGAGTTTTTCCAGGCTCAAGAAGGTTTTCCCCGAGGTTTGTGGACATAGACCAGTTGTTGTGCTTTCCGCTTCCGTTAAGACCTGCAAAAGGCTTTTCGTGCAGAAGGCAGACAAGTCCATGGCGGCGGGCAACTTTTTTCATAACTTCCATTGTAAGCTGGTTCTGGTCAGCCGCAAGATTTGTTGTTGTGAAAATCGGAGCCATCTCGTGCTGAGCCGGAGCAACCTCATTATGCTCTGTCTTGGAAAGAATTCCATATTTCCAGAGTGTATCGTTCAGGTCTTCCATGTACTCAACAATGCGCGGATTCAAAGCTGCAAAGTACTGGTCATCCATTTCCTGGCCTTTTGAAGGCTTTGCGCCGAACAATGTGCGTCCTGCCATGCGAAGATCCTTGCGCTGGCTGTAGAGCTTTTCGTCAACAATAAAGTATTCCTGCTCAGGACCTACTGTTGTAGCAACATGAGTCGCCTCTGTGTTTCCAAAGAGCTTGAGGATTCTGAGAGCCTGCTTGTTCAGAGCTTCCATTGAGCGAAGAAGCGGTGTCTTTTTATCAAGAGCTTCTCCTGTGTAAGAACAGAAAGCCGTAGGAATACACAATGTGTGTTCCTTTACAAATGGATATGCAGTCGGATCCCATACAGTATAGCCACGTGCCTCAAAAGTTGCGCGGCGTCCGCCACTCGGGAAAGAAGAAGCATCAGGCTCGCCTTTTACAAGCTCCTTTCCGCTGAAAGACATAATAACAGTTCCGTCATCCTGGGGAGTAATAAAACTGTCATGCTTTTCAGCTGTAATTCCAGTGAGAGGCTGGAACCAATGTGTAAAATGAGTAGCGCCTTTTTCGATTGCCCATTCCTTCATTGCATGAGCGACCTGATTCGCCACATCAATTTTAAGCGGTTCGCCATCATCCAAAGTTTTTTTCAAAGCCTTGAATGTTTCTTTTGGAAGACGTTCTTTCATAACTTTCTGATTAAAAACCATGCTTCCAAACAAATCTGGTACATTTTTAGACATTTGCTAACCCCCATATAAATCTAAAACAAATAAGGCGATGTGATTGAATGCCAAGAAAATCAGCACTCAGCCACATCGCCTTCGATGTTCTTGCTTTTACTCTAATTAATTGAATGAAAAATGTCAATTCTTTTTAAAAAGAAATTCCAGAGAAATATTATTTGCAGAGCGCCAAGCCGTCCAGAATGAACACAGGACAGCAAAAACTGAACGGCCGCAGCGTGCAATTTACTATCAGGATTTTTTTTCTACGACTGGAATCCAGATTGCGCTTTTGTAGTCCGGGGAATTTGTTTTTTCGGAAGAATACCATTCAATGTTGTATTTTCCAGAAATTTCCCATTCGGAATTGCCGGGCAGCCATTCGTTCCAGATTTGGGTGTTTACTGACTGAAGCGATTGCGGCATAGGTCCGATGCAGTTGAACTTTGCCCATTTTGTTTTCGGAAGTTCGACAACTTTCATTCCCTGCGGAACATTGCCGCCGAAATATCTTCCTGCAATCAGGTAATGAAATGATTTTCCGTCATTCATATCGTCAATGCAAACGCCGAATTCACCGATTCTGTTTTCTACAATGGCTTTTTCAATTTCATTTTTAGGATTCTTGCCGGAAAAAAGTTTTGACTGATAGGCGGTACAAATTTCAGTCCAGAATTCCGGGATTTTTTTGTAAGAATCTTCATAATTAAAAGTCCGCTCAAATCCAATCAGTTTGAAATTTTCCATTGTTTCGATTGTGTAATCCATTTTGTTGCCTCCTTGGATAATAATCTGGATTTTCAGGGGGAGAAAGGTTTTTATAAGGTGTCTGTCTTTTTTTATTTGGGAAGGCGTTGCATTGTGAAATCTGGTAAACGCTTTTGAAAAACTTTCAGAAGTGTCGTAACCGTATTTGAATGCGATGTCAGTTACTTTTGAATCTTTCTGGCATAATTCCAAAGCACTTTCATAAAGCCTTCTGTTTCTTATGTATTCGCCCAGTGAGAAGCCGGTCATAATCTGGAAACCTTTTTGAAGATACATCGCAGAAACTCCGGAATAACGCGATATTTCTTCCGTCCCTTTTACGGTCAAAAGATTTTCTTCCATAAAGTCAACCGCCCTTCGAATACATACAAGCCAGTCCATAATTTTCTCCCCGGGTAGAGCCGCACAAATTTTTTGCAGCCATTCCCTTACAAAAAGCATAATACACAAACACTGAATTTTCCGCCTGTCATTTTAAACTAAATTTTGTCTGTTGGCAAAAATTACAGCGGCAAAAGAGCTAAAAGCACCTGCTTTATGTTCTCACTTGTTCAAACAGCAAAGGGCAACGGTCTGAAACAGGAGGAATACATCCGAAATCTTTTTGAGCAGGCTCCATACTGTAAGAATAAGGAAGGCGGAAGAGGGGACATTGTCAAGCAAATAAAAATGACAGTTATGAAGATAAACGGCATTTTTACTTTAAGCCGGTCGAAGTTCAAAACAAAAAAGTTGTTTTAATGTTTGTTGTTTCTTTAAAAGATGAAAACAGACCTAAACTAATTAGTTTTTACAATGTAGATATTTATAAGGAAATTTTCGAAAATGATATTATTTTGTACAAAGGTGGACAGCAAGTAAAAGTAAAACTTTCTAAGACTAATCCAAATTCTACAGATTAGTTGCTTGCCCTCTTCTCAGGTAGTTCTAAGCTCCTCCGGTCTGTTAAACCATCATGGGGTCTTTGAGACTGCCACTCTTTATACATCGGATATGTTATCTTTTATAAAATTCTAAGCCAAACATCATTCAAAGTCCGTGCATAGAAAGTTTCAACTTTCGAGAAGTGTAATTCGTTCGCGTTCTCGCGAACAGTCTAAACGTTCCATTTTTTTAGAAACTTTACAGACTATAATATCTATATTATTCTTTAAAGGAAGGAGCGAACGATGTATAGCAACTGTTTAATTGAAGCTGTTAAGGCAAAAATCAAAGATCCAAAGAATGTACAGATTATTCGCCTCCCAAAAGAGTTGAATTCAGGAAAAACTCATTTTATGTGGATAAAGAATGATTACGTTTACCACGCTTTTAAGAAAAATACCAAAGAAAGTGATTTTTGGTTTGAATATAAAATAAAAAAAGTACCAATTACTATCTTTCAAAGATGGATGTTAGGACAAATAACTTCTTCAAAAAACCTTAAAGAATATGCAAACAAATTCAACTTACCTTTGAATGGTTTAAAAGGTATTCATTCTTATGAATTCTTATCAACAGATGAAAAATGTTTATTCTATGAGGAAAACTTTGATTGGTCAGAAGTGGAAGCCGTTTATGACGAGGTAAAAAAAGTTATGAAAAAAGAGCCTCAAATAAAACTAATTGATTTGGGTACAAAAACCATGTCAATAGTTTCATTTGAAGAGCTGAAACAATATAAAGGTAATTTTAGATATAAATTCCTTACACCTTATGATGAAGATTTTGAGTCGATGTATCTTTTTTCCGCAAACTTGGAAAAAAGTAATATTCTTGAAACTTACGAAGATTAGTCAAACGGCCTCAAAGTTTATGCATTCTTTTTCAAAACTCTAGTTTTTCCATTTTCAGTTTTTTTCTATTACACTTTAATTAAAAGTATGTCATAATTTCGAATAAAAGAATTGAATTAAGGAAACGCAATGAAACACAAATTTGCAAAAATCTTCTCTGTCAGCCCGTTTTTTGTTTATATCTTCATTCTGATTGCCATTTTTGCCGATTTTTTGCTGGGCTATGAAAATGAAATAATCGATACTGTGACAGTATTCAGCATTTTTTTCGGCTGGATTCCTGTATTGCTCCTTTCAGTTCCGGGAATCATATTTTCCGTTTCTGTATATAAAAAGCAGAAAATAAAAAGATTCCTTGCCTGTTCGGTTGTTCATAGTGCAATCTCGCTTGGCTGTGGCTTATTATATCTCATTCTGGTTATTAATCCTTTCTACTCTTATGAATCAGACATTCATAACTTCGCCAATGATATTGCCGAAGAACCTTTCACCTATTTATACGATAAATACTCAGAAAAAGACGTTAATCCTTCTCATTCTGAAAAAGATGAGGTCGTGTACTTGCCTACGCCAAGCGCAAAGCTCATAAAAATGCGTGACAGCGAAAGCGAAAAAGCCGTTTTCAGAGCCGTCTACAAAGATTCAACACTGCCGATTGTCATTCAGTGCTACCAGTTTTTCAAAGATTATGTTGAAGTGAGCCTGTGCAACACAACCGGAGAAACTATAAAAGAGATTTCATTTTCATACAATATAAAGCCTGATGAGGATGCGGAACAAACCTCTGTATCAGTATCCCTTTCTGATGAAATTCCGCCTTTCGCTTCATTTGATGTAAAAATCGGCTTCCCCGTGCGTATGTTTTATTCATCAAGAAACAACTTCCAGATTAAACAACTTCAGATTTCCTATGAAAGCGGAAAAAATATAGAACTTTCTGAAGAAGAGTGCTTTAATGACGAAATGGAATTGTGTATCTACAAGGACAAGAATGTCAGCATATCGTGGAAATATGATATATCCGCAGCTTCTTCTCTGGAGTTTGAAAAGACAGAATCTTTTAACTATTGCTATTCTTACTACCGCTTTAATTTAGAACAATACGAAGGCGATGGAGAAAATTTCTATGACGGAAGTTTTTTATTTGAAGATAACTATAACAACGGTAGCATTGACGTGCCTAATTATCTTGTAGATCAATTCATAACGATAAAATCACTTGAAGTTGAATATCTTGAGGCAGATCCTGATAACCACGATCTATGGCAACTGTCCTGGGAAGAATGCAGAAACCTTGCAAAAAAAGTCGTCATAAACGATGAGGCTTCTTTGGAGCAGATCAGGACATTCGTATCGTTTATGAATATCATGGGATTAATGTAGAAAATATAAGTAAAAAAGGCAATCCTGTATTTTTTTTGTGATATTTTTCTATACAATCCAATTTTCGAGTTTCAAATATTACACAAGCAAAAGGACGCACAGATTGCAGACGAACTGGTTTACAGCATTGAAACTGTAAAAGCCAGATGAATTTCCATTTTTGAAAAACTAAACATTTCTTCCAGAAAAGAATTCACCTTGCCTGAAAACACATAAGCAAAAAACAGAATACGCTTTCCTGCAATATGAAAATTTTTCAGACAAGGGCTTTTTCAGAATTTTACTGCTCCAATCCGTCTGTGCAATCCAAAATCCCGATTTCTGCAAGTTTTACGGCTGCGCTTCACGTCTGGAAACAGCCTTATACGCTTCTTCGTAGAACTGTTCCTGGGAAGAGCAGCGTTTTTCTTCGTCGCAGACTGTGCGGCGGACGTAGATTTTTTCTGCCGTAAGCTCCCTGCCCTTTACGTTGTCTGCCATTACGGTCGTAAAGATATGCACAAGCCTGTTTTTTATGTCATCGTCAAATACAGGAACGGCAACTTCAACGCGCCGCTCGGTGTTGCGCGTCATAAAATCGGCAGAGCCTATAAAAATGCGGCAATCCCTGCTTGCACCGGCAGAACCATCCTGAGCGGACGGATTTCCGAAGATGTAAATTCTTGAATGTTCAAGGAAACGCCCGACTATGCTCACGATTTTTATATTGTCTGTAAGTCCGCGTATTCCCGGAACAAGACAGCAAATTCCGCGAACGCAAAGTTCAATTCTGACGCCGGCGCAGCTTGCCTCAACAAGCTTGTCGATAATCACCTTGTCGGTGAGCGAATTGATTTTTATTCCGATATACGCATTTTTATGCGGCGCGCCCTGCGTTTTTGCAAGCGCAATCTGCTCGTCTATCATCTGAAGTATGCGGTTCTGAAGACAGTTCGGCGCAACAAGAAGGCAGTCCGTTTCGTCAACAGTTTCGCCAAGCAAAAGCGACTTGAACACGGCGGCGGCATCAGTTCCTATCCGCGAATCGGCGGTAATCAGCGACAAGTCCGTGTACAGAAGCGACGTTTTTTCGTTGTAGTTTCCCGTTCCAATCTGCGTGATATAGGAAAGTCCGTTTTCCGTGTGGCGCGTAATCAGGCAAAGCTTGGAATGGACTTTGTAATCGCCCAGACCATAGATAATCCGGCATCCGGCTTCCTCAAGCCTTCGCGACATTTCGATATTATTTTCCTCGTCAAAACGCGCGCGAAGTTCCACAAGAACAACGACTTCCTTTCCGTTTTCCGCCGCCTCAATCAAAGAGTCGATTATCTTGCTTTTGTCGGCAACGCGGTAAAGTGTCATCTTTATGGAAACGACGCTTGAATCTTCCGCCGCTTCGTGCAGAAGGTTCAGAAACGGCTTCATACTTTCAAACGGATACGAAAGAAGGACGTCCTTTTTCATAATCTGCGGAATAATGCTTTTGCGGACATCAACGGACGGCGAATTTTTTGGAATGCGCTTCCGGTAAAAAAGCTCTTTTTTGCTGCGGATAAAATCGCGTATCTGGAACACAAACGAAAGGTCAAGCGGAGTTCCTGCGTTTATGATATGCGCGCCGTCAATTCCGAGAATACCAGAAAGTTCCTTTTTTGCAGACTCGTTTATCTGCCGGCTAAGTTCAAGGCGGACAGGGCTCATACGCTTTCTCTGCTTGATAAGGTGTTCCATAAAATTGCGGTAGTCCAAATCCTCGTCGTAAACTTCGGTCGGCTCAATGTCTGCGTTCCGGGTAATGCGGATGACTGATTTTTCGCGCACTGCGTAATTTGAAAAAAGCTTCGTCACAAAATGAAGGATAAGCTCTTCGCACAGCATAAATGTTCCCGGACGGGACGGAATTTCTATAAGCCGCTTGAAAATCTGATTTGAACACGGCACGATTCCCATCCTGTTTTTGCCGTTTCTGTTTGAAAGCAGGACGACCGCATACAGTTCTCCGTTCGGAAGAAAAGGAAACGGCTGCTGTTTTCCGATAATCATCGGGCTTAAGAAAGGCGCAATGTTCCTGTCAAAATACGCCTCAAGGATTTTCCCCTCATCGTCAGAAAGCGTATTGAAATTGATAAGGCTCACGCCGTGTTCCGCAAGCTCTTCCATAAGCTGCGTGTAGATTGCAGTTTTCTTTTTTTCAAGCGACTTAACGGTATCAAGAATTGCGCTCACCTGATCCCGCGCGGTCATATTCGTCTTGTTGTCACGGATTGTTTCGCCGGAAAGCATCTGAACCATAAGAGTTCCCACGCGAACCATAAAAAATTCGTCAAGATTAGACTGATAAATCGATGCAAAAGTAAGCCGCTCCGCAAGCGGTACGTCAGTATTTCCGGCTTCATCAAGAACGCGCTCGTTGAACAAAAGCCAGGACAATTCCCTGTTCTGATAGCAGCCTGTCTGTGCCGGTGAAGTGCCGTCCATAATATCCCCTGAAAATGAAATTACCGGGCAGACTCGGAAGATGCTTTCTTTTCTGCCCGGATGTATTAACCGATTCAAATGTTACTCAGTGCTTCCCTAGTAAAGCGGTTCGTTCAGCGTTATGACGTACACAACGTCGTCATCAATTCTGTCTGTTCCCGGAAGAATTTTCTGAACGAGCCTGTTGTTTTCTACGGTAATCGCAAAGTCATTGTCGTTTGCAACGGCGATTGAATTGCGTCCCGTAATCCACAGTCCTTCAAGCTTGTCGTGCGGATATTTGTTCGGAAGATATGAAGTCAGGTCAACAAGAAGCTTTTTGGAAACAGTCTTTATTCCTGCCTTGGAAAGTTCTTCTGCCGAACACTGCTCAAGCGTTTTTCCGTTCACGAGCATTCCTGCCGGTGACTGTACGTCATCGCCAGTAACGTCCGTTGCGCCGCTTATGTCAATCTTGAAAAGATATTTGTGCGTTTCCTTTTCGCCTGAAAAATTGCCGTCGCGCTCAATGACAACAAATTCCGTGTTTGAAAGAGCAGCAATTCCGCAGGTGGAATCTGTTTCCTTGTTCTGAAGATAGACAAACTGCTTTGTAGCGCCGCTTGCAATGTCAAACGTAACTATACGGATAAGGCGCTTGTTTGTGATTTCCTTTTTTGAAGGGTTGAACAGCGTTGACTGCATAAGACCGACGAGAGTTTTTCCGTCCGGCGTAAGCGCAAGTCCTTCCATTCCGCGGTTTGCCCGACGGCGCGCAAGAACAGCAGGAAGATGGCGGTTTCCTGTTGTCATTCCGTACGGACTTATGCGCTCAATTTCCGTTCCGTCAGCCGCATAGTGAACGATGTGCGGACCGTATTCGTCTGAAATCCAGAACGTTCCGTCCTTTGCCGCAGCAATTCCCTCGCTGTCAAGACCGTAGTCGTCCGTGCCTAAAACTGTTCCGTCAAGGGTGTAGGCAATTTCGCCTGTTGCACCGCGGCCTTTAGGGTTTGGAAGACCTGTAATCGGCTTTCCGTCCGGTGTTTTGAGGATGATTTCCTTTACAAGCGAAACAGTGCCGTCCTTTTCCATTCTGAAAAGCCCGATTCTTGGCGAATATTCAGGAACAGGAAAAAGCTTTCCCTTTCCGTTTGCACCCTCGTAATCAATGTTCGGACCGCGGTCTGTTATAAGGTAGAAAAGCGAAGAATCCGTAGGGTGCGCACAGCCGTCAGAGCCGTAGCCTCCGTTTTGAATTTCAACGCCGTCTGCCGTTTTTAAAAGCATGCGGTACGGAACTGCGGCACCGTTTTTTGAAACAGCGCCATAGCCGTCCGCAGATTTTTTTACGCCGGTGGATGCGCACGAAGCAAGCACAAGAGCCGCCGCCGCAATATACAATGATTGTCTTTTCATAAAGTACCTCTTCTGGAAGGCATAGTATCGCGCGTGTGTTAGATTTTGTTGAAAAATTTGTAAAGATTTTGAAAAGAGGAGGATAAAACTCATTCCCGGGAAAGCGGTCGAAAATCATTTGCTTAATGAAGAAAAATCTGATATATTATAGAAGTAAATCAATATGTAATTTCAGGAGTTCCGGTGCTTTTCAGGCGCGCGAAACTCCTTTTTTTATCCCGTTTTGTTTTCAAATTCATCCCGAATTTATAGCATTTTATCTTGATTTATCCGCTCTTTTTTGGAAATTCATCTTGATGAATTACCTGCGTTTATCAAGATGAATTGGGTGTATTCATCAAGATAAACATACACCGTTCATCTTGATGAATCAGGTGCGGTCATCAAGATGAATTTTTGGCGCTATCTAGATAAATAAAAATGTTTATCTTGATGAACGGAAATGCCGCGCAGTTTTGGTTTTCCGTTTATTCCCAAATACTTTTTGACAGAGATGCGACAATGATTATATGAAATCTGTATATCGGTATCTTTATAATCTTTATACAAGATGGAAGAAACCGGAACTGGCGTTGGAACATAGGAATAAATATTGGAAAATGAAACCAATCAATCCATTTTAATTAACTGACCATTCCAATAAGTCTGTCTTAAATTTTATTTGCATAATTGCAAATCTGCATTGCCACACCATTTTCCATAATTTCAAACCCATGTTTCTGATAAAACGGAGCATTTTTCCGGTTTTCGGGCATACCTTCAATATAAAGATAATCTTTGTATTTTTCTTTAATCATTTCTATCATAGTTCCAGCAATCCCTTGCCCATGGTATGCCGGATTAACTAAAACATAATGCAGATAAGCCACTAATTCGCTATCATCCAGTGCACGAACAAGTCCAACTAATTTGTCCTCATCCCATGCAGTAATAACTGTGGACGAATTCATCAATGCTTTATGCAATCTGCTCGGATACTGCCCGGAAACCCATCCTACTGATAAAAAAAGTTCTTGTACCTGTTGCTGTGTAAATTCTTTTTTTTCTGTATATTTTATTTCCATTTCTATTTTCCTTTACATCCGTGCTTATCTTCACCACAAGAATGTCCATCCTCATGATGATGTTCATGATGATCACACTGTACATTCGGATCAAAAGTCAAATTACCCTCTAAATATGCCTTAATTACATTATCTGCATTACCTGATACTCCACCATACAACTGAATTCCTGCCTCTGATAATGCTGACTGGGCACCACTTCCAATTCCACCACAAATCAATATGTCCACGCCTGCTTTCCCCAGAAATTCAGACAAAGCTCCATGTCCCTGACCGTTTGTGTCCACAATCTGTTCCTTTATCACCTTATCGTTTTCACAATCATACAGTTTAAACTGCTCTGTATGTCCAAAGTGCTGAAATACCTTTCCATTTTCATATGTTACTGCAATTCTCATATTTTTTTCTCCTTTCTCTGAAATAAACATATACATTTTCCCGGTCTTGCCACTTTATAACATCATTTCCGTCATATATCGAATACATTATATAATTTTTGCTTGTTACAAACAATTTACTATGAAATTTAATAGTGACTAATAAATTTCCTAATATATTGTCTGGCACGAGTAGATTTACTATGATAAGCATAGCTTAACCAAGCAGACAACAAATTAAATCTGGAGGTATTTTTATGATGAACGAAAATGTTTTAAATCTGTTAAAATCAAGCATGTGGGATTTGGCTACCTGTGCGAACGGAGAACCGAATGTTGTACCTGTTGCATTTAAAGATGTGACTGATGACGGAAAGCTGGTTGTTGGCGATGTATTTTTGGAAACTACCTTGAACAATATCAAAGCAAATGGTGGAAAGATTGCTATCTCTGTTTACGATGCACAAAGCCTTGAGGGCTACCAAATCAAAGGAACTGCGGAATATGTTACTGAAGGTGCTGTTGTCAATAATTTTAAGGCAATGGTAGAAAAGATGTTCAATGGTGCTGCTACTGCAAAGGGTGCACTTATCATTAACCCTGAAAAAGTTATTGTAACAACTCCGGGGGCTGAAAACAAAAAAGTTCTGTAATTCAAACATCAAACGGGTGCAGGGTGTATTTCAGGCTCTGCACCTGTTTTGCACCTCAACGATAATCACACTTTTGGCAATGCACCATCATGTGGTCATTATCATCTTTATAAAAAATACCTGACCATTTGCAGATGCTTTGTAAAATGGGAACAACGGATTCTCCTTTTTCGGATAACGAATATTCAACACGAGGAGGAATTTCATCATAGGATTTTCTGACCACTATTTCGTTGCTAATCAAGTCTTTCAGTGCTGATGCTAAAACTGCATCAGTTATATTTCCCATTTCTTTTCTGAGTTCACTGTAACGCAAAACTTTCTTCGCAGCTAATACACATATAATTCTAGAGTTCCATTTCCCTCCAAAGATTTCCAGTCCATATTCTAATGGACATCGTATATCCTTATCTAATTTTCTTTGATACATATAATTCACACTCCTTATGCAAAGTACACAAATAAATGTACACAGACTAAAAATACATTTTGATAAATTAACATTTTCATTACTCTGAAAATCATAGTTACTATTATATCCGCAGACAACTTTTATGTCAAAAGCGCATTGAAATTTATAAGGCTCATGCCGTGTTCCGCAAGCGGTACGTCAGTATTTTCCTCTTCATCAAGAACGCGCTCATTGAACAAAAGCCCGAACAATTCCCTGTTATGATTTATAGAAAAAACTACCCAAAAGTGCTAAACTCAAAATAACCGCCGCCCCCAAATAAAATTTTTTTAAACATCAGGGCGTTCCCGCCTTAAAAGGCGGTCGGGCTTTTCGGAGTTCCGCTAATCGCTCCATTCGTCCGCTCCCTTCGGTCGCTCCCGAACGCTCCGCGCTCCTACAATCCCTAACGCAAAAAAAGCCGCAGGCAATTTCATAGAAAAAATTTCACAAACGTGCTAAAATCAAAAAAAATAGTCCAGCAGTTTTACATTAATAAAAGAACGCAAGTAAAACACAGGCAGAATACAAAAACGGAGAACCACAATGTTTCAAAAATCAATAATCGAAAAATACCTTTCAAAATAGATGAAAATCTGCTGCGCCAGACGAACAGACTGGTAAAGTTTCTATACCAGGTAATTCTCAAAAAAGTGATTTAGGATAAAAATTAAGGCGGTCTTTTTGGTCAGTCGCCTTTCCATATAGATTTCCCAGTTTTAATGTTAGAATCTTATTCCAAAGTTATCGAAATCGTTATTAACCTGTATTTTTTAAACGGTCTGGAAGGGAAATTATATTTTGCGTTTAGTAAAAAACGGCCGAAAATCATTTGCCTAATAAAGAAAAATCTGATATATTATAGAAGCAAATATCAATACATTGTTTCAGGAGTTACGGTGCTTTTCAGGCGCGCAAGGCTCCTTTTTTTATCCCGTTTTGTTTTCAAATTCATCCCGAATTTATAGCATTTTATCTTGATTTATCCGCTCTTTTTTGGAAAATGCCGCGCAGTTTTGGTTTTCCGTTTATTCCCAAATACTTTTTGACAGAGATGCGACAAAAAAATTACTTCCAGAAGTCTGGTGGGAGGATTGGGCCGCCGGAGATGGCGTCGTTGCAGCGGGGGCAGGTGGGGTCGGGGCAATGGGTTATTTTTGGGGTTCGGGTGATTTGGGTCTGGCAGAGGGCGGCGAGGTCGGAGGCTTTGAAGCATATCCATTCGCTTTCGGCAACTTTTGTTTTTCGGGCGATGGGGCTGACGAACGGAGCGAGGTTTTCAAAGCCGTCGGAGCAGCTTCCGGCTGATACGGGAATTACGCGAAGGTCTTTGCCGTATGCCCATCTGACAAACGGAGTTCTGCCTGCGAGCTGTTCAGCGTAATGAATGATTGTTGCAGAATCAAGTCCGACGCCGATTAAAAGGACGTAGCCGCCGTCGTCACACAGTCTGCGTAACGGAGCATAAACGTCGCGGGCAGTCTGCGAGAGCGTAAGTTTTTCTGCATTGCGTCCGACTGCGGCGAATGAGTTTAAAGGGTTGTTTCCCCTGACGGCATTTTCAAAATCCAGAACGGTTTTTGAAAACAGTCCCATTTCTTCAAGCGAAATTTCTCTGCTCGTTACGTCAAAGATTTTTTTTACAGGATAGTCCCTGTTCAAAAAAAATGAATAGTCCCCTGCTCCGTTCCGTTCGGGCATATATTTTTTTTCGGGCCGCGCTTCGTATTCATCGCAAAATGCCGGAACCATCACAGTGCAGTCCTGCGACAAAAAAGCCAAGACGATTCCCTTTATTCCGCAGTTAATCTTTGCCCCGAACGATTTTACCGATGCGTGAACACATACGTCAGCACCGCCTATTCCAAGTTCATTTATTGCATTGAGAAAATCAACCTGCTCAAGCTGTTTTTTAGATTTGACATTCATTTTTTTAGGATATACAAGAAATAAACAAGTGCCAATTTTTTTACCTCAATGCAGTACATGCAAAAAACAGACAACATTCAAAAAATGTGATAAACTTACAGAGTATTGGAGAGATTTTATTTTCCGAATAAATCTGAATGGGTTCCGGTTCTGGAAAGTTCAAGGATAAGCACATCGTCTTTAATCTGATAAATTAACAGCCAGTCAGGTCTTATGTGCAGTTCACGATGACCTTTCCAGTTTCCTTCAAGGGCATGGTCGCAGTATTTTTCTTCAAGAGGCTGGGCATTAGCGAGTTTTTCAACGGTTTCTGCAAAAAGATTTAAATCATAATGGCGTTTTACAATTTTTTTCATGTCTTTTTTCATTGCAGATGTAAAACGCATTTCATATTTTGTTTTTTTCTTTGAAAATTCCATTATTTAAGCAAAGCCTCCATCATTTCGTGAACATTTGTATATCCTTTGACATTCGGGTCGTTTGCGATTTTGTCGCCTTCGAGCATTGCTTTGATTGTCTTGCGGTTCGGGCGGTCAACTTTGATTTCAAACGGAATGCGTCCTTCGCGGATAACCTGCTTTGTAAAAACATTGTAAAGCCCTGAAACAGTCATGCCAATCTGCTCGCAGAAATTAGAAATAGCAGTTTTATCCTGATCGTCCAAAGTAATTGTAATGTTTGCCATATTGTCCTCCAAAACATTGTTTAAAGTGCTTTTACAGTTAATATATGTGAAAAATCAGTGAAAATCAAGTGAAAAATATGGGAAAAAGTATCTAAAAACTGGTGTCATTCTGAACTCCTATGATATTTGTCAATACCATGAAGCTCCTGATTCCAATAATTAACTGGCCATTGCAAGGACTTCTGCTGCCAGCTGTTTAGCTGACACGGAAGCTCTTTTTTCATATGACATACCATTTTTCAACAGAGTGTACATCAGCTCTGCCAATTTTCTTGCAGCAAGCCACTGGTACTACATTCTGATTGCCCTTCATTTTTCGCTTCATGCGGGAGCAGTTTTTGACGGATTTAAACTTAAGGAAAAAACGCGAGCGATTCGTGTGGCTGTAAATTGCGTTGCGGTTTAGCTGCATAGTTAGTCGGACGACCGCACTGGGGCGCAGTTCTCCAAATAATGTAACTATTTTTATATATTTTCATTGTTTATATGGAATATAATAGAATGGAATTATTATGGCAGATAACTCTAATTTAAAATCATATTTATTTTTTATAGAACTTGACGGAATTGAAACTGCAAGATTTCAAAAATGTGAAGGCTTAGAAGCTGAAACTGAAGTATTTGAAATTGAAGAAGGTGGTGGCGGCGTTCATCGTTTTAAGGGGCGAACTCGCTATCCAAATTTTGTTCTAGAAAAGGGAATCAGCAACAACGATGAATTATTCAACTGGTTCAAGAATTTCTTAATTTCAGAAAAAGTCGAACGTAAAAGTGGTTCGATTGTCCTAAAAGATACAGAAGGAAATGAAATCAAACGATGGAATTTCTTTCGGGCAATACCTTGCCGCTGGATTGGTCCAAAACTTGATTGTTCATGTTCTAATACCTTTGCACTTGAAAGAATGGAAATCGCACATGAAGGTATTGAAACAGACAATGATACTACTACCGCATATACTTTGCCTGCAAACCAAAATATTGCAGCAGAAAACTCTATAGATAATACTTTTAATAATAATTCTTCACAATTAAGTGGATCTGCAGAGCAGTTTGCAGAAACTATGGAAAACTTAGTTGGAAGTTCATATGTTTGGGGTGGTAATTCACCAGAAGACGGTGGAATGGATTGTTCTGGTTCAATAATATACGGTCTTAATCAAATGGGAAATAATATACCGGATCAAACAGCTAGTGATATTTATGCTAATTACACAGAACCTGTTAATGGGCCTCTTCAAAGAGGTGATTTACGTTTCTTGCGAGATGAAGACGGCAGAATAGTACATGTCCAAACTATAGTTAATTCAAATGGTGCCAGAGTAAATGCCTCTGGTGGACCTGAAAACACCTTAGACAATCCTGGTCTTATAGAATTAATTGAAACCCCTTTACCTCAAACTGGGGAAATCAGAAGCTTACGATTTTAGGAGATAATTATGGAAAAGCGATTTAAGACATTTACAGCAATTTTTCTGTTAGTATTTTGTGCCTTTCGTATACATTCAAAAGAACCTCTTTCATATCTAGAGTCCTATTTTGGAGATAATAATTTTAAAACAGAAATAATTAGTATTTGTGGAAAAAAAATGTATTTATCAGCTAATTATAAAGATTCTGAAAGACAAATATTTGATAAAGCAATAATTTATGAATTACCGAGTAATAAAAATGAAGTATATCCTTACATAAAGTTTTCTGAAAATAAAATTGAAACAAACAATACTGTTTTGTTTTCATCAGATATAAAAGGAAAACAGTTTTATGGTTGGAAAATTAATATAACTGAAAAAACAGGATATATTCACACAATTTATTACTGTGAAAATGGAAAAAATGTTACGGAAGGAATTTCACTTATATGGGATTCTAATAAAGGAATTTTTAAAAAATATCAGATAGATAAAAGTCAATGGTAATTTCATAGAATTGGATAAAAACGACTAACAACGTTTTTGGTCAATCTTGTTTTCGAAGTAAGAGACTTTTTTTAGGTGCCTTCTTCACTGTTCGGAAGAACCTTCCGCCGACTCTCTGATTCCGTCGAATCAGAGTACCACATTTCAGATATTTATATCATGACATCTTGTTTCAGAATCCGCACTATATATAGCGTATAGACCCCGAAACGAGTTCGGGGTGACGATTATAGTTGGGTAGAGATGTAATTCCATTTGATTTCAAGATACGGTTGAGTTTGAATATTGCAGGGGAAGAGAGGGAAATGAAAAAGATTCCTTGCAAAAATAAAAATTTATTGTTTTTTATGTCGTTCTATGTTATTATATAATAAAGAATTAGACTTCGTATTTTTGCAAAAATCTGTAAACAGTCTGTTTACAGGCTGTAAATAGACTGTTTACAACATGAAAAAAGACTGTTTGCAAGGCGTAAAAAGCCTGTTTTCTGAATATTTGTTCAAGATAAAGATAATTTTTGCTCAAGATGAAAATAAATTTTGTTCTTGATGAAATATTTTTTTGTCCGTGCATTTGGGGATGCTAATACGTTTTTGTCATCCCGAACTTGCAGCTTTTTCTTCCGGTTTACAATTTTATAGAAAATTCTCCCCAAAAATGCTAAACTAAAATAGAGGCAAACCACCAGACGGAGAACCACAATGTTTCAAAAATCAATAATCGAAAAATACCTTTCAAAAATAGATGCAAACCTCTTACACGAAAAATACGAACTCTTCTGCGCAAACTACAAAAACGAAACTAAAATCGCAAATATCCGCACGATAAA
Organism: Treponema sp.; assembly: GCF_051883275.1. Lineage (GTDB taxonomy): Bacteria > Spirochaetota > Spirochaetia > Treponematales > Treponemataceae > Treponema_D. The sequence continues at coordinate 21,233 of NZ_JBJETK010000004.1, read as the reverse complement.
AGAAGAACAGTATCAGGAAGGCTTTATCCGCGACGTATTCTGTTCAGTCTTGAACTATACGATAAAGCCGGAGCCGGATTACAACATTCTTACCGAACTCAAAAACGAAACCAAAAACAAGAACAATGCCCGAAAGTCAGACGGCGCAATCTGCGAAGAAAACAACGAAAATTCCGTGCGTGCCGTAATCGAACTTAAAGGCACAGACACCACCGACCTTGACACAGTTGCCCGTCAGGCATTCGACTACAAATCCCACCACGAAAACTGCAACTACGTAATAGTCTGCAACTTCGAGCGTCTTCGTGTTTATGTGGAAACGCAAATCGAATTTATAGAATTCAACCTTTTCACGCTGAACTATGAGGACTTCTGCATTCTGTATCTTCTTATGGAACTGACCCAGCTCAAAAACGACGTTCCGCTAAAAATCAAGCACGAAACTTTGAGCGAAGAAAAACAGATTACCGACAATTTTTATGCGGACTATTCAACGTTCAAGCGCCTTCTGTTTGAAGATATGATAGAAAACAACCCGGAAATAGACAAACTCGTACTGTTCAAAAAAACGCAGAAACTTCTGGACAGGATTTTGTTTATCCTCTTTTGCGAAGACCGCGGACTTTTGCCGGCAAACAGCGTAATGGGCATTATCGGCGACTATCAGAAATTAAAGGAAATGGGTTACGCTCAGCCACTGTACAGTGTTTTTAAAACTTATTTTGACAGAATAGACAAAGGCTACAAAAGCGAAAGTGACAGCACTAAAAACATTTTTGCCTACAACGGCGGACTTTTCAAACAGGACGAAATTCTTGACAGTCTGAAAATCGGCGACGACGTTCTTTTTATTCATACAAAACGGCTGGCAGATTACGATTTTGAAAGTCAGATTTCCGTAGACATTCTCGGACGCATTTTTGAAAACTCGCTCACCGAAATCGAGGAAATTCAAAAAGAAATCGAAGCGGAAAAATCAGGCGAAAAAGTTGAAAACAATAATGTGGGAAAGCGCAAAAAAGACGGAGTTTTCTACACGCCGGAATACATCACAAAATATATTGTAGAAAACACCATCGGAAAACTCTGCGAACAAAAGCGTGCCGAACTGAACATAAACGACGAAGCCATTTCAAAAGCCCTGACAAAAAAGGAAAAGGACAGGCTGAACAAAGCCCTCAACGAATATCAGGAATGGCTTTTTACGTTGAAAATTCTAGACCCTGCCTGCGGAAGCGGAGCATTCCTTACTGCCGCCCTCACTCAGCTCAAGACAGAGCACCGGCGCGTTTTTGATTTTCTGCGCACAATCAACAATGACACAATGGCGTTTGCCGAATATTCTGATAACTCTATTCTGGAAAACAACCTTTACGGCGTAGACATCAACGAAGAAAGCGTAGAAATTACAAAACTGAGCCTGTGGCTGCACACTGCCCAAAAAGACCGCAAACTCACCACCCTGAACAACAAAATAAAATGCGGAAACTCCCTCATCGACGACCCCGCCGTAGCCGGCGAAAAAGCCTTCGTCTGGGAAAAAGAATTCCCCGAAGTGTTCGAAAAAGGCGGTTTTGATGTAGTAATTGGAAATCCGCCGTATGTCAGGGCTGAACTTTTATTGTCAAAAGACATAACTTTTTATAAAAACAATTTCAATGTATTTAATCCAGACGGTGATTTGTTCTCATATTTTTATGAAAAAGGCTTAAGCCTGTTGAATGAAAACGGCATTTTTGGATTTATTTCAAATACTTTTGATAAAACCACTTCGGGAAAAACATTAAGGGATTTTATAGCGACAAAAACAACTATTGAAAAATATGTTGATTTTACAGAAGTTCAAATATTCTCTGGTGCAACAACTTACCCGATTATTTTGATTTTGAAAAAGAAATTTGAAGAAGGCAACATTTTCATTTACAAAAAAATTCCTAATTCAATGAATGGAAATATCGTTATAAATGCCTGTAATGATGTGAATGTTTCTCAAGCCAATTTAAATAGTGAAAGCTGGTCTTTTGAAAGTAACGAATTAAAATCTATTCTGAATAAGATAACTTCTTTTCCTACTGTTTCTGAAAAATACGGAAAATGTTATAGAGGTGTTTTAACGGGATTAAATGAAGCGTTTTTTATTGACGAAGCGACAAAAAACAGGCTTATAGAAGAAGATCCGAAATCTGCCGAATTGATAAAAAAAGTTTTTGAGGGCAAAGATTTGAACAAATGGATTAATCGTCCAATCGAAAAATATATTTTATCAGTTCATAACGGTTATGATGATATTGACGTGATAAACATAGATGATTATAAGGCAGTTAAAAACTATCTGAATGGATTTTATGACAAACTTGAAAAAAGATATGACAAGGGAAAAACGCCTTATAATTTAAGGAATTGTGCTTATCAATCATTATTTGAAAAAAACAAAGTAATTTGGGGAAACCTGCAAAACAGTAACAAATTCTCTTACGATGAAACAAAAACTATTGTTTCAGCCCCTTGCTGTATGCTTCCAACTGATAACAAATCTTTAGTCAGCATTCTAAATTCAAAAATAGTATGGAAGTTCCTTACGTCTATTTGTGTAGTTAGAAACGGCGGTTACATCGAAGTAAAACCGCAATACTTTGAACAAATTCCGATACCAGATTTTGAAAACAATAAAGAATTAGATGATTTGACAGACAAAATGCTCGCACTCAACGAAAACTTGCAGAAAAAATCCGGCAACTTCCTAAAAGTTGTAAAACAGACATTTGCGCTGGAAAAAATCAGTACAAAACTGGAAACTTTCTACGACCTGGACTTTGACGGTTTTATGAAAGAACTCAAGCAGAAAGTCACCCCAAAAACCAAACTCGAATGGCTCGAAATTTTTGAAGACACAAAAAACCAGCTCCAGGAACTACAAACCCAAATCACCGCCACCGACAAAGAAATAAACGCCTTAGTGTACAAACTCTACGATTTGACCGCAGAAGAAATTGCAATCGTGGAAGGGAGGTAGAAGATATGGACAAATTTCAAGAAAGATTAGAGCAAATTCCAACAGAAAAAATAAAAAGTCGTCTTGATAAGTTTTTATGCTTGGATTTTGAAAGTATGTCTGAAGCTGAAATTTGTGCAGAGTATTGTAAAACTTTATCTTTTTCTCAAGCAGGCAGTTTTTTAATACCAAAGTTACTTTGTTCACAAAAAACAAAATTATATAGGGTCGTAAATTTTTTTAATAAAGATTCTAAAAAAACATTTGAAGAAAAGGATTACTTTTATAGAAACATTCAAAATGTATCATATTTTTGGGAACCTCCTTTGGAAAAATGCTTAACAGGAAGAATAAATATAGAAAATGAACAAGTATTATATACATCTGAAAATTATACCACTTGCATTAAGGAATGTGGCATCAAACGAGATGATTTATTTTTCATAATTGTTTATGAAGTAATTAAAGATTTTGAGTATGTACCTGTTGGGTTAAAACCTAAATATAATGATAGTCAAAGTCATAAAAATAATGATTTGATTTTGGATTTCCAATCTAGAATTCTTAGAAAGAATTTAACTTCTGATAATAAGAATTATCTATATAAATTAACTCAATCAATTGCAAGAACTATGGAACTTTTTCCGATAGTTCCAATAGCATATCCATCATCAAAAGATATTCGGTTTTATAATTTTTGTTTTACAAAGAAGCAGGCTCATGATTATCTTAAGGTATATGGAGTTTGGGTTTGCAAATATAAATCAAATGTAAAAAATTTTTATATTGGTGGATTTTATAAAGGCGATGGTGATGAAAATTCAAAACCAAAGTTTTATGAATGTGGTTCTGAGGAGCAAAGATTATACTTTCCTGAGATTAAACTTAAAACTGAATTCAGAAAATAGTATATAAAACTTTACTGAGATTACAAGGAAATATTGTGAATAAGTTTACAAAAGAAGAATTTAAAGAAATTGAGAATCTGGTTGACTGTGCTTTATCAGTATCATCAAAAGACAATGCCAGGAAATATATTAATAAATTAAGATTTTTGGCAAGTAAGATAGATTTTGGATATAATAGAAACGTCTATTTAGAAATGGTTAATTGTGTGGATAATGCTTCAGGAAGATATCATAATGAACTAGAATCAAATGCAATGCAAATGTTAAATAAGGTTGCAATTTTTTGTGTTGATATTGAATAATAGTTTTTGCTTTTCCAAATTTGACGAAATCTCAAAACTGTGCTATCTTAAAAAGAAAGGAAATGCCCGAACTTGGGTTATCTCCACTTATGCGAATTAGTCGCCAAAAAGCTTCGAAAACTTAGTTTTGGCGGCTATTTTTTTACTCTACTTCTTTTTATGGTAAGTGAGAGCTGCATAAACTGTTCCTATGACAGATGCGATGCAACTGATAATTGCAACAGCAACCAAGACATATTCTAAAGTCATGCCAGCCTCCCAAAGTTCAAATTTCAGCAATAGCTGATTGAGTTTCGGGAGATAACCGCCTGTTCAGGCATTTCCAATGAGTATAGTATAGCAATAAAACAGTATAGTGTATATAGAAAAGTCGTTTTTTCAAAACTCGCGCCAATTTTTTACTATATACAGAAAAAGGTGTTTTTTGAGTAAATTGTACCTGCGGCAAGGATAGTAGGGGCGGCGAAGCCGTTCCGAAGCGCAGCGCAGGAATGAAGCGATAGCGGAACCCCGAATAGCCTGTTTTTTGCGGAATGGAACGAATGTGGAATGTAGCAAAAAGCCGCCCGAAATATTGACCTTACTCATATTCTGCATTATATTTAATTTCAGAAGGTCTCCATTAACCTGCGGTTTGAATCCGTAAAGAGATGAACTTTAAGAAGGGTCGTCTGTTGTTTCAGGCGGCCTTATTTTTTTTCAGGCGGTAATATGTTTTCCTTAAAAGACAAGCTCACTTTCATAAATATAAATCAAGATTACTTAAAATACCTGCATGAATTTTGTTCCGAAGTCTATTACAAATCGATTGGATATGATAATAAGCCGTATCTTGGTATTTTATTAAATTCGGAAAATATTCAATATGTGATTCCTCTTTCATCCGCAAAGGAAAAACACAAGACTTGGAAAAATATAGAAGCAGATCGTTTTTTAATATATGAAAAATATGATAAATCTGCTGTTTCTGGAAAAGCCGTTTGCAAAGAAATGTCTGATGGAACAATTGAACATCTGCTGTCTATCATAGACTTAAAAAAGATGATACCTATAAAAGATGGATTATATACAAAAGTAGATTTAATTCATTCAGAGTCAGATTCAGAAGAAACTCGAAACTATAAAAACCTTATGAATAAAGAATTTGTTTTTTGTTTAAAAATATTGAATTTGATTATTCAAAAAGCCGGTAGATTGTATGAAAAGCAGATGAAAACAGGACGTATTATTCCTTTTTGTTGTGATTTCAAACTCCTTGAAGAAAAATGCAGTGAATACTGTCTTTTTACCAATGGTTAAAAAATGCCAGCCTCCCAAAGTTCAAATTTCGGCGTAAGCCGATTGAGTTTCGGGAGATAACTCCGCAAAGATTCTCTTTGCTACCGAGTTTTTTCAAAACTCGCGCCAATTTTTTACTATATACAGAAAAAGTTGTTTTTTTAAAACTCGCGCCGATAAATATCGTGGTGTATATAACACCTGCTCCAGCAAATCACCGCCACCGACAAAGAAATAAACGCCTTAGTGTACAAACTCTACGATTTGACCGAAGAAGAAATCAAAGTCGTGGAAGGGAGGTAGAAAGGGAAAAACAGATGATTTTTCAATCAAATTGTGATATATTTTAAGTTATGGAGGTAGCCGTATGAGTGATTTTGCTTATGCCTATTTTAATTCTGAACTCGATAAACTTGACATTCCATCTCTTGAAGGAATCTACGAAAAAGTTCAGTTGCTGCTTGCAAAAAAACGTTCTGTTCAAAATGGCTCTAATATAAATCAGGCAGAAGTTGACCGCATTAACGCAGTGTATGACAAAATTCCTCAGGAGGAACAGCTTGCAGCCGCACATTCTTCTATGCGTACCATGTGGGAGGCTGTAAAGAATGACACGTGGTGAAATCTGGTGGGTTGATTTTGGACTTGCCTATGGCAGTATGCCTCAAGGCAGACGACCTGCCGTTATCGTTCAAAATGATAATTTCAATGCAAGCCGCATAATGACAACTGTAGTAGTTCCCCTTACAACAAATACTCTTCTTGCAGAACATAAAGATAATATTTTTCTAAAAAAATCTGATACAGGACTTTCAAAAGATTCTGTTGCACTTACTCCACAGATTGGAATAGTTGATAAATCCTGTCTTGTAGAGAAAGTATCAAAACTATCCCCTGCCATAATGCTGAATATTTCTGCCGCAATTTCTGATTTACTGGCAATATAAAAAATCAAATCACCGCCACCGACAAAGAAATCAAAATTGTGGGAGGAAGGTAGAAAGGAATGTGTATATATTTAAAAAATAACTCGGAATTAACTTATAAAGAAAAAGAACATATTTTCCCAGCAGGACTCGGAGGAATTACAAAACTTTCAAAAGGGCTTGTATCAGATCAGGCTAATTCTTTGTTCTCAAAATTAGAAATAAATTTCATGAATTGTTCTTTAGTTTCTCTTTATCGTGCGTTATTAGGACCAGGTACAAGAAACGGAAAGAAAAAAAAACCAAGAACTCCAACTGTAACTATTGGAAAACAAACAAATGGTGATATTATACTTTCATATACGTTTAGGGGGCAACCTAATATTATCAATCAAATTCATATTTTAAAACAAGATAAAAAAACAAATGTGAAAATTCACGGTGAGTTAAATATGAATAAAAAAGAGTTTATAAATGAATTGGAAAAGTTTAACGGAAAATTTACCTATATAAACAATAATATAATACCCAAGACAGATTTAATTATTGGATATTACAATAATCATTTTTATATTGCAAAAAATAATCTTACCAGACCTAAAAAAAATGAATTAAAATGTGTAATCAATAAATTTATATCTGATTTTAGAAAAAATGATTCTGGATTTATTTCTGAAATAAATAAAATAACACAACATTATACGGGATATGAGAATAATGATACTCACAGAGTTTATGCAAAAATTGCTTTTAATGTATTGGCATTTTTAAAAGGAGAAGAGTTCGTTCAGCAAAATGAATTTGATGATTTCAGAAAATGGATAGTCACTGGAAAATCTGAAGAAAAACACTTAGTGCAATTTGGGGGACAAAATAATCCAATTTGTGAAAAAATGTCTGATTTTTCTCATTATTGTATATTTTATAATGAGGCTAATTATTTAGTCACTGAGATTAGTTTATATAGCAGTGTGAAGTACATTTTAAAAATTGGAAAACTTCCTAAAAAAGATTTAGATTTCATATGTGATGGATTTATTTGTGATTGGAAAAATAAAAAAGAATATAAACTATTAGATTTTCTTGGTATAATTTCAAATAAAAACGAATTGCAAGAAAATAAAAAGATTGTTTAATAACAGGAGTAACAAATGTATATTTTACAAAATAACAATGTAACAAAGATAGAACAGACTTCTTTCAAGGAATTGGGGTTGATTGAAAAAGATGTAGAAGAAATACTTCGAAAGAATATTGAAATGTTGTGTGATGAAGAAGATTCTATGCTTATTATCGGCCAGCAGGTAACAAATGAAGAAGACGGAAGAAGTGATCTTACCGCCATTGATGATGATGGGAATCTGGTTCTTGTAGAAATCAAAAGAGATAAAAAGGATATTGAACACAGAAAAGAAGCATTTGAATTTCAAGCAATCAGATATGCTGCAAGCCTGGCAACTATTCATACAAAAGTTGATCTTGTTCAGGATATTTATTCACCTTATGTTGAAAAACATAAAGAAGAGTATAAAGATTGCAATACGCATACTTCTACAGAAATTGCTTTGAAAGAATTAGAGATGTTTTTAGATGCAAATAATATTGATTCAAACAGACTAAATAAAAAACAGAGAATCATACTTGTAGCTTCTGAATTTGATGCACAGACTTTATCAGCAGTTGCATGGCTTAATACAAATAATGTAGACATCAGTTGTTATCAAATTTGTTTGAATAGGACAGAAGACAAAATTTTTATCGATATGAAGAAACTTCTTCCTGTTGATGATTATAATGATTATTTTGTAAATATTTCTAAGAAAACAAATAATACTTTTAGAAAACAAAGAAATGGTGCAATAACACGACGACAGTTACCTAAAATTGATACAATGCTTGAATGGGGAATCGTAAAGCCGAATGATAAAATCATTGCAAAAAATACTAATGAAGAATGTATTTTATTAGAATCTGGATTGATTCGTACAAAAGACAATGAAGAGATGTCTTTGCAGCAATGGCTAAAAAACATTACAGGCTGGTCTTCCGTTGAAACCTATGTCTTTAGCATTCATGCTGCAACAGGAAAGAGCCTGTCCGAGTTAAGGGCTGAATATATGGAAAACAATGAGGATAAGTAATATTGATTTTCCAAATTTGACGAAAACCCCAAAACTATGTTATCTTAAAAAGAAGGGATGACGGTGTGTATGATTATTTCATACACACGGCAAACGATTGAGTCAAGGCTTTAAGGTAGCCGAAGGCGAACGTGCCTTGACCAAGCGTAAATGCCCGAACTTGGGTTATCTCCACTTTTAGGTTTAATAGCCGCTTAGTGGGTCAAACTAAAGGCGGCTATTTTTTTTACTCTTTATCTTTTTTGTAGAAAAAATAACTCAATATCATTATCAAAAGTTCATGTAAATATGTTATAATAACTAGGGGAGGCGATAAAATGTTTGCAACGACTGGAATAATACAAGGAAATAAGATTTTTACAAATGATTATTCTCTTGAACAGTATGACGGCAGAAAAGTAATAATTACCGTCTTAGATGAAGAAAAACCATTTTTTACAGTTTCAAATGATAAACTAATGGCTGTTTCCGATGCACTTATAAGCCAGAATGTGGAAGCTTATAAGGAACTTGCTAAGTGATTTTCTTTGAATATGAACAAGTAATAAAAATTCATAGTTCTCTTATTACCAGAACAGGAGGAATGGATGGAATTCGGGATAAAAATCTTTTAGATTCTGCTTTAAAATCACCATTCCAGACTTTTGGAAGCAATGAACTTTACCCTGATATTTTAGATAAAGCATCTCAATTATGCTATTCCCTTGTAGAAAACCATCCTTTTGCGGATGGAAACAAAAGAATTGGTGTACATTTGACTTTACTCTTTTTGAAGTTAAATAACGTAAACGTTGAATATTCTCAGACTGAATTAATAGACTTAGGGCTTAGCATCGCTTCTGGAAAAATGAATAAGAATGAAATAAAAAACTGGTTGTTAAATCATAGAAAATAACTTCCATTTCGTACTACATAAATTGTATTGATTACTGATACAATAAAACTTGCAGTAACAAAGATAGAATGGCAGAAAATTGAAAATTTACTGAAATCACTTGGAGCAAATATAAGTGAAGGAAATGGTTCTCGTGTTCGTATCGAGTTAAACGGACAGCGGGCTGTATTTCACAGACCGCATCCGGAAAGAGTTACAGACAAGGGGGCTATAAAATCTATGCGAAGATTCTTGGATAATGCGGGGGTAAAAAATGATGAACTATAAAGGTTATATTGGTGTTGTGGAATATGATGACGAGGCTAGAATATTTTCAGGTGAAGTGATAAATACTAGAACCGTAATAACTTTTCAAGGAACAACCGTTGATGAACTTGAAAATGAATTTCATGCTTCGGTAGATGATTATCTTGAGTGGTGTAAAGAAGACGGAATTGAGCCAGAAAAACCATATTCGGGAAAATTTAATGTTCGAATTTCCCCGTTGTTTCATAGTCAAATTGCCGTTGCAGCAAAAAAACTTGATATGTCGTTAAATAGTTTTGTAGAAAAATCATTGCAGGATGAAATGAAAACAATTCAATTATCTTATTAGAAACAACTCCTGACAAGGTTTTCAAAGCCAATAAAATCATTTTTAAAATCCTGCCTTGTAGAGAAAGTATCGAAACTATCCCCTGCCATAATGCTGAATATTTCTGCCGCAATTTCTGATTTACTGGCAATATGAAAAATAAATCACCGCCAAAGAAATAAACGCCTTAGTGTACAAACTCTACGATTTGACCGCAGAAGAAATCAAAGTCGTGGAAGGAAGGTAGAAGGGAAAAAACAGATGATTTTTCAATCAAATTGTGATATATTTTAAGTTATGGAGGTAAATGTATGAGTGACTCAACTTTTAATACAGTATTAAATGAAGTAGATTCCTTTTCATATAATCAGTGCATTTTACTTTTGACACGTATTACTCAGACTTTACAGAACTGGACTTCTAAAGATGAAAATGAGGAGTTATTCTATTCAAAAAGCAATATTGACCATCTTGAGCGTGGAATAAAAGCCTTGAATGAAGGAAAAGGTGTAGAACACGAACTTATCAAGGTGGAGTAATGAAAAAAATCTGGTTTGACGAAGCATGGAACGATTATCTGTATTGGCAGACGCAAGATAAAAAGACTATCAAACGAATAAATGCATTAATTCAGGACATTGAACGAAGCGGTTTTGATAAAGGCATCGGAAAGCCTGAACCATTAAAAGATAATTTAAGTGGTTCTGGAGCAGGCGCATTGATGAAACAAACAGACTTGTATACAGAATAACAGGCGGTATGTTACAGATTGTTTCTTGCAAAGGTCATTATAACTGAAGGTTATTTAAAGGGAAGAAACTGGAGAACAGACTTTTATAGACTTTCATTAACATAAAGAATTTAGAAAATTTTTAGATGCCTTAGGTGAATTGAAATTCAAATTCTCTAAATGGGAAATTTGACGAAAAGTTAAAACTGTGGTATCTCAAAAATAAAGGATGACGGTGTGTATGATTTTCATACACACGGCAAACGATTGAGTCAAGGCTTTAAGGTAGCCGAAGGCGAACGTGCCTTGACCAAGCGTAAATGCCTGAACTTGGGGTTATCTCCACGATTGACAAATTAGTCGCCAAAAAGTGTCGAAAACTTTGTTTTGGCGGCTATTTTTTTTACTCTACTTCTTTTTATGATAAGTGAGAGCTGCATAAACTGTTCCTGTTAATCAAGGCAGGGAAGGAAAATCGTCTATTGTTTTTTGTGTGTATGATTTTTCGTGTTGCTTGATATTTTCCTAAGGACTTCGGGCAGTTCTTTTTCTGATGCTGCTCCTTGTGAGTGCAGAAACTTTTCAACTATATCTTTTTCCAGTTCATCATAATCCTTAAAAAGTGTTTTTAGTTTCTGTACAAGTTCCCTGTCTGATTTTTCGCCAGTTTTATCAGAAAATTCTTTCTTGAAATTGCTTATTGTTTGCTTTTTTACAAAATCGATTCTAAAAGTCTCAATCTCATTATGAACTCTCTGCCAGTTTTTCTGAATATTATTTAATAAAGGTTTTACTTTATTCCAGTCTATGTCGTACGAATATGAATGTCTGAAAAAATGCCTGAATTTCATATAATCAGCAAGTTCATTTTTTGACTGTTCCGTAATAACAGCATTCCTGTTATTAGTTTTCATTGCCATAACAGATAATAATTCTGAGTGTGATTTTCCATCATTAAATGAAAATTTATCAGTTTCTTTGTTTATAATATCAAATATTTTCTCAATTCCGTTATAATAAGAGTGAAGGTGTGAACCGATGGCAGAAAGAATTATTTCATCCGGTTCTTTATTTTGAACATAACTTTGCAGCAATGGAAATTTCGAGCAGTGCTTTCCTAACTCTGATAATGCCAGGTTTAATCTTTCATTTAATTTGTTCATTAGGAAAGTCTCCTGAGTTCACTGATTTTATGCAGATGTTCATAGAATGTTTTGTTTGTGTCAAAATCGACTAAATCTATTTGTCGTGCAGATAAATGGTCTAATTGGGCATAAATGTGAAAAAAGTTTTCTGAAGGTAAACCTTTGATGCCTATATCAAAATCAGAATTTGAATCTGCTTCACCTCTTGCAAATGAACCAAAAAGGTAAACTTCCTTCGCCCCATTCTTTATAAGAAAATTTGCAATATTTTTTAATTCGTCTTCATAATCCTGCTTGCATAATGGTGATGATTTTGAAAAATAAATAGGATTCAAGGAATATATGCCTCTGCCTTGTCTTATGAAATCTCTGTTTTTTATGGAACGGGCAATCTGACAGTTTCTTATATTGTCAGAGGGCATTAGAACTTTTAATTCTTTTGTTGTGAAAAGTTTTCCAATTCCCTTATTTAAGACAAGTTTAGTAAGTTCTGTCATATTTTACCTCACTGTCGTTTTTCGACTGTATTTTTATTATATGGCAGAAAATCAGGTTATTCAATATTAATCTTCATTATGAAGTTTTGCTAATAAGATATGGAAGGAAAATCGCCTATTGTTTTTGTGTGTATATGATTTTTCCTGTTGCTTGATATTTTTCTAAGGACTTTTCTGACTTGACTTATCTCCACATGACGATAAATAGCCGTCTAGCGTGTCAAACTAAAGGCGGCTATTTTCTCTCTACTTCTTAAAAACAATATTTGACTTATACATATATTTATATGTATAATATATATGTATATGACTTTTGAATGGGATGAAAATAAAAATTCTGAAAACATAAAGAAACATAATGTTTCATTTGAAAAGGCGCAGGATGCTTTTTTTGATGAAAAACGTATGATTTTAGAAGATGTAAAACATTCCAATTCTGAAAAGCGTTATTTCTGTATCGGGAAAACAGATGAAGGAATTTTGACTGTGCGTTTTACAATGCGAGGTCAAAATATCAGAATTTTTGGCGCAGGTTATTGGCGTCAGGGAAAGAAACGATATGAAGAGCATTTATAGCAACCCGGAAAAATCCGTAGAGAACGCATTGGAAGAGGCTGTGGTTATTGAGGATTTTCTTCCTTCTCCAGCAGAACTTATAAGAAAAAATACAAAGGAAAAAATAACGATCTCCATTGACTCGGACTGCATACAGTTTTTTAAGAAAGAAGCCAAAAAGAATAATACCAAGTATCAGACTATGATGAACGAAGTGCTCTCTCAATACGCAAAGCACTATTCCGCAAACTAAACCACACTACCCTACTTTTTACGGCCGGCGAGAATTACACCTGACATCAGGGCGGTAAAAGGTGCGGTTGAGGCAAGGCCGAAGCTTCCGGCGATGGTGTTGATGATTTCGGCGGCGACCTGATTGTTGTTCAGGATGTTGTAGAGCGGAGTTCCCTGCGCCATAAAAGTCATTAAAAGGGAGATGCAGCTTCCAGAGTACGCAAGAAGAAGGGTTGTCGTCATTGTTCCCATTGCGGCACGCGCTACGGCAAGACCGGATTTGACTGCTTCAAGGCGCGAAATTGAAGGACACTTTTTTACGACTTCGTTTACTGCCGAAGTTATGTCGACTGCAAGATCCATAATCGAGCCGCTTGCGCCGACAAGAATTGAACTCATAAAAATGCGCGTTAAATTAAGGTATTCGTAGCCGGAATACAAAACGCTTTCAGAATATGCCATCACCGCGCCGTGAATTTTAAAAGTCCTCGTGCAGATGACAGAAAGAACAGCCGCAAGACCTATTCCCAAAAGCGCACCCGACACGGATGACAAAAGCCGCCTGTCAAAACCGTACACAAGCGAAAGGATAATCACGGTAAGAAGAACCGTAACGGCACAGCCGCACAAAAGCGGATCGTAGCCTTTCAAGTACATCGGAACAAGAATTTTCCAGAGCGTCAGGACAGTGATGACAAACGAAAGCACCGAGCGGACGCCTGTCGCACCGGCAAACGCAATCAGAAAAACGGCGAATGCAAGGGCAAGGACAAGTTCGCCTTTGAGCCTGTAGTAGTCAATCAGATTGACAGAAAGAAATTCGATTTCCCCTGCACTTCCGGCAATTTCGGTTGTTTCACCGCCTTCGCCATCTTCGCCCGGTTCAGCTTCCTGCCAGTGAACGATGACCTGAGCTTTATCGCCCGGCACAAAAAGCTTGTCCTGCGAAAGAGAGCCTGTAAGCATATTCCACCCTTCCGCAGTCATTCCCTTGAATTTTCCGTTCAGAAAACGTACTGAGCAGACCTGCTGCCCGGTACGTATAAGACCGGTGTCTATAATACGGCTGTTGTCCACCGCCTCTACAAGCGCCCTGCACTTTACGGCATCACGGAACTGAAGCGCACCTTCAAATCCAGTTGGCAGGAGGAAAAGGAATGCCGCAAATACAACCGACACTATGACGGTAACACTCGTATTATTAAACTTCGGTCTGTTCATTTTTTTGCCTTTTTAATTTTGTCCTGCTTTTTAGTCCTGCTTTACGCTTGTGAGCGCGGCAAGTTTTCTGTAAATGTCAGTGTTGTCGTAGTAGCCTGCAAACTCATCCTGACCTGCGCCGAGTGCAAATACCGGAACAGGAAGTCCTGTGTGAGAGAACGAAGTAAACGCAATTCCGCTCTTGTTGTTCAGAACGTGAGTTATGGTAACAGTGAGCGGCTCGTAAGTTCCGTACAGTTCGTATTCCTGCTGACCGCTTGTTTTTGTGCCTGACATAGTTTTGTCGTATGCACTGCGAATTCTTCCGTATTCATATTCAGTAAGGACAAGTCCGCCGTTTTTGTCTTTTCCTGTGCTTCCCGGAACTTTAAGGCCGAACAGTTCAGTAACGTCTTTCATTACAGCGTCAAATGAAGTTTTGTTCTTTTTGTATGAAGCAACGTAGTCGCTGTCGAACTTTGCATAGGAAATCTTCTGGCTTTTGAGCGTGTTGAAGAAAAGGTCGTAGTCAGTTCCTGCAAAACCGATTGTAAGACCGCCTGTTTCGTGGTCGGCAGTTACAAGGATTAAAGTTTCTTTCGGGTGCTTGTTGTAGAAATCAACTGCCTCTTTTACGGCTTCTGAAAGCGCAAGAGTATCTGCGATTGTTGAGCGGGCGTCGTTTGCGTGGCATGCCCAGTCGATTTTTCCGCCTTCAACCATCATAAAAAATCCGTTCTTGTTGTCCAGAACTTCAATTCCTTTTCTAACATAGTCGCGAAGGCTCCACTCACCGTCAGCGCGGTCGTTTTCGTAGTTCATTGCATTTGCATCAGCAAGAGTTTCTGAAACTACGATTGCCTTGTCGCCGTTTTTGAGGGAAGATGCTTCTTTCTGGGTAAAGCAGACTTTGTAGCCGGCTTTCTGGGCAAGGCTGTAGATTGATTCCTTGTCGCCTTTTTTGTCCTCAGGTTCCATAAGAGCGCCGCCTGCAAAATAGTCAAAGTTACTTGCAACAAGTTCAAGACCAATAGGATAGTTGCTCTTGCGGCTTGCCTGATGTGCATAAGTTGCCGCCGGAGTTGCGTGGTTCAGGTTGACTGTAGAAAGAACGCCGATTTTCCACTTTTTCTGGTCACGGAGCTGTTCTGCAATCGTGCGGTATTTTATCTTTTTTGAAATGTCAACGTTGATTGATGACGAATGTGTTTTCTTTCCTGTAAAAATTGAAGTTGCCGTAGAAGCGGAATCAGGTGCAAATGAAGTTGCATCATAAGTCTGTGCGCTTCCTGCAACCGGGAATTTCATAAAGCTTAAAAGTCCGCCTTTCGGGGAATCTGACGGATTTGAAGAATTCTTTACGTCGTTTACGATTCCTGCTGCATCTTTTCCGATAAAGTATGCTGAACTCTGAATCTGCGGATAACTCATTCCGTCACCGATAAACACGAACACGTATTTTGGCATTCCCTTGCCTGTAGGTGTTCCCGCAATTTCCTGTGCGAACGCGCCCGCTGTCATAAGCGATGCAAGCGCAATTCCCGCCGCTTTTTTACAGATACTTTTTACCGTTCTGTTCATATAGCCTCCATTAAAAAGTCAATGAGGAAATATCAATTTCCGATTTGACTTTTTACGCACATTCGCAATGGAATGAGAATGTGCAGTAGATAAGGAAGTTTGCAACGCAAACTTGTGAATAAAAACTTTGACGCTATTTCAGGCAAAGTTTTTATTACACCTCCTTAAAAACAAATTGATTGAATGTAAATTTTGCTTTGTTTATGGAAGCATACTAGATGAATTATGTTAGATTTCTTCGATAGAAATGTTAAAAAAAAGTAAGAAAACGTAAAAAAATGGCAGACGACATTACATCTGCCGTAAACAACCTGTACAAGGAAGAAGAATTATTTTTTCAACGCCGCGCAAACTGCATCCAGTCTGGAAAAATCAATAAAATCGACTTTTGCGCCGTATGTTTCAATCATTGCCTTTACTTCAGCAGTGCGCTTTTCCTCCGGGATTTTCAGTGCGTTTTTATAAAGCAGCTTCATCATCAGGCGGTGAAGGAAATTCAGACGGGAATAATCTATTCCGCCGCGAAGATGAAAAATCTCCGCCTTTTCGTGCCATTCCGCCGGAAGCAAGGCAAGAACTCCTTTTCGGATATTCGCCGTATTAGTGCTGTCATCCGGGTCAGAAAGCCCCACCGTACAGACAATCAGTTTTTTCAATCGTACATTCTGTAATTTTGCAACAGTTTCCTTAAGCCCTTTTAATCCGCCTGCATACAGACCGCCGATAAACACAATCGTTTCACAGTCCGCCGGAATGACCGCCGTCTTAAAAGACTCTGCGCGTATACCCGTGCGGACAGAAAGTTCTGCCGCATATTTTTCTGAACTGCCGTAGCAAGACCCATATACTATAATAGACTCCATACAATAACTCCTGTAAAAATACTCGCATAAGAATAGTATCATCCACCGGGCAATTATTCCATAGAAACAGAAGTAAAATCTGCTACCCTCTTCCACCGGTTAAAAGCGCAAAGAACTTAGGGCAGATTTTCTTCAGCAAAATGCCGAGCGCCGTACCGATTGCAACGGTAAGAACCGTAACGCCGAAATATTCAGCAAGACAGAAAAACGGATTTTTCATCGGAAGGAATTTCAGCCAGATTTTTCTCAGTATTTTATTTAAAACAGGCATATGAATTGCATACAACCAAAATAAAAAAACAGAAAAATATTTTGCCGCATTAAACAATTTTCCGTTATTCACAATGACAGAAGAAAATTTCAGAAACAAAAGGCAGGTTACAAAAATCAAGGCTTTTGATAAAAAAGATAATTCTTTGGTTATTCACAATGTTGAACTTTCTAAGTAAGATTAATTTAACACGATAACTATTTGATATTCATAAAAGAGGTATATAAATGGCTGTATTAAAAATCTTGCTCATAATCATCAGAATTCCGTGTACGGTATGGTATGTATTGACCGGCTGTTTTTTTTCTCTCCTACCAATAGCTGGTTATTATTCTTCAAAACATTTGCCTTCAACTACCATCTATTCATTTTTAGCATTGGAATTTGCAAGTTTTACAAAATTTTATAATATACGTGAAATGGATTTGGATAGCATGACAAAAAAACTTTTTAAAATTGCCGGCATGGCGGGCGTGACCGCCGGAATACTGGAATGTCTGTATAGTATATTTGCAAAATGAGTCACAGAATAAAAAATTGACCGACCATCACATTCACATCGGGCAGTTCAACGAAGTCTACTACGACGCACTTGAACTGTTCGAACTTATCGAATTGACCCAAGAGCAGACTAAAATCACGGAAATCCGCTATTCTTCAACTTCAAGCTGCCGTGATGATGCGGAACTTTCCCTTGTTGAAGAAGAAATTGCCTATGCGCAAGGCTACGAATCAAAAAATCTTACAGCAAAGCCTTACCTCTGGTTCATTCCAAAATACTCGGAACAGGGAATAAAAGTGGAAAGCGCAGCCTCATCATTCGACTACTGCGGAATCAAACTTCACCCGGCAGGACAAAACTGGGATGAAGAAAATCCAGGACATCTCCAGACACTCCACGAAATCTTCCGCTGGGCTGACGATAATTCAAAATCAATTCTAATTCACTGCGGCACACAACACTGCGACCTGCCGACAAGATTTGAAAATTTTTTTGCAGAATATACAAACGCTCATGTGATTCTTGCTCATTCAAATCCTGTCAAAGAAACGGCGGAAATGGTAAACAAATACAAAAATGTATTTTGCGATACAGCCTGCATATCAAAAAAGAATTTCAAAAAACTCAGCCACCTTGTCAATGACAAATCCAAAATTCTCTTTGGCTCGGATTTTCCGATAACGCATTATTTTTCAACGCATCTTTTCGGGAAAAAACTTTCGCTAAAAGAGGAATATCTGAAAAACATCAAAATAACCGCAGCCAAAGAAATAAATTTTCAAGTCTTTACTTGATTCCCTGCAAAACCGATTACACTACAAATCGCTTGAAATATTTAAATTTGTAGTGTAATATAAACTTACACTACAAATACCACTTATTTACAGCAACTGTAGTGTAAGGATAATATGAAATCTGATTTAATACGTTCAGTTTTTCTTGATGAACTGGAAAGACATAAAAGAATGATTTTAAGATATGAAAAAGAAACTGAGAGTTTGCCAAAAGGTTCTGTTTTTAAAAGAAAAATCGGCAACCAGGAATATCTGTACCTCAACTACAGGGACGGGAAAAAAGTATATTCCAAGTTCCTAGGAAAACCCGGCAATTTTGATTTACAGGATTTACAGGAAAAATTAAACAGGCGAAAAGAACTTTCTGCACTGTTAAAAAAAATGAATAAAGAACTTAAAGAACTGGAGAAAGAAGTAAAATGACAAAAGAACAGGAAATTACTTTCTGGCAGACAATTAAAACATTTAAAGAAATCGGTCTTTTACAGCATGTTATGATTATTGGTAGCTGGGCAGAATATTTATATCCATTTCTTTTTGAAACAGATTTCATTCCAAACCTGAAAACACGCGATATAGATTTTTTCTACAGAAACATAAATCTCCCGAAAGAAAAAATTCCTGTGATAGAAAAACTCAAAGAAATAGGCTATGTTTATGACGAAAATGACGGAATCTCCCGGTTTTATAAGGAAGATTTTCTTGAGCTTGAATTCCTTACAAGGATTTTAGGAGCAGGAACAGAAGGTCATATAAAAATAAAGTCTCTTGGCATTATTTCAGAAGGACTAAGGGTTTTGAACATCCTTGCATCTTTTCCACGTGAAGTTGAAGTAACATCTCCAGAAGGACTACAGTTTTGCATAACAGTTCCAGAACCTGCTGTATATGCAGTTCAAAAGATTTTGACAAATCCAAATCGAAATCCACCGGAAAAGAAGACAAAAGATATAGCCGCAGTAAAAGAAATTTTATATCACATTGAAAAATCACAAGAGCATTTATCAAAATTACAAGAAGTTTATAACAGCCTTTCAAAAAACAGTTTACAACTTTAAAACAAGTCTGTCTTGAAAACGGCATTACTGTTTTTTCAAACTTTGAAAAACAAAGAGTCCTTTAATTTATAAACCATACACCAGTACATTGCGGATTTACCGCTTCCATCGCAAAAAGTTCAAGTAAATAAAAACAGCACGACTGCCTCGCCTCTGCCTATGCGATCAATTTTTTCAAACAGCGGAAAATTAAATTTTCCCCAACAAAGACCAGCGGTATAAAAGAAAAGCGACTGTGTCTGAACGGCAAAAACATTTACAGGAGCAACAAACAGAATGTCCACCAGCGCAAAAAATTCTCTCGCAAACTTTTTATAAAAAACTGAATGACCTGTGAAATCACTGTAAAAACCACATACAACAAGAACCGCAAGCAAAAACTTTAGCGATGTAATACGCACGGAAATTTTTGAATCAATAACAATCTTTTTATCTGTATTTTCTCCCCAATGGCGAGAAAAAGAGGAAGACAGACATCGGAAAGATTTGTTTTTTTGCTTACTGAATATGCAGCAAAACCTCAATTTGATTTGACCAAGTTATCGGATTTGAACCGCTTGTCAGGCGATTATTTTACAAATTGAAAAACAATACTTCCAATACTGCAAATTAAAGAAATGACAGAAATTGAAACAGCAAATATACAGAATTTTTTCGGAATTATCCCCTCATACACTCTGCTTATAGATTACTTAGGATATATTTTGTGGTTATAATCGTAAGCAACGATATAAAAAATATTATTGTCAAAATAGCCTATAATTCGTGATTCTTGCTCACCTATTATTTTAAATTGTGTTAAAACTATATCTGAATCTATTTTTAACATTTTATTTATATTTTTTTTATTTTCTATATCATGAAAATGATATTGTTTTCTAGTTTTTATATCATACCAAGTCAATTGAGATAGAACTGAAATATGATTAAAAAAATTGTATAAAGAGTGATTTGTGTAATCCATTTCTTTAGTAAACAAATCATTTGAAATATATGATTTAAAAGAAAAAACAGGATGAGTTTTTTCATATCCTGTTTTTTCTTTTGTAATAAAACTATTTTTAGAATTTATTTTTTTAATCTTGTTCTTCATTGCTTTCTAACATATTTTTATAAAATAAATACATCTCTTTTGTGTCTATTACCGTATTTTGACCTTTTGCGTAAGCGTTAACCCAAGGGGCTTCGCTGTGTGTCATTGCAACTAATTCAGTTGCAGAATAACTAAAAAAACGAATTGCAAATTCTTTTAAAAATTCATCTCTATTTTTATCAATATTCTCTTTCTGTTTTTTTAAATACTTTGATACATAAATAGGGTAGCTATTAAAACTTCTAAACTTATTATATACAGATACAACAACAGGCCCGTATTTCCAAGCCTGAATATCATCTATAAATAATTTTTCACCTTTATTGTTTACCATAAACCAAGCTTGTGCATAATAGAGGAGTTTTTGAAGTTTTAAATTTGTGATTAAATCACCATTTTCTTGTGCTATATGTAATAAACATAAAGCAATAGTTAATGCCGAAACCATAAAAAACCTCCTTGTTGTCAGTAATATACAATGTACTGTAATTATATTAATTTTTCAATATTTATACACAAATATTTTATTGTATTATAAATTCTTATATTTACAAATCTCTTTACGCCGCAAATATTCCCTGCTTTAACAATACATCAAATGAACTTGTTCCGTTGTTCTGTCGAAAGCAGAATTCATTTACATATTCCTGCAAGTAGTCTACAGAAACGTGATGATAAATTCCGAGAATTCCAC
>NZ_JBJETK010000003.1:0-8166 GCF_051883275.1 Treponema sp. | reverse complement strand
TTGGAATTGTTCAATAAATGACAGTGTGTTGCTAAAGATTGGGTTTGGTGTTGATGAGGAAGTGAAATAGTATATTCTTAAAAATATTTATTGTCGTTTGTTAAATTTTAAGCAAGGTAAAGATTTACAAAGATTCTTATAGTATTTTACGGGGCTGTCTTAGAAGTATAGTTCATAGTGTCATTCCGAACTTGATTCGGAATCTCTATGCTATATACGGTGTAGATGCTGAAACAAGATCAGCATGACAATAATTATTAGACAGCCCTTTTTTGTTTAATGAAATTTGCTTGATTTTTCATTCAACATGTCATATCTTTTAGGTGGAGGCATATTATGGCAATCTTACAAGTTCGTGATATGGATGACCGCCTGTATGATAAGTTAAAATTTGCTGCAAAAAGTGAAAATCGTTCTATCAGTCAGCAGGTTATAACTATTTTACAAAATTATTTTACTTCAGTTCCTGTAAAAACAAAAAATGCCACGGAAGAATTCTTGAAACTTGCAGGTTTATGGGAAGATTCCAGAAGTACGGATGAAATCATCGATGATATTTATGGCTCACGAATAAATTCAACAAGATTTGAGGCATTAAATGGCATATTTGATTGATACCGATACAATAATTTTTGCACTTCGTGGTGATAGTAGTGTTTTAGCAAAATTTGAAGAGAATAAAAATCTTCCGATTTCTATTTCTATGATAACTTATGCTGAATTAGTATTTGGTGCAAAGCGTTCCCAGAATGAACAAAAGAATATGATAAAGGTAAATCATATTCGGAATATTTATCCTATTGAAAAATTACATGAAGGCGTAATGGAAGTTTTTGCAGATATCAAGGCAAAAATGTTTGATAAGGGCATAAGAATCGAAGATATGGATTTACTTATTGCTGCAACTGCAATTTACAATGAATTAACTCTGGTAACAAATAATACAAAACATTTTGAAAATATCCCGAATCTAAAACTAGAGAACTGGAAAAATTAAAAAATACATGAAAATGCTTTTCAAAACCGATAACAATTTTGTCACGAATTACAGGCTTTAAAAAGTATAGAACCTGAGTTTTGCTTGACACCATATATAACACCATATATAATTCAATTATGGCACAGTGGGACAAACTGTTAGAAAAAATTAAATCCCTTAACAAGGATATGAGATTTGCAGAACTGAAAAAAGTTTTGCAAAGTTATGGCTATACGGTTTTTCATCCAAAAGGCGGAAGCAGTCATTACACTTTTAGAAAGCCAGGCTGTAATCCGATTACCATTCCAAGTCATGAACCTATAAAAGTCGTTTATGTAAAAATGGTAAAAGAAATTGTAGAAGCCGAAGAGAAGAACAGGGAGGACTGATATGAAAACATTGGAAGAATACATGAAAATGCCTTATAAATTGGAAATCATTCCTGATACAGAAGAGTCAGGTTATGTAGCATCATATCCGGAACTTCCAGGCTGTATCACTTGTGGTGAAACAATTACCAGTGCAGTCGCAAATGCAGAAGAAGCAAAAAAAGAATGGCTTTTGGCAGCAATAGAAGAAAATACTGAAATTGCAGAACCAGGAAGTTTTGATTCTTATTCAGGTCAATTCAAACTTCGCCTCCCAAAAACATTGCACAAAACTCTCGCAGAAGATTCAAAAAAAGAAGGTGTAAGCATGAATCAGTATTGCGTTTATCTTCTGGCTAAGAATTCTGAAAAAGAACATATCGTCTTAGGAAATAAACAAACTGTACTCGTATAACATACACTAAACGCTGGCAGTTTTGTCTGCCACCGTTTAAAGCAGCCAATACTTCCCTATCTCTCACAAAATCCATCCAAAATTTTACATTTCCCCTTTTATTTAATAAGTAACAAAAAGTTACCAAAACTATAGTTTAGTATTGACAGGTAACTAAAAGGCGTGTATATTGCAAATAAGCAACAAAGCGTTACTAAACGGATATTTGTCTTGCAAGGGGGAATATATGCTCGGTAATTTTTCATACAGCAATCCGACGAAGCTTTATTTTGGAAAAGATGCGCTTGAAAATCTTAAAGGGGAACTTTCTAAGTACGGTAAGAAAATTCTTCTGACTTACGGCGGAGGCTCCATCAAAAAGAACGGAATTTACGACAAGGTTGTTTCCGTGCTCAAGGACTGCGGAAAGGAAATCGTGGAACTCGGCGGTGTAATGACCAATCCTACGAGCGAAAAACTTGCCGAAGGCTGCCGTCTTGCCCGGGCGGAAAGGGTTGATTTTATTCTTGCTGTCGGCGGCGGTTCGACCATCGACTATGCAAAGGGCGTTTCTGTGGGGGCGTTGTGGGAAGGCGATGTTTGGGAAAAATACTATCTTAAAATGGAAGAGCCTGCAAATCCGATTATCCCGGTGGGCGCGGTGCTTACTATGGTGGGCACTGGAAGCGAAATGAACGGCGGCTCTGTAATCACAAATCACGAGCAGAAACTTAAAATCGGGCACGTGTTCGTCGAGGAAGTTTTCCCGAAATTTGCAATCCTCAATCCTGAGTTCACTTTTACCGTTCCCAAACGGCAGATGATTGCAGGAATTTACGATATTTTCAATCACATCTGCGAGCAGTATTTTTCTGGCAGCGACGACAACACCAGCGACTACATCAGCGAAGGTCTTATGAAGTCTGTCATTCACTCGTCAAAAATCGCTGTTCAGAACCCTGAGGACTACGAGGCGCGCTCAAACCTTATGTGGACGGCAACCTGGGCTTTGAACACTCTCGTTGCAAAAGGAAAGGCGACTGACTGGATGGTTCATATGATTGGTCAGGCGGTCGGCGCTTATACGGACGCAACCCACGGAATGACTCTCAGTGCGGTGAGCCTTGCCTACTACAAAACCCAGCTTTCGGCAGGACTTCCGAAATTCGTGCGCTTTGCAGAAAATGTTTTTGACATCCGCCCGGAAGGAAAAACTGACGTTCAGATTGCACAGGAAGGTCTTGAAACGATGAAAAACTGGATGCAGGAAATAGGGCTTGTGATGAATCTGAAAGAACTCGGCGTTACGGAAGAAATGTTCGGCGGAATTGCAGAGGCGACTTTCATTCTTGACGGCGGCTACAAAAAACTTGCAAAAGAAGATGTCGTTCAGATTTTAAAAGAAAGTATGTAAGGCATCTCGGAAAAAATCGGTTTTGGTTCACGAAATTACAGGCTTGTTGAAATCAAATAAAATAATCAGGGCGTTCCGGCTAAAGCCGTCGGCAGTTCCAGGGTTCCGCTGTCGCTTCATTGCTTTCGTTGCGCTTCGCTCCACTACAGCAACAGCCTTCGGCTGCCCTTCCATTGCCTAACGCGTTTTTAAAATAAAAAATTTCGTACGGAGGTAATTATGAAAAAACTTTTATCGACGATTTTGCTTGGAGGTCTTTTTATGGCAAATGCGGCCGCAAAAACTCTTGTCGTGTACTACTCTTATTCAGACACAGGGAACACTCGGAGAATTGCGCAGGAAATTCAGAAAAAGACCGGCGCGGACATTGCAGAAATTGAACCTGTCGTTCCGTATTCAGATAATTATGATGAAGTCGTGGACAAGGCAAAGCGCGACGTTGCAAGAAACTTCAAGCCCGAAATAAAGCCGCTTAAAGTCAGCCTTTCAGACTACGACACGATTATAATCGGAACTCCAACCTGGTGGTACAAAATGGCTTCGCCAGTGCTTACGTTTATGAGCAGCTCGGATTTTTCAGGGAAAAAAGTCGCCCTTTTCTGCACCCATGCAGGCTGGCCGGGAACAGTCATCAAAGATATGAGCGCACTCTGCACAGGGGCAGATGTATTTGCAACGCAGGAAATTCAGTTCGGCACAAGGGCAAAGGCAGGAAGTCTTGTAACAAAACAGCCTGAAATAGACGATTTTATCGCAAAAATACAAAAAAATCAGAGAAGATAACAGGGAAAATAAAATGAAAAATCATTTTTTTAAGGTGCTGACGGCAGTCGTTGCAATATCATCTTTATCCTGTGCATTTTCGCAAAGCAAGGCGGACGGAAAGACAGAAACAGTGTATATGGAATTTGGCGGCAAAAAATACGAAATCCGCCTTTCAGACACATCTGCGGCAGAACAGTTTGTTTCCCTTTTGCCTCTGAACAGCGAAAATGCCGGCGAAATGGTGAAATTCGGTGGCTTTGAATATTACACAGTTCTTCCGCTAAAAATCAGCGATACTGACAAAAGGACAGAAAAGTACAAGGCAGGGCACGTCTACTACAACATTCAGTACACCGCACTTTCGCTCGTGTTTGCCGACCAGAACATTTCGCCGTCGCAGGCAGTAGAAATCGGCACTTTCACAGATACAAAAATAACCGGCATTTTGCGCGAAGGAAAAAGCCGAGAAAAAATCAATTTTACAAAATAGAAAAAATCTTATGGGGGAAATTATGAAAAAACTTGTATTCGCAATTTTGATAGGAGGTCTTTTTATGGCAAATGTGAATGCAAAAACTCTGGTGGCATATTTCAGTGCAACAGGAAATACAAAAAGGCTTTCTCAGACAGTGGCATCTGCGCTCGGTGCAGACATTGTTGAAATCGAACCGAAAGTTCCGTACACATCTTCGGATTTGGACTGGACAGACAAAAAAAGCCGTTCTACCGTTGAATGCAACGATCCTTCTGCCCGCTCTGAAATCAAAAACAAAATCGCCGTTTCGCCCTATGACACTGTAATCATCGCCTTTCCAATCTGGTGGTACAACGCGCCAAAAATCATCTACACCTTTGTTGAAAGCGTCGATTTGAGCGGAAAAAAAGTCGTTCCAATTTGTACTTCTGGCGGAAGCGGTCTCGGACGAACTCCTGCAGATTTACAGAAAGTCGGCTCAAAAACGGCAGACTGGCGGAAAGGAACTCGTTTCAGTTCTTCGGCATCGGCTTCAGAAGTAAAAAAATATTTTGATGAAGTTTTAAAATAATCAGGGCGTTCCGGCTAAAGCCGTCGGCAGTTCCAGGGTTCCGCTGTCGCTTCATTGCTTTCGTTGCGCTTCGCTCCACTACAGCAACAGCCTTCGGCTGCCCTTCCATTGCCTAACGCGTTCATAAAATAAAAATTTCATTTTATACGGAGATATAAGTGAATACTTTTTATGATTTTTCTAACAAGTAGCAAAACTGTTGTTCCAAGCTCTCAAATTTTATATTCCACAAGATGCCTTTTTTTATTCTAGCCAATTCAATGCTTTTTCTACTACTTTGTTGTACCATTCTTGTTCACTATGACTTGTAGAAGCTACAGTACGAGAATATTCAAAGAAAGATTTTATTTGTTCAGGATTTGGTGTATATGATGCTTTAAAAGAGTCTTCCAACATCTTCGTGAACACATTTAATGGCAAGGGCACTATAACAGATTTACCTCCATAATACGAAATGTTTAAGTTGTGTAAACCATAGAAATGAGCAATACAAGCCTCGTTTATAGTTGGAGCAACAAATAAACAATATGCCTCTTTTCCTGTTTCTTTTTTGAATTTTGCCAAATGTCTGGAAACAGGTTCTCCTTCCATTTCATACTGTTTCTGACCACTTGCCATAGTAACTTCTACTGTTAAGCCAAATTTCTCATAATCACAAACAATATCTGCCATATTTCCTTGTGCTGTAGACATCGGCTTTCCAAAATCGTCAAATTTCAGATTAGCCTTTATGTTACCGCCATCAAGCATTGTCATACCACGCCAAACATTCCATTCCAAAATTAAAGAAGGATCATATATATCATTTTCTTCAATTTGAGTAAAAGTATTTTGAATATCATCATATTCTTTGTAATTTTTAATTTCTGCAACTTGTGTTTGTATGAGTTTTTCTTTTTTGGTTATAATCAAATCATCAAGTTTGTCTTTAAGTTCTTGTATTGTTGCTGTTTCACTAACTTTTTCAGCTGAACTTTCTTCATTTATTTTCTGAATCAAAGCTAATTTATCATCAGTAAGAAGTTTTGGAAATTCAGGATTTCCCAAATAATCAAGATATTTTTCTTTGTCATCAACAAAAATTGGTTCACGAGAAATATTATTCAGAATGAATTCAACATCTGCCTTTTTCTCAGAAAGGATAGAAAGCGAACGCCCTATGTGAGAAATAGAAATAAGCCCCGTTGCTCTTAAATATCTAATGCATGCATCTGCGTAATCATGCATATTGCTTGCTTTAGTTTGCAAGAATTTCTTTGCAGTTGCAACATTGCTTTCTCGGGTTGATGTTTCACCTTTCGCCAGTTCAAAACTATAAATTTCCTGTAATTCGTTTATTTGAGTGTAGTATTTGAATTCCCGATATTTCTTTGGTGTTTTTCCACAGTTGATTCGGAATTGTTCTATTTTTCTAACAATAGTATTAAATTTTCGATAATCTGTAAGCTGTAATCCAAATATCATAAGTTCATCAAATTTGAGTGTTCCAAGCGTATAAATCAATCTCAAAATTTCAAGATATGGCTTTACATAGAAATCAGCCGCTTTTTCACTCGGTGTATGATATGGCGAAGGAATTTGAAATTTAAGAAGCTGTCGTAGGAATACTTCTTCTTTACGTTTGGCAGAAATTAAAGTTTTTCCAGCTTCTGTTAATTTGATTGTCGGCTCAAGCAAAATAAAACCGAGTGCTTTTGGTGCACGATTTATTCTATCTCTTGCACTGAATGCCGGATCATTATTCCCTGAACCATTGAAAAAATTTTCATTTCTCAAAAGTTCCATAAAGGCAATCTGTGTTTCTGTATTCCATTTTTCGCCTTCAAAATTTTTACTCAAAAGATTAATTTCAGGAATCATTTTCTCTGGCGTTCTTGGTGATGTTGTGATAAACAACACTTTGCTGTCTATGGATTTTGCCATTTTTATTCCTTGTAATTTGCAACCAAAATATGATTTGCAGCTGCCTTGAATCTATTGCGAATATTTACTGCATATTTTTTTGCATACTCATCAACAATCATATTTCCATATAACTCTTCTGTAAGGGGTGTTTTGCCTATAACCATTAAAGCCTTACAACCGAGATTCTTAAAATCCTGTGCTAGTTTTCTGTGAGAATCATCATTAAAACCATTTTTATACTCTTCGTTTCCGTAATCAGAAAAAACACAATCATAAGGGGGGTCTAAAAATACAAAATCATCTGCTCTTGTCATGTCAAAGATTTCTTTGTAGTCTTTATTATATATTTTTGTACTTGAAAGTAGATTTGAATGTTCTAGTGAAACTAAAGACGTATTTAAATGCTGATACCGCCCAAAAGGCACATTAAATTCACCTTTAGCATTATATCGTATCATTCCAGAGTAGGCTGTTTTATTTATGAAAAAATAAATCAGGGCATCTGAATATCTTTTTTCAGATAACCCATTGTACATATCACGAATTTGATAATAAAAATCTTCGTTTTTATCTTCTACATGTTCTGCAGGGTGAAGTTTTTTTAGTTCATCGAAATCATGTCGGTTTTCTTCATATATTTTTTCTACTTCATCTAATTCTTTGCGAAGGTTAGAATAATCGTTCTTAACGCCATTATAGAAACCAATGAGTTTAGAATTAATATCGTTTATAATTGCTTTTTGTGGTTCAAGATGAAAATATAAGGCTCCGCCTCCAAAAAAGGGCTCTATATATCGTCCGGTAAATTGAGGTATTTGCTTTTCAATGTTAGGAATCTCCTTCGATTTCCCACCTCGATATTTTATCAAAGGTTTCATATACGGAATTATATCTAAATTTTGTTTTTTTGACTATTACCTGTCAAATATGCGCTCCAAATGGGACCGCCTGACAAATATTCGCCGTATCCGTTGTAAATCTCTTATACTGCAAATATGTCGTATAAAATTCATTACAACCTTTATCTAATTACTGCATATTACATTATAAGAATTTCGGAATCACTTTCTTTTGTTCAAGTTCACGGGAGAATGATGACGTTACGAAGAACGGCGCAGAAGAAAAGAAAAAGCGCCTGCGTTAAGTTCAGCGTGTATGCAAAAAGTGCATAATTAGCAATAGAAAATAAGTATTTTACATAATGCCTGGAAGAAAGTATATTTTTTTCTGAGGTGTGAAAATGAAAAAACTGATGTCAATTTTTCTTGCAGGAAGTGTCTTTACGGCGGCGCACG
>NZ_JBJETK010000002.1:0-1894 GCF_051883275.1 Treponema sp. | reverse complement strand
CCTTCATTCGCTATTCTTTTTTACTATGTGTCACACATCATTGTACAACCTACATAAATGATTTGGATATGACTAAAAATTCCTTGT
Organism: Treponema sp.; assembly: GCF_051883275.1. GTDB lineage: Bacteria > Spirochaetota > Spirochaetia > Treponematales > Treponemataceae > Treponema_D. Next base: position 1,807 of record NZ_JBJETK010000002.1, on the reverse strand, counting down.
GCTTTTCTAAAAATCGTGATAAAATTTTTATATTGTTTGGGATATTTTTGAAATCTGTAATTTGTTTGAAAAAGCGAGGACACGCTGTATATGAAAGAAATAATTAGACGGTGTTGGGCGCGGTTGCGCTCCAATGAACGCTTGTATTTGCTACTGGCCTTTTTGATACCGATCGCTCTTATGGGCGTGATTTACATTTTCATGACGGTGTGGCCTTTCGGCAAGTATTCTTGCATGGTATTGGATCTGAACGGTCAATATGTTTATTTTTTTGAAAAGCTTCGTGAAATTGTCACAGGGGGAGGCTCCCTGCTTTATGCTTGGGAACGCTCGCTCGGCGGCGAATTTATGGGGATTTTTTCTTACTACCTTGCAAGTCCGTTGTCGTGGCTCGTGTGCCTGTTTCCAAAGGAATGGATGACTGAGGCAATTCTCTGTTTACTGCTTTTAAAAATAGGGCTTTGCGGTCTGTGCTTTGGGCTGTATTTGCACCACAGGCGTCCGGGAAGCCGCTTCGGTATTATAATTTTCTCGGTTATGTATGCGATGAGTGCTTACGCTGTAATCCAAAGCATGAACACCATGTGGATGGACGCAATGTACTTATTACCGCTTTTGATTTTAGGCATCGAAAAACTTGTTGACGCAGGAAAATACAAATTGTTTACCATTGTTTTTGCGCTGACAATCATATCGAATTATTATATTGGCTATATGATGGCTATTTTTACGGTCATCTATTTCTTGTGCTATTATTTTTCCCGCCATTCCCTCCGGCATTTTCGCCGCTTTATGAAAACTTCGCTGCGTGCGCTTTGGAGCGGCATCCTTGCGGTGCTAATCAGCGCAGTCATTCTTCTGCCTGCGCTTTATTCTCTTGGGTTTGGAAAGGCTGACTTCCAAACAACGGATTATTCCCTTTTTCAGCGGTTCGATTTCTTAGACTTTTTTGTAAAGCTTCTTCCCGGCTCTTACGATACCGTTCGTCCGGAGGGTTTGCCGGTTGTATACTGTGGAATGCTTACATTGCTTTTGCTTCCGTTGTATTTTTTCCTTCCGAATGTAAAGCCGCGTCGTAAAATAGCTGCCGGCATCTTGCTCGTGGTGTTAATCATGAGCATGAACATTTCGACAGTGGATATTTTCTGGCATGGTATGTCTAAGCCAAACTGGCTCAACTATCGTTACAGCTTTGCATTTTGTTTTGTGATGCTTGTACTTGCATGGGAAGTATTTCGTAATTCTTCACAGCTACGATACCGTCAGATCCTCAGCATTGGTTTCGTGCTTGTTTGCATGATCATTGTTGTACAGAAGTTTGATTATGCTTTTCTTTCGGACTATAATTGTATATGGATTAGTCTGGGAGCGCTTGGATTGTATTTGGCAACATTTTATTTCGTGAAAAACCGCGGTGCTGCAAAACGTGCCGGCATCATTTGCATGGCCGTCGTTGTTGCATTCGAGATGTTTGCCGCCGGTTTTTCCAACCTGTCCGATTTGGACGATGATGTTCGTTTCGGCAAGCGAGATGCATATGCAGGGTTTATGCGGCGGTTGCGAACTATGACGGATCAAATCAACAAGAACGGCGACAGTCTGTTCCGCATGGAAAAAACCTTGCACCGCAAAGTAAACGATCCTCTGGCGTTGAATATGAAAGGAATTTCTCATTCAACTTCAACACTGAATGCTTCCGTAATATCTCTGTTGGAGCAAATGGGCTATTCATCATGTTCACATTGGTCTAAGTAATGTCTACTGACCAGCCCAAAATTCGTTGCGGCACAAGACATTTCCGGCCATC
>NZ_JBJETK010000001.1:0-36387 GCF_051883275.1 Treponema sp. | reverse complement strand
GTTGATTATTGGAATCAGGAACTTCATGGTATTGACAAATATCATAGGAGTTCAGAATGACGGAGTCCCATCATTGTCATGCTGAACTCGTTTCAGCATCTGTGTCTTGTAACCGCATAGATTCCGAAACAAGTTCGGAATGACGGTGCAAGTTCGGAATGACAGCCCCACTGTCATGCGGTGGGGTTGGCTGTGTGGTAGGGGTGTGTGGGAAGGGGAAAGGGGGTTTTATTTTGCTGTGCGTACAAGGCGGATGCCCATTTTAACATTGCAAGTCCCAGGAGAGAAGCATTTAGCATGGCCGTTAGCCATATCAGGTGCAGGACTCCACCAGCTGCCGCCGCGGATGACCTTCTTTTCTCCATTTTCAGGGCCTTTAGGATTTGTTACTTTTTCTTCTGTTGTTCCTCCAGACCAGTCCCAGCACCATTCCCATACGTTTCCACTCATATCATATATGCCAAGGCTGTTCGGAGCTTTCATTCCCACCTGATGCGGTCCGTAACCCAATGAGCCATAAAAATCCTCTTCGTTCCACTGAGTACCCTGTGTTTTTCCGTTTCCACTGCATATATTATAGCGGTACCATCCCACGGCATCCAAATCGGAATTATATTCTTGAGAAGAATCTTCACTATCTGCTCCGCTGAACAGGTATTCCCATTCAGGCGAAGACGGATTTCCGCCGCGCGCCGCATATTCCCATTCAGCTGATGTAGGCAGACGGTAGCCGTTTTTTGTATGATCCGCCGTTACATCGGCACTAGAAATTTTAACTAATGTTACTGTTGCACCGAAGCTTGTTTTTAACTCCTTGGTTGCTGTTACGATATTATTTATCGTATAGACTTCTTCAAGCCCCGCTTTTTTGCTCAAAAGATTGCAGAAATAAACGGCATTGTACCAGTTCACATACTGCATTGCGCACTCGCTTGCTTTTTCGCCTGGCGCCATCTTAAATTTTTCAGGATATAATGTAAAAATGTCATCAACTGTCACACCTTCAGTGTTGAGGCTTGTGTCTTTCATTATGGATTCGTAAAGGGATTTTGTTACTTCGTATTTAGAAATATAAAAGCTGCTTAATTCTACAGTGCGCCCTTCGATAAACACACCGGGATAGTCGCCCTTTATTTTCCGCCCCACAACAGTGCCGCCTTTAACAGCAACCATTCCCTCAGGAATTTTCTCGGAAGTATACGGCAGATAGGCATCGGGATCCGGCTCGTCATCGTATCCCCCCCCGAAAACGCACCGTTCTTGTAGGTGCCGAAGTCGCCGCTGTCATCATCGTCATCAGAAGAATAGCTGCATCCTGCAAAAGCAAAAAGAAGAGCCACAGCCAAAAGAAAAACAAAGAATTTTTCCCTTTTTAACATAACCTTACACCTCAAAATAAAAAATCAATAAAGCCAGCCCCTGATTTATACACAAAACAAAGATGCCCAAAAAACCAAAAAATTTCAACCCCCTTTCATGCCAAAAGCCCCCACGTCATGCTGAACTCGTTTCAGCATCCGTGTCTTGTAACCACATAGATTCCGAAACAAGTTCGGAATGACAGTGCCCCACCCCTGCCCACCATCGCATCCGTGCGGAATTTTCCCGAACGCTCCTTTTGCGTTGGGCGGCTTTCGGAATTTTCCCGAATGCTCCCTTTGTCTTGGGGCGGCTTTCGGAATTTTCCCGAATGCTCCTTTTGTCTTGTTTTATTTTCGGAATTTTTCCGCGAGAGCCTTTAGAACAAAATCGGCTGTGGGATTTTTGTGCGGCCGATTCGGGCATTTGAGCGTTACTTTTTTTTAAGACTGTGCTATCATTCCATTAGGATTTCCAGTTTACGCTGATTTTTCAGCCAGAGCCTTTCACGCAGGAACGCGCCGCTTTATAGGAGAGATTTATGAAAATTGAAGACTTTAACGATTTTCTGAACGACCATTTTATTCTGTTCACCGCCGTGCTTTCAGGAATCATCAGCCTGCTTTACATCTGGAAAGGGCTTACAGACGGACACTTTATAGGCACCTGGATTATCGCGCTCATGAATTTCATCTATATTCCGGCGGCGGTTGTGTTCAGGCGGCGGTGCTTTTCGTACTTCTACCTGATTTACTCCACAGTGCTGGTCTTTATGATTGCCTTTGAAAAGACATTCCTCTTCAACAACTTCACTGCCCTTTTTATCGTGTGCATCGTCATAATGATGAATCCGCGCACAAAGCTCATCGCCCTTGCCCTGTATTTTTCCGCCGTGTGCATTTCCTTTTCCCTGAACGGAGAATCAGTGTTCCACTTCCTTATACACATCACCCGGAGCGTCTGGTTCATAGGCAGCGTTTTCTATGTCCTTGAAAACAGATTCGACCGCAAGCCCCTTGTACTCTACGAAGACGAAGTGAAAATCCTGGAACAGCTCTGCTCAGGCAAAGTCTACCAGAAAGAAGTGGAAGGCTTCAGCGAAAACACAGTCTACCGCAAGCTCAAGGCCGCCCGCGAACGCAACGGCAACATCACCCGAGAACAGCTCCTAGACCTCTTCAGAAAAGAACAACAGAAAAAGACCCCGTCATGCTGAAAAGCCACCCTGTCATGCTGAACTCGTTTCAGCATCCGCACCGTTCACCCACATAGATTCCAAAACAAGTTCGGAATGACAGTGCAACTTCGGAATGACAGTGAAGTCATGCTTTATTCAATCCGGCGGCCAAGCTCAAGGTCAAGCGAGTGCAGCCCTTCGGGAGTGGAGCCGAACGTCTTGTATTTTCCAATCAGGAGCCTTGCTTTCTGCTCCTCTTCAATCTGCTCGCTTATAAACCAGTTCAGAAAATTCTTTGCAAACAGATCTTTTTCCTTTTCCGCCTGAAAATACAGCGCGCTTATAAGGTTCGTTACATACTCCTCATGCTCCAGGCTCTGGTTCAGCACCTGAAGCACCGTTTCAGGCTTGTTTCTGGGCGCGCCGATGGGCAGAAGCTCCACAGGGTGGTTCACCCTGCACAGATAGTCATAAATTTTCATGGCGTGCCCCTCTTCTTCCTTTGCCTGCTTCTTGTACCACTTGGAAAAGCCGGAAAGCTCCTTCATGTCAAAAAAGGCGGCAAACCCCAGATAAATGTACGCCGACTCGAATTCCTTTTGAATCTGCGTATTCAGCATAGAAGCGATTGTTGATTCCATAATTCACCCTCCGTAAATCCCGTTAAAAATACAAAACAGCCGGCAAACCTGCCGGCCCCCGCAGCTAGCATTCTGCCTTCCACAGACGGTGGATGTTGCAGTATTCATAGGCAGCCTCCACGCGCTCGCCCGTCATCACCGCAAAGTCCACGCTCGGAGAATTCCCCGGATGAAGCCACTTCTGCTGAATTCCCCTGTCGGTCTGCAAAAGAATCCATTCAATGTAATGCTCCGCCTCCGAAGGATGAAGCTTTGATCCGACCGTAACAGAAACAGTGTTCCCCGATACCTTTATCACCGGAATATGTTTTTCCGCAGAACCGTCCGTAACGCCGGGAACAAGCTCCTGCATTTCCTCTCCGCAGCAGACTGTGGGCACTCCCGAATCCTTTACAATCGCAATGATTTTTCCGCAGTGCCTGCAATAATAAAACTTCAACTGCATATACGCCTCCTGTCGCGCTATAGGTGCAGCACCGGACACCTTGCCAGTGCTCCACTGAAACCTCCAAAAATCCCATTCACCCTCTGGAAGCTCCCCGCACTATTAAAATACCACAAAAACAGGCGGAAAAAATAAAATTCATCCGCAAACGGTCATCTAAAAATCACCACCGCCCGCGCGACCGCTTTTTGCACGCCGAACCGCCATTGCAGGGCGCATATTTTGTATTTTTTTTATGCTTTTGAAATGCAGTTCAGGCTAAAATACGCTATAGTAATACTAGAATTTCTTTTTAAGCAAAGCGGCAACGGGAGCAAACAATGAAGGCTAGCAAATTAGATTTTAAAATTGAAAACGGCACACTGGTAAAATATTTCGGCAACGAGCCACAGGTCACAGTGCCGGAGGAAGTTACAGCAATCGGCGATAAAGTGTTTTCAGACTGCGAATTTCTGACAGAAATCACAATACCGCCTTCCGTAAAGAAAATAGGATATTCCTGTTTTTCCGGCTGCCGTGCATTAACAACAGTTCACCTGCCGCAGACATTAAAGGAAATAAGGGACTGTTGCTTTATGTATTGCAATATAGAAAGCCTTTTCCACCCCCTGCTGAAAATCGAAAACGGGCTTGCAATCAAGGATAACTGCCTGCTGTACCCTGCGCAGGATTTAAAAGATTACATCATCCCTGATACAGTCACTTCAATCGGCAACAACGCTTTTGACAGCTCCAGACTGGAAAGCATATACATTCCTGCAAGTGTAAAGCAAATCGGTGAATATGCATTTCATAAGTGCGCCGAATTAAAAGCGGTGGCTATCCCGGACGGAGTTCAGGAAATAAAAAAATATACCTTTTGGGAATGTCTGAATCTGGAAAAACTAACTCTTCCGTCAGGCTTAAAGAAAATAGGAATTTCTGCCTTTGAAAACAGCTCCAGACTTTCAGGTGTAATTTTGCCTGAAAACATAGAAACCCTTGAAAAGTACGCATTTGCCGGCTGCAAATCCCTTGAAGAAATTACAATACCGCCTTCCGTAAAGAAAATAGGCAAAGGCTGTTTCGGCGGCTGCACTGAATTAAAATCAGCCCTCCTGCCTGAAACATTAAAGGAAATCGGAGAGAGTTGTTTTAACGGCTGCTCTGAATTAAAAACAGTCAATTTGCCCTCTGCCTTGGAAGAAATAGGCGAGTACGCTTTTTCATACTGCAAGTTCCTGTCAGAAATCACAATACCGCCGTCCGTAAAAAAAATAGGCAAAGGCTGTTTCCGCTCCTGCAATATAAAAAGCCTTTCCCACCCTCTTCTGAAAATTGAAAACGGTTTTGCCATCAAGGATAATTGCCTGCTGTACCCTGCGCAGGATTTAAAAGATTACATTATCCCTGATACAGTCACTTCAATCAGCAACAATGCTTTTTTTAATTCCGACCTTGAAAGCATATCTATTCCGCCAAGTGTAAAGCAAATCGGCGAATATGCATTTTATAACTGCGCCAAGCTAAAAGCTCTGGTAATCCCGGACGGAGTTAAAGAAATCAGCAGGTGCACTTTCTGTGACTGCGGCAATCTGGAAAAAGTAAGCCTTCCGTCCAGCCTGAAAAAAATAGGACATTCCGCCTTTGCCGGCGACATAAACCTTTCAAGTTTAATTCTGCCTGAAGGCCTTGAATTTGTGGGAATCTATGCATTTATCGGCTGCGAAAAATTAAAGGGAATGAAAATCCCTGCTGGAATTAAATCAATGGAAAAAGACGCGCTGGTGTTTTAGCATATAAAAGCGTAAAAGGCCTTAAAGCTTAACGGCTTCAAGACCTTTCATTTTTTCTGCGTATCGGGTGGCGGATTACGGTGCGCAGTTTTTCGGGGGAAGTGCGGCGGAAGTCTGAAAGGTATATTTCGTGGTGAAGGCGCTCGCTTGTGATGTCAAGGGCATAGTTTTGTTCAGCAAGAAAATCGTGCATTGACTGAACTGTTGCAGGCTCGTCATCAAACGTACCTGTGTGCATACATTGAACGCACAGTCCTTCGTTGTATGAAAAAAATTCTGCCGTGCTGAAATCGCCGCTTTTTTTCTTCTGCGCTTCGTCTTTTGCCCAGAGAAAATCTGATTCCGTAACAAAATCAGGAAGCCTTATCATCGAAATCCATTTGAATTCATTTTTGCGCGAATAATCGATTTCCTGTATGCCGTCCTGTTCCCACAATCCTTCAAGCGGCGGAACTACATAGTCAAAATATCCGTCAATTTTGCGGTTTCCTTTTTTGCTCATCTTGACTGTAAACGCAATGCCGTACAAAACTGCGATTGCCTTTTTATAGTCGCCGTCCTCATCGTTCGGATTTCCTTTTCCGCGTACTGCGACAAAATTCATTTTTGGAATTGTGATGATTTGCGGTTTTTTGGGCGGAAGGTAGAATTCTTTATATTCTTTTTTATAGTCGAATGTCATAAAGTCCTCTGTTAATTTCGGATTTTCTGGATTTCTGTCAATACAGATTTGTGAAAGGTTTGAAAATTTTTACGTCTTTAAACCTTTCACTTTTTCTGCGTATCAGGCGCGTTATTTTATTGCTATGTAAATAAAGATTGTGCCGCTTTTTCCGTCGCAGTCTTCCTGATATTCTTCAAAGTCGCCTGTGAATGTGCGCTCAAGCGGAGTGTTCCAGATTTCGCCCCAGCTGTCGCCCACTGCCTTTACGACATCGCCCTTTACCGTGAATTTTGCGTAACGGCCGGCAGGAATTGTCTTTACGTCAAGGTTTTCGTCTGCGCTTTCTGCGGTAATTTCACAGCCTGCAAGCACGGTGTATGTGCCGTCCGGGGCGTAGTCGCAGTACAGTCCGATAGCCTTTTGGTTTGCGCGGTTTTTCATCGACTGCGCAATTCCGCCGTAAAGCTTCTGCCACAGTCCGCCGATTGTTGAGCCCATATCAGGCGAGTTGTTGCTTGTCTTTGCAGAAACTCCTGCCACAACTTTCTTTTCCAATGTTACGATTTCGTAGTCCATTTTTTTCTCCTCTAAAAAGTCAAGAAGATTGTTTCAACAATCGATTGACTTTTTATGCTGTTCCGCAATGCAATAAGGAACAGCAGTTGATAATAAAAGTTTGCAACGCAAACTTTAGGTAAGATAAAACCGCGCAATTTCAGCGGTTTTATCTTACACTTCTCCTGTGTTTGGTTGATTTTTACAGGAACAGTATCGCACAGGTAATATGACAACTGTGTGTCATATTAAAAAAGATTTTTGAGAAAAAAGTGAATTTCATGCGATTTGAATCTCAGGAGACGGACTGGCTTTCCAGAAGCTTTTCAAATTCGGATTGGGGAACCGGCGGAGAAAAATAAAATCCCTGTATTGTATCGCAGCCTATGTCGCGGAGGAACGCAAGCTGCTTTTCAGTTTCCACGCCTTCAGCCACAACGCTCATGCCGGATTCCCTGGCAAAGGCTACAGTGTGCCGGATAAGGTTTTCGCCGCTGGAAGTGCCGATAAAGTCAACAAGCGACTTGTCCAGCTTTATAACGTCAAACCTAAGAATCTGAAGGCTCGCCAGCGAAGAATAGCCCGCCCCGAAATCATCCATGTGCAGGGAAAATCCTTCCTTTATAAGAGCATCCGCAAAGGACTTCAGCGAAATGCTTTTTAGAGCCATAGTTTCTGTGATTTCAATCGGCACAAGCGAAGGGTCTATGCCGATGCCGGAAGCAATGCTGATATAGTTCCTTGCAAAATTCCGGCGGAACATGCTTGCACGCGAAAGATTCACGGAAATAGGAATAACCAGCTGGCCTGCGTCCTGTCGTTTTTTCTGGTACCTGCAAACTTTTCTGAACACATACTCGTCAAGCTCAGAAATAAGCCCGTCCCTCTCAAACAGCGGAATAAATTCCCCCGGCGGAATAAGCTTTCCGTCCTTGCCTCTCCACCTGATAAGCCCTTCCGCGCCTATGATTTTCTTTGTCTTTGCAGAATACTTGGGCTGGTACCACACCTCAAAGTCCTCTTTTTCTATAGCGGACTCGAAGGCTTTTTCCATGGCATCGTCCTTCATCTGCTTTTCAATGATTTTTTCATCATAGCAGGCAACGTTCACGGCATACTGGCCGCTTATGCTTTCCAAAGCGGAAACAGCCTTGCCGATAATGTCAAAGCCTGAAAGTGTTATGTCCACATTCTTGTAAAGCCCGAATTTCACCTGAAGATTTTCCGCAGGAGAGCCTTCTGAAATTCTTGCCGCCTGCTTCTTGAAATAGGAATCATCAAAAACGGAGCTGTGCGCAAAAAACGCCGCAAACAGGCTTTCGCTTATTCTTCCATAGAACAGAGCCTGAGGCTCGCTGCTTTTTATGCTTTCCGCCGCACAGGAAATAACCTTGTGCGACACTTCTATGCCGTAGAATTTTTCAATCGAATGTATGTTCCCGATGCTGTAGACAAGAATATCATACTTTTTGTCCGGGGCGGTTCCCAAAAGCATATCGATGTGGTGGCAGAAAGCTTCCTTTGTATACATCCCCGAAAGAGAATCATACTCCGAAACAGAATACATGGCGGCATATTCCTTCATCTTTATGATTCTGGAAATACGCATCCTGACAACCGAGGCATTGTAGGGCTTTGTTATAAAATCCGCGGCTCCAAGCGCAAGGCATTTTTCCTCGTCATCATCGCCGTCCGCAGAAGTGGCAACAAGAATGGGAATCACGGCAATAATCGGATTCGCCTGCACCCTCCTGAGGAATTCAAAGCCGTCTATAACAGGCATATAAAGGTCAAGGATAACCGCGGAAATATCCCTGTAATTATAGAAAAGAACATCAAGACCTATAAGGCCGTTTTCCGCCTCGACAATATCGTACTCCTCGCCAAGGTATTCAACAAGAATAGAGCGGTTTATCGGATTGTCATCGATTACAAGAATCTTGCGCTTGACCTTTTCAGGAGCATGATTTATAAACTGAAGATTTTCCTCCAGCTGCTCAAAGGTGGGCTGATTGATGATGTCATCGGAATCATAAGTTTCGTGCACAAAGAGAAACACAACCAGATGGCTGTTTTTATCTGTATAGGGAAAAAATTCCATAACGCACTGCTGGTACATGGAATCAGACGGCTTGGATTTGCGCTGATACCTGCACCGGACAGGCTTTTCACCGTTCTTGCGGAACATGGCGCGGAGATTTTCTATATTCGCAAAGCTCCTGAACAAATCGCGGTCATTGTCATGGCAGAGGTCGCTGTCAGCAAAAAAGCTGAACCACTCGCTGATTTTATAGGAATGAACACCGCCAACCTTCAAATTCCACTCATTGTCAGAAACCTTGAGCACAGAATAAAAATCTTCCGTCAGGTCAACATAAAGAACTTTCTGATAATGAAGAAGTACAAGACGCTGCATGGCAGTATACATCAGATTGTCTGAAAGTTCCATCTGCACCCCCTGAAAAAAAACAAGAAACTCCAGCTTTCTTTCTATTGTATCATGTTTTTGCCACATTGCAATAGAGAACTTTAAAAACTGCCTTTTTTATACAGCCAGCCCACAGTGAAAACTCCCGCAGCGGAATAACAACCATTCATCTGTGCAGAAAACACAACAAAAGACTGGCTCCACCGCCTTTAGCGCATAAAACCACCCAATGGATGTTTGGGAAAACGTTTGCCGGGTGTGTTTTTTTTGTTGGGACTAGTGAGGGAAATACTTATCCAGCTGTTCTTTGATTTTTTTCTCTTCCCCTGAGCCTTTTGTACTTAATCGAAGAAGTGGCAATCCAATTATGTCGAAGATTGCATTTTTCTTGTTGTCACGCTCAGCCTGTTTTGTTCCTTTTTTGTGATAATTATATCCGTCAACTTCGATACCAAATAAAATCTCTTTTTGTTACACGATTGAAAACTGTAAAATCAACATGAGCCCAGCTTCTGTTTGCAAATGATGCAAGTTCTTGCGGTAATTTTCCGATAAACTTTTTGTTTACGACATCTTTAAGAGGCATCTCAAATACAAAACTGAATTTGGAATATTTTGGTTCATTAGTAATTTTTGTCAGCAAAACATTCATTGCATTTTCAGAATCATATTTGGAAATTTTGTTTGCTGATTTTAAATATGCAAATTTTGCTTCTGTATCTTTTGTATAAAAGAAATCAAAAATAGAATTTATTTTGCTGTTTTCAACTGAAAAATTGTTGTATTGAATGTATTTAAGCAGAGCCATCAAGTTGGAATTTTCCGGCTGTTTATTTCCAGACAGTACAACTGCAAGCTTCTTCTTTGCTCTTGAGATTGCAACATTAAGCATATTAGAATCGTCTGCAAAACTTGTTATTTCGTTATCAACAGTAGAGATAATGATATTGTCTTTTTCGCGCCCCTGATATTTATGAACTGTCGCTGCATCTATACCGGGAATTTGCGATTGTATTGCTTTTGTCTGATTGTTATATGGTGCAATAATCCCAAGATTTTCTATTTCGTTTTCAGTATATTCAGGCAGAATTTCATCTTTTATTATATCAATTTGCCGCTGATTATAATGTTCTTTGCAAAAGTTTCCCGGTACTGTCCTTATTGCTTTCAGGACATCTTTTTCGCCCTTATCTTCTGTCATAATCAAAAGTTTTCCGCCATAAAATTGCTGATTGCAGAAGTTGATGATTTTCGGATGACATCTATAATGTTCACGCAGTAAAGTCTGCGGTGTATCTGGCAAAACCTGCTCAAGTGAAGCAAGAAAACTATTGAGATAATTGTAGCCTTCCGGGAGTTTTGTCTGTTCAAAAAGTTCCTGCACAACCTTCTTCTTGTTTTCTTCTATAACATTTGGAAGCTGCATTTTGTCGCCGACGATTACTGCATTCTTTGCGCACGATAAAGCAAGTGCTCCCGTAACAATATCAACCTGAGATGCTTCGTCCATAATTACATAGTCAAACAAAAAATCCGTTCCCTGTCCTATTGTCGCTCTTGAAGAAAATGTCGTGCTTAGAATTACAGGGTATTCATTTGTAAAAGATACAGGATCAAAATAGATTTCTTTAGAATCTTTGAATTGAACGCGCGCATTGTTATTTGAATATTTTTTTGCAATATTAAAACGCAATGCCGTTAAACATTTTTCGTATACCTCTGATGGATTAAAACCTGTAACAACTGCTTTCTTTTCCTGTAATTCTGTTTCAAGCTCTTTCTTTTTTAGAGAATAATAAGCAGCCTTGAGCGTTTCTATAACTTTTTCAGGATTTGATTTAAATGTTTTTCTTTCACCTAAGCCATAAGAAAATTTAAGTTTTAAATTTGTAAAGAAGCCAAGTTTTTCTTTTTCTGCATATTTGAATTGAATGTCCTGTAACAAACTCATCAAAACATCTGATGATTTTTTCAAAAGTTTTGTGCTGCTGTAAATATCATGAGCGGAATTATCAAAGTATTTTGATTCTGTTTCAAGCGCTGAAAGTTCTGCGTGAATTTCTGAAATTCTTTCATTTGCTTCAAAATATTTACCAAGATGTTTTATGTCTTCATCTAATAAAGCCTGAAATACCGGTAATTGATTCATCCAGTCTTTTAGGTATGAAGGATAAAACTGTTTTTGATTTTGCAAAAAGTTTTCAATGTTCTCTTTTTTGCCCTGAAAAGCACATATAAAACCCAATCCGTATTTATCTGAAGCCAGTTTTTCATAAACATTCCTGGTGGCATCATTGTTATTCGATACAATTAAAACTGTTTTATCGTGCATCAAAAGATTTGCAATGATATTCAGAATTGTCTGAGTTTTGCCAGTTCCCGGAGGTCCTTGTATAATGCTTATCTGATTATTCAGCGCAGTACTGACGGCTTTAAACTGACTGTTATTGCATCCGAATGGAAAAATCAACGATTTTATTTTAGACTTTTCTTCTTTTCCTTTTTTAGGATTAAGATATCTGGCTAATACAGAATACTCATTTACAAATCTGGATTTTTCAAAAGTCTTTTCAAGAAGGTTTTGTCCTTCATCATTTTTGATGTCACTAAATTGCGCCATCTGAAGAAGATAGTCAAAAACAGTTGAAGATTGCTTGTCTTTTAAGCAGTTTTTAATAATCTGAATATCACAACTTCGACATGGATATGTTTTTCCATCTTTGTACGTGATGAAATAAACATCTTTGCGAGAATCATATAATAATTTTTCAATATCACCAGTCTTGTTTCGTTTGCCGTATTTATCGGTAACGAAAACAATGTGGTGAAGGGGTGTGGAGTTATTCATATTATTTACTTCAAATATTTATCAATAATCTCTTTTATCTTAAAAGAATCGAATCCAGCTCCATTTTCTTCTGTAACAAACAGCTCCTTTCCTACATGATATAATTCTTTTTTACAGCTTTTGAGAATTTTTTTTACCCTTTCAGCCCGATAATATTTTTCAATTGTTCAAAGCTATTCACATGAGCGTATTTTACGCCATTGGTAGAAACTACATTGAATAACTTCTTGGCACACTCAATCTTATTAGATTCAATTTTATTCAACTGTATATCTTCCATAGTTCCTTTAGTTTCAGCAATAAAGAATATATGTTTTACTTTGTCTTTATCAAAAGCAATAGCCCAGTCAGGTGCATAATTTCCCACAGGAGTTGGAATCTGGAATGAACGTGGTAAACGTGCATACACTATAACTTCTGTTGCACTGTCCAATTCATTTACAAATTTCCATTCTATATTGCTGTCAGTAAATACCAGATTCTGAATACATTTTGAGGCGATAAATGGTTCTTTTTCAGGAAGTTTTGGTGAAGTAAAAATACTTGAATCATAAGTATCTTCAAGTTCGTGATATTCAATATGTTCAACAATTTTTGTAGATTTCTGAGCATTAATGATATTTATTACATCACGAATAAACTTTTCAGGATTAAATCCAAATTGCTCCGTTTCTTTTACAGTAAGTTGGCTCAAAATTGTTGCAGCCGTTTTTCGTGTAATCTTACACCCTTTTGCAATATTACCTACCAAATCATATTTTACAGTAGTTTGGGGTGCACGTTTCAAAGATTTTGTTTCTGTTTCAGAAGTATTAAAAGCTGTTCCAGAGCGAACAAGCGTTTCATTGATTTTATCTTTTTGTTTTCCGATTTCTAAAGTATAACGCATAGGAGAAACTTTCAAATCTTTCTTTATTGCTTCAACCGAATTCCTAATCAGTTCTTCGCTGTTGAAACGACAGGTATATGTGTACTTATGATTAATTTTCTTCCAGAGTTCCTGAAACACATCTTTTTCAAAGTTCTTATTAAGAGGGTTTCCTTTTTCCCATTGCGGTTTCTGTCCGTTGTCAATCATTCCAGACAGGACAGAAGGATTATAAACTGCCTGAATAAGTTTCTGAATCTGATCAAACATTTCTATTCGTGCCTCTGATTTAGTCTGCAAATCTTCTGGCAAGGTGTATTCAAAACTATCTGGAATCCGCTGTAAATTTCCAAACTCAACTGCACTTTTATAAATATCTGTAGGTCTGTCTTCTGAATCAATATAGTCATTTTTCAGCAGATACTGATAAATGATTTTTGCCTGCTTAGAATCAAGTTGAATTTGCTGACCACAAACATTGATACTCTTGCCTTCAAAGTAATCAATATCGGCAATTTTTGGTCTGGAATCAGAAAGTTCTGCAACAATGTCCTTTTGCAAGCCATCAACAAAGGCGCGGTAACTTTCACTTGCAATTACCGTAAGCGTATTTACTTCGTGCACTGATTCACCAAGAGTTTCTTTGTCCTGACGAATTCCCTCTTCATTTACACAAAGACGCATACCGCGACCAACTTCCTGTCTGCGACTGATATTATTGTCAGAATGTTTTAACGTACAAATCTGAAATACATTCGGATTGTCCCAGCCTTCACGCAATGCAGAGTGAGAGAAGATAAACCGAATCGGCATATCAAAATCCAAAAGCAAATCCTTGCGCTTTAAAATTAAATCGTAGGTTGTAATATCTTCATCACTTTCACCGGTTGAATCCGTAAGCCTGCCTTTTTTATCGCGGCTAAAATATCCTTCGTGGCAGGAAGGAATATTGTCCGCCGTTTTTGCAAGATAATTCTGGTAATACCCCGGAAATAAATCAGAAAATTCATTCATAACATTACGGTATTCTTCTTCAAATATCTTGCTGTATTCACCGGGTACTTCGTTTCCATCTTCATCTTCTGCACGATACTTTGCAACTTCATCAATAAAGAACAATGACAAAACTTTTATTCTAAGACCTTTATCAAAAAACTCTTTTTCTTTTTCAAAATGGCTTTTAATTGTTTCTCTAATCTGAACACGGCGAATGTCTTTTTCTGCAACATTACCGGTCATTTCGCCCATAGACAGCAACAAAGATTCATTATTATTGCTGACAGGGATATTAAATTTAACGGCATTAAGTTCAGGCAGGATTTCTGCAACATAGATTCCTTTATATTCAGCAAGACCTTTTGATGCTTCTTCAAGTTTATCTCCAGCATTCAGCCTTACAGTCTGCCGTTTAATTCCGTTATTTTGCTTTACTTCAATTTCAAGTTTTACCTGAGGAGCTGCGTGCGGTGAGAGAACAATCGAATCTGCGTAAATATAAGTATTTGTCCCGGAAATGTTCTCAAGTTTAAAGCCTTTTACTTCAATCTTCTTTACAAGTTTCTGATTATAAGAATCCAGAGCATCCAGCCGGTAAACAAGGTTATGCTGAATTTTATGAGTAGCTGAATAATTGATTACAAAAAGCGGCTTGAACTGTGCGAGTGCCTTTTGTGTCGCTGATTTTTCATCACCCATTCTTTGCGGTTCATCTAAAATCAAGATAGGGCGATTTGCAGAAATTACGTCAATCGGACGACGGCTGGCAAATTCATCACGTATTGTATAGATAATGCGAGCAGCTTCATTTCCTTTGCGGCCTTCAACATTTTTTTCTTTATTAAGCGAAGTATTAAAAGCCTGAGTATTGATAATCATTACATTTATATCAGCACTGCTTGAAAAACGGTCAATCATATTCAGGCGTTTTGAATTGTAAATAAAAAACCGGATTTTCTTTCCGTAATGCTGCATAAAATGTTCCTGAGTATACTCAATGCTATTGTATACGCCTTCGCGGATTGCAACAGACGGAACAACTATAATGAATTTACTCCAGCCATAAGTTTTATTCAGTTCATACATTGTCTTTGTATAGACATAGGTTTTGCCGGTGCCAGTTTCCATTTCAATATCAAAGCTCGGAACTCCAGCAGTATGTTCGATTTTATCAGAGCGGATAATAAAATTTTCATCCTGCACTTTGTGAACATTATCTAAAAGTTCTTTCTCACTCAATATTAAATCTGCATTTCTGTATCCGTTATCTAAAAGCTCAAGTTCATCATCAAATTCTTCACCCTGCTGTCTAAGCATATCATCGCTAAATAAAGATTCTTGAGGTTTTGCAATTTCCTGCATTACACCTTTATCACGCAGATACTGAACTTTATCTGCAAACTGCTGGCCTTCAAAACATTTTACAAGAGCATCTACAGCCTGTGTCTGATATTTTTGTATTTTATAAGTAAACTTCATTTATTTTTCCTCTATTTCAGTGCCTTTTCGCAAGATTTCCAAATAATCAGTATATGAATAAAGACTTGCCTTGCCATTTTTTGCAGAAGGATAAAGTATTTTCAAACCACACAAAAGCTCTATATTCTTCGCTGTTGTATTATAAGAAAGTCCTAATTCCAACGCTGTTTTTGATGTATCAATAATTGCTTTTTTTTCTATATATTCAAATAACTTAAGAGCATTATCTCTTGTTCGTGCAGGTACTTTTTCAAGTAATGCAATATTTTTCTTGTGTAACTCTTCCAAAGCATTTATTGACTCAATTGCATCATTAGCAGTTTCCAAAATAATCTGCAAAAAGAATCGTACCCACTGTTCATAGTTTCCCTTCTGTCTAACTTCACTCAACCGATCGTAATACTCTATCCTGTTCATTTTGAGAAAGCAGGAAATATAAAGCACGGGCTTTGAAATGATTTTCTTTTGCATCAAAAAAAGCGTTATAAGAAGTCTTCCTACACGCCCATTGCCGTCCAAAAATGGATGTATTGTCTCAAACTGATAATGAATAAGAGCAGCCTGAATTAAAGGGTCGAGAGAATCGTTTGAATTCATGTATTTTTCTAAGTCGTCAAGAGATTTCTTCATATCATCAACACAAGGCGGAATATAGCGAGCATTCTTTAATGTACTTCCCTGACCTCCAATCCAGTTTTGAGTGGTACGGAATTCGCCCGGAGTTTTGTCGCTCCCTCGCACATCTTTTATCAGTTCTGCATGAGTTTCTTTTAAAAGACGCATACATAATGGCAATTCATTCAGTCTGGATATTGCAAAATTGCTGGCTCTTATATAATTTATAACCTCACCAACATCAATATTCGCATTTTCATCGGCATTCGGATCAAGCACGTCATCAAGCGTGCATTGGGTTCCTTCTATTTGTGAAGAAACAAGAGCCTCTTTTCTAACATACATGGAAAGAAAAAGATTTTGATTCGGAATTTTCTCTGAAATTGCATCAAGATATGCAACTTTCCGATTTGCCTCTATCAAAAGGGAGAGCATATTTGCATCAATCTCCAAAGTTGGTTGCGGAGGTAGCGGAGACGGATTAAAAGAGCGATACGTAAGTTCTCCAGAAAGATTTTGAACAAAAGTTCCAGAACGGTTTGAGTTTATATCTTTTGAAATAGCATTTTCCATAAAATCTCCTAATGCTTGTTTATTTTTGAAAAATCAATCCATAATTCAGAATGTTATTTTCAAAAAAGTGCTTTTTCTTGAAAATGGAATATATTTTAATACTCTTTATTTTCAAGAAAATACCAGTTTCTCTCAACACTGTTGAAACTTTCTTCCTACAAAACTTTGCGAACAGTATCAGGGCTGTACGTTGCAAAAATCTGCTCAAAATTGGTGATAAGGCTGTCGCCGTCTTTTGAATTTGCCGGGTCACGCATTACAAAATAGTACGGTTTTTGTTTTGCAATTTCCGTGATTGTTTCCTCGTCTACTGAATCGTCAAAGCAAGCCATAAGGTAGTTGCCTTCTACGCAGAACACTTCTTTACAGTTAATCTTTTTTGTTTCGATTTTGCCAGAAAGCATAATTCCCAAATCAAGCATTGTGTAAAACAAAAGGTCTTCGCCTGTGCGGTCAGACTTGATGTTGTTTTTGAACAAATCCTGTTTTTGCAAATCTTCAGGAGAATAGTAAACATCTTCCATATTGGAGGTATCGCACTTGAGTACACGAAAACCAATGTCCAGAGAGGGAGAAGTCTCCCCCTTCGCGCCCACTTCGTTGGTCGCTACCCCTTCTCCTAGGGGCGATGCCCCTAAAACCCCGTTATTGTCCTTGTGGCATTTTTCTTTGTTATTCTGAACTTGTTTCAGAATCTGTTTTCCTGCGCGACGGATGCGTTCCTTGCCGATTTCGCAAATGTTCTTGTATCCGGCTTTGTAGGCTTCGGATTTTTCGTCTGTTTCTTCGGGAATCTGAACCATTATAAATTTTCGGTTACCGCCATCTTCGGCGTTCAGTTGCATAACAGCGTGGGCGGTTGTAGCTGAACCGGAGAAGAAGTCAAGAACGATGGAATCTTTATCTTGGAATGTTATCATTTTTAACATTCTATCCAGCAATTCAACTGGTTTTGGAGTATCGAATGTTGTACCTCCCATAAGAGCTTTGAGTTTTGATGTTGCCGATGAAGTAAGACCTGCATCATCCCACCATGTTGTGGATGTTCTTCTAGTTTGTTCAGCAGTAGACTTGAAATACTTTTGATAAAGACTATTTCCTTTCTGTACAACTAATCCGGCATCATATTTTTCTTGCATAGTCTCTTTTGAAAAACGCCAATATCCTTCAACACCTAAAAACTCATAGTGAGGATTACCTTTTTTTGCTCCTCCTGGACCATCTACTGGAACAAGGCGATATGCTCCCTTTCCATCATTATCGTCTAAATCAAAACCTTCTAAAATTGGATCAAGTCCAATCATTTTACGATTAGCTTCAATTATTTCTCGATTTTTTGAATAAAACAATATTGTATTGTGGTTTGGGGAAATAATTTTGTCATTTGAAACTGATGCTCTTGATTTATGACATATCAAAGCAATTCTATTTTGGTAACCGAAAATTTCATCACACATTTTTGTTAAATTAGTTACTTCATTATCATCAATCGATATAAAAATAACCCCATCATCGCTCAGTAAATCTCGTGCTAATTTCAATCTCGGGTACATCATATTCAGCCAGTCAGTGTGAAATCTTCCGTTGCTTTCTGTATTTGCTACAAGGCGGTTGCCTTCTTCATCAGTCTGTCCACTGTTCGCAATGTAATCCGCCGCATTCTGTGCAAAATCGTCCTCATAAATAAAGTCATTGCCTGTGTTGTACGGCGGGTCAATGTAAATCATTTTGATTTTGCCAAGATATGTTTCCTGCAGCAGTTTCAATACTTCTAGATTGTCACCTTCAATGTAAAGATTTTCAGTTGTATCAAAACCAACAGATTCTTCACGGCATGGGCGCAGGGTTTTGTTTATTGGAGCATTCGCAGTAAGAATTGCCTGCTTTTTGTCTGGCCAGGTAAACTGGTAGCGCTCATCACGCCCTTCTACAATCGTATCGCTAAGTTCCTGCCTGAGAATGTCAAAATCAATCTTCTTTGTAATCGTTCCGTCCTCTGCCTTTGCCTCAGTCACGCAGTTCGGAAAAAGCGCGGCAATTTTGCTAACGTTTTCATCAATTTTGTTCAGTGAGTGCATTTTCAGGTGGTTCATGATTATTTTTCTCCTTCATCTGTAAAAAGTTCTTTAATTTGCTTTGCAATTTCTTCTGGAGTTAAAATTGCTGTACTGGCAGCCAGTCTTCCTGCAATTATTGGGCTATATGCCATGACATCTTTTTTAAGTAACTTATGCCAAATAGGTATTATCCTATTCCCATTAACAGATTCCAATTGAAATAAACTATCAAGTTCTGTCTTTGTCCAATATTTTCCGTCTTTTATATAATCGGGAGATAAGACAACTATTCCAAAACGTGATTTTTTTAACCCTTCATCTATTTTTTGTCGCATACTATCGCCAAGTTTTATTTCATTTTTATCATACCAAACTTTTAGATTTTGCTTTTCAAGTTCAGCAACGAATTCATCGACAAAAGATTCTTTATCTTCCCATGCATGAGATACAAATACATCATATTCCTCTTTATCAGAATTTTCAGAACTCTCCACAATTGAATGAGTATTTCTTATTGTTAATTGATTAGTTAAAGCTACAATTTGTCGCTCATAAGATTGTTGTATCCTTCTGTTTGCATCTTGCAACTTTTTATTTTCCAGTTCTTGCGCTTTTTGAAGCCTCTGAAATTCATCAGCTCTCTTTTTCCTTTTATCTGCAATTTTTTTTCCTAAATCAGCAGAAGATTTTCTTTTTTTTGAAATATCATTCTGATAACTAGAAATTTGTCTTTGTTTGCTTTGAAGAGATGAAAGAGATGTTCTTTTTGTAATTGTTTTTTCAACAGATAATATTCTGCTTTCTAAATTTGCAGAATCAGAATCAAGTCTTGCTTTTTTTGCTTCTAAATCAGCAATTTCTTTGTCGAGGCGATTTACATTATTTTGATACATAGAAACAGACATATTTATATCTCCCCCTATTTTAGATACTTGTTTATAAGGTTGTCTATTTCCTGTGAATCCAGACTGCCATCTAAGCCATCTTTTGATATAATTAGGTTTTTACCTTCAATAATATCATTTTCTTCGTATTGTTTACGTTTTACATCCCAATCTTTTCTATAACTTTCTTTTTGTAACATTCCTAAATGTTCCCAATATATTGTTTTTCCATTTTTTGGAATTGTAAAATCCGGACTTCTTTTGCTTCCATCTTTTAATGATAATGGTTCTTCATATAAATAATTTATGTCTGCATCAAAAAGCATGTTTGCAATTATTACTTCAGATTTAGAACGAACCATTTCACCGCGTTTGGTTTTATGAATTAATTTTTCTTCATAAAATTTATTTTTGAATTCCGTAATCTTAGGAGCAGCAAAAAGACAAGTGAAACGTTTGGCAATATCAGAGAATTCTACAGAAGAATAATTCTTCAATTTATATGCATCTTCATTATATAAAATGACAATCTTTTTTGTTTGACGAGTTATTGCTGTATAAAGGAGTTCTCTTGAAAGCATACGGCTAGGCTCGCTTAAAACAAGAATCACTTTTTCAAATTCACTTCCCTGAGCCTTATGAACAGTTAATGCATAAGCAAGTTCAATATCATTATTTCCTTCTTCTGATACATTTGAGTACCAATTGTAATTAAATAAAGGCTGAGAATTAAAGCGTATCTGATGAGTATTAGCTTTTGCTTTTGGTTTTTCCCATAAGCGTTCTACAATTCCAACTTCTCCATTGGCAACATAATTTAATGGTTCAGCCAACGAGTTGTTTTTTTCAGACGGGTCTAGACATTTATCATATAAGTATCCTTCTTTTTTCTGATTCCTTACATTAATAATTTTATCCCCATAAACAATGCCTTCTGTGCCTAAAAGATGATGTGTTGGAAGTTTTTGACTATGCTCCATTTCTACATATTCATTTGTGCGATACTTTTCATGAATGTATCTATTAATTATAGAAGAACCTACACTTGCATCGTTTTTATATGCTGACAAAATTTGCCATGAATCGAGTTTTGAAGGATAACTTCCAAAATTCATCCATCCACTATTTATTTTTCCACCAAGAGATAAATCAAACCCTTCAATATCATCTATACTTGTCATTTCTGTTTCTTCACAGATTGTTTCAAGAATTTTCTGCTGTAAATCTTCCGGTGTAGTCCATGGTTTAAATGAGATATGTTCACCCAGTTTATTTGCCTGTAAATCAATAAAAATGTTATCATCTAATTGAGCTGCAGTTTCTTTAAACCATTCAGCAAGTTTAGAATCTTCTCTTTCGTCTTTGCCGTCATCTGCCTGTCTTCTGGTTATGGTCAATTCTCCAAAGCCTTTTGTTACTTGTGGATCTGGAAATGGAGGCATATTTTGCTTTAAATGTCTTACCAAATCAACAAATGGTCTTCCAGCACCAATAGGTGGAAGTTGATTCGGATCTCCAACAAAGATAATTCTTTGTGCCATATCTAATGCGCTTAAAAGAGAAGCAAACATTTCTTCCGTCATCATTGAACTTTCATCAATAATTACTGTTGCCGGTATATTTTTTGCAGGTTGTTTTGAAAGACGATAAGTCATTGTATTCCAATCAAACCTATCATTTTTTATTAAAAACTGAGCAATTGTATATGCATCATGATTTACACCCATAGAATTCATTGTTTTGCTTATTTTTACTCGAGCTTTTCCTGTTGGCGCCAGTAACATTATTTTTCCATTTTTTATTTGCTCTGATTTACATAAAAGTGAAAGCAAAGTTGTTTTACCTGTACCAGCACCACCTATTAATACAGTAAACGGAGAATCTGCGAGTTCATTAAGAATTGCTATTTTTTCTTTTCGAGCTGCTATTTCTTTATCATCTTTTTCAGTCTTTAATATATTAAAATAATCATCAACTATTTTTGACCAATTTTCTTTTATTTTGAAACGTTCTGCTTTTAACCGTTCTTCAACAAAATTACGAATAAAACAGTCCATCTCATTTAATCTTTTTAATTGAAATGCATTTGTGTCATCTTCACATTTAACTAAAATTAATTCAGCCGCTAAAAAATCAATTATACTGTCTATAATATCCGATGATACTTTACATTCTGGTTCTAGAGGTAAATTATTTAAATCTTCGACAAGTTTAAATTGTGGATAAACTGTATGTCCATTGCCTGCTTGTGTTTCTAATATACTAACTGATAAAGCTCTAATTCTACGCTTATCATCTGCACTTTCAATATATGAAGGTTCAGGAACAGGATTTTGCTCAGCAATTATACTGGCTGGAAAAACAGCCATATCAATTTTATTTACAGAAATCTGAAAAGAAGGCTTACAAATTCTTGTTTTTTCGTAGAGAATGTAAGGATTCTCTATTATTTCTTTATCAGAACAATAAATTCTATATTTTCCTCTGTTTTCAGTATTAAAAATAACTTGTGCTTGTTCAGCGGTTAAATTAATCCTAGCTAACAGCCAGAAAAGTTTTTTTCTTTCTTCTGGCATTGTTTTTAAAGCATTAACTTTTGTAGAGGTGAGTTCTAATGCTAATTTAGATGTAAAATTTTCTTTTGGAAAACTCAAAACTTCAAGAATTTCATTTTCAAAATTAGAAATGTCCTGTACTTTTTTCTTTGCTTCGCCTGCAATCAAATTTCCATGCTTAAAACCTACTGCAGTAAGCATTGATCCCAAACCAGGGAACGGTCCTCTATCAAGCCAAACTTCCTCAAGTCTTGCTTTACACCATTTTATACAGTCGTTCCAATTTCCTGGTATACATCCTTTAATTATTCGTAATGCTTTTATTGTTTTTAGTAATACATTTATAACGGCATCATAACTAAGCTGCTCTGTTGCATATGAAAATTCATCAAAATTTTCATCATCCACAAGAACAGCAATTGAACTAATATCAAAATCTGGATTTTTTTCTGCATAGTCCATCATTTCTTTATATGGAAGTAAAAATCCATTTTTTCTATCACTCCTGATTGAATGTCCTATCATTGTTTCCCATAGGATCGAACGCAGTTCGCCATCATTTGTATGTTTATGTTCCGGAGGTTCAGTAATTGATGTTACAAAACCAATTCCAGTTACAATACGTTTTGCTTCTTCAACAAAAGGAACTTGCTTTGCATATGTAATTACAAGTGATTTGTTAATTTCTACATCTTTATAAAATACATTAAATATTTCTCTTTGATTTCCTGCATCTTGTACCCAGTTACTATTCCATCCTAAGTTAGGCTCATTATCTGAATCGTAATTAATACCTTTTAAATCAGCTAATTCTTCTATATTAATTTTTTTACCAAAATCATTTCTCTTCTCAAGCATCGTCCATCCAAATGGTCGTGCTGGTAATGAATAAGGTAAATACTTTAATTCCGTAGATAAAAAATGTCCATGAGTTTTTGGGTTATTCTTTTTATATGGATGTACGGTAATTTTTAAAAATTCATCCTCCGACATAAAGCAGCCACCTTCAGATAAACATGGTATATCTGCTTCATGCCCTTTTATAGATTTTCCGGCAAGCTTACCTTCAAAATCATCTTTTTTATTTTCTGCAATATTTTTCAATCGCATACATGAGGTGTTGTAACATGGTTTTTCACAAATTAAACCTGTATATCCATTATCTTTCCAAGGTACACGAATTGAAATATGCTGTGCCATTTATTTTTTCTCCATTACAAGTTTATTTCTTTATTTAAAAGGAAATCTTTAAGTGAAATAATAAAAATTCCATTGTCATCATAATGCGGGATAACCTGTTGCCGCTGTATGATTATCTTTTTAAATGAATCGCTAATTCTTCTGAGGGAGTTTTCTTCCTGCGCTTTTTTTTCGGGCACACTGATATCATACGCAGACTGAACGTATATTCTTTTTGTTCCCTCATTTGCCACAAAATCACATTCCAACTGGATTTTTTTGTTTTGTCCGTTTTTATCAGTTTTATTATATTCCATTGTTCCTATATCAACATCATAGTTCCTATAACGCAGTTCGCTGTAAATAATGTTTTCCATTATATTAGTTTCTTCCAGCTGCCTGAAATTAAGACGCGCATTTCGAAGTCCAATATCTGTAAAATATATTTTTTTATTCGCTCCGATGTACTTGCGTCCTTTTATGTTAAACCTTTGAACGCTTTGCGTTAAAAATGCGTCTTCAAGATATGAAAGATAAGAAGAAACAGTTTTATTTGTGATAGAAGATTTTTCTTTTGCCTTAAAAGTATTTGCAATGTTTAGCGGATTTGTCAATGAGCCTATACCAGATGCCAGTACATCAAGCAAAGCTTCAAATTCTTTTTTATTTCTTATTTTGTATCTGTCAACTACATCTGTTATGTATACTTTTGAAAAAAGCGATTTTAAATAATCAGACTTTTCTTTGTGATTCTTCATGCTGGCTACAAGAGGAAGTCCTCCGTAAGTGTAATAATCGATCCATGCAGTTTCAAAATCACAGTCGCAAACAGAGAAATATTCTTCAAAAGATAATGGAAAAACTCGAATTTCATCCCCACGTCCGCGGAATTCAGTTATAACATCTTTTACCAAAAATCTTGAATTGCTTCCTGTTACATATACATCAATATTTGGAACATGTAAAAGAGAATTAAGGACTTCTTCAAAATCGTCTACAAGCTGAATCTCGTCCAAAAAGCAGTAATACATCTGATTATCAATAATTTTAGCTTTTATGCTATTGTATAACGACAGTTTTTCTCGCAGAGTGATGTTTTCAAGATCGTCTAACTGAATGCGTATTATATGGTTGTCATCTATGCCTTGGGAAAGCAGTTTTTCATAAAAAAGATTAAAAAGAAGATAAGATTTTCCAGAACGGCGCAAACCTGTAATTATTTTTATCATACCGTTATGCTTTTTTGAGTCTAACTGATTTAAATATGACTGTCGTTCAATAATCATTTGCTTACTTCTATTCCTAAATATAGATTATACCCGAAATATTTAGGAATAACAAGAATATTGCAAATCATTTAATTCATCTTCCAGTTTTCTTTTCTGGGCAACAAGTTCAAACTTCTTTTTGGGCTGAACTTCCTTACGTGCAAGTTTTTCTAATCGTTCAATTTCTTTTTGCAGTTTCTCTTGTTTTTCCTTGATTTCTATGTTTTCTTTAAGAGTAAGATTACGATTCCATTCGCCGCCTGCAATTTTTTTGATGATATTTTCCCAAACTTCATCAAAGTTTAAGCCTGTAAGTTCTATGCTTGCTTTTGTTTCTTCCAGCCATTCAGTAGTGAACAGTTTTTCACAAAAAACTGCAAGGCAGATTTCCGTTTCAAAGTGAAGGGCAAACACAAGATTCTGCGGAATAAGTTTTGCAATCCGTTCTATGTTTTTTTCATCATAGTTTTTTGTCTTTAAACTTACACTTAAAACATAAAAACTCTTTACTTTTTTGCCTTCCATTATAGCAGGAATTGTTCTGGTGCTCACTTCATTTACAATATCTATACGGCTTATATCTGCATCAAATTTTGTCTGCTGTGCATTTGTAAGCTGAAACTTTCTGTAAATCTGTGCTTTCGGCAAGGACTTTTGTAATTGAGTTACTTCTGGAAGTTTAAGCATGTGAAGCCTCTTTTATTACCAAAAAGCAGATCAGTTCAAAATCATCAAGTCCTTTTATCTGTCCATGCTTAAAATCAATAGTTTCGCCACTCAAAAAAGAATCTATATCTTTTTCGTTTTTTGCTTTAATTATAGAAGAAATGGAATCTCCCAAAAAGTGATTGTAGGTTTTCATATTCTTGCCGTCTTTCGTTTCCACATTGAATTGCTTATAAACTTCTGGCACTGGTTCTGGCTGTCCTTTACACAGAAAACGCATTTTATCAAGTATATTTTTAGGATTCAGATGATTGCATATAACTTCGCCATTTTCTCCCATATATACCATATAGAATGGATGCAACCTGTTCTGATTATCAATATTAACATTGTTATTGCGGTTTTTAAGAACATAAATAACACCTGGAGGACATTCATCTTTTGACTTTGTTACTGCGTGGAGTCCAAAGGGAGTATTGTCCAAATCACCGTGTTCTTTTACATATTCAAGCAAATCAAGCCGGAATTCATTGAGCCCTAAGTCCATAATGCTAACTCCGCCATTCATTTCTTCAATATCTATAACTTCATCTTTAAGTTTTTGCAGCTGTTCTTTTCTGTATTCCAAATCTTTCTGTTCTTCTTCAAGAATGTTGTCATCAGCTGTCGCGGTCATATCAACAATCTTCATTCGTGTTTCTACACGGCCTTTGAGATTGATATATTCATCGAGTGTTAAATCCGGCCAGAAATTTACAAGCTGAATCTGTTCATTTCTGCTTCCTATACGGTCAATTCGCCCGAATCTCTGTATAATGCGTACAGGGTTCCAGTGAATATCGTAATTTATAAGGTAATCGCAGTCTTGCAAATTCTGACCTTCACTGATACAGTCCGTTGCAATAAGAATATCAATGCTTCGGTTATCATCTGGATAGATAACGGTTTTGTCTTTTGAAATCGGTGAAAAATATGTAAGAACTGCATTCAAATCACAATGAAACTTTTCAAGCGTACTTTTTCCCTCAGTCGTACCGCTAATCATAGCACTGTTCAAGCCATATTTTTCTTTTATAAATGTATTCAAGTTGTCGTAAAGATAATCTACCGTATCTGCAAAAGCTGAGAATATAATAACTTTTTTGTTGTCGCTGTTTATCGGATTTTCTATTTTATTACAAATTACCTTTATGAGTTTCTGCAATTTTGAATCTCTTTCTGGTGTAATGTCAGAAATAAGGCTTTCTAAACCTGAGAGGATATTATAATCCAGCTTTAAATCTGCAAGCCAGGAAATATAATCCATATCGTTCAAATCAATCTTTACTTTCTTTCCGATAGTAAAAATATCACTTGCATTTTGGTCGTCAAAATCGTAATCATCATCCATAGAAATATCTGTAAGGTTGATATTTGAATTATTTTTATTTGCAGTAAAATCTTCTACCAGTTTTATTGTCTGAGTAATGTAGTATTTTACCCTCTGAACCGTAAGCCTGAATGAATAGACAGAACTTTCAAGTCGCTTCAAAAGATTAATTGCCATAAGTCTGCGAATTCCGCTTTCACGACCCATCTGATCAAAACCGCCAGAACCACTTTCGTCATCAACATTCAAATCGTATTTATAACGCTTGCTCGGATGTATAAAATGTGAGGGGACATAGACAGACAGTTTCAGTCTGTTCAGTTCCTCAAAAATCAGATTAAATGTAGTTTCATTATCATTTTCCGTAAGTGGCGTTTGAATTGAAATTGGATGAAGCCGTTTAGGAAATGTTCCAATATCTTTTGTATCATAATATTTCTGAATATGCTTTCGGCTTCTGGCAATCATAACGCTGTCAAGAACTTCAAAAAAATCAAAACTGAGCATAGAAAGCAGATTTTCTGTCGTCCGCTCTTCTATCTGAAATTTGCTCCATTTATTAAAGGCTGTCTGAGCCTGACGAAAAATGTCTTCTATAGAGTTTTTTGTTTTCAGGTTCTGGTCAAGATTTTCTGCAACACCTTCGTATGCAAGAGCCAGCTGATTCTTCAAATCAATAAATCTGTTATTTACAGGAGTAGCAGAAAGCATCAAAACTTTGGTCTTTACCCCCTGCTTGATTACTTTTTCCATTAACTGCATATAACGGTTTTCTTTTGTATTTGCATGAGTACCGATACCATTACGAAAATTATGAGATTCATCAATTACAACCAAATCATAATTTCCCCAGTTGATATAAGCAAGATCGTTACCATTAGACTGACCATGAATTCTGTTTAAGTCTGTATGAAAGAGAACATCATAACGCAATCTGTCGTCTGCAATAGGGTTGTTTTTGTAATTTCCTTTGTAAATATTCCAGTTGTTTGCTAATTTTTTAGGACAAAGTACAAGAACACGATTATTGCGACTTTCAAAATATTTTATTACAGAAAGCGCCGTAAATGTTTTACCAAGACCTACGCTATCGGCCAGAATACAGCCGTTGTATTTTTCAAGTTTATTTATTATTGCAAGGCAGGCATCCTGCTGAAAGTTATAAAGTTTATTCCAGATTGCACTCTGCTTGAATCCTGTTGCCTCTTTAGGAAGAATATCATCACTTATATCATCTAAAAACTCTTTAAAAATATTGTAAAGAGTTATGAAATATATAAACTCTGGAGCGTTTTCGGCATAGACTGATGCAATATTTTCGATGACCTGCTCCGTTACATCCTGCATCATTCCTTTATTCTGCCAGAACTGCTCAAACATTTGCAAAAAACCAACACTATTTGGAGCCTTTGTTTTCATTATTCCAAAAGCTGCATTGTTTCCTTTTTCTACCCCGAGTTCTACCGCCGTAAATTCTTTTACAGGACTATAATTTGTTTCATCAATGTTTATAAAAGACGGCATCAACTGCTGAGTTGAATTTGATTTAAAATTTGCTTTCCGCTTTATCCATTCTGCACATTCTTTTGCAATGGCTTTCTGGTTCAATTCATTACGTAGTTTTACTTCAAATTCAGTTCCATAAAGACTTCTTTCACGATCCAATCGTGGAATATAAAATTCACGTTTTTCTTTTTCTGTTTTATTTGTAATAAAAGTTGGAGAAGTAAATATAAACCTAAGTTCATCAATATCTTTAAGTTCTTTCTGTAATTCCTGATACGCATAAATAGAAAAACAAGCCGCTGCTATAGAAACTTTACTTCCAGGCTTAATTTCTTCTTTTATACTTTGACTGAGTGTTTTATTCACATTATCTATAAATTCTAGTACCTGCATATACTATAGAGCATTATACCACAATTTCACATTTTAAAACAGAAACTATCGCCCCCCCAAAAAAAAAATATCCTTCCCACAATAATTTCCAGTTTATTTAAATTACTCCCCCAAAACCATCTCCGAAAGCATATCGATATGTATCTTCATCGTGTCCAGGCACGGAACGGGGCAGTTTTTGTCGTTGAGGGCGAGGGGGAGTTCGGTGCAGCCCAAGATTACCGCTTCAATTCCATCGCGCTCTTTCATTCCCTGAATGACAGAAACAAGTTCGCGGACAGTGGAGTCTTTTACTATTCCAAGTTCAAGTTCGTCGGCAATCCGGCTGTTCACAAGCGACTTTTCGTTTTCCGGCGGAGTTACAAGTTCAATTTTGCGCGCGCTAAACGAATTTCTGAAAAAAGCGCCGTTCATCGTAAAAATCGTTCCCAAAAGTCCGATTTTCCTGTAGCCGCGCCTGAACGCTTCTTCGCACACCGCATCAACAATGCTTACAAGCGGAATCGGGGAAAGCGCGCTCAGCCTGTCGAAAACGCTGTGAACCGTATTTGCCGTAAGCGCCGCAAAGTCCGCTCCGCACGCAGCAAGATTTTTCACCGCGCCCAAAAGATACTGCACAAGCGCTTCGTCGTCGCCAGCCTTGCAGTAACCGAGCGTGCGGTACAAGTCTACGCTTTCTATGCAAAGTTCCGGGAACGCTTTTCCGCCGGTTCTCTGATTTATAATCCTGTTCAGCTCGCGGTAATAAATCGCCGTAGATTCCGGCCCTGTTCCGCCGACCAGTCCGAGTTTTTTCAAAGAGTTCAATTTGTTCATAGATGTATTCTAGTTATGATTTTGGGGAATGTAAATGCAGCGGTAAAAAAGGCATTGTCCGCACAAAATTGCATACAAAAACGCCCGTGACTGATATAATCATTTTCAGAAAATACAGAAATGTAAGCTCACTGACTATTTTTATATAAACGGGAGAAATCAAAATGAAACTTGACGGTGTTGGATTGTTCGTGAATGATATGCCGACGATGATTCGCTTTTACAGGGACGTGCTTGGCTTTGAAATCAAGGAAGCCGAAAATGCGGTGAACGTGTATCTGATTAAAAACGGCACTCTTTTTATGCTGTACGAGCGGAAGAACTTTGAAAAAATGACAAACAGAAAATACGAATATCTGAACGGACTCAACGGACATTTTGAAATCGCCCTGTATGTCGACACATTTGAAGAAGTCGATTTAGAATTCGCAAAGGCAATCGAAAAAGGCGCGCGCCAGAATCCAGAACGGCAATCTGCGTAGAGCGACTATTGTATTTAGCGTTTACAATATACTAAAAATTATAAAATTGTAAAAATAGAAAGGGTATTTGCGTTGACAAATAAGAAATATATAGTAAAATGTAAACATAAGAGGCAGTTCTATGTTTATAAAACGCGAAGACTATGTAGATACAATCCGCCCTTTTTACGAAACGGATTTAATAAAAGTAATTACAGGAATACGGCGTTCCGGAAAATCCATTGTATTGCAGGAAATTCGTGACGAACTTATTGAAAACGGAATTGACGGAAATCAGATTATTTTTATCAATTTAGAAGATTTTGAATATGAGTTCATCAAAACTGCCAGCGATTTAAATAAAGAAATCAAAAATAGAATTATAAACGAGAAAAAGTATTACATTTTTATAGATGAAGTTCAAGCGGTACAAAATTTTGAAAAAGTCCTTGCCTCATTGCGGGCTACAGTCAAGTGTTCGATTTTTGTAACAGGGAGCAATTCAACTTTACTTTCCGGGGAACTTGCAAGTCTTTTAACAGGGCGGACAGTAGAATTTGAGATAATGCCTTTTTCATTTTCAGAAGTAAAAGAATATTTCCGAGTGAATAACCGGGAATTTTCAGAAGATTTCATTTTTGACTATATTAAATGGGGCGGTTTTCCACTGCGTTTTGACTTTTACCGCGAGCAGGACATAAGACGGTATCTTTCAAGTTTGTATGACGGAATAATTAAGAAAGATATTGTCGGAAAATCATCCAGATTTGACAAAAAAACTTTTACAGACATTTCGCTCTATATTCTTGCAAATGCAGGCAAAGAATTTTCTTCTGAGAATGTAATAAACTATTACAAAACCCATAACAAAAAAAGCATTACGCGACAGACTGTTTATAATTACCTTGAAAAAATGCAGAAGGCTTATCTTGTACATGGCGTAAAAAAATTCAACATTGCAGGAAAGGAAGCATTAAAAACAAGTGAAAAGTATTATGCCGTAGATATGGGGCTTAGAATCATAAATACAAACAGCGTGAATTTTGAAG
Organism: Treponema sp.; assembly: GCF_051883275.1. Taxonomy (GTDB): domain Bacteria; phylum Spirochaetota; class Spirochaetia; order Treponematales; family Treponemataceae; genus Treponema_D. The sequence continues at coordinate 5,761 of NZ_JBJETK010000001.1, read as the reverse complement.
ATACATTCTTTTTGGAAAATGTAATTTTTAACGAACTTTTTTCACGCGGATATACAATCTATACCGGGAAAACCTATAAAGGAGAAATAGATTTTGTAGCGATAAAGGACGGAAAAAAATGCTTCATACAAGTCTGCTATCTTTTGGCAAGCGAAGAAACAATATTACGTGAGTTTGGAGCGTTCAAGCCGATTTCTGACGCATCACCAAAATATGTTATGAGTCTGGACAAGGTAGACATGAGTCGCGACGGAATCGGTCACATAAACATTGTTGATTTTCTATTGAAAAGAAAAGACATTGCCTTGACGTAAAGAATAAAAAACACAACATCAAGATCAATGGAAAAAGTTTTGCACGAGCCCTATTGGAATGCCTTGATTTTTATATTCCTCTGAGAAATGAATAACACCTTAGTTTCTGCCTGTGTTTTATTTCAGATACCCGATTGCCTGATTTAAAAGATTTATAATTTTTGCATTGTCCTGGCTTAGTGGTGTTTTCCTTCCCGTCACAAGAAATTCGACTGTCGTATTTAAAATTTTTGCAATTTGCACGGACTGCCGAGCATCAGGAAGCCTGTCTTTTGTAATCCAGGACTGCAATGTGTTGTAGCTGATCTGCATTTTATCCGCCAATTCTTTTTGTGTCATAAGATTGTATTCCAATTCATTTTTTACATTGCACCAGAAATCCAACATAACAATACAATAATCCAAATGGATTTTTAAGAGCGACTTATTGATACAAAAATACTAACCATGTTATTATTTAAGTCCAAATGGACTGTTTTGTTGCACATTGTTTTACGAATAAGACTGTTCATTTTTGGTATGCAAATTTTATTTTTAAGGAGTTTTTATGGAAAACACAGAAAATCTCTGCGGCACAAATGCCGGTTCCCGTGCAGACAAAAACCGTGTCAAAACGCTGTTTTTTTACCTTTCTGCAACGGCATTCTTCTGTCTTAGTTTTCGGTCGTATATCTTTCTTGCCGGAATTCCGTTTGCTCTTGCCGCATTGCACTTTGCCCTGAAAAAATTTGATCTTGAACAGGAACTTTCCTGTTCAATCAAACTAAAAGCATACTGTGCCTTTTGCACTCTCGCCGTCTGTATAAATGGAATAAAGAATTTTTATTTCATAAGAATTTTTAACGAAACGTTTGCGCCCAACTCCAGAGCACGCGTATGGTTTCTTTCTCAAGGATTGACAAAAGAAACGTACATCTTCATTTTTACGACGGTTGCAGTTTTAGGTGCTGCGGTCGGTTTCTTTTTCTGCTATACGATGATTTTGTATGTTGCAAAAAGGGTTGTTCGGATCATAAAGGAAAATGAAATCCTCTGCATAACCCGGGCTGAAAAAACAGTTTGCTGCCTTATTTTTGCAGTGTATGCGGTTTTTACAGCAGGCTCGTATTTCAACACTAACGCATTTTATCCGCCGCTTGAAAATTCAAACAACGTTCTTTTGAGTGCAGACAGTCAGCTTCATATTGTTTGGGACAATGCCTTTCTTTCTCTTGCTTATTTTGAAAATGACATACGACAGCCTTTGTTTGCAGTTTTTTCTTTTCCGTTTTTTGGAATTCCTTATTTGATTTCGCTCTTGGTTCCGTTTGAATGGTCGCTTCCGCTTTTTACAAGTTTTGCAAATATTGCTCTTCTGATTTTAAATTCAATCATTCTGCTTAAAATGTTCAGTCTTTCCGTTCCTGAACGGATTTTTGGACTGATTTTGCTTTTCTGTACTTTTTCCCATTTTTATTTCAGCATTGTCATTGAGCAGTACATTGTCGCTTATTTTTATCTTATGCTTGTTGTATTCAGCTATATTAAGAATAAAAAACTGGATGTTTTTTCTCTTTACGGTGCTTCGGGAACGCTTCTTACAAGCTGTGCCGCTTCTATTCTTATATGCGGCGGTCATAATGATTTGCAGAAATTTTCATTGAAAAAATGGTTTGTGGCACTTCTCAAGCTTGCAGCTGGATTTTTGTTCATTGTGATTGTCTGCGGAAGAAGCGACATCCTGTTCAATTCTTTTTCACGCTTAAAACTTCTTTCAACTTTTACAGGGAAATCAATCCCGGTTTCCGTGCGTATTCTGCAATATTTTGGCTCTGTTCCTTTTTTCTTTATTTTTCCAAAAGCACAGTCTGCGTTCTTTCCTGCAGTGACAGAAAACGGCGTCACAAATCCCGAACACTTTGCATGGCTTTACTTTGGCACTGACAAAGTGAATTTTTTGGGCATTGCAATTCTAGTGCTTTGCGCCGCAAGCGTTTTTATAAACAGAAAAAATTTTCTTGCTCGTTTTTGCGTTTTTTGGACAGTATTTGCATTTATCGTTACAGGCATAGTCGGCTGGGGTGCCGGAGGTGAAGGCGGCTCATATTCTTTTTCGCTCTACTGCCTGTATTTCGGGTGGAGTTATTTTGCCCTTCTTCTGCTGCTTGCCCGAAACATTGCCGAGATTTTCAAAAAACGCTGGATTGTTACTCTTCTTCTCGGTGTGTCCGCCGCAGTCCTCGTTTTTGCAAACGTTCCGAATGCAAAACAAATGCTGAAATTCTGCCTTGAGCATTACCCGTGCTGAAAACCGGAGTTGATATGAAGTTTCCTAAATATTTAAGGCTTGCAAGGGTTCATCATTGGGTAAAAAACCTGCTTGTCCTGCTGCCCGCATTCTTTGACGGCGTATTTTTTACAAGAGAAAAAATCTTTGTCAGTCTTGCAGGCTTTTTTTCATTCTGTCTTGCTTCCTCTGCAATCTACGTTATAAATGACATTCGCGATGTGGAAAAAGACAGGGCGCACAACGAAAAATGCAGGCGACCTCTAGCCAGCGGTGAAATCAGCATTGGTTCTGCGTGGATTTTGTTTTTCAGTTTGATTGCATTTTGCATTCTGTTCAATCTGTATGTAAGGAATTTTTCAGCAAGCCTGATTTTGCTTTTATATGTTGTTCTGAACGTTCTGTATTCGTTCGGTCTGAAAAAAATTCCGATAGTCGATTTATGCATTCTTGTATCAGGATTTTTTCTGCGTGTCCTTTACGGTTCGCACATTACAGGCTGCTCGATTTCAAACTGGCTGTATCTTATGATAATTACGATTTCATTCTTTATGGCATTGGGCAAGCGTCGCGGCGAACTGATAAAAAATTCATCGGAAACAAGAAATGTACTCCGATATTACACACAGGGATTTCTTGACAAAAATATGTATATGTTTCTTGCAATGGCGAATGTTTTTTATGCGCTTTGGTCTTGCGATACGGAAAGAATAAAAACCGAAAATTCCGAATATCTTGTTTTTACAGTGCCGCTCGTCATTCTGATTACACTGCGCTACAGCTTTGACGTTGAAGGAAAAAGCGACGGCGACCCTGTGGAAGTTCTTGTAAATGATAAATTTTTGATTTATGCAGTAATTGCATATATGGCGGTAATGTGCGCACTGTTTTACCTGTAATTTATGAATGTTTACGATTTTGACGGAACGATTTATAAAGGCGACAGCTCGATTGATTTTTTTTGTTTCTGTGCAAAAAAGAATTTAAAGGTTCTGACTGTTATGCCGGAATTTTTCATTCGCTTTGTTCAATACAAATGCGGAAAAATTACGAAGGAAAAACTTAAATCTTCATTCTTCAGTTTTGTACGCTTTTTCCCCGACATAGATTTTGTAACGGAAGAATTCTGGAAATGCAGTTCAAAGAAAATTGCCGCTTGGTATCTCATGCAAAAGAGAGAAAACGACATAATAATATCAGCCTCGCCGGATTTTCTTCTGAAAAAAATCTCTTCACAACTAGGCACAAGGCTGATTGCGACGCACATAGAAAAAACAAGCGGAATTTTAGAGGAAAAAAACTGTTTTGGAAAAGAAAAGGTCAGCCGTTTTCAAAAAGAATTCGGCAAAGAAACTGTCGAAAATTTCTATTCGGACTCAAAAACTGATTTTCCGCTTGCACAAATCGCACTGAATGCCTGGCTTGTAAAAAACGGAACTATAAAAAGATGGGAAACGGAAAAACATTCGGACAAACAAAACGAACAAAATAAAGTTTTTCAGGTTTTTCTGTATATTTTTTTCGGAGCGGCGACAGTCTGCGTAAATACGGTGCTTTATGCACTTTTCAGGACAGCACTTGCGGTAAGAGCATCCTCGGTTTTGGCTTGGTTTTTTGCCGTGGTATTTGCGTATTTTACAAACAAATTTTTTGTTTTCAAGACACAGAAAACACAGGGAAAGGCGGCTGTTCGAGAAGCGGTGCTCTTTCTTGCTGCAAGAGTTCTGTCTGAGGCGGTGGAACTTGTTTTGCTGCCGGTTCTTTTAACCTTCAATTCGCTTTCTCAAAAGGAAGTATTGATAAAAATTCTTGTGAATGTGCTTGTAATAATCTTGAATTATCTTGCAAGCAAAATTTTTATTTTCAAATAAAAGAGGTAAAGGATATGAATGAAAATCGGAATTCAAAACCGTGTGCAAGAAATGCATACATTGACTTTGTACGCGGTTTTGCAAGCGTAAGCGTTATAGCAATTCACACCGGTTTTTGGTCAGGGGGGGATTGTTCCCGTCCCGGCTCAAAGCATTCTGCTTTTGGTTGATGTTCCGCTGTTTTTCTTTCTTTCAGGCTGGAGTAGTTCTTTTTCAAAAACAACCCCGCTAAAAACCGCAAAAAGCATTTTTCAGATTTACTTAAAATGGTGTTTTTTCATTCTTGCCGTGTCGGCTGTATGTTTTCTGTCGGTTTTTACACCGCTTAAAACAGCAGGTTCAACGAATGTTTCTGATGTTGCAAAGGCGCTGCTTCTTCATCCGAACATTCAAATCCTGCCGGTAATTGCAGGTTCGATTTGGTTTGTTCCAGTGTATTTTTTGGTTCTGTTTTTAAACTCCATTCTGATTGCCTTTATGCAAAATTCGGGAAATTTTGAGGCAAATAAAAAATACATCTGTGTCTTTTACGCCGTGCTTTTTGTATGGACTGCTGCGGGGTTCGATTTTCCATTTAAAAATCCTTATTTTATTTTCTACAGTTTTTTCTGGTCACTTGGTTTTATACGGAAAGAATTAGGTACTGTTTCCTTAAAAAAATATATCGCAGCAACGGCAGTTTTTATTTTTGGATTTATATTTTCAGCAAAAACACAGCATCTCCCGGTTTTAAAAGTTCAGGCTGCAAAATTTCCGCCAAGCCTTGCCTATGGATTTTTTTCACTTCTTTCAATCTTTACTTTTCTGTTTCTTGAAAACCACATCAATATTGAAGGCGGAAAGTTTCCGAATGTGAAAAAATTTCTTGCCCATATAGGACGCAATGCACTGTTCTATTATTTTGCCCAGGGAATCGGAAGTTCTGCAATTTACATTTTGCGGAAACTGAACATTCGTCCTTGGTTCCTGCATTTTGGGGCTGCCTTCCTTGTCAATCTGGTTACAACGGTTCTTCTTGCGGAAAGTTTTTCCGCTCTATATGTAAAGTGCGAAAAATTAGCGAAAAACATTCTGAAGAAAAATTGTCAGACTTAGCTCCCAATTTTAGCCGTTTGATTTACACCCATCGCAAAGTTTCTTCAGGGCACCTCAAAAAAAATCGATAAAGACAAGTTTTCGAGGTGCCATTATACCAAAAACACTACACTGGATTTTATAGCAGAAAAAAATGTAAAGAATCGCCTACTTTAGCCCAGAAAAAAATGAGTAGCACTTATTATTTTTACCTTTTTTATATCTCTTTCCAGCTG